>NZ_JBCLSK010000024.1:0-29299 GCF_041225505.1 Streptococcus hyointestinalis | reverse complement strand
CTTACTCAGTCATCCTAATAATAAAGGATAATGACAAAACTGTCAAGGCTGAGCAAGAAAAAATGTTCAGTCTTTTTGTTTACAACTCGGTAACAAGTTCTCCTTTTTCATACAGAATTGTCTATTCTAAAAAATTCTACCACATACAAATGCAACAAGTATATTGACAATTGTATCAAAATGAGAGATAATAGATAATGAAAAAGGGAAAGGTTGTACGAGTGCAATCAAACACCTCTTTAGCTAGGCTTGTTTTTGGGAGAACGGTCTAGCTAAGGTATAGTTCTCTATACCAAGTGTTGACTAGTGATGGGACTTGTCTCTTCACAACTGAATAGGCTTCCTCGTTTTTAAAGTCTATTATCATGTTACGGGAGTATAACCCCTCTAAAGTCGTTAAAGTTCCATCCTTAACGGCTTTTTTTGTGCCAAAAAATAAAGCTTGGGAAATATCCAAGCTTATAGCATGTAGTAGACAATGCCGATATATTGTAGAGCTGAAGCAAGCAAGATAAAGAGGTGCCAAATCATATGGTCGTAAGGGCGCTTTCTAGCATAAAAGATAGCACCGATGGTGTAGCATAAGCCACCTGCTAACATCAAAAGCCAAAAGGCCAAGCCTGTCTTTGTCACAATAGCAGGGACAATAAAGACTGCCAGCCACCCCATCATGAGATAGAGAAAGAGACTAAATTTTTCATTGATATTTTTAGCAAAAATCTTATACAAAATCCCAAAGATAGTCGTTCCCCACTGCAGGATGATAATAGCGTAACCTAGCCAGCCACCGACAAGGGATAGTGCCACAGGCGTGTAACTACCAGCAATGGCGATGTAAATCATCGAGTGGTCAATAATACGCAAGACGTACTTTTGAGGCGAATTATAGGACATGGAGTGGTAGATAGTTGACGACAAAAACATGAGAAATAAGCTAATCACAAAGATAGACATACCAATAGAGGCTGCTAGACCGTACTGCTGGTAGCTATAAGAGGCTGTGATAGGCAGCAGGATAAGCATCAAGAGGCTTCCGATAGCGTGAGTGACACTGTTTGCGACCTCTTCCCCAAAGGTTAGTTGTTTACTCAGTTTCACGGTTTGTGTTGGGCTCATACTCTTCTCCTTCTAGGTTTTGAACCAGTTTCTGTGTGTGGTCATAGAGTTTTAGCGTTTGACAAGCTGAGATGACAACCTCAGGCAGTCCACTTGTTTCTTGCTCATTCATGCAAGCCACAAAGCCGTTATAGCTTTCTTTGGACTGGTCATTAGCAGTTAGTATGGTTAAGGTTTGGCTGATTTCTTGGATAGAAAAGACGTTTTTTAAAGCAGTAATCGCAATCAAACGTGCCAAATGTTTGCGGTTGTATTTTTTCTTGATTGGTTTTGTGAGTTGTTCGTGTTTGACATAGTTGTTAACCATTGAAGCGGTTAGCCCCTTGTCACTTGGAATATTATGCTGCGTGACTTGATTGACATAGAGCAATACCTGATCGAGATAGAGATCAATAGCTGGCAACTCATCCCAACTCGGGTAGTGATAAGTCATAATATAAAAACACCTCTCATCTAGTATTGATAACTAGATTATATAATTATCAAAAGCAAAAGTCAAGTCAAAATGGCAGAATTGTCGCATAAAAGTTCAAAATGTAACAATAGAATAATAAGGCAGACTTTGGAAAGGTATAGCATGAATTGCTTTTTTTTGCTATAATGTGTGTAGGTATTTCTACCTGTATGAGAATAAAAAATGAAGGAAAGCTGAGACAACTGTCCCAGCTACTTTAGTGTCAAATGCTTAATAAACTACATGAAGATTTAAAGGGAATTGATATTCGTATTGATGAACCTTTGAAAAAGTATACTTATACCAAGGTTGGTGGACCAGCGGATTTTTTGGCTTTTCCTAGAAACCGCTACGAACTCTCGCGCATTGTTCGTTTTGCCAATCAAGAAAATATTCCGTGGATGGTGCTAGGAAACGCTAGCAACCTTATCGTGCGTGATGGGGGCATTCGTGGTTTTGTCATTATGTTTGACAAGCTAAATACCATCACTGTTGACGGCTACATCATTGAGGCTGAAGCAGGTGCCAATCTGATTGAGACGACACGTGTTGCTCGTTTCCACAGCTTAACTGGTTTTGAGTTTGCCTGCGGTATTCCAGGCAGTATCGGCGGCGCCGTTTATATGAATGCTGGCGCTTATGGTGGCGAGATTGCGCATATCCTAGTCTCTGCTCAAGTGCTTAGTAAAGCTGGTGAAGTGCGCACTATAGACGCTCGTGAGATGAAGTTTGGCTACCGCCACTCTATCCTGCAGGATGAGGGCGATATTGTCATCTCTGCTAAGTTTGCGCTAAAACCAGGAGACTACACGCTGATTAGCCAGGAGATGGATCGTCTGACGCATCTGCGTCAGCTCAAACAGCCGCTTGAATATCCGTCCTGTGGTTCGGTCTTTAAGCGTCCTGTTGGGCATTTTGCAGGGCAACTCATCAGCGAAGCAGGTCTACAAGGCGTGCGTGTCGGTGGTGTTGAGGTGAGTAAGAAACACGCTGGTTTCATGGTCAATATCGCAGAAGGTACTGCAAAAGATTATGAAGACTTGATTGCACAAGTAATTGCAACTGTTAAGGAAAAATCTGGTGTCATACTAGAACCAGAAGTTAGAATTATTGGAGAAAGTGAGAGCGATTAGTGCTCTGTGGAGGTTTTATGTCAAGTGACTAATCCTATTATTTCATTTAAACATGTGTCAAAGGTTTTTGAAGATAGCGGGACAGTTGTCCTAAAGGACATCAACTTTGAGTTGGAAGAAGGAAAATTTTACACTCTTCTTGGGGCGTCTGGAAGCGGGAAATCAACGATTTTAAACATCATCGCAGGTCTCCTAGACGCTACTTCTGGAGATGTGTACTTAGACGGCAAGCGTATCAATGATATTCCTATCAATAAACGGGACGTGCACACCGTCTTTCAGAACTACGCTCTCTTTCCGCACATGACGGTTTTTGAAAATGTCGCTTTTCCCTTAAAATTGCGTAAAGTGGACAAAAAAGAAATCAAAGAGCGTGTCACAGAAGCGCTCAAGATGGTGCGTCTTGATGGGTTTGAAAAGCGAGCCATTCAAAAATTGTCTGGCGGGCAGAGGCAACGTGTCGCTATCGCTCGTGCCATCATCAATCAACCAAAGGTTGTCCTACTTGATGAGCCGCTGTCTGCGCTTGATTTGAAGCTAAGAACGGAAATGCAGTATGAACTGCGTGAGTTGCAGCAGCGCCTTGGTATTACCTTTGTCTTTGTCACGCATGACCAAGAAGAAGCGCTCGCCATGAGTGACTGGATTTTTGTCATGAATGACGGTGAGATTGTCCAGTCAGGGACACCTGTTGACATCTACGATGAGCCGATTAACCATTTTGTGGCGACCTTTATCGGAGAGTCCAATATTATTGCAGGCAAGATGATTAAGGACTATCTGGTGGAGTTCAATGGACAGCAGTTTGAGGCGGTTGACGGTGGTATGCGTCCCAATGAGCCTGTTGAGGTGGTCATCCGCCCGGAGGACTTGCAAATCACATTGCCAGATGAGGGCAAACTCAGAGTTACTGTTGACACCCAGCTCTTTCGAGGGGTGCACTATGAGATTATCGCTTATGATGAGCTTGGCAATGAATGGATGATTCACTCGACTAGAAAAGCCATCGAGGGCGAGGTTATCGGACTTGACTTCACTCCTGAGGACATCCACATCATGCGTCTCAATGAAACTGAGGAAGAGTTTGACGCTCGTATCGAAGAATACGTTGACCTTGAGGAGCCAGAAGAAGGGCTCATCCACGCCATTGAGGAGGAGCGTCATGAAGAAAACCTCTAGTCTTTTTTCGCTTCCTTACCTTCTGTGGCTCTTTCTCTTTGTCTTATCTCCTGTGGCGCTTATCATCTGGACATCGTTTTTTGACATTCAAGGGCGTTTTACGCTAGATAATTACAAGACTTTTTTTAGCTCTTGGACTTATCTGCTTATGAGTGTCAATTCTGTTCTTTATGCGGGGATTATTAGCCTAGTGACGCTTGTCATCAGCTACCCAGCAGCCTATGCGCTGACCAAGTTTAAGCACAAGCAGTTGCTGCTCATGCTGGTTATTTTGCCCACTTGGATTAATTTATTGCTAAAAGCTTACGCCTTTATGGGGATTTTTAGCCAGCAGGGCGGTATCAATCAGTTCTTAAATTTCATCGGTATCGGCTCAAAGCAGCTGCTCTTTACTGACTTTGCCTTTATCTTTGTGGCGAGCTACATCGAGTTGCCTTTTATGCTGTTGCCTATCTTCAATGCGCTGGATGATATTGACCAAAATCTCATCAATGCCAGCTACGATCTTGGCGCCAATAGCTGGCAGACTTTTAGAAAAGTCATTTTTCCTTTGTCACTCAATGGTGTCAGAAGTGGTGTGCAGTCTGTTTTTATCCCCAGTCTCAGCCTTTTCATGCTGACACGCCTCATAGGGGGCAATCGTGTCATTACGCTTGGGACAGCTATTGAACAGCACTTTTTGACCACGCAAAATCGTGGAATGGGTTCAACCATCGGTGTGATTTTAATTCTCGCCATGGTTGTCGTGATGTGGTTGACAAAGGAGCGAAAACGATGAAAAAACTAGCACATTTTTATTTGGCATTTGTCTTTATCATCCTCTACATCCCTATTTTTTACTTGATTGTCTACTCGTTTAATAAGGGAGTCGACATGAATGGCTTTACAGGGATTACTTTTGAGCATTATAAGGATATGTTTTCAGACAGTCGCTTGATGTTGATTTTGTTGCAGACCTTTTTCTTGTCCTTTCTAAGTGCTCTGTTAGCGGCTGCTATTGGGACTTTTGGTGCTATTTGGATTTATCAAGTCAAGCAAAAACGCCAACAAACTTTGCTGTCCCTCAATAACATCCTCATGGTGGCACCTGATGTTATGATTGGGGCGAGCTTTCTTTTGCTATTTACAGCGCTTGGTTTTCAGCTGAGTTTTGTTTCAGTATTGCTGAGTCACATCGCCTTTTCCATACCGATTGTGGTCTTGATGGTGCTACCTAGACTCAAGGAGATGAATGCCGCCATGATTCATGCGGCTTATGATCTTGGGGCGACCACTTGGCAGATGTTGCGTGAGGTCATGTTGCCTTATCTGACACCAGCTATCATCTCTGGCTTTTTCATGGCATTTACCTACTCGCTAGACGACTTTGCAGTGACTTTCTTTGTCCAAGGAAACGGCTTCTCAACCTTGTCTGTTGAGATTTACTCACGAGCAAGACGTGGGATTTCGCTAGAAATCAATGCCCTCTCGACTATTGTTTTTCTCTTTAGTATCTTGCTAGTCATTGGCTACTATTATATCGTCAGAGAAAGAGAGGACAAGCATGCGTAGATTGTATTCCTTTATTTTAGGTATTGTAGCGGTTATTGTTCTACTTTTTGTTGGCATGACCATCATGGAAAAGACGACTAGTTCTAGCGCCCAGTCGGACAAGCTAGTCATCTATAACTGGGGGGACTATATCGACCCTGCCTTGATTACCAAGTTCACCAAAGAGACAGGTATCGAGGTGCAGTATGAGACCTTTGACTCTAACGAAGCCATGTACACTAAGATTAAGCAAGGTGGGACAACATATGACTTGGCGGTTCCTAGTGATTACATGATTGACAAGATGATTAAGGAAAATCTGCTCATCAAGCTGGACAAAAAGCGTATCAAGAGTTTGGAAAATATCGGCACTGAGTTTCTTGGTAAGAGCTTTGATACCAATAACGACTATTCTATTCCTTACTTTTGGGGGACAGTCGGTATTGTTTACAATACCAAGCTGGTCAAGACTGCACCCAAGCACTGGGATGACTTGTGGGATAGTAGCTATCGCAACAGCATTCTCCTAGTTGACGGAGCTCGTGAAGTTATGGGCGTTGGGCTCAACTCTCTAGGCTACAGTGTCAATACCAAAAATATGACTGAACTCAAGCAAGCTCTAGCGAAATTGCAAAAACTCACACCAAATATCAAGGCGATTGTTGGTGACGAAATGAAAGGCTATATGATACAAGGGGACGCTGCTATTGGTGTGACTTTCTCTGGCGAGGCAAGTGAAATGCTGGAGTCCAATCCAGACCTGCGCTACATCGTCCCAAGCGAAGGCTCAAACCTCTGGTTTGACAATCTAGTCATCCCTAAAACAGTTAAGCACAAAGACCAAGCCTATACCTTTATCAACTTTATGCTAAAACCTGAAAATGCTGCGCAAAATGCAGAGTATATCGGCTATGCGACACCTAACCAAGCCGCTAAAAAACTCCTGCCAAAAGCGCTCCAAGAAGATAAGGCATTCTATCCCGACCAGTCCACTATCAACCACCTAGAAGTCTACGACAATCTAGGACTCAAGTGGCTGGGCATTTACAACGACCTCTATCTGCAGTTTAAAATGTATCGCAAGTAAGAAGAAGCAAGAAGAACATCTTGCTTCTTTTTCATATCAAACTAAAAAAATCCTTAAAATATTGTTTAAAGATTTCCAAAAATGTAAAAAATAGTGTACAATAGAGGTAATAGCGGTAGCGATAAGCTACCAAGTACGATATTATTTAGGAGGTTTTCAATGAAAAAGAAAAGTTTGCTATTGTCAACTGTTCTTATTTCAACAACTTTATTGGCAGGGCAGGTTGCTGCTGATGAGACAGAGGTCAGTCTAGCACAGGAGAGTAATGTTGGCCAGCAAACAAGCGTTGTATCAAACGAACAGGCAACACCATCATCTGTAGAAACAAACACACCATCAGCTGAAGTCGCAGAAGTTACAGCCGAGTCTACAAATCAAGCACAAGAAGAAACGCCAGCAGCTACAACAGAGGACGCAAGCACAGCTGACAATCAGTCAGAAGAGCTAGCACCAGCAAGTGAGACAAATTCAGATGACACCATCACTGTCCTTCACACCAATGACATGCATGGGCGTATCGTTGAGGAAAGCTCTGTCATCGGTACACCCAAGTTAGCAGAAGCAGTCAAGGAAAGCAGAAGTCAAGGAACGACTTTGGTGCTTGACTCAGGTGACGCTTTCCAAGGTTTGCCGATTTCAAACAGCACCAAGGGCGAGGACATGGCGACACTCATGAATGAGATTGGCTATGACGCCATGGCGATTGGCAATCACGAGTTTGACTTTGGTTTAGACCAGCTCAAAAAACTCAAAGAGCTCTTGCAGTTTCCGCTTTTGAGCGCCAACACTTATGTCAACGGTGCACGTTTGTTTGAAGCCTCAACGATTATTGATAAAAATAAAGAAGTTGTAGGCGATGAAGTGGTGGTTATCGGAGTGACGACACCTGAGACCGCTACCAAAACGCACCCTCGAAACGTTGTTGGCGTTACCTTTAGCGATCCGATTGCAGAGGTGACGTCTGTCATCGCTGAAATTGAAGCCCGAGCTAAGGCAGAGGGCAAGAGTTACAACAAATACATCATCCTTGCTCACCTAGGTGTGGACACAACCACACCAACTGAGTGGCAAGGCTCTACACTAGCTGAAGCTTTATCACAAAATGCTCTGCTTTCTGGAAAAAATGTCCTCGTTTTAGATGGGCATTCGCACACCGCAAAGGTTGATACCTATGGCAATGTCACTTACAACCAAACAGGCAGCTATCTCAATCATATTGGGAAGATTGTGCTGAATTCTGAAAAAGTGCTTGAAAATAGCCTCATCACAACAGAAGCCGGCAAGGCTTTAAAAGAAGACGAGACGGTAGCAGCACTTGTCAAGACCATTCAAGAAAAGTATGCTGCTGAAAATGCCGTTGTTGTCCTAGACAAGAGCCCAGTTGAGCTCAATGGGCAACGTGAAAACGTTCGTGTTCGTGAGACTAATCTTGGAAATATCGTTGCTGACGCACTCTACGACTACGGTCAAACAGGCTTCTCACACCCAACTGATCTCGCTGTGACAAACGGCGGTGGCTTGCGTGAGACTATCCAAAAAGATAAGCCAATCACAAAAGGCGACATCATCGCTGTCCTTCCTTTTGGCAATATCATCTCACAGATTGAAGTGACTGGTCAGCAAATCAAAGACATGTTCATCAAGTCTCTAGGCTCTATCAATCAAGTCGACAGCAACGGCAATGTCGTCTTAGATGAGAATGGACAGCCTTTACTTGAGCCAAGTGGCGGTTTCTTGCAAATTTCTGGTGCACGAGTGTATTATGACACAACCTTACCAGCTGACCAGCGTGTTCTAGCGATACAAATCCTAGACCATGCAAGCCAGACTTATAAGGACTTGGTGCTTGATAAGGTTTATTATCTAGCGACAAATGATTTCCTAGCTGCTGGAGGTGATGGCTACACCATGCTTGGTGGTAGTCGTGAGGAAGGTCCTTCCATGGATGGTGTTTTTGCAGACTTCTTGGCAAAAGCAGATCTTACCGAGTACGCTGTTATCAATCCAAACTCACGCACTATCTCTATAAAATCAAGTGAGCTTGCAACATACCTAACACCAAAAGAGACCGAACCGACAAAAAACAATACGCAACAATCAACACAAAACACAACGACCACTACAACACTAGAGCTCAGTCCTAGTGGTCAAACGCAGACCATAACAGTCAGCTATCAGACAGCAGCCTTTAAGCCCAAAGCGCAAGCAGCACATGGGCAAAACAAGGTAAAAGGCAATCTCTACTTTGGACAAGCCTTGGCATTTGCTGATGGGGACCTGTTGACGCTGCCGTTGACAGCAAGCAATCGTTCGATTGCAGCTGTTTTGGTTGGATTTGTCCTCTTGTTAGTTGGTCTTATCGGTGTTCGTAGAAAACGCCATTAACAACATCAAAGCCCCAGTTTTGGGGCTTTTTGCCTAGTCACAAAAGGAGAGAAAACGATGACCTTAGAAGAACAAAGACAAGATATCCTGTCAGGAGCGGTCTATGATGACCTAACACCTGAACTCATCAAGGCAAGACAAGCAGCTGTTTTATTGACAAATGCCTACAATCAAGCCTTTGGTCAAGATGAAAAGAGCAGAGAAGCTCTACTCAAAAAGCTGCTAAAGTCTGTCGGGGACAATTGTTATTTTGAGCCCAACTTTCGCTGTGAGTTTGGCTATAATATCACGATTGGAAAGAATTTCTATGCTAACTTTGACTGTGTGCTGCTAGATGGTGGTGGGATTGAGATTGGTGATGATGTGCTGTTCGGTCCACGTGTCGGTATTTACACGTCCAATCATGCCATTGACGCCAATGAGCGAGCAGCAGGCGCCTGCTACGCAAAGAAAGTCACGATTGGCAACAAAGTTTGGGTCGGTGCAGGTGTGCACATCAATCAAGGTGTCACTATCGGAGACAATACCATCATTGGCTCTGGCAGCGTTGTCACCAAGGACATCCCAGCCAATGTCATTGCAGCAGGCGTTCCTTGTCGTGTTATTCGAGAGATTACTGAAGCGGACAAGACAGGTTTTACATCGGATAGACTCTAGGAGCATATGGCTCGTCTTATTTTCTGATTTTCAGTATAATGGAAACATAGGAAAATAAAGGAGCTAGTATGATTAAACGAATTGACACCTATATCGTGACAGACGGAAACGGTCAAGAAGCAGTTGATTTTTACAAAAATGTATTTGACGCAGAGCTTGTGAGTCTCAAACTTTGGGGTGAGATGGTTCCAGACTGCCCCGAAGACAGAAAACACTTGGTGCTAAATGCTCAGCTGGCGTTTGATGGCTTATGCTTACAGATCTCTGACGAAAATCCAGATTATGCCTATCAAGCGGGTAAAAATGTCGTTCCAACCTTGATTGTTGACTCAGTTGAAACGGCTAAAAAGCTTTATACTGCCTTGTCCGTGGATGCCAAGGAAATTTTCATGGAGTTGCAGGAAACCTTTTGGACGCCTGCTTATGCCAACTTGGTAGACAAGTTTGGTGTCATGTGGCAAATTTCGGCTGAAGTCGCAGAAAGCTAGGATAATACATAAAAAACGCTGAAACTTTTGTGTTTCAGCGTTTTATGTCTCTAGGATTACTTACTTGGCTTTTGATGGCTGAGGTTGAGCCCAAAAGGCACGATATTTTCTTTTTTCTGACGGATACGGCTCAGATTTTCTCGGTGTCTGACAATGATAAGTGTGGCAATGGCTAGCGTTATTATCATAAAAAGTGGGTCGTAGCTGGTCAGGATAAAGTGGCAGGCAGGAAAGACCAAGACGCCAATAATACCGACACTAGCTGCAGCGACACTGGCTAGCGAAATCATGCTGTACAAATACAGCACAATGCCAAAAATAATCAGCAAGAAGATAAGGAAAATCGGTGAATAGCCCAGTAGCACCCCAGCGCTGGTGGCAACGGCTTTTCCCCCCTTAAAGCCTGCAAATATCGGAAAAGTATGCCCGATGATAGCAAAAAAACCAAACAAAAGCGGATTGACGCTAACGCCAAAAAGGGCAGGCAGACAAGTAGCGATAGTCCCTTTTAGAGCGTCAATAACAAAAGTAGTGATACCAGCCTTGGCACCTAATATACGAAAGGTGTTGGTGGTTCCTGTATTGCCAGAGCCGTGCTCTCTAAGGTTTGTGTGGTAAAAAAATTTTCCAATCCAAAGCCCACTAGGAATGGATCCTAATAAATAAGCGATTAAAATAAAAACGAAAACTCTCATGTTTCTAGTATATCACATAAAGCCCTTTTAGCTAAATAAATTGCTATTTTTCAAAAAGAATTTAGCTATTCTAAAGGCTTGAAATCTATAGGTAAATCTATCTTTGATTACAGAAACAGCAATTCAAAGAAAAAACACAACTACTTAGATATTCGTTTTGAGAATGACCGACTAGCTATTTTAGTCGAAACTAAAAATAGATTTGATAATTGGGATAAGACTGAAATTCAACAACAACTACAAGAGTACGTAAAGTATGAAAAGGTATATTCTGATAGAAAAATCGTTGCTATTTTAGCTGAAACAGAAGGTAATAATGTTTGGACATGGTACGGTCAATCAGTTATTATTGATGACGAACACGTGGCTACCAACTTATCAACAATTCTGTCATTTGAAGAATATGAAGAATTATGCTTTGGCAAAGTAAATGACAAGCTAAAAGTGGTAGATTCAATTAAAGTATTGAATGAGTTACTGCATTCTGATGGAATTACTGAGAAATTACGTAGCCAATTTGTAGGAACTTGTTTATTATCACTCAAAAATGGACTTGTTTATGAAGGAATTAAACCAACTAAAGATAAATCTGGAAAAGAGTTAAAACCAGAACAAGTTATACTAAAAAATATCAAAGAAATTTTGGAAGGCTTACTTTCTCAAGGAGGAGACTTAAATAAAGTTGGGAAATTAGCAATACTCAATAACAAACTTTTGGAAGACCAAGATGTAACAAGTCTTAGCTATCAGGAATTAAAATCCTTATTAGCTTATATAGACAACAACATTGTTACCTTTGAAAACTTCAAAAAACGTATCCTTATCGCTTTGAGCATCAAAAAAGAGAGAACCAAGTTGGTTCTCTCCAGGTGTTAGCTGACATCAACCCACTACAGTTGACAAAGAGCCAAAACATTCCAGAGTCAGTCCAGACTTTGGAATGTTTTTTAATATACCTCGTTATTGGGCGCTTACTGTTTTTTGCTACTTACACTAAGTCATAAGACCAGTTCATTAAGCTTCATCATCTGCTTTTTTCTTTTTCTTCTTACCAAGAAGGAAGGCACCAAGTAGAGCAGCGCACCTCCTAGAAGTGCTGCTTCAGAGAAGTCATCACCTGTGCTTGGCAATTTATTCTTACCATGTGTCATAGAAATAGATTCTGATACAGACTCGCTCACTGATTCGGAGGTAGACTATGTTGAGGTGGGCGATACGGGGCTTATCTATGTGAATAAGCGTGATGGCTACAACTTCCCCTTGATTTATGATACGTCAGTTTTTGTGACGTCTAGTCGCCAGATTAACTTCTGGAAGGATCATGGCTGTGTGGAAGCCGTTTTGGCTCGGGAGATTCCGCGTGATGAGCTGATTGATATCGCTCAGAACTTGGAAATGCCAACAGAAGTCTTGGTCTATAGGGCCTCTGTTATCCACCATTCTAAGCGGACGCTTTTGCAGAATTACTATAATTTTACAAAGGCTGATGAGACAGACCTCTCAAAAGAGCGTGGACTTTTCTTGGCAGAGCCGAGTGATCCTGAAAGTCACTATTCGATCTATGAGGACAAGCATGGGACACATATCTTTATCAACAATGATATCGATATGATGACCAAACTGACAGAGCTAGTAGACTACAATTACTGCAATTGGAAGCTAGATGGTATCTTCTGTCCTGGTCAGAACTTTGTCGAGATCGCTAAGATCTTTGTTAAGGCGCGTGACCTGATTGAAGCCGGTGAGTTTAGCCAGGATCAAGCCTTTCTCTTTGATGAGCAGATTCGTAAGCTCCATCCTAAAGGCCGGGGCTTGGATACCGGATTTTATGATTTTGACCGAAATAAGGTCAAATAAGTCAACCGTAGCATACAAGCAGGATTGAGTTTGTCTATTTCAGGGCCTGCTTGTGGAAATATAATCAACTTTAACTATCTTGTAAATAGGAGAAGAAAGATGTCAGAAACAAAAAAACGTCCAGAGGTGTTGTCACCTGCTGGTACTCTGGAAAAATTAAAAGTAGCCATTGATTATGGTGCAGATGCGGTCTTTGTCGGAGGACAACAGTACGGACTTCGTAGCCGTGCAGGGAATTTCTCGATGGAGGACATGCAAGAGGGAATCAACTATGCGCATGCGCATGGGGCTAAGGTCTATGTGGCAACCAACATGGTGACCCATGAGGGAAATGAAAATGGAGCGGGAGCTTGGTTCCGCGAATTGCGGGATATGGGCTTGGATGCGGTTATCGTATCAGACCCTGCCTTGATCACTATTTGTGTGACAGAGGCACCAGGGTTGGATATCCACCTATCAACGCAAGCTTCCTCTACTAACTATGAGACCTTCGAATTCTGGAAAGAATTGGGCTTGACCCGTGTTGTTTTGGCGCGGGAAGTAACCATGGAAGAGCTAGCTGAGATCCGCAAACGGACCAGCGTTGAGATCGAAGCCTTTGTTCATGGAGCGATGTGTATTTCCTACTCTGGACGTTGTGTACTGTCTAACCACATGAGTAATCGTGATGCTAACCGGGGTGGTTGTTCTCAGTTTTGTCGTTGGAAGTACAATTTGTATGATCTACCATTTTGTGAGGAACGTCGTTCGATCAAGGGGCAGGTGGCTGAAGAGTTCTCCATGTCTGCGGTTGATATGTGTATGATTGACCATATTCCTGATATGATTGAAAATGGGGTTGATAGCTTGAAGATTGAGGGTCGGATGAAGTCAGTCCACTATGTCTCTACAGTGACAAACTGCTATAAGGCTGCGGTGGATGCTTATCTAGAAAGTCCTGAGAAATTTGAAGCGATCAAGCAGGACTTGATTGATGAGATGTGGAAGGTCGCTCAGCGTGAGCTGGCAACTGGATTTTACTACAATGCACCAAGTGAAAATGAACAATTGTTTGGTGCACGTCGAAAGATCCCTGAATACAAGTTTATCGCAGAAGTGGTATCCTTTGATCCTCGTACGATGACGGCGACCATTCGTCAGCGGAATGTAATCAATGAGGGAGATGAGGTCGAGTTTTATGGACCTGGTTTCCGTCATTTCACAACGACGATTCGTGATTTGCGGGATTTTGAAGGTGATTTGATTGAACGTGCTGCGCGTCCGATGGAGCTTTTGACCATTACACTAGATCGGGAAGTGAAGCCTGGTGATATGGTACGGGCTTGTAAGTCTGGTTTGATCAACCTGTATAAGGAAGATGGATCAGCTATGACGGTGCGGGCATAGGAAATATCCGTATAAAAAAATAAGCATAGGGAACGAGTGTTTAACTTGTTTCCTATGCTTTTTGACTGGATTGAGCGTGATGTTGGGCGAAATCTACCTTGATCTGAACGAAGACGTACAGGTCTCGTAGGAGTTGGAGGAGTGTGGCGCGTGATTCAAATTCCTCCCTGGTTTGGGGGAGGGGACGCTGGCGGAAGATAGCTAAATAGTGCTGGATTTTGTCAAGCAGATCTTGGGCTGGATTTTCCTGGCTGAGCTCTTCTGCGACATAGGCAAAGAGGTCGGCTAGGATGGTACTTTCTTCGACAGAAAACTGACAGTGGTTGATGTTTTGCGCCATAGCCTTGAGGATATAGTTTTGCTCCCGTCGCATCTCGAAGTAGGCGACATGATAAGTTGTCTGATGGAGAAGCTGGTCAGACTGATCCAAGAAGGCAAGCTCCATGGCTTCTTCTAGTTCTTGATCGAGTTTTTTGATGAGCTCGGCATCATTTCGGCCATCTCCGAGTCGGAGGAAGGTTTCAAATCGTTTTAAGATAGATCGAAGTAGGTTTTCAACACGGGTGTGATAGTCCGTCAACTTATTTTGTCGGTCAGGCATATAGAGATTGACACTCAGGGCGATGAGGGTGCCGATCAGAAAAATCAAGACTTCATTTGCCAGTAGTGGGAGGGCGATACTCTCTTCGAGCAGAAGGTGGGTCACAAGGACTGTGCTAGGTGTGATGCCGATCTCCCAGCCAAGTTGGTAGGCTAGAGGGATATAGATGAGGAGATAGAGACTGAGAGACCAGAGCTGAAAGCCAAAGACTGCAAAGGATAGACTAGCAAGGGCGAGGGCCAGGAGCATGGACAGAAGACGCTTGTAGGCGAGCTTGAGGGTGCTGCGCCTGGTCTCAGAAACACTGAGCAGGGCGATGATACCTGCGGTTGTCGCGTAACTGGCTCCCCAAAAACTAGCTAAAAAGGCTGCTAGACAGGTGGCCAGGGTCAGTTTAATAGTTCGTTGAAAAAGGGGCATATAGACCTTTCTATTGTGGAGCATATATGGTGATGGAGATGATTAAGGCAGAGTGGTGTCTTGTCGTTCTTCTCGGTACTCCCTTGGGGACTGTTGGTAGTATTTTTTAAAAGCTTTGGAAAAGTGTAAGGGATCCTGGTAGCCGACAGAATAGGCGATAATTTTGATGGGCTCCTGGCTGTGTTTGAGCAGTTCACAGGCACGCGTCATGCGGACTTTTAGGAGATACTCCTTGGGAGATATCTGGTGATAGTCCTTAAAGACCGAGGTCAGATAACTACGGTTTACATTGAGCGATTGGGCGATGGAACTAATTGAAAGTTTTAAATCATCATACTGGGTATCAATGATTTTTTTTGTACTATAGTATAGTTTTTGGCTGGGGTGTATCTCTGGCTTTTCTTTATTTGGAAAATAGGAATGGAGATAAAAAAGAAAACGGTACATACTGCTGAGGAGGAGCAGATGGTGGAGAGGATCCTTGTGAAGGGTTTGAGCGGTGTCAATCGCTGTCTGAATAATCTCCTGCAGAATATCAGTGTGTGGCCCCTGATGGAGGACACCGGTCTCACCTAAGGTAGACAGGGAGAAGTAGTCCTGGGCCTTGGTCCCTGACATACCAAACCAGTAATAAGACCAAGGGTCCTGGCTGTCTGCTTGATAGTAGGTGAGTTCATTGGGCTTGAGAAGAAAGAAATCTCCGGCCTGTAACTCATGGACCTGCCCCTGATAGTGGAAGGTTCCCTTACCCTTGGTGATATAGTGGATGACATAATATTTACGGATGGTGGGACCAAAAGCGTAGTTTGCTCGGCAATCTTCGTAGCCGTAAAATTCAATTCCTAAATCAATCGCATCCGTTTGGTATTCTGCAAATCGTAACATTTTTCTACCTCCATCTAACATTCTACCATATCATCCCAACAAATTTCTATTAAAAAAAGCGTGTGCATAGGTTACAATAATACCTATAAAGAAAACGCATATATTTTGGCGCAGTGACTGATACTCAATGAAAATTAAAATGAGACGCGAAAGCGAGTCGCTCAAATGCTCTGGGAGAGGATTTGAGGTTGTAGATAAAACGACTGAAGGTCGTGTCAATATAACTGTAGTTAGGCAAGTTTGATGCAAATCAAGTTTTGCTTTATTTCCAACCTCCAATAGTCCACTGGACTATTGGAGCTGACAAAGGTTCACTTTGATTTTCGAAGAGTATGAAAAAGGAGATTTTAATGAGTATTGTTATTTCAGACCGCACCTACTACGTCACTAGTAAGGATCTGTCTCTCATTATTGAAGAGAGGGATGGGGATCTCTTGCTTCGTCATTTTGGTCGTAAGGTGTTGAATTATCACCAGTCCAATGCCATCCATGAGCGAGACCATGCTTTTTCTGGTCAGCTCAATCCCGATGTCAGGACCTATAGTTATGATACCCAACGTCAGATTTTGGGCTTACATGGGTTAGGTGATTTTCGTCAGCCATCGCTCAAGATTCAGCATGGGGTGACAGATGTCACACGCTTCGTTTTTGATAGAGCTAAGGTGGTCAAGGGAATGGCGCTAGAGGTACAGTTGCCTTATCCACATTCCCTAGAAAATGCGGAGACCTTGGTCTTTACCTTGATAGATTCGGTTGCTCAGCTGGAACTCAATCTTTACTATACGGTGCTGGAAGACTACAACACCATCGTGACCTATCGTCAGATTCGCAATCTCTCAGATGAGCAGGTGGTCATCCACCGGGCCTTGAGTACCATGGTTGACTTTCCTGCGGGGGACTATGACGTGGTGACTCTGCAAGGGGCCTATGCCCGTGAAAAAACAGTGCGTCGACAGCACTTGGAACAGGGCATTCATAGTGTGGTCTCCAATCGTGGTGCTTCTGGACACGCGCAGACGCCAGCATTGATCCTCTGTGAGCAGGAGACCACCGAATCAGCTGGTCAAGCCTGGGCTTTCCAACTCATGTATAGTGGGAATTTCCAAGCTTTTGCCCAGGAGAGTCAGATCACTGAAGTGAGGGTAGGAATCGGTATTGAAGATGAGAACTTTGCTTGGGTGCTAGAGCCTGGTGAGCAGTTTGAGACACCAGTAGCCTTGATGACCTATTCGCATCAGGGATTGACAGGTTTGAGCCAAGAAAGCCAAGACTTCGTGACAGATTATATCATTCCCAAACATTTTGCTCATGCTGAGCGTCCTATCCTCCTCAATAACTGGGAAGCGACCTACTTTGACTTTGAAAAGGAAAAACTCCTGGAGCTGGCAGATGAGGCTCAGGCAGTAGGAGTAGAGCTTTTTGTTCTTGATGATGGCTGGTTTGGCAATCGTTTTGATGACAATAGGGCCCTGGGAGATTGGGTGGTCAATGAAGACAAATTAGGTGGACCACTACAGGACTTGATCGAAGAAGTCCATGCTCGGAATCTCAAGTTTGGCTTATGGTTTGAACCAGAGATGATCTCAGTCGATAGTGACCTCTATCGGGCACATCCCGACTGGGCTATCCAGACACCAGGCTACGGTCATACCTACTCACGAAATCAGCTGGTCTTGAACCTGGCCAATCCAGAAGTTGTCAGCTATCTCAAAGAAGTGCTCGACAAGATCCTGACGGAAAATACCATCGACTATGTCAAATGGGACTACAATCGTAATATGACCAATCTGGGAAATGGTAGGAGCTACCTAGAAACCCAGCAGCAATCCCATGCTTATCTGTTAGGCCTCTATGACTTGGTGGCTTATCTGACGGAAAAACACCCGCACATCCTCTTTGAATCCTGCTCAGGTGGTGGTGGGCGGAACGATCTTGGAATGATGCGGTATTTCCCACAGGTTTGGGCCAGTGATAATACCGATGCCATCGCACGCTTGCCGATCCAATACGGCTCAAGCTATCTCTACCCGACCATTTCCATGGGGGCCCATGTGTCAGCTGTCCCTAATCACCAGATGGGGCGGATCACATCTCTGGATACCCGAGGGCATGTGGCCATGATGGGAAATCTAGGCTATGAGCTGGATCTGACGAGTTTAGAAGAGGCGGAAAAAGTCTTGATCGCAGAGCAAATCGCTCACTACAAGGCACTTCGCCCAGTCGTCCAGTTTGGTCAGCAGTATCGCCTCATCAATCCAACAGCGACCAGCAATGAAGCAGCGGTTCAATTCAATTATCAGGATCAGGTGGTCGTGACCTATGTTCGGGTCCTATCAATGGTGGAAACGGTAGAACCGACGCTGAAATTGAAAGATTTGGAAGAAGACGGGCTCTATCAGCTTCAAGGCAGTGAGCAAGTCTATTCTGGTGCTGAACTCATGTATGCTGGCCTGACCGTGGTCCTCCCGCAAGGGGACTTCCTCAGTAAACAATATGTCTTTCAAAAAATGAACTAAAAAGGAGATCATTATGAAGTGGTTTAAGAAAATTGGGCTTGTTAGTCTAGCAGCCCTTGCAGTAGTGGGGCTAAGTGGTTGTACCAACAGTGATGAATCAAGTGACGGCAAGGTCACCATTGAATACTTCAATCAGAAGAAGGAAATGACCAAAACCTTGGAAGAAATTGCGGCGGATTTTGAAAAGGAAAATCCAGATGTTCATGTCAAAGTGGTGACAGTTCCAAATGCGGGAGAAGTCTTGAAAACGAGGGTACTAGCAGGAGATGTGCCTGATGTGGTCAATATTTATCCACAATCGATTGAACTTCAAGAATGGGCTAAAGCAGGTGTGTTTGAAGATCTGACGAACAAAGATTATATGAAGCGGATCAAAAACAACTACGCTGAAAAATATGCAGTCGATGGCAAGGTCTACAATGTTCCTTTCACTGCCAATGCCTACGGTATTTACTACAACAAGGATAAGTTTGAAGAATTGGGCTTGAAAGTTCCTGAAACTTGGGATGAATTTGAGCAGTTGGTAGATACCATTATCCAAAAAGGGCAGGTACCATTTGGGATCGCTGGAGCTGAAGCTTGGACGTTAAATGGTTACAATCAGTTGGCCTTTGCGGAAGCAACAGGTGGTGGTACCCAAGCAAATGAGTATTTGCGCTACTCTCAACCAAACTCGATCAGCCTAAACGATCAGGTCATGAAAGATGATATTCGCCTCTTAGATATCCTGCGTAAGGATGGCTCTAAGCAGAAAAACTGGGAGGGTGCTGGCTATACTGACGTCATCGGTGCCTTTGCACGTGGTGATGTCTTGATGACACCAAACGGTTCTTGGGCGATCACAGCAATCAATGAGCAACAACCTAGCTTTAAGGTCGGAACTTTCATGATGCCTGGTAAGGAAAAAGGTCAAAGTATGACCATTGGGGCGGGGGACTTGGGTTGGTCTATCTCAGCGACCAGCAAGCACTCGAAAGAAGCCAATGCTTTTGTAGAATACATGACACGACCTGAAGTGATGCAAAAATACTATGATGTGGACGGCTCACCAACTGCCGTTGAAGGTGTAAAAGAAGCAGGACCAGATTCACCGCTCGCTGGTATGACACAATATGCCTTCACAGACCGTCACTTGGTTTGGTTGCATCAATACTGGACGAGTGAAGCAGACTTCCACTCTTTGACTATGAACTATGTTATGACTGGTGACAAACAAGGAATGGTCAATGAACTCAATGCCTTCTTTAACCCAATGAAAGCAGATGTAGATTAGGAGTAGAGATAATGAAAAATGTATTACAGAAATACTGGGGCTGGGCTTTTGTAATTGTGCCTCTCTTGCTTCAAGCGGTCTTCTTCTATGTACCGATGATTCAAGGAGCTTTCTATAGCTTTACCAACTGGACTGGTTTGACTTATAACTATAAATTTGTCGGCTGGAATAACTTTAAACTCCTTTTTATGGATCCTAAGTTTATCAATGCCATTGGTTTTACCTTGATCATCACCGTAGCTTTAGTAGTGGGTGAGATTGTACTGGGGATTCTCTTTGCTCGGATCTTGAACTCTAAAATCAAAGGAAAGACCTTCTTCCGGGCTTGGTTCTTCTTTCCAGCAGTCTTGTCTGGATTGACCGTAGCCTTGATCTTTAAACAAGTCTTTAACTATGGATTACCAGCGATTGGAAATGCACTTGGAATTGAGTTTTTACAAACTAGTCTGTTGGGAACCAAATGGGGAGCCATCTTTGCGTCAGTCTTTGTCCTCTTGTGGCAGGGAGTAGCGATGCCGATCATTATCTTCTTGGCAGGCTTGCAGTCTATCCCAGATGAGATCACAGAAGCTGCTCGAATCGATGGAGCCAGCAGCCGTCAGGTCTTCTGGAATGTGGAATTGCCTTATCTCTTGCCAAGCATTTCCATGGTCTTTATCCTAGCTCTTAAAGGTGGATTGACAGCCTTTGACCAAGTATTTGCCATGACAGGTGGCGGTCCTAACAATGCGACGACCTCACTCGGACTCTTGGTTTATAACTATGCCTTTAAAAACAACCAATTTGGATATGCCAATGCCATTGCTGTGATCTTGTTCTTCTTGATTGTCATGATTTCGTTCATCCAATTGAGAATATCTAGAAAATTTGAAATTTAAGAGGAGAGGACTTATGAAACAAGAAGAAAGAAAAGCCGCAATTGCGAAATATATTCTGCTCGTTTTGGGAGCAATCCTCATTTTGATCCCGCTTCTAGCAACCCTCTTTAGTTCCTTCAAACCGACCAAGGAGATTGTAGATAATTTCTTTGGCTTGCCAGCTAACTTTACTTGGGATAACTTTAGTCGTCTGTTGTCAGATGGCATCGGTGGCTACTATTGGAATTCGATTGTAATCACAGTCTTGTCGCTAGCAGTGGTAATGGTTTTTGTTCCTATGGCAGCTTATTCTATTGCTCGCAACATGTCTAAACGCAAAGCCTTTACCATCATGTACATGCTCTTGATTTTGGGAATCTTTGTACCTTTCCAAGTTATCATGATTCCGATCACAGTCATGATGAGCAAACTCGGTTTGGCCAATACCTTCGGATTGATTATCCTCTATCTGACCTATGCTATTCCGCAAACTCTTTTCCTTTACGTGGGTTATATCAAGATTTCGATCCCAGATAGTTTGGATGAAGCAGCAGAGATTGATGGTGCTGGGAAGTTTACAACCTACTTCCGCATTATCTTCCCAATGATGAAACCAATGCATGCGACCACTATGATCATCAATGCCCTCTGGTTCTGGAATGACTTCATGTTGCCACTCTTGATTTTGAACCGTGATTCAAAAATGTGGACATTGCCTCTTTTCCAATACAACTACGCAGGCCAATACTTCAATGACTACGGTCCAAGTTTCGCCTCATATGTTGTTGGGATTATTACCATCACCATCGTATATCTCTTCTTCCAACGCAATATCATTGCAGGAATGAGCAACGGAGCGGTGAAATAATAGGATACAAAGCCGGTTAAAAGCTCAAAGCATACCCATAGGGCCTCAACATCCGTAAACACCTAAAGGTGTAACGGCTGTAGAAATATAGAAAATACGATGACGGAGCCTTGCTCCTAAGAGGATTTATCTTTTTTGCACACTCATTAAGCGAAACCATCTATCAACCAAGTTAGAAAGAGGAAAGAAATGCCAATTGAAAATAAGACCATGTTGATTACCTATTCGGATAGTTTAGGCAATAACTTGAAAGACCTTTATGATAATTTAGACAAGCATTTTGGTGATGCGGTCGGTGGAGTTCATCTCTTGCCTTTCTTCCCCTCGACAGGGGATCGAGGCTTTGCTCCGGTAGACTACGATGAGGTAGATCAAGCCTTTGGGAACTGGGAGGATGTCAAACGTTTAGGTGAGCGTTACTATCTCATGTTTGACTTTATGATCAATCATATCTCTCGCCAGTCTAAGTACTATAAAGATTATCAAGAAAAGCATGAAGAAAGTGCCTACAAGGACCTCTTTCTCAACTGGGATAAGTTTTGGCCGGAAAATCGTCCGACCCAAGCGGACGAGGATCTGATCTATAAGCGTAAGGATCGGGCACCTAAGCAGGAAATTACCTTCGCAGATGGTTCAGTGGAAAATCTTTGGAATACCTTTGGTGAAGAGCAGATTGACCTAGATGTGACCAAGCCAGTGACCATGGACTTCATTCGTCGGACCATTGAGCACCTGGCTAGCAATGGCTGTGATTTGATTCGTCTGGATGCCTTCGCCTACGCTGTCAAAAAGCTGGATACCAATGATTTCTTCGTAGAGCCGGACATCTGGGAGCTGTTAGATCAAGTGCGTGAGATGGCTGCAGCATCTGGTGCAGAGCTTTTGCCAGAGATTCATGAACATTATTCTATCCAGTTTAAGATCGCTGACCATGACTATTATGTATATGATTTTGCCTTGCCGATGGTGACTCTCTATACCCTTTATAGCACTAAGGTAGAGCGTCTGACCAAGTGGTTGGAGATGAGCCCGATGAAGCAGTTTACGACGCTGGATACCCATGATGGGATTGGTGTCGTGGACGTCAAAGATATTCTGACAGATGAAGAGATTGAATTTGCGTCAAATGAGCTCTATAAGGTAGGGGCCAATGTTAAACGCAAATACTCAACTGCGGAGTACAATAACTTGGACATCTATCAGATTAACTCAACCTACTATTCAGCTTTGGGAGATGATGATGCCAAGTACTTCCTTGCACGGTTGATTCAAGCCTTTGCACCAGGGATTCCTCAGGTCTACTATGTCGGCTTCCTAGCTGGAAAAAATGATCTGGAGCTTCTGGAAGCAACCAAGGAAGGCCGCAATATTAATCGTCACTATTATAGCAATGAAGAGATTGCTCAAGAAGTAGAGCGTCCGATCGTTAAAAAAATGCTAAAACTCTTTGGATTCCGCAATCAATCGCCTGCCTTTGATCTAGAGGGGACTATCCATGTAGAGGTGGTAGATGAGCATACGATTCGTATCACCCGCCAAAATAAAGAACAGACCGTGACAGCTGTCGCTGACATCAACGTTAAAGACCTCAGCTATCGGGTCACTGAAAATGACCAAGAAATTCAGTTTGACTAAGGAGAGAGACAATGGTTGAATTAAATCTAAATCACATTTACAAAAAATACCCAAATGCGACCCACTATGCCGTAGAAGACTTTAATCTACAAATCAAGGACAAGGAATTTATCGTCTTTGTCGGCCCTTCAGGATGTGGGAAATCAACGACTCTCCGTATGGTAGCAGGTCTCGAGGACATCACCGAGGGAGAACTGCGGATCGATGGGGAAATTGTCAATGACAAGTCCCCTAAAGATCGGGATATTGCCATGGTTTTCCAAAACTATGCCCTTTATCCTCACATGACAGTTTATGACAACATGGCTTTTGGTCTCAAACTGCGCAAATACAGCAAAGATGAGATTGACAAGCGAGTGAAAGATGCGGCAGAGATCTTGGGCTTGACAGAGTTTTTAAGTCGTAAGCCAGCTGACCTTTCGGGTGGTCAACGTCAACGGGTTGCTATGGGTCGGGCTATTGTCCGCGATGCCAAGGTCTTCCTTATGGATGAACCTCTCTCAAACTTGGATGCCAAGCTTCGTGTATCCATGCGGGCTGAGATTGCTAAAATCCACCAACGGATCGGTTCAACAACCATCTATGTGACCCACGACCAGACCGAAGCCATGACACTGGCGGACCGTATCGTTATCATGAGTTCTACCAAAAATCCAGATGGTTCTGGTACGATTGGTCGTGTAGAGCAGATCGGGACCCCACAAGAACTCTACAATACACCGGCTAACAAATTTGTTGCAGGCTTTATCGGTAGTCCAGCCATGAACTTCTTTGAAGTAACCTTGGAGGGCAGTCGTTTGGTCAATGACCATGGCCTGAGTCTGCAAATCCCTGCTGGTCAGGTTAAAGTTCTTGAAGATCAAGGCTATCAAGGTAAGAAACTCATCTTTGGTATTCGTCCAGAGGATATCTCGAGTGAACCAATCACCCGTGAGGCCTATCCAAATGCGACTGTGACAGCGGAAGTCAGTGTGGCAGAGCTTTTAGGTGCAGAGACCATGCTTTATGTTCGTCATGGGGAAGATGAGTTTGCAGCACGTGTGGATGCGCGTGATTTCCACAATCCAGGTGAGTCTGTAGAATTGACCTTCAATGTAGCCAAAGGACACTTCTTTGACCTGGAAACTGAACAAGCCATTCGCTAAGGTTTCTTCTCACGACTCGAAAAGCGAGGAGAAGGAGTGGATGGATTCCAAAGTAATTGCTTTTCATTCCTTACAAGAGGTTGAGACTAAGTCTCGATCTCTTTTTTGATTTCTAAAATGAGACTTTCCATCGTTTTTCTTTTAATTTTGGGAACTATATATCAGTTTACACCAACTACAACATATAGTATTCGAGACTATCAAAAAAGGCGACTTCCAAATGGAAATCGTCTTTTCGATTTTTAGAATAAGTTCATCCTAATATTTCCCCCAAATTGTGGCTTTTCAAGAGCTATCTGTGCTAATTGATTGAGTGTCTGTTCACTATTTTCTTTATTGTAGAATTTAAGACCTTTGATGATAACTCCATCAACATCATCCTCAAAAAGCAATTCTTCCTGATGGTCATTGATATATGAAAGAAGTTCTTCTTTCCATCTATCTTTTTCTACCAATTGTTCACCTTTAGGTTCAATGAAAATTTGAAGATAATAATCTTTATTTTGAAGAAGTAAAATGAAATCCGGTTGGAATCCAGAAAATGTGATTTCTCTTGGCTTTTCTTCAAATTGGTGCAATTTTAGTTGTTCAATTTTATCAGTGCCTTTTAACATATTTTCATCCATGCGAATAAGAAATACATCACCGTATTTTTCTTTCAATTCATCAACATGGTTTGCAATAGCATTGACTAAATTTTCTTCATTCCTATTGATTATAGCTGACTGATAGGCAAAGAAGTCAAATTTTTCAAAGCCGATATTAGATACATTTTGCTCGATAAATGAGTTACTCTGTTTGGCTGTATCATAATTAGGTACTCTTTTGCGATAATCAGCCAGATATTCTGAGATAGGATAACCAATAAAGCGATTTGTCCCCCTTTCTTTACGATAACCAGCCTTTATTTTAGAACTAAGTAAGTTAAAGAAGTTATCAACAATTTTCAGTTTTTCAATAGCTGAAAAATCTTCAACGATAGTTTCTTTTTCCGTTATGACAGATAGTACAAGATTCTGTAAATCTAACCAGTTCTCACCCCAAAAATCTTCTATAGACTTAAGATTTGGAAGATATTTTTTCAGATTGTTAAATCGGAAAAAGTTAGAGCGACTAATCGATTTTTTAAAGTAACGAATATCAATTTCTCTTAATTGGGACGTTTTCAATTCTATTGATTCGGCTGTAAGGTAGCCTGTTTCATAAGTAGATTTGAAATAAGGGATAGTAGCAATTTTAGAAATTTCAATTCCATAGTCACGTAACTGTTTATAATGACTATCAGGAATTTCCTCAGTTTCATTATAGTAAACCTTACCTGTTTTATAGATTCGAGTTCTCTTAAATGATGGTTTCAATTTGATTTCAATTGGAGGATTTTTCCCATCAGTCCCCGTAGCAAGATTCATCTTATCAAGTGATGCCATCAAATTCTTTATATACTGTGGCTCATTAAGTGTGTGATAATGTAATGTCTCCAACAAAAGACTTGCTGTTTCGTCATCTTCGTCAAATCTTCTTCGATAAGAAATTTTTTGATTCAAGGGAAATGGATTATATCTCGCTCCACGTCCAATCAGTTGGGCTTCAGAATTGGTTGACTTAGTGTCCTTTTTATCAGTCATCTTTCCCAAGCTACTGATACGTACAATATCGTAAAGGTTTAGGACATCCCAACCTTCTGTTAATTTTGCCACAGCAAAGATAACACGATACAGATTACTTGGCGACTCAAGGGAATTAAGTGCCTGATACTGTCCTGTTTCTAGCAAGCCTTTTGAACTATTATCTGTATCATTTGCGTTCAAAATTCTCGCTGGTGAAAACCCACGCCTTATCTCTTTCACAACAGTTGAAAGGTCGTTCTGTTCAAGATAATACTGATAAGCCAACTGTAAAGTATGACTTTGCTCGTCAGGGACACTTTTCGATTGCGAGGTGAGGAACTCCCTCAAAGTCTCTACCGTGAGATTGTCAATCATCTCATTGAATAAACTATTTGCTTCATGTGATGCATCAATCTTTTGTGATTTGAAAAGGATAATTGGCTTGATGTCAATACCAAATGTTTCAAGAGCAAATTTCCGCCTATACTCACTGAGAAGAACCACACTGAGCATATTTTCTTCATTAGAATTTCCAGTTTGAATCCGTCTTACATTTTTTGAGAATCCATCTTTGATGTATGAATCTAAGGCGTAACGGTAAATAACTTTGTCTCTATATTTTTCATAGATAGTCTCATCGTCAAAATCAAGCGTTGCCGTAAATTCTAGTAAGAGATTTTCAGGATGTGTGTGAAGAAGTGACAGCAAACTCTTTTCCCATGAAGCTTTTTTCATTTCCTCCTTACTTTTCTTTTTCGTAGAAGCAGAATAATGATGTGCTTCATCTGCTAGAATGACCATCTTCTCTCTTTGATAATCTTTTAATGACATCACATTTTCAGCTTGGGTAAAGAGTTCATTTGTCAATGTCTGGATAGACAAAAATTTGATGTTGATGTCGTGTTTAATGGGAAAATCTGGAAATTTCCCAGAAATGTGATTGATTGAGATACGCTCCCCATCAATTTCGATGTGCGAATTGAAAAGAAACTTAGCCGACTGAACATTTGTCAGGTTGTCAATTGTCTTACTCAAAACTCCGTTGGTATTAACCGTAAAGAGAAAGTTCTGATAGCCTTTCTCTTTGAAAAGATAGAGTATCAAACCAGCCATCAAATCTGTTTTCCCAGCCCCTGTAGCCATGTTAAACATAAGTTGATTCAGATTGCGATGCTTGAAGATTTCTGACGTCTGCGTATAGTGGAAATAGCGGATAGCTTCACTCTGATATGACCGAGGGATATGTTTGAGGTTGTCTATGATATATCGTGGCAACTCCCATCCAGACTCTTCGTGCAAAATATCCATATCCAACTGTTTTAGTTCATCAAATAATTCAAAGGTCAATTCTTTTGGCTTTGCTTTTCTAACCATCATTTTTCTCCATAAAAACTCTTATTGAAATCATAATCTGATTGAGATAGTTGTGATTTAATGGTTTCATCATCAATTTCAGAATAGTTATGATAAAGCTGATTTTTATCAATAATCTGCACAAGGATTTTTTTCTGTGTCTCGAAATCTTGACCCCAAAGAGTTTTTGAGACTTCCTGTAAATCCACTCTGAAATCAAAATCAAGCGTGGTTTTCATGTCATCAAAGATAACTTTTAATTCATCTGAGTTGCTAGAATTGAGGACAGCATCAATAAAAGTTGAATTTTTGTCCATCAATTCTGCATAGATAAAGCTACCCCCACCAGACCAGTTGACAGCTTTAGAGATGCCGGTTTTGTCTCCATTGATAACTCTACTTAACCGTGCAACACTATCGTTTTCACCATAGTCTAATTGCTCAAGTCCAATATATCGCCGTTCCAACTTGTGGGCGACAGCAGATGTTGTTCCTGACCCCAGATGATAATCCAAAACTAAATCCCCTTTATTGGTAGCTAGTTCAATAATTCTTCTAAGGAGTTTTTCTGGTTTTTTCCCACCTTTTAAGGTCACACCTCCTTCTTTAGCGATTCCCTCATAAGGAGTGTCCATCCAAATGTTGGATAGCTGAATACTTGGGACACGTTCGCCATCAATTTCCCTGATTTTTTTAGAATAGAATGCTATCTCTTGACCGTTTTTGACATAAACATCGTAGTTTTCATCTCTGGTTTGGAAAAATACCATCTCAGGTTCTTTTTTAGATTTATCTCTAAGTTCAACTAAAAGATTACTTGCATTATTGTTTATAGTTGTATAACGAAATACTGATTCTGCATGCTCTAAGGCAAAATCTGCAACTAAATTATCAAAAAATGAACGACCTAATTCTTTGATAGCTAACCTCTTATTTTCGTAACCTTGCTGTCTAGCTACATACTCACCAATATTTTCAATTTCCCATTTTGAAAAATGTTCATGTTTATTTGATATATAGAGATTATAATTAGTATCATAATCAGAACGAACATATTGAGGATTGTATTTCCATTTTGATTTATCTTTAGCGAATGATAAGATATATTCTGCTGTCTCAAACACTCCTGGATTTACACTTGCAAAACCAGAAGGAGACTTTGTTTTCAAAGTAATCTTATTGATGAAATTTTCTTTACCAAAAATTTCTTTCAGCAAGACATGTAGCTCACCAACACCGTCATCACTAATCTGTACGAATATAGCTCCATCTTTGTCTAATAGTTCTTTAGCAATTTCAAGTCTGTTTTTCATGAAAGTCAACCAAGTTGACAACTTAAAATTGGAATTATAAGCAAAGGTATCTTCTTTTTTTTCTTTGATGAAATAGTAAGGAGGGTCAATATAAATCAGTTTTACACTCCCTTTGTAGCGATTTTTCAAACTATGAAGTGCAAGTAAATTATTTCCCTTGATAATCAGATTATCGGTATCCTTGATTTCAGAAACATCAGAACTACCATTTTCGCCATACTTTTTAGCATTTTTGAAAATTTTACTGTCAAGGAGAACATCAATCTCTTCTCTAGCAACGATTGCATTTAAAAAGGGCTCTTGAGCATCTTCTTTAGAAACATCTTCCTTACTCATTCCTGCCTTTAATACGGTATCTTTGTAAGGAAAATCTAGGACGACATCTGTTACTTCGTCTAAATAGCGATTATTTGTTGTTAGACCGATTTTATTACTGTAACGAGTATATGAATTTGACCAATATTCATCTGTTTCAAGTACTTGAATAATATCATTGATTTTTAAAATAGTCGTATTAGCAATATTTTCAGTGAAGGCATCTTTTAAAATTTGATTTTCCAGAAGTTGCTTCACTAAATTGACTTCATAGTTATCCAAATCTGTGATAATAGCATCTTTCTTCAAAAGTCCGTTAACTACATAGCGTTCACCAAAACTTTCTGTCACCTCTCGAAGTGCTTGCTGAATCGTTGTTTCCAATGCCTGACTCATACAAGCACCTCACTTTCCAAGACAACATAAAAAACTTTCTCACAAAAATGTGAAAAAGCCTGTTTTAGAGCTTGACAAAAAACACGTCCGATTACATAATCAGCGTGAGCTGTGAGCTGTGAGCTGTGAGCTGTGAGCTGTGAGCTGT
>NZ_JBCLSK010000023.1:5686-30456 GCF_041225505.1 Streptococcus hyointestinalis | reverse complement strand
AAAACCGCTAGCAAGACAACCGTCAGCAAGACGTTGACATAGCGAAAGGCCAGGAAGTTATAGCTGTACATGGTGTAGAGGGTGTAGAGGGATAACACCCCATAAAGCACTAATAAAACACTGTTAACAATAGTCAATACAGACTTAGGTTTTTTACTTTCTCGTCTATTACGACGACTATGACTAGAGTGAGTCATGGAAACTCCTTTTTTCATTAAAAATACATCTAATGTAATTTTACCCTTTTTGTATACAGAATGTCAATATCTCTCCAGTTATTTTTCAATATTTTAGTGTGTTAGACTTTCTTATCTTTTTATCATTTTTGTTATAGATATTAGAACTGAATTTCAATTTAATAAATAAACAATGAAAATTATTCTTAGATTTTCCCTCAAAAAACGTGCCTTTTTGCGGAAACAGTGTTATAATGAAAACGGTTGTATATTTTCCTAATGATATGTTAGGATTTGCATTTTAGATTAAGGAGTGATTTACCTATGTCTTACAAGGAAAGTTGTCAAAAATGGCTTGATTTTAAAGGTCTGCCTGATTATCTACGTGATGAAATCATCGCTATGGATGACAAAACAAAAGAAGATGCCTTCTATACAAACCTAGAGTTTGGTACTGCTGGTATGCGTGGACTTATCGGTGCTGGGACAAACCGTATCAATATCTATGTGGTTCGCCAAGCAACTGAAGGGCTTGCTCAACTGATTGAATCTAAAGGCGACGAATCTAAAAAACGTGGTGTCGCTATTGCTTACGACTCACGCCACTTCTCTCAAGAGTTTGCCTTTGAGTCTGCGCAGGTTTTAGCTAATCATGGTATCAAGGCTTATGTCTTTGAAAGCCTACGTCCTACACCTGAGCTTTCTTTTGCTGTACGCCACTTGCAAACTTTTGCGGGTATCATGGTAACTGCAAGCCACAACCCAGCACCTTTTAACGGCTACAAGGTCTACGGTGAAGACGGTGGACAAATGCCACCTGCTGATGCGGATGCATTGACAGACTATATCCGTGCTATTGACAATCCATTTGAGATTGTTCTTGCTGACCTTGAAGAAGCTAAAGCCTCTGGTCTTATTGAGGTTATCGGTGAAGCTGTTGATAGCGAATACCTCAAAGAAGTCGCTGATGTCAATATCAATAAAGACTTGATTGAGCAATATGGTAAGGACATGAAGATTGTCTACACGCCGCTACACGGTACAGGTGAGATGCTGGCTCGTCGTGCGCTAGCTAACGCTGGCTTTGCCTCTGTGCAGGTCGTTGAAGCGCAAGCAACGCCAGACCCTGACTTCTCTACTGTCAAATCACCAAACCCTGAAAGTCAAGCGGCTTTTGCACTTGCTGAAGAATTGGGACGTCAAGTGGATGCGGATGTCTTGGTCGCTACTGACCCTGACGCTGACCGTCTTGGTGTTGAGATTCGTCAAACAGACGGTTCTTACAAGAATCTCTCTGGTAACCAAATCGGTGCTATCATCGCCAAATACATCCTTGAAGCCCACAAAACAGCTGGTACATTGCTAGAAAATGCTGCGCTTGCCAAGTCAATCGTCTCAACTGAGCTTGTGACTAAGATTGCTGAAAGCTACGGTGCGACTATGTTTAACGTCTTGACCGGCTTTAAGTTTATCGCAGAGAAAATCCAAGAGTTTGAGGAAAAACACAATCACACTTACATGTTTGGTTTTGAAGAAAGCTTTGGCTACCTCATCAAACCATTCGTTCGTGATAAAGACGCTATCCAGGCCGTGCTTATCGTAGCTGAAATCGCTGCCTACTACCGCTCACGTGGCATGACCTTAGCTGATGGTATCGAGGAAATCTACAAAGAATACGGCTACTACGCTGAAAAGACTATCTCAGTCACTCTCTCTGGTGTCGATGGTGCTGCGCAAATCAAAGCCATCATGGACAAGTTCCGTGATAATGCGCCAACGCAATTTAACAAAACAGACATCGTGCTCTTAGAAGACTTTGAAAAACAAACGGCAACTAGCAAAGACGGTAGTGTGACTCAGCTCATAACACCACCTAGCAATGTCTTGAAATATCTCTTAGCTGATGATTCTTGGTTTGCTGTTCGCCCATCTGGAACAGAGCCTAAAATCAAATTCTACATCGCAACTGTTGGCAGCAGCTTAGAAGACGCAGAAGAAAAAATCGCAAACATCGAAAAAGAAATCAACGCTTTTGTTGGTTAAATACAAAAAGAACTCTGAAAATCAGAGTTCTTTTTTATACTCAACTTATCAACTGACTCTCAGAAATGCCATAGTCAGCTAACAAAGCCACAATCTTATCAAAATGCAGGCGGAAATGCTCCAGCTTGTGCCCATCTGAGCCGATAGAATAGCGTGTACTGCCAAGATTTTTCAGCAAATCAAGCGCATAGCGGTAGAGATGTTCATGCTCATAAAGATACATAGACTTGGCATTTAACTCAAAAGCGAGATTGTTATTTACCATCTTTTGAAAAATCCGAACAAGCTGCTCTTCATACTGTTTGAGCTCCTCAACGCTAATCTCAAAAAGGCGAAAACCATAGTCAAAATGGGCAAGGACATCTGCTTCCACTCGACCAATAGCATACTCCAGTCTATCAAGGTAGTCTTTGATGACGCTCGCCTTATCCATGGACGCTACCTCATCATCTAGGTAATCATTGATACCATTATGGTGAACCGATAGCAGCTTGAGGTCAAAGTCCTTTCCAGCTAGATAAGCCTTGATGTCAGCCTCACGTGGCTGATAATAGCCAATCTCAATGCCTTTTTTGATACGATTGTCGTAGAGACTGTTGAGTCGTGCGATTTCACGGCAATAACTCTCATAGTCTGGGACGTCGTCTTGCTTGCTGTAAGGATTGGACAGGTCAAAGTGCTCCGTTGTCACAATCTCACCAGAGTAAGCCTGTAAATACTCCTCGAACTGCGCCTTGGAATCGTAGGAAAAATGGGTATGTAGATGATTGTCACGCATGGTCAATCTCCTTATCGTCTAAATTGTAAAAAGCGTTTGAGCACTTGAGCGATGATGAACCACAAGACAGCAGACACCACAATGACACCAACCCAAGCCCAACGAGAATGCGTAAAAGGCAATGGTATGTTCATACCAAAGTAACCAGTGATAGCTGCGACAATGGCTAGATTGACCGAGATGATATTGAGTGCGGTCAGATTATCATTGAGGACATTGTTGAAGGTGTCAGAGAGTTGCGAGAGGATTTGGCTGTTGAGCTGTGTCATATTGGCGAGCTGTCTCGCCTCGATAATGGCGTCCATCAGCTGTTCTTCTTCATTGTCGCTCAATTGTCGCTGGTGCGGATGTTCTTTTAATTGCTCCAAGACAAAGACGTTTTGGTTAGCTGCTGACATGAGATAAACAAGACCTGTCTCCAAGTCACTCATGGCGAGAAGCCCTTTTTTACTGGTTTACTGGCGCAATTGCCGATTGAGCTCATCGGTCTCCCGTGCAATCTGCGACACAATCTTGAAATACTGCTTGGTGATGATGGTAAGAGCTAGAAAGAGGAACTGCTTTTGGCTCATCTGAGCTTCCTCTTGGTCGAGCGCTTCTTTTAGCAGGTCAATGATATAGTGGTTGCGCTGGTTGGACACTGTGAGAAGCCTATCCTCTAAGACATAAAAGGTCATGGGGACTGTCTCATAGTGTCCATCTACGGTCTGTCTGTCAATGATATGAAAGACAACCGTCAATCCGATATGGTGATTGACCTTATTCACTTCTAAAAAGGCACGCTCATCCTCGTCAGTCGCATAGTCTGCTAGTTCTTTTGGGATGTCAACATCCCATGCGAGTGTCTTGATAGCTTTTGCGATGTCTTCTTCCTTGGCATTGATGTTGTACCAATTGAGTTCTTTGTTGAGTAACATTATTTTCCTGTCTCCTTAGGTTTAGGGAATGCTGACAACCTCTAGTGTTTTTCCTCCCAATAACACCAGGTATTTAACAACGGTCGGTATGTGATAGGACTGACTGAGCGCTTCAGCGTAGAGTGCCATCTGTCCTTTGTAGCGCTCAACCAGCTCGCTACTCTCTGTGTACTTATCAGTTTTGTAGTCAAATAAAACAATCCTATCGTCAAAAACTAAGTAACCATCGACAATCCCACGCACGACAAACTGCTCTTGACTAGCTGGGTCTGTCTTTAGCATAGCAAATGGCGCTTCACGATAGAGTTTGTCGCTATGCTCTTGAATGAGACACCCAAGCTCACTTTCTGTAAAGAAAGCAAGCACACGCTCAAGGTTAAGGCTGGCTTTGACATTATCATGAGCGGACAAGTCGCTAAGAGCCTTTGTGATGGCTTGCATCGTGACTTTTTGGGTCACGTCCAAGCGCTGCATGAGCTCGTGCATGGCTGACCCGATAGCAGTAGCCTCCACTTTTTCCTTTCCAGATAAGTCTGGCAATGAAAACTGCTGCTTTTTCTGATAAGAGTCGATGACTGCCACGCCCTCACTGTCCATAATCGGCTCGTAAAACTTTTTAATCTGGCTCGGTGTCTGCACACTTGGTAGATGAATAGCTGCTTGGTAGCGCTGATTGAGTTTCTCCACCTGCTCCAGCATATTGAGAGCTTTTTCGATGTCATCTGACTGGCGGTTATGGGCTTGATTGTCAGGATCAAAAGGCAACTCTTGCGAGATAACACCGATTTTGTCATCTGTCAGTTCTTCATCTTGGACAAAGCGCAGGGAAAAAGGCAAGTTTTCTTTAGATGAAGCTGCGTAAATGGCTAAAAACCAATCTTGGAAAGTCTTGTACTGCTTACGCTCAGAAAGTGCCAAGCGTCCCTCTTGAAAATGCCCTTCATACTTGTCAAGAGCCTTGCTGGAGCTGGCTTTTCCGATGAGATAGAGCCTTTTCTCGCTTCGTGTCATAGCAACATAGAGCAGGCGCATTTGCTCAGAAAGAGTGGCCAGTAAAAGCGAGCGCTTGTTGAGCTGGTAAGGTAGCGTATCAAGGCTAACTTTAAGGCTCGGCAGCATGGTCTCACCGACCTCATCTTTCATATCTGCCAGATACTTTATCCCAATCCCCATCTCACGGTTTAAAATAACTGGAGCATTGAGATCCACCATGCTGAATTTTTTATCAAGATTAAGGATGAAAACATACTTGAACTCGAGCCCTTTACTCTTATGAATGGTCATGAGATTGACAGCATTTTTAGGAACAGCAACCTCGACATCGGCTAAGTCGTTTTGATTTTCAAGGGTCTTGTCAATCATGCGGATAAAACGTGGCAAGCCCTTAAAGCCTGACTGCTCAAACTGTTCTGCACGGAGAGCAAGCGCATAGAGATTTGCCTGACGTTGCTCAGCTTTTGGAAGATTGCCGACATAGTCATAGTAAAAACGGTCATTGTAAATCTTCCAGATGAGGTCATAAAGAGCGTGAGTCTTGGCATACAGCCACCAAGTATCAAAGGTCTCTTTAAACAACTCTAGTTTCTGATAAAGAGCGTTTGTGATAAGCTCTGGGTGCTCACCTGTCTTTGAGAGAGCTTTTAGGAGCTTGTCAAAGAAAGCAAGATGTGATGAGGAGGACTGAACGGCTAATCTCGCCAGCTCATCCTCGTCAAACTGAAACATAGCAGAGCGTAAAAGAGCGACTAGAGCATAGTCATTGAGCGGATTATCAATAGCTCTTAGCGTATCGAGCATAACCATGACCTCAACAGACTTGAGGTAGTGCTGCTCACCGCCATCTGTCACAAGAGGAATGCCATACTGGTCAAAAGCACGCAGGATACCGTCATTTCGTGTCCGTGATGAGACGAGGAGAGTCATATCGCTAAAAGGAACGCCTTCTTCTTGGTGCAGGCGGATAATTTCCTTTGCGACGAGACGGACCTCGCCTGGTGAGAGCTGAGTGTCGTCCTCTTCTACCACTTCGTCTGACTGGTCAGTATCTAACAGCAAGAGCTGCGTTTTATTCTCAGGATGTGGCTCTTTTTGCTTGTCGCTTCCTGCTTTTAGCTTGTGGCTCTCATCGTAGACAATCTCGCCGACCTCCTCATCCATGAGACGGGTAAAGACACCATTGGTGCTGTCGATGACCTCTGACTGACTACGGAAATTTTCCTTGAGGATGATAAGCTTGCCATGCTCTGGGTGTTTTTGATAGTCGGTAAATTTCTGATTAAAAATCTGCGGGTCAGCCTGACGAAAACAGTAAATGGACTGCTTGATGTCGCCCACCATAAAGCGATTGTGCCCATTGGATAAAAGCTCCAAGAGGCGTTCTTGCATGTGGTTATTATCTTGGTATTCGTCTACCATGACCTCGTGGTAGCGCTCCACATAAAGCGCTCTGATGGCAGGATTTTCCTCCAATATCTGGATGGCAAAGTGGTTGATGTCTGAGAACTCAAAGGCACTTTCTTGGAGCTTGGCTTGTAAATATTGCTCAGAAAAGTCCTCTACAAAAGACTGTAAAAGCTCAAGCATAGGCAGGCTCTCTTTTTGGTATTTAAATACCAAATCTAAGTGTTTAAACAATCCTAGTTGTGTTTGTAATCCAGAAAAGACTGCATAGCGCTCTCCAGCTACCGTGACATAGCTGCTTTTTGGAATCAGCGCTGCAATATCCTTTGCCAAGCGGTCAATCGCCTGAACACCGTAGAGCGTCTCAAAGTGTAAAGACCACTCCCGTAGCTGCTCAATGATTGCTGAGTGCTTTTTATAAGCTGCGGTGGGGGCATTTTTAGCAGTGACTTTTTTGTAGCCTTCAAGATCTGTCACATCCTGCAATTTATCAGCAGTCTCCTGCATAGAGTTCAGTAAAAGCTCGATGTCTGCTCGTGGAATCGCCTCATAGCTGTTGGCACTTCTAGCGCCCTTTAGAAAATGCTCCTTTAGCCACATTTTAGGATTTGCCGTAGACTGGCTAAAGTCATAAATCTGATAAACAATGGCTCTAAAGGGATCTGTATTTTTACTGCGCCCTGCAAAGTTCTTGACGAGACGAGTGAGGAGCTCTGCTTTATTTCCCGCAGCATAGTCTGAAAACAAATCTGAGAAGATTTCATTTTTCAGCAAATCCTGCTCATTTTTGTCCTGCATTATCCGAAAAGTCGGTGAAATACCCAGCGTATAGCCGTATTGGCTGACCAGCTTTTGTGTGAAAGCGTCCATGGTACCGATATCAGCGGTCTGCACAGCAGCCAACTGCTCATTTAAAAAGAGCTTGGTGTCCGTATCTGTGCTTTCCTTTATCTTTTCGCTCAGCTTTTTTTCTAAACGCTCTTTGAGCTCACCCGCTGCCTTGACCGTAAAGGTCGAGATAAAGAGCCGCTCAATCGGAATCCCTCGTAAAGTCTGATCCATAATCCGCTCAACCATGACAAAGGTCTTTCCAGAACCCGCCGAAGCTGACACGAGGATATTGGTCCCACTCGCATAAATCGCCTCAATCTGCTCAGCTGTGCGCTTTTGTATCTTGCTTGAATGCGCTTCTGTCTCTTGTAGCTGCTTGATGTCGCTATCCGTCAAAAAAGGCTTACACTTCATCACTATCGTCCTCCTCGCTTTGTGCCATCATGGTCAAGAAGCCTTGACGTTTTTCCTTTCTCGGTAAATGGTAGAGTCTGCGGCTATGTGGCATGTGTCTGTCCGCTTCAAAACCTGTGATTGCCTTTAGCTGCTCTCCTAGCACCACCTTGCCGTCTTTGGTGTAGGGATTGATGAGAAAGCGTCCGCTTCTAATCACATCCTGTGCTTTTTGGTAGAGGTGCTCATTGTATCGAAGCATAATGGCGAGCTCTTCTGCGCTAAAAAGTGTGTCTAGCTTGTAGTTGCCATTGGCTAGGTGCGCTTTTTCCTCCTCCAAAAATAGCCCTCTATAGACAATTTCCTGATGGGCTTTTGCTTGCAGTTCTTCTAGTGATGCGACCTTATCAAGCGAGAGCTTAGGCTCCTGCATGTGCAGATACATAGCGCCAAAGAGTTGATTGAGAGAAAGATTATAGCGAGATTGCAAAGCAGAGAGATAAGTCACCAGTTGGGGGCTCAAGCCGTTAAAGAAAGCTTCAATATCAAAGACTTGCTTGCTGGACTTGTAGTCAACGACACCGTAGCTATCATCCGACAGGCGATCCACACGGTCAATGATACCGTTGACAATGATATTGTCAGACAAGACCAGCTCAAACTGCTCCTCCTCACTCTCGATACGATTGCTCACATCAGGACGGTTGAAAATCGTCGCCGTTGCCCTAGCAATATCCTCTAGAACACCAAGCGTATAGCGCCCCTGTGCGTCTGAACTGTAGAGTGCTTGGAAGGTTTCCTCGCTATTTGTCCTTGTGATAGCACGCTCTAGCTTCTCATCAAAAGGCTTAGCCGACTGGTCTTTCATGACCAACTCAAACACTCTGTGAAGGTAAGTCCCGTGATTTCTTGCGTCTGGGTGAATGCTGTCCTGTTCTTTTAAGCCCAAAACATAGCGCAGGAAATACTGGTATTGATTGTTGTAAAAAGTGGTGAGGGCTGATGAGGACAGATGTAGCGCCTTCTCTTCTGGAAAACGAGCGGTCATAACCTCTTGTGAGACAGGCTGGGTCAGCACAGAGTCCTTCAAGAGTGGCATGTGGAGCCCTTCTTTGGCTAGCTTTTGACGAAGATGACGAACCAGCACTGACCAAAAGGTCTCTTCTTGCTTGTCCAACTCCGCATAAAGAGCGGGGCTGTCGCTAGCAAAGTTCACCAAGCGTGACAACAGCGCCTTGTAGGTGCCAACACTTGCACTATCTGCTGCAAAAGGCGTCTGTCCCTTGGCTAAGAAGGGCACGCCCATAGCGACTAATTCTCTGAGGTAAGTGGACATGTCATCCTCATTTTCATTGAGAATTTGGGGTTGGCTAAGTACCAGCTGATTTGTGGCAGCGTTGAACAGCGACAGCGCTGTAAAATGATTTCTCTTGATATGCTCACGGCTGACAATATCAAAATGCCCACCTATCTCTGTTTGCTCATTGATGAGCTGACGCTCCTCATCAGAGACGAGGCTTTTATTTTGCGCTAGCTTTGGAAAATGCGACTGGGTCATGCCAATAGCAAACACAAATGGTTTTGAGTGCGGCTCTACCAGATTATAATATTTGACCGATACCACATCAACCGTCGCAGGAACCATGCGGTACTCCGCCTGCAATAGACCGTTACTAATCAAGGACAGACACTCATCTAGTGTCAGTTTTTCGTCCCCAAAAATGGTTTGAAATTGCTGCAGGATAGAGGTAAAGGTCTTCCATACCTGCTCCTCTTTTTCACGCTCAATCTCTGACAGAGACGCTGAAAAATGCTCCATATTGCCCGTTAGAGAAATGTCTGTGAAAAAGCTAAAGAGCTTTTTCAGTAAGCCATTTCCAGACTGCTTGCGGGCTTTGACAAGCATCGCTAGAGGCTGCATGACCTTTTCTCTGATACGATTGAGACGCTCAAGGTTAAAAGAATGCCCTTTTGACGCTGTGAAATCCGTCAAAAAGCCCTTTTGCTCCTTGATGTCAGCGTAAGCAATATATTTGTCAAAATAATCCAAATCCGCCTGAGCGATCCTACCGTAGAGCCCAGACTTGAGGAGGTTCATGACGTCTTCTGAGCGGAAATTATAGCGCTTAATACGCTCCAAACTCTCGATGAGATTGATGAGCGGGTGCGCACTCATGCTTTCTGCTTTTCCTAGATAAAAGGGAATATCATATCGCTCAAAAATCTGCTCAATCTGCAAGTGATAGCTATCGACATCCCCTAGAAGAACCAGCATATCCTTGTAGCGATGTCCTTCGTGAAGTTTTTGACGAATTGCACGTGCCACCTGCTCGATTTCCTCCTGCTGATTGACACACTCCCAAATCTCAATAGCACCCTTAGCTGTAGCGCTAATCTGCTCACCACTGGCTGTAAAGTCATGGTTACTCTCAAAGAGCTGCGATACTTCTTTAAAGGCTTCCTGCCCTTGCCAAACGGACTCGACATACATAGGTTTGACCTTGTATTGACCGGCTAGGTCACGGATAAAGTCAAGGCTTGCTTGGTAGACATTTCCCGTTGAAAAGCTAGCTCTCTGCGCTTTTTTGCTCAGATAAGTGCCGATAACAATCTCCGCACAGCGCTCCTCCAAAAGACGGATGAGCTCTTCCTCTTCTGCAGAAAAGCGGGTAAAGCCATCAATGACCAAAACTACATTTTCTAGAGTCTTGTTAAGCTGACCTGTTTTGAGTTGCGTAGCTAAAAAGGCAAGCTTTGAGTGATTGTCGTATTGCCCTTTTTGGAGCAAAGCCTCCACCTGTGAAAAAATCGTGACCAAATCGTCGTATTTTTCCTTAGAATGCAAAAGCTCAAGGTCTAAAACACTCAACTGCGCCGCTTGCAACTCCTTGTACAGCTCTACCAACTGGCTGATAAACTGATGATTACGCTTTAATCTGGCATAAACACGCAAATTTTTATCGTCTATCTGTCCCAAGGCACAATAAAAAATCATTGCCAAACCAGCATCGTCTAGCGTCTCCTTAGGATTTGGGCTATTTAGGACAAAGTAGCGAGCCAGCTGTGCAAAACGTGTCACCGTGATGGCAAAAGACGCCTGCTCGCTCAAGCGCTCAAGCACCTCTCTCTCCTTTTCAAAAGAAAGCGAGTTTGGCGCAATGTAGAAAACTCGCTTGCCATTTTTGGCTGCCTGCGTCGCTCTATCCACCAAAATCTCTGTCATATCATAACGAATATCTGTATATAGCAACTCCATATCATCCCATCCTTATCTCATTAGTAGCATTATATCAAATATTGACACACCGATCAACGATACTCTTACTAGCTGGTCAAAGACACTTAAAAATCCTCTCAAAGGAGAGGATTTTTGTCAACTAATCTCTTTTTGGCGTTTTTCTTTTTCTTGGATGTAGTCGATCAGCTCAACGGTCAAGTCATAGCGCATAAAGGGTGTGACTAGATAAATGCCATTGAAGTGCTTCAGTGCTTCATCAATTAGCTTCTTGCTCTCAGCAAGTGCCAAGCGTTGGCAAGCTGCTTTATCATCCTTAACCGCTTCTAGCCGTGCTAAAAATTCATCTGACAGATGAATTCCCGGAACCTCATTGTGGAGAAAAATAGCGTTGTTATAGCTGGTTATTGGCATAATGCCAATGAAAAAAGGAATGGGCGAGGTTTTAACGGTGAGGGCTAGCTCTTTAATGGTTTGAATGTTAAAGATGGGCTGGGTGATAAAGTAATCCGCTCCAGCAGCAACTTTTTTCTCAATCAAGCGCCCTGTGCGTGAGAGATTAGGGGCATTTGGATTGAAGGCAGCACCAACAGTAAAGTTAGTGGCTTTCTTGATACTAGCGCCGCTATAGCCTTGCCCTTGATTGAGCTGCTTGATGAGCTGCAAGAGCTTAAAGCTGGTCGCGTCATAGACACTTGTCGCCCCTGGGAAATCACCCATCTTAGACGGGTCACCAGTGATGGCTAGGATGTTCTCAACCCCTAGAACCTCCAGCCCTAAAAGACGGGACTGCAGACCAATCATATTGTGGTCACGGCAAGATAGGTGAAGAAGAAATGGCGTATTGGTGCTTTCCTTTAGCAGCGCTGCTAGGCTGAGATTGCAGACACGTGTCCTTGCTAAGGAGTTATCTGCTAGCGTAATAGCCGCAATGCCTTTAGCGTCCAGCGCCTTAATCCCACTCTTGAAGCGCTCAATATCAAGGGTCTTTGGCGGATCAAGCTCAGCAATGATGGTCACCTCACGCTTGACCTTATCGACCAGCGTATCTTTTTTGAGCGTTTTTTGGATGAAATCCTCTTCATCAAGGAGCGGTGTCACACGTTTATGGGTCACTGGTTTTAAACGCTTAGCGGCACGCTTCATAGCCCTGACATGATCAGGCGTTGTCCCGCAACAACCACCTAGCAAACGCACACCTTCCTCTACTAAAAAGGTCGCACTCTTTTCAAAATAACTAGCGTTCTGACTAAAACTATAATGCCCACCGTCGCTGTCAGACTCATAAGATAGCAAGCTAGCGTTGGGATAAGCTGCCAAGTAAGCCTGCGCAAAGAGCGGAATTTGCTTGAGCGACTTTATCATGTGATAAGGTCCCAAGTGACAGTTGAGCCCGACCACATCAGCCCCCAGCATAACCAGCTGGCTAAAGGCTTCTACCAAGGGGCGACCATTTTCAGTGATACCAGCTTCATGAAGGGCAATATTAGTGATAATAGGCAAATCTGTCAGTGGACGTAGTGCCGTAAGAACAGCTGTCAGCTCCTCAACATCATAATAAGTCTCAAGCAGCAAACCATCTAACTCACCAGTCTCTAGGAGATAGCCCGCCTGCTCCAAAGTCTCATCCACAATAGCGTCTAAACTGAGTTCACATTGACGAAGCCCTCTAGAAGCACCGATGGTGCCTAACACATAGATATCACTCCCTGCTTCTCTCCTGGCAATAGCTACCGCTTCTTGGTTAATGCGCTTCACCTCATCCTCATGACCGTAGACTGCCAAGCGGTGACGTTGTGCTCCGTAAGTATTGGTTTGGATGACATCAGCTCCAGCTTCAATGTAAGCCTTATGAATGGCTGCAATTTCCTTTGGGTGACTGAGATTGTAGTATTCATGACAAGTATCTAAACCATTGGCATATAATAGCGTTCCCATAGCTCCATCAGCCACTAAAATCGACGATGACAAACGCTCTAATAACGGTTCTCTTACCATAAACTCTCTCTTTCTATTGTTGTGTGAGAAAGACTTGCTTTTTAGGGCAAGTCCTTTTTACACATTTCTAACGAGGTAACTTTTCTTTTTACTCATATCCTAATTTGTGACGGACTTTCTTCGTCGCAGATACCAAAACTTCAAGGGCTGCGATGGTCTCAGGCTCACGGCGTGTTTTAAGTCCACAGTCAGGGTTAACCCAGAATTGTTTTGGTGACAATTGCTTGAGGGAGCGCTCGATATTAGCGACAACCTCTTCTTCGGTCGGTACACGTGGTGAGTGAATATCGTACACACCAAGTCCGATACCTAGTGGGTAAACCGTCGTCTCAAAGGACTCGATAATATCCCCATGACTACGGCTAGTCTCAATGGAAATAACATCCGCATCCAATTGACGAATCGCATCGATAATCTCATCGAACTTAGAATAGCACATATGCGTATGGATTTGCGTCTCATCCTTGACAGAAGACGTCGCAATGTGGAAGGCACTAACCGCATCATCCAAATAAGCTTTTTGTTTTCCTTTTCGTAGTGGCAAGCCCTCACGAAGCGCTGCTTCATCCACTTGGATAATGGCAATACCAGCGTCCTCTAGCAACTTAATCTCGTCCTTGATAGCAAGACCAATTTGATTGAATAAATCGCTGCGCTTGATATCAGTACGCTCAAACGACCAGTTGGTGATGGTGATAGGTCCTGTCAACATGCCCTTAACAGGACGGTCTGTTAAGCTTTGTGTGTAGACTGTCTCATCCACTGTCAAAGGATGAATGTGCTTGACATCACCGTAGATGATTGGCGGTTTCACCGCACGTGACCCGTAAGACTGCACCCAACCGAGCTTGGTCGTTGTAAAGCCAGCTAGCTTTTGCCCAAAGAACTCAACCATGTCCACACGCTCAAACTCACCGTGTACCAAGACATCAATATCTAGATCTTCTTGAATAGTCACCCAGCGTGCAATTTCAGAGCGGATGAAGTCTTTGTACTCTTTATCAGTGATATCGCCACGTTTCCAAGCAAGACGTGTGCGACGCACTTCTGGAGATTGTGGGAAAGAACCGATGGTGGTCGTTGGAAGGAGCGGCAATTGTAAGCGCTCTTGTTGCACTTTTTGACGAATGTCATAAGTAGACTCCCTAGCCGTTCGGACTTGACTGAGGTCCTCTAACTCAACATTACGGAAGTCCGCTGCTTGAAGAGCGTCATAGGCTGCGACATGCTCGTCGTATCTGGGATTTGCCACGCCGTCCAAGTGCTCTGCTAGAAGCTTGATTTCCTCTAGTTTTTCATCGGCAAAGGCAAGACCATTTTTCAAAACAGGGTCTAGATCTGTCTCGTTTTTAGTCGTCACAGGGACATGTAAGAGTGAGCAAGATGGCTGTACGACAAGGCTAGCTGTATTTTCCGCCAAGACTTCTAACAGTTTTGATGTTTCCTTAAAATCGCTCGCCCAGACATTGCGCCCATCAACCACACCAGCAAAGACTTCCTTGTCTTTAAACAAACCTGCTTTGACCGCTTGTAGATTTTCCTCCAAACCATGGACAAAATCAAGACCAAAGGCAGCTACTGGGATGTCAGACAACTCCTCGGCGTCAATCAAGGCTTCAAAGTACGTTTGGAAAATCAACTTAGCCTCTGGCACTTGCTTGGCAAAGTAGCCATATACTGCCTTAGCGGCTTCGAGGTAGTCAGCTCCCTCGTCTGTCACAAAGATCGGCTCATCTACTTGGATGTAGGTCGCTCCTGCCTCAACCAACTCAGTAAAGACTTGCTTGTAAAGTGGGAGCAGGCTCTTAACCGCCGCTGTAAAGTCTGTCACACCTGATGACAATGCCACAAAAGTGATTGGTCCTGTAATGACAGGTTTTGCTCTGTCCCCAACCACTTGGCGAGCCTCTTTGTACAAGTCAAGCAAACGGCTGTTGGTCAATTGTGGGCGTTTTTTCGTCCATTCTGGTACGATGTAGTGGTAGTTGGTGTTGAACCACTTTTTCATGCTGGATGCGACATTGTCTTTATTACCACGTGCTAGCGCAAAGTACAAATCCAAGTCAATGTCTTGGTCACTAAAACGCTTTGGAATAATGCCAAACTGCACTGACAAATCTAAGATATGGTCATACAGTGAAAAATCCCCCACTGGAATCAAATCCACACCAGCGTCTGCCTGTTTTTGTAAAAAGGAAAGACGCAAAGCTCGTGCTTTTTTTTCAAACTCTTCCTTGCTAATCTTATCTACCCAATAACTCTCAATCAAATGTTTCCACTCACGCTGCTCTCCTAAACGTGGATACCCCAAATTTGAAACTCTTGTCATAGCTGCCTCCTATACCTTTCAATGCTTAAAACTATAGCTTGTTTTTTTGTTATGTCTAGTATTGTACACGCAAAACCCTATTAAATCAATACTTTCAGCCATACTATCTTTTTATGTCTTGGTATAGTTTTTAACTAATTCGCTAAGTCTAGATATAGTTTTGAGCTATATCTAGACAGAAAAAAGAAACTAAGCATAGCTTAGTTTCTTATAATTTTTAGTAATCTTCGGCTGGTTTTCTAAGTGCTCCAAAGAGGACACCAGAGACAATCGCCCCGATACATACAAAGAGGAGATATAGGAATGGATTGCTTGTTAGGGCAATAACGAAGATACCTCCGTGTGGTGCCATGAGTTTGATACCTGCCCATCCAACAAGGGCACCTGCAAGTGCTGAACCTACCATGAAGCTTGGGATCGCACGTGCTGGGTCAGCTGCTCCAAATGGAATAGCACCTTCTGTGATGAATGAGAGACCCATAACGATATTTGTCAAACCAGAGTTGCGTTCTTCTTCAGTGAATTTGTTTTTGAAGAGAAGTGTTGCTACAAAGACTGCAAGTGGTGGCACCATACCACCAGCCATAACGGCTGCCATGACAACTGAACCACCGTCAGCGACGCTTGCTGCAAGTGTTCCTGTACCAAAGACATAAGCGGCTTTGTTGAAAGGTCCACCCATATCAATCGCCATCATACCACCAAGGACAAGTCCCATAAGGACAGCGGAGCTACCTGATAAGCTTTCAAGGAAATTGTTAAGCCCTGTATTGATAGCTGCCATTGGGATATTGACAAAGAGCATGAGGAAACCAGTGACAAAGACACCAAGTAATGGATAGAGCAAGATAGACTTGATACCTTCAAGGGAGCGAGGAAGGCCTGCTAGCATTTTCTTAAGGACAAGGATAACCCCACCAGCTAGGAAACCACCAACCAAGGCGCCAAGGAAACCTGAAGGCACACCTGAGAGACCAAGTGTAGCTTCACCACCAGCAGCGTATGGCACTTTACCCCAAGCAAGACCCATTGCTGCGATAGAACCTGCTACGAAACCTGCTACAAGACCTGGTTTTTCAGCAATTGAGTAAGCAATGTATCCTGCAAGAACAGGAAGCATGAAGTTAAAAGCAACATTACCAACGTTTTTGAAAAGCGCTGCCAGCTCATGATAAGACCCCAAGTTGCTCAACTGATCTTTTGGCACACCCATGATGTTATCAATCAAGAATGCAATGGCAATCATGATACCGCCACCGATAACGAACGGCAACATTTGAGAAACACCGCTCATGAGGTGTTTGTAGAAGGCGCCACCAAGGCTCATCTTTTCAGAAGAACCTTCAGATGAGCTACTGTCTGCAGATGAGACATAGACGTCCGCCTTGTCATCAAGGATGATGTTGATGAGTTCTTCGGATTTTTTAATCCCGTCTGCAACTGGACGTGAGACAAGTGGTTTACCGTTGAAGCGTGGCATATCAACCGCTTTATCCGCTGCGATGATGACACCTTTGGCACGCTTGATGTCTTCTGCTGTCAGTTTGTTGCCGACACCTGACGCACCGTTAGTTTCGACTTTGATTGCGACACCCATTTCTTCGGCTTGTTTTTTCAGTGCTTCTTCAGCCATGTAGGTGTGGGCGATACCTGTCGTACAAGCTGTGACCGCTACGATGAAGTCTTGACCATCTTTAGGTTTGCTGTTAGCTTCTTCGGCTGCTTCTGCTTCTTTGGTTTCTTCTTCAGCGTCGTTAAAGGTTACAATAACTTGGTCTGGCGTTGTAGCTTTTTTGAGCTGGTCAGCAAAGCCAGGTTTTAGCAGATACTTAGACAATTCCGCAAGAGCTGCTAAGTGCGTGTCGTTAGCACCATCTGGAGCTGCAATCATAAAGAAGAGATAAACAGGCTGTCCGTCTAGCGCTTCATAGTCCACACCAGCACTTGATTTGGCAAACAGAACAGTCGGCTCTTTAACAGCGGCATTTTTACTGTGAGGCATAGCGATACCGTCACCAAGACCTGTTGATGTTTGCGCTTCACGGTTCATAATACCAGTTTTGAACATGTCAAAATCAGTAACCACACCGTTGTCAACAAGGCTTGTGATCATTTCATCAATGGCAGCTTCTTTTGTTGTTGCCTTCAAATCCATAATCATCACATTTTTATTGAGCAAATCTTGAATTTTCATAATTTTTCTACCTCGACTTTTTCATAGATGTCATTGATGTATTCAGCAATTGCTAGGTCGTCTGAGAAAGTGGTTGCTGTTCCGCAGGCAACGCCCCACTTAAAGGCTTCAACAGCATCGTGGGTCTTAGCGTATTGACCTGTAAAGCCTGCAACCATCGAATCACCAGCACCAACGGAGTTTTTCACAGTACCTTTGATTGGTTTTGCAAAGTAAGCTGCTTCTTTTGTCACTAGAAGAGCACCGTCACTAGCCATAGAGATGATGACATTTTGAGCGCCTTTAGCGAGCAATTTGCGAGCGTATTTTTCAATGTCCGCTAAGTTTAACAACTCAACCTCAAAGATGTCTGCGAGTTCGTGGTTATTTGGCTTGACCAGTACAGGCTGGTAATCCAACGCATCTAGGAGCGTTTGCCCTTCAAAATCACAAACAACCTCTGCTCCTGTCTCTTTGACGAGAGGGATGAGTTTTTTATAGACTTGGTTGCCAAGGTTTGCTGGCGCTGAGCCTGCAAAGACAACAATATCATCACGTGTAAGCTTAGACAAGATAGCTTCTAGCTCTGCTAATTGCTTGTCTGTGATAACAGGACCTGCACCGTTGATTTCTGTTTCGCTTTGCGCTTTGATTTTGACATTGATACGTGTATCTTGGTCTACTTGTACAAAATCGGTCGCAATGCCTTCAGCATCTAAGCCCTCTGTCACAAAACGTCCTGTAAACCCACCGATAAAACCAGTGGCAGTATTATCAATAGCTAAACGTTTTAAGACACGGCTAACATTGATACCCTTTCCACCGGCGTATTTATCGTCACTGGTCATGCGGTTAACACTGCCTAGTGTCAACTCATCTAAACGAACGATAAAGTCAATGGATGGATTTAACGTTACTGTATAAATCATACTTCAATCACCCTCGTTTTTTTCTGTAATTCCTGTAAGACAGCTGTCTCACACTTTTCCGTTATAATCGCTACCTTGTCGACAGTGTCGACTTTGACAAAAGCTTTTTGACCAAGCTTAGAAGCATCTGCTAACACAAAGGTCTGCTGACTATTTGCGATAACTGCTCGCTTGACCGCAGCCTCATCTAGGTCAGGTGTCGTCAAGAAATCAGTATCAATACCGTTCATGCCAATAAAAGCTTTATCAAGATTGAGCCGATTGACCTGCTCAACTGCCATCTGTCCGACACTAGCATCTGTCGATAGCTTGACTGTTCCTCCGATGATAATGGTCTTAATCCCCTTATCAACAAGAGTTGCAGCGTGGTGGATAGAATTGGTCACAACAGTCACATCCAAATGGTGCAACTTTTCAATGAGAAACTCTGTCGTTGTGCCTGCGTCGATAAAAACCACATCACGCTTGCTAATCATCTGACAGGCAACTTCTGCAAGTTTAGCTTTTTCATGAGAGTTTTTGACAGATTTTTGTTGATTGGTCAGCTCATCTTGTAAGCCCTGTCGCAACTCTGCTCCCCCATGCACACGCATCAGTTTGCCTTCTGCTTCTAACTCGTCTAAATCACGGCGTATCGTTGATTCAGACGTCTCAATCAAGCTCACCAGAGTCTCAAGTGTGACCGTTCGGTCTCTCTCAAGTATCTCCATGATGACCTGCTTACGTTTTGTTTTTAGAATAACGATTACCTCCTGTAAACGATTACAGATATTATTATACCCTATTTTCTGTCATTGTCAAGCAAATTCTTTCAAAAACTAGCAAAAAAGTTCAAAAAAAATAAAATAGCTAAAGGCTATTTTATTTTTAATCCTCTTTGATAAGTGATGTCGAGTGAACAGCACGACTATCTCGCTCTGGGTAGATGTACTTGATGGCTTGGTTAACAGCAAGTGGCGCTTCACCAAATCCTGTCGCAATCAAGGCAAGTTTGCCATCATACTCAGCCGCATCACCAATAGCATAGACACCTGCTTGGCTAGTTTCTAGAAGTGAGTTGACTAGAATGCTAGAGCGTTTGTAGTCGATATTCCAATTTTTAAGATTTTTATTGGACGTTGAAAAGCCAAAGCTAACAATAAGAGCGTCAAGCGGCAATTCAATCGTCTCATCAGATTTCACCTTTTGGATGAGAAGGCTTTTAGCGAACTCACCATCTCCTTTTAACTCAAGCGGGATGTAAGGTGTGAGCACATTGACCTTAGACTGTTTTAGGAGCTCCACGCTGTGCTCGTGTGCACGAAAGGCGTCGCGGCGGTGCACCAGTGTCACTGATTTGGCGATAGGCTCTAGGTGATTTGCCCAGTCTACAGCAGAGTCACCGCCACCGCAAATGACAACGTTCTTACCAGCAAACTGGTCTAGTTTATGAACATTGTAAAAGAGGTTATTATCAGCGTAGTTTTCTTCACCCTCAAGTCCTAGCGTACGTGGAGCAAAGACACCATTTCCGCAGGCAATGATAATGGATTTTGACAGGTGCTCACCTTTTGACGTCTCAATCGTAAAGTGCTCACCCGTTTTTTCAAAGCCAAGCACTTCTTCTTTCAGACAGATGGTGATGCGATCCTCAAAGCGCTCTAGCTGCTCAACTAAGCACTCAACCAACTCGCCTGCTGAAATAGCTGGAAAGGCTGGAATATCGTAAATCAACTTTTCAGGATAAAGCACTGCAGGCTGTCCACCAAGCTCTGAGAGACTCTCGATGATTTTAACAGACATCCCACGTAAACCAGCGTAAAAAGCGGCAAAGAGCCCGACTGGACCACCACCGACAATCGTAATATCATATACCGCATTCTTTTCTGACATTTCACCCAACTCCTTATACATTTCTGCGATGATGGAGGACTTATACTCCATATAACGGTCGATATCATTTGGAAATAGCTGCGCTGCCTTTAACTTGACAGCACCATAAGCTGAAACACGCTCAGGATGTTGTCTTAGGTAATTGCGAAAAGCAAGATGTTGCTGCAACTCTTTGGAATCGCTTGGACAGACATAGAGATGATGTGTGCGCAGATGGTCTTTACCAGAATAGCTAAAGGCTTCTCTGTCTTCAATCCCTAGATTGCCCTCGTGGCTATAACCAATGGCAGCTAAGCTCTTCTTAACCTGTGAAAAGTTTTCTCGTGCAATCACAACATCAATATCAATAATTGGCTTTGCTGCTAAACCCTCTACTGATGTGCTGCCGACATGCTCAATGCTAAGTGCAAGCTCCCCCAATGCCTCCTGCAACTCCCTTGCAATCGCTTGAAAATCTTCCTTCCACTCTTTCTGATAAGGAAGAACAACTATATCCTTTGTCCGCATGCTATCTCCTCCTTTCCTAAATATAAATGACAGCTCTACTTATCCTCTAGTGTTTCCTGCTCTTGTAAAATCTTTTGAAAAATGCGCTTCTCTTCTTCAGAAAAAGTGTAATTTTCCAACAAGTCAGGACGTCTAAGATAGGTCTTGCGCAAGCTCTGCTCCAAGCGCCACTTGCGGATATTTTCATGATGTCCGCTCATCAGGACATCTGGAACTGTCATCCCACGATAATCATAGGGTCTCGTGTACTGCGGATACTCAAGCAGACCAGACGAAAAAGAGTCGTCCTTGTGACTGGCTTCCTTACCGATAACGTCTGGTATCAAGCGAACCGTAGCGTCTATAATGGTCATGGCAGCCAACTCACCACCCGTAAGGACAAAGTCTCCAAGCGACACCTCATCGGTCACCAGCGTCTTTATCCGCTCATCATAGCCCTCATAGTGCCCACAAATAAAGTTAAGCTCCTCTTCTTGTGCTAGCTCCTCAGCGTAGCTTTGATCAAAAGTGCGCCCAGCTGGATCTAAAAGAAGAACACGTGGCTTTTTGGCAGCAATCTTATCCATGGTATCAAAAATAGGCTGTGCCCTAAGAAGCATACCCTGACCGCCACCGTAAGGCTCATCATCGACATGACGAGCTTTTTCAGCGTTTTCTCTAAAGTTGTGGTAGGTAATGTCTATCAGCCCTTTTTCCTGCGCTTTTCCAACGATAGAGTGCTCAAGCGGAGCAAACATTTCTGGAAAGAGGGTGAGAATATCAATCTTCATCGTCTAGCCCTTCCATCAGCTCCACTTCCACTCGTCCTCTTGCAAGATCCACATCAAGAACCACTGGTGGAATGTAAGGTAGAAGCAAGTCCGATTTTCCCTTACGCTTTACAACCCAAACGTCATTGGCACCTGGCTGCAAAATCTCTTTGATAACACCAATAAAGGTCTCTCCCTCATAAACCTCAAGCCCGATGATGTCATGGTAGTAAAACTCGCCATCCTCAAGCTCTGTTAAATTGTCCTCAGAGATTTTTAGAGTGTAGCCTTTATATTTTTCGATAAGATTGATGTGGTACATATCCTTAAACTTGATAATATCAAAGTTTTTATGCTTGCGGTGCCCAGCAATGACCACATCCATCACGAAGTTGTCTTTGGGATCAAACAAAGCTAGGGACTTTCCCTTCTTAAAGCGATCCTCAGCAAAGTCTGTCACACTCAAGACACGCATCTCACCTTGCAAGCCTTGGGTATTGACGATTTTTCCAACGTTAAAATAATCCATATTTTCTCCATTTACGCTAAATAAGGAAAGACCAGCTGCAAAAGCAACTGGTCGCGATAGTCCGTACGGGATTCGAACCCGTGTTACCGCCGTGAAAAGGCGGTGTCTTAACCCCTTGACCAACGGACCATATCAACTAAACTGGGGTAGCTGGATTCGAACCAACGCATGAGGGAGTCAAAGTCCCTTGCCTTACCGCTTGGCTATACCCCAAAGAACAAATATTATTTTACAGGAAAATGAGAAACCTGTCAACAACTTTTTGAAAAAATTTCAAATGATTAGAGTAACCTATCTCTAGCAAACGCATGATCTGTCGTTTAGACACTAAAACGCCCCTAGAATAATAATTCTAGGTTCTATAGTATATGTAGTGGGTAACTCCACCGCAGAGGTTATAGGGCTTTTGAGGGTATGAAAAAGTCCCATAAGACTTATAATGAAAAGCGATCAAACTAACATTAGGAAGTACTTATGGAACATATTAAGAATAACACAAAACTCATCGGAATCAAAGACTTAAACATCAAAATAGCACTTGTTCTCAAACATCAGACTCACATTGAGATTAGAGCTGAGCTGGATTATTCCGCTCCAGCCTGTCCTCATTGTCAGGGAAAGATGATGAAATACGACTTTCAAAGACCTTCCACCATCCCAATCTTGGATGTGCAAGGCATGGCAACCGTCCTAAAGCTCAGAAAGCGGCGTTTTCAGTGTAAAGTGTGCCGCAGGGTTTCTGCGCCAAAACTAGTCTGGTTAAGAAGAATTGCCAAATCTCTCAGCCTGTCTGGGCAAAAATCACCCAGCTCCTCATCGAGAAACAGACTAACTCAGACATCGCAAACCGCCTCCACGTCTCTGTTTCTACCGTGCAAAGACAGCTTGAAACTTTCACTTTGAAAGATAATTTTGAAGCTCTTCCTGAGATCTTGAGCTGGGATGAATTCGTAAGAAACAAGGGAAAACTGGCTTTCATTGCGCAAGATTTTGAGACCAAGAAAATCATTGCACTTCTAGAAAACAATCGCCAAACAACCATCACAAAACACTTTTACTTTTATAAGTATTCTAGGCAATCTAGAGAGAGGGGCAAAGTCGTGACCGTGGACATGTCTGGTGCCTATATTCCTATCATCAGGAAACTATTTCCAAAAGCTGAGATTGTCCTCGACCGTTTCCACATCGTTCAACACCTCGCTCGAGCCATGATGACGACTCGTATCGCTATCATGAAAGCGTTTGACAAGGCATCTCTTCCCTACAGAGCCATGAAAAATCATTGGAGAATCTTGCAAAAGGAGAGCAGAAAACTCTCCGACAAGCCCTTCTACTCCAGAACCTTTCGACAAACTCTAACGCCTAGAGAAATTGTCCAGAAAACCTTAGCTTTTTCGCCCGAACTCCGCTATTATTATGACCTTTACCAGCTCTTACTTTTCCATTTTCAAGAGAAGCGTGTCGAGGCATTTTTCGGACTCATTCACGACAATATCGATAGTGTCAACGCAAGTTTTTCAAGAGTTTTCAAGACTTTTCTAAAGCATGAAACCTATATCATTAACGCTTTGAAACACCCTTATTCCAATGCCAAACTAGAAGCCACTAATAAGCTTATCAAAGACATCAAACGGCAGGCGTTTGGTTTTCGTAACTTCAAGAACTTTAGAACCAAGATTCTTATCACTTTGAACACACAAAGAGCCCAAAAAGCCCCTTACTCATGATGAGTAAGGGGGCTTTAAGGTATGACATGACCAACACTAAAGTTTGTCATTTAGGCTTAGGAAAGATTTCCCTATTTATTCATAAAAGACAGTCTTAATCTTCATCTTTACGACGTTTGCCTGCAGCCACACCAATTCCAAGCAATGATAGAACGGTACCAGCTAGAGACAGACTACCGCTAACACTATCTCCTGTTTCTGGCAAGGTTGCTGCTGCTTGTTTTGGTTGTGAAGCCACCTCTGTTACTGATTTATCCGGTACTGTTACCGTTGTTTCTGTTTTAGGTTGCTCTGGCTGACTTGGAACCTTCACATAAACGATTGGTGTATCCTGTGTTGGATCTGTTGGCTCACCTGGTTTGCTTGGAGTGACATAGCCTGGAATTTCCGGAACGTTCGGAATGATAACTTTCGTTGGATCGTTTGGATCGTTATCATATGATGGTGTTGGAACGTTTGGAATTGGAACACCTGTTTCATCAATCGGAATGAGCTTGCCGACCGTCTTGTAGGTTACGACTGCTTCAATGTCCTCTTGTGTGACAGCTGTACTTGCTACACTTGCTTTATCCGCTACATAGCCTGTGACAACTGGTGTTTTAACCTCATCATAACTGTCCTTATCAGCTATCCACTCAGTTGTCTTAGTGATCGCTCCTGTCACCTTGTTGAAGGTGATTTCACGTGTCCATGTGGCTGTTTGAACAACTGAGGCTGGAGTTTGATCACCTGCTCCAACGTAAGTCACTGTTTCTTTAACGTCTTTCTTAACGTCTGATTCAGCTGTACCTGCTGGATATTTTGGTCCATCTGGGTTATTTGGATCAATTGGATCACCTGGTTTACCTGGATTATTCGGTGTAACCGTAACCTCACCTTGTTTAAGATGAACTTCGAAAGTCTGATCTACTGTAACATCATCATCGAAGGTAACTCCTGTTGATGGGTAGTTATCAGAAACGAGCTCATAGCCTTGGTTAAGGTAAGCTGTAATAGAATCAGCTGTACGATAGCTACTTACTTCACCTGATTTACCTGAAGCTGTATCTGTCTTCAAGGTTGCACCTGTTGTGTCATCAATGTAAGCGATCGTTGCTTTTTGTTCTGCCTTCACATAAACGATTGGTGTATCCTGTGTTGGATCTGTTGGCTCACCTGGTTTGCTTGGAGTGACATAGCCTGGA
>NZ_JBCLSK010000023.1:0-5586 GCF_041225505.1 Streptococcus hyointestinalis | reverse complement strand
TTTGGATCGTTATCATATGATGGTGTTGGAACGTTTGGAATTGGAACACCTGTTTCATCAATCGGAATGAGCTTGCCAACCGTCTTGTAGGTTACGACCTTAGTAACATCACCACTTTCTGGAGTTACTGTCTCACCTGTAACTGTTGCAATATCCGCAACATAGCCTGTGACAACTGGTGTTTTCACATCTGCAAAGGTAGCACTAGACTCATTCCACTGAGTTGTTGATTCTCCCGTTACTGTATTTAGTGTCTCCACTCCAGTAAAGGTTACAGTTTCTACATGATCTGCTGGAGTAGCAGTTCCTGCTCCTTGGTAAGTTACTATTTGGGTTACTGTCTTAGTTACCGCTTTAGTTGTCACATCTGGTTCATAAACATACGTTACGACAACATTACTTGAATCTGTTGTCCCAACAGCATTAACTGGATTTTCTTTAAGATGGTAACCAGCTGGAATCTCAGTTGGAGTTAATCCACTGGTACTATAGGCGTCACCTGATTTAACTGTTACAGTAGTTGAAGCTTTAAGTGGTTTACCCTCTCCGTCTACCCAGTTTGTTGTCACATCAACATAGCGTTGAATGTTTAATTTATTGATTTGTGACGTGTTATAGACGACACCTGAATGATCCCCTGTAAAGTAAGATTGCAAATCAAGTGTGGTATTAGTGACACCATCTGCCATGGCAGTTACTTTATATGGTACCATTCCAGCTGCTGAAGCTGATGGTACTAATTGATCAGATTTTAATAAAATTGATTTGATTGCTGACCAATCTGTCACCTGATCTGCTGTTACATAATTAGCGATATCGGATGCAGAAATTTCACCATCAGTATTGTCCAATTTGCTGGTTGAGAATAAGAGAGTACCGTTTCCGCTATCCCCGGTTGTTTCAACTGTACCTGCTCCAGTCACAGTAATGGTAACAGCATCACCATCTGCAACATTTGGTAAGTTAATCACATTATAAGAGTAAGCCGATGTGGAACGGTCTGTCAAAATATTAACCAGACGAATCGTGCCTGTAGTATCAGTAACATTGTTATTATCTGAATAATTATTGCTAACAATATTATCCGTTGGTTTAGCAACATTATAGGCTAGGCTATACTTACCATCATCTTCTGTTTTAATACCATTTAATTGACCATAAGCTGATGGATACGTGAAACTGTAATTAGCTTCTTCACTATTAGGGTACCAACCTCTTGTTGATAAGACGACATTATGTGTAGAACCATCTTTTAACGTGATTTCACGCATATCCCATGCGTAATTGCTCGTGTAGATCTTGTCATCATTTATTGCCATAATCAATGACATATCTTTAGGGGTATTAAAGGCACTACCACGATAAATGTAGTTGGCAGGCAATTGGTCTTCGTTAGCAATCAATTGCACTGGTGTATCATGACCTTTAGCACTCTTCAAATAAATAGGAGCTTGATAAGATGGAGTCGTTGGCAAGCTAACCTTGAGCATCCGCTCACCATTAACTCCGATATAGCCAAGATCCTCAATGGTGCCATCTGTATAAGCTTTACCATATTGATATAAAGCTAAGTCATTTACATCGACAAGATCAAAACCACGCGGAACAGACACAAAATAACTTGTTGGCGTTGTACTTGTTGTCCCATTGATTGAATTACGGAAATTATAAGTGATTTGAGCTAAATTACCACCATCCGTTGAGGTTGGTTGATAGCTAGTCTTGGCAAAATCTTCAATAACCCCCGTAAATTGAACTTGTTTCGCGTTCGGATCAACAATTGGAAGAGACATCGAACCAGTCTCATTAGCACCTTGATCGGAAGTTACTGTGTAGCTATAGTCAGCTGTAGCTGTATTCTTCACTGAAGATAGGATAGCATTTTTGGAGAATACTAACTCAACTTTTGATCCTGCTTGAATTTCAGCATAAGTAAAGTCAATACTCTTGATATTAGAACCATCTTTGGCTACCCCTTTAGCGATGGCAGAATCACCAATCAACAAAAATGTATTATTCACATTGTGAGGACCTAGAGTGCTTGACGTGCGTAAGTTTACTACTGTACCATCTGTCAATGTAACACTGACAGCCCCTAGGACATTCTCAGAACTTGTAGTAAAGGATAAGTTATACTGACCTTCGCCACCTCCAAGAACTGTTCCTGGCTCAACATCCACGTGTACTTTTACATTTGTTTGTGTAACATTTCCGGAGTTATAAACTTGAAGTTTACGCGTGTCTCCATATTCATAAGTAAGATCATCACTTTGATGAGTACCGTCAGCAGTTCCATTATCAGTATAGATATTACCTGTATTTGCCTTAAAGCTAAGCTCTAGGGCTGATTTTTCAGTAGCAGAAACTGGAAGACCTACTGCCAAGTTACCAGTCGCAACCAAGTCCGCTTCTTTTGAACGCTCACCATCCGTATTTGTGGAATAGTAAGTCACAGTAGCAGAAAAGTTATTGTCAGCTCCTGATAAGTTGTTTTCATACGTTCCCCAGAAAATCAAATTGCCTGTATTCAAATCTGTTTTAGATTTATTGAAGGTAATTGTCACAGGAGTTCCAGCCCCACCTTCTTGAGTTACTGTAAGGTTCGTACCATTAGAAAGCGTATTAAAGCCTGCTGTGGTATCTCCTGTTGGAGTCGTAGATACAAAACCAAATCCAGAGTTTGAATCGGTATCTAATTTAAATCCTGCAGGAACATTTACAACTACAGTTCCTGCAAAATTGTCACCATCATTTATACCATTATTTTGTAAGTTAATACCGACCGCATATTTATGACCTTTAACTAAATTTCCGTTAGCACTTTGATTTTGGTCAAAATTGATGTTTACCTTTTCAACAGTAGCTGGTTGCTGTGCAATTGTATAGTCTACACCACCAACTTCAATACCATTTCTCTTAACAACAACATGGTACTGTGCCCCTGGTTTTAAGAATGACCAGTCTGCAACTGTCGGTACTAATTTGACATTAAACTCAACAGAAGCAGTTGTATTAACCGTATATTCAAAGGTTTGTGTTGATCCAGACTTACTTGTAACATACTCTGGACTAGCCGAAGCTGATGATATACTCACGTCATAAATACCACCAGTCAGATCACGATCTGTAGATGCTGAAAAGATATAAGGTACTTCTACTGTTACCTTATCCCCTATAATCGTAGGAATAGAGATATTTACATTACGAGTGCTATTATCTCCATGAGTTAGCGTAACACTATTAGAATTAGCATTATCGTCCACAACGGTTGCACCAGTCGTTGTGTTAGCTCTAAGGCTTGTTCCAGTAGGGATAGGTTGCCCTTGATTTCCAAAAGTAACTTGGCGTAAGGTGTTTTGCTTTCTAGCTTCTGCTAAAATTCCTTCAATTTCAGTCGGAGTCAGAGCGCTTGATAAACGAGCCTGATATTGTGCTTTAACCTTAGCTGGTAATGCTGTAAAGTTCTCTAATGTGGTCGTTACTATTTGACGCTCTTTTTCTGTGCTTTCTGAAAGTGCTGAGGAACTGCCAGAAACGGTTGATGAAACTGTGCTATCGCTTACCTCTGATGTTGTATTCTCAACCTTATCTGAGGATACTTCGCTCTCATCCGCTACAGCTTCTGATGACTTTTCGGCTACTTCTGAAGCCGAAGTTGTAGGTGTTTCGACTGCTGTCTCATCATTAGCAAGTTGATCAGAACTTTCCATTGACTCACCCGCATCTTTAGTTGCTACAGTGGCTTGTTCAGCCTCATTTTCGACCGCTACAGTTGCTGAATCGGTATTTTGCGACTCTACTTGCACTGATGGTAGCGCATTTGATTGTGTTTCATCCGCATTAACAGCTGGAGCTGCTGCTCCAACAATCACGGCACCCAACAATACTGATGCAGCACCAAATGAATACTTACGAATCGAAAATCGTTGCTTATGTTTTCCTTTATAAAACATAACTCTCTCCTTCTTTCAAAATTCTAATAACTAGTTTGCAAGAGTAATAGCTGACCTTACACTACACCGATTTTACAAACTATTTATCGTACTATATTTTTCTAAAATTGTAAACCATATTGCATATAATAGAAGACTTTCTGAAAATTTAAGGAATGTCAATCATAGCAATTACGACTAACATGACTCTGTAAGGAGCGCACTCCTTGTGCTCCAATAAATACTGGGAAAGGAAAGAGGCTAAAAAAGCTCGTTTTACAAGATATTGACCTATATCTCCATTTTCTGCTAGGTATGAATAAAGCAAAGTATCACTCGTTTAGCTTCATCAAGATACTGATCGCTATTCAAAAGCGAATTCAGATACTCTATCCAAACATTTGTTCCCTTATGAAAGACTCATGATCAACTGACATGAATTAAGAGTCTTTCTCATCTCCCCATACAGTTTGTTAGACATTCTCCTTATTTGATCACCCTTTCTGAAATTTCTCATTAAGAAAAACATTTTCAAAATTGGAAGTGTTTTATTGCTACTTAGCACTAGGTTATAAGAGCAGTTCATTAAGCTTCATCATCTGCTTTTTTCTTCTTACCAAGAAGGAAGGCACCAAGTAGAGCGGCACTACCTCCTAGAAGCGCTGCTTCAGAGAAGTCATCACCTGTGTTTGGCAATCTATCCTTACCATGTGTCATAGACATCGATTCAGAAGCAGATTCGCTTACTGACTCGGAAATGGATTCAGATACGGACTCGCTCACTGATTCGCTGACTGACTCGGAAATAGATTCAGATACGGATTCACTTACTGACTCAGAGATGGATTCAGAAACCGATTCACTCACTGACTCGGAAATAGAGTGACTTATGGATTCCGAAGTGGATTCTGATACCGACTCGCTCACTGACTCAGAAATGGATTCAGATACGGACTCGCTCACTGATTCACTAACAGACTCAGAGACTGACTCACTAATGGATTCTGAAAGTGAGACACTTGCTGATTCCGATTCAGACAAAAAAGCAGACGCACTCAATGACTCTGAGCTCGACAATGATAAGGAACCCTCATCAACACTAGCTTCCTTTGTCACTTCGGTCGCTGTTGAAGACTCTGCTCCTGTGTCTGTTGCAGTCGAGCTACTTGAGGACATCACAACAACATCAGTCCCTGCTAAGGCGTCTATAGATGTTTCAGTCTCAACGACTGGAGTCTCCTCAGCCATAGCTGTCTGACTAGCTACACCACCTGCAGCAATTGCGCCCAGTGTTGCTGCACTTTTTAAGATATGGTGTGAAACAGAAACATCTTTTTTTGACACGAGACTTGTGGAATGTCTCTCCAAAGTTGTTGCCAACTTTTTTGTTCTTCATATTTTCCTATTTTCTCCAATAATTTAGTTCCTTACTCATCTCCTAAAAATAATTAAAACACCCACTATACTATAGTATACATCCCCTCCCCCCCGATTTGTCAAGTTTTTTGATACTTTTTCCTGAAATGTTTTTAAAAACTTTTCAAACACTTCTAAAACAAAAAAGACAGAGCTTATTCTGAACAGCTCCCTGTCAAGTAGACAGTGAAATAATAAAATGATTAAGCAACCTGATTCCTGAATTCAAAAGGAGTCA
>NZ_JBCLSK010000022.1:0-31800 GCF_041225505.1 Streptococcus hyointestinalis | reverse complement strand
GGTGATTACAATTATATCTCTCTGAGGTGTTTTTTCATACTTTTAAGTGGCTAACTTCATTTTAGAACTTTTAAAAATGACCTAGAAAAGTCTCAATAAAAAGTCACTTTCAGAGAACTTTTAAGCCCTTTGATAGGCATTTGGGCTAATTTGTGGTAAAATAGGACTGCTATGGAAAAAATAATCATTACTGCTACTGCGGAGTCTATCGAGCAAGTCAAGGATTTGTTGGCTGCTGGAGTAGACCGCATTTATGTTGGTGAGGAAAATTACGGTCTTCGCCTCCCTCACAATTTTACCTATGATGAGTTGCGAGAAATCGCAAAGCTTGTCCACGACGCAGGACGTGAGTTGACCGTTGCCTGCAATGCGCTCATGCACCAAGACATGATGGACAATATCAAGCCTTTTCTTGACCTGATGAAGGAAATCAAAGTGGACTATCTGGTCGTTGGAGACGCCGGTGTTTTTTATGTCAATAAACGTGATGGCTATAATTTCAAGCTCATCTACGACACCTCTGTCTTTGTCACATCAAGCCGTCAGGTTAATTTTTGGGGTGAGCATGGCGCTGTTGAGACAGTGCTAGCCCGTGAGATTCCATCTGAAGAGCTCTTTAAGATGTCGGAAAATCTGGACTTTCCTGCTGAAGTGCTGGTTTACGGCGCTTCTGTCATTCATCACTCAAAACGTCCCTTGCTGCAAAATTACTATAATTTCACGCATGTTGATGATGAAAAGACTCGTGAGCGTGGGCTTTTCCTATCAGAGCCAAATGACGAAAACAGCCACTACTCTATCTATGAGGACAAGCACGGCACCCACATCTTTATCAACAATGATATCGACATGATGACCAAACTGTCTGAGCTGGTTGAACATCATTTCACACACTGGAAGCTAGACGGCATTTACTGCCCAGGGGACAATTTTGTAGAGATTGCAAAATTGTTTGTTAAAGCGCGTGATTTGATGCAAGAAGACACGTTTAGCCAAGACCAAGCTTTCTTGTTTGATGAGGAGATTCATCGCTTACACCCTGTTGGACGTGGACTGGACACAGGATTTTACGACTTTGACCCAGACACGGTCAAATAATCAGCTATTAGCATGAGAGAGTTTCTAATTTCAGGGCATGCTAATCCTACTTTATACACCTTACAATCTTGAAAATTGGAGAATCGTATGACAAAAACATTGAAACGCCCAGAGGTCTTGTCACCTGCTGGGACGCTTGAAAAATTAAAGGTAGCCATTGACTACGGTGCAGACGCTGTCTTTGTCGGAGGACAGGCTTATGGACTGCGTAGCCGAGCAGGAAATTTCTCAATGGAGGAAATGCAAGAAGGTATTAACTATGCGCATGAGCGTGGAGCAAAGGTCTACGTCGCCGCCAACATGGTGACCCACGAGGGCAATGAAATCGGTGCTGGCGCATGGTTTCGTGAGTTGCGTGACATGGGCTTGGACGCCGTTATCGTCTCTGACCCAGCGCTTATCGTGATTTGTGCGACAGAAGCACCTGGTCTTGAGATTCACCTCTCAACTCAGGCTTCCTCAACCAACTACGAGACCTTTGAGTTTTGGAAAGAATTGGGGCTGACTCGTGTTGTGCTTGCCCGTGAGGTGTCTATGGCTGAGCTTGCTGAAATCCGAAAACGCACAAGCGTTGAGATTGAAGCTTTTGTACACGGAGCGATGTGTATTTCTTACTCAGGGCGTTGTGTGCTATCAAACCACATGAGTCACCGTGACGCCAACCGTGGAGGCTGCTCACAGTCTTGCCGCTGGAAATACAACCTCTATGACATGCCATTTGGTCAAGAACGCCGCTCACTAAAAGGTGAAATTCCTGAAGAATTTTCCATGTCTGCCGTTGATATGTGCATGATTGAAAATATCCCAGACATGATTGAAAATGGTGTTGATAGTCTCAAGATTGAAGGACGCATGAAGTCTATCCACTATGTTTCAACCGTGACCAACTGCTACAAGGCAGTGGTTGACGCTTATATGGAAAGCCCAGAAAAGTTTGAAGCTATCAAGGAAGACTTGATTGATGAACTGTGGAAAGTCGCTCAACGTGAATTGGCGACAGGATTTTACTACCAAACACCAACAGAAAACGAGCAGCTCTTTGGCGCTCGCCGCAAAATTCCACAATACAAGTTTGTCGGTGAAGTGGTGGCGTTTGACTCTAAAAACATGACTGCAACCATTCGTCAGCGTAATGTTATCCTTGAGGGTGACGCTGTTGAGTTTTACGGTCCAGGCTTCCGCCACTTTGAGTGCTACATCAAGGATCTTCACGATTCTGAAGGCAATAAAATCGAGCGTGCACCAAAACCAATGGAGCTTCTAACCATCACTGTTCCCCAAGCTGTAAAACCGGGTGACATGATTCGTGCCTGCAAGGAAGGGCTTGTCAATCTCTACCAAAAAGATGGCTCCAGTAAAACTGTCAGAGCCTAAGCGACCAACTATTTGCTAGAGGATATTAGATGAACACAGTATTTTATCTCTTTTTAGCGATTTTACTTTTATTTACTATTACTAAAATAGCCTTGCTGATGGTTTATATGCGTAGCATTAAGCCAGAAGTAGATGAGAATGGTCATATTATCAAAAAGCCAGTCGAAGACTTATCTGAAGCTGAGAAAAAAGAGCAAGAAGAAGAGGAGTATGACCGAGATTGGTAAGCAAAAACCCTTTAATCTTATGATTAAAGGGTTTTTCATTAGGATAAAAAGCGTGTTTTGAAAAAATGCCTTGGAATTTGCTGAACAATGCTAATGGCAAGTGCAATCATAAAAGCGGTGATAAAGCAAGAGCGCAGATAGACCATTGCCAGCTGGTCAGCGCCGGTCAATAAAAAGTAAATGGCACGGTACAAACTCAGCCCAGGAATGAGCGGCATCATACTCGTCGATAAAAAGATAGTCATAGGGCATTTTCTCTTGATGGCAAAGACACGTGACAAAAAGGAACCAAAAAGCCCAGGGATAAAGACCGCAAGCGCCTCGATGTGATAATAGTACATGATGACGAGATATAAAAGCCATGACAAACTGCCCAAGATACCCAAGTCAAGAAAATAGCGCTTTGGCACTTGAAAGAGAATAGCAAAGGCAATTGTCCCGACACCAGCCATGACGACTCGCACAATGAGCTCAAAAACGGTCTCAATATTAGCTGAAAAATTTTGCTGCAGAGGATTGGCAAAAGGCAGCAGTTCAGTCACAGCCACCACCCCGACAGAAATAGAGATACAAACGAGAAGAGACGACATCAAAAGGGCTAGACCTGTTGAGAAATTATTTTGCGAAAACTCTCTGACCGAGCTGGTAAAAATAGCTCCTGGTACCAACATCATGAGCGCTCCTAAAAGGATAAGACCACGGTAGTGACCAATGCCCATAAGGTGCAGTAGATTAACCGATAGACAAGCAGCAGAGCTTCCGATGATAGTCAATAAAAAGCTAGTGTGGACAAAGCGCCCCACCCGATGTAGCACCAAACCTAGAAACAACCCTGTTATTGCAGCCGCAAATGAATCGCTCAGCGAGCTGCCAAGAGCGAGTGAAAAAGCACCAGCCCCCGCAAAATAAGCCAAGAGATAATACCAGATATTGTAGTCTCGCATTCGGTCAATAGTATCAAGCTGTTTGGAAATAGCTTTAGCAGATGGTGTAGGGTTTAGTATTACTTGACGTGAGAGGGTATTGACCGCTTCTATTTTTCCAAGATTGATATTTTGCTCATAGACATTGAGAATAGCAGCTTCTTGTTGCCCTTGAGCATTGACAGCGGATGCCATGATACCGTTACTAATGACGTAAGCATCAAAATCTTTCATGCCAAGAGCTTTTGCGATATAGCCCATGGTTTGTTCGACACGATAAACTTCAGCGCCACTTTCAACGAGAATCTTCCCAGCTTTTAGGACTATCTGAAGGGTGTCACAGTTATCTTTAGCAGACATGGTCATAGCGTTCACTTTCTAAAATAGAGTCTCTTTTATTATAAGGGCTAAAGCGCTATTTGACAATCATTTTTAAAGAAAGATAAAAAAGTTGAGAAAAGCTCAACTTTTTAGTCAATATAATGTAATTTTCCACGAAAATCATCAAGAGTTTCATAGCCTTTTTCAGCCATGATGGCTTGAAGTTCTTTTGTGATACGCTCAAAAGCCTCTGTGCCTTCTTTTTGAAGGACAGTTCCGAGCTGCACCATGCTTGCACCGCAGAGAATATGCTCAAAAGCATCACGACCTGTTTTGACACCGCCAGTTCCGATGATTTGGATAGAAGGATTGAGGCGTTTGTAGAAAGCATGCACATTAGCTAGTGCTGTTGGCTTGATGTAGTCACCACCTAATCCGCCAAAACCATTTTTAGGTTTGATGACGACAGTCTCATCCTCAATCACAAGCCCATTTCCGATAGAGTTGACACAGTTGACAAAAACAAGTGGGTATTTATTAAAGATAGCTGCCGCTTGGTCAAAGTGTACAATATCAAAATAAGGTGGCAGTTTAATCCCAAATGGCTTAGTATAGTAGCTAAAGACTTCTTTTAAAATCGTATCTGTCGTTTCAAAATCATAGGCGATTTGAGGTTTTCCAGGGACATTTGGGCAAGAAAGGTTGAGCTCAACAAGCCCTTGATAATCGCTTGCTTGCACTTTTTTGAGGATAGTGTGGGTTTCATCTGGTGACATGCCAACTAGAGAGAGGACATGTGGCTTACTGCCAACACGATTTTGCTCTTCGATGACATAGTCTAAATAGTAGTCAAGTCCGTTGTTTGGTAACCCCATTGAGTTGATAGAGCCAAGGTCGGTGTTGACATAACGTGGCTCAGGGTTACCAGCACGGGCTTCTAGTGTGGCAGTTTTGGTGACAAAAGACCCAGCAGCAGAGCTCTCAACCTTCTCTAGCTCCTCACGTGTCATACAAAATACCCCAGCAGCGTTCATCAAGCAGTTGTCAAACTGAAAATTTCCGATCCGAGTTGCAGTAGAAACCATAATATCCTCCAAGAAAGTTTTGTTTTATTCTATCATTTTCGTCTAAAAAGGGCAATAGTCCCTCATAAAATTCGTCAAATACGAACAATGATATAAATGGTTGCTAAATGTTCATCTTATAAAAACGTTTCCACAAATAAATTCACTCTAAAACTAGCTTTTTTCCCTATTTTCGTGTAAAATAGGGAGGTAAGTAAAGGCAGTTGCCTAAATAAAAGGAGACATATCTAAATGGTAAAATTAGTATTTGCACGCCATGGTGAATCAGAATGGAACAAAGCAAACCTTTTCACAGGTTGGGCTGATGTTGATCTTTCAGACAAAGGAACACAACAAGCTATCGACGCTGGTAAATTGATTAAAGAAGCTGGTATCGAGTTTGATGTTGCTTACACATCTGTTTTGAAACGTGCGATCAAAACTACTAATCTTGCGCTTGAAGCTTCTGACCAACTTTGGGTGCCAGTTGAAAAATCATGGCGCTTAAACGAACGTCACTACGGTGGCTTGACTGGCCAAAACAAAGCTGAAGCAGCAGCTAAATGGGGTGATGAGCAAGTTCACATCTGGCGTCGTTCATACGATGTATTGCCACCAGCAATGGCTAAAGACGATGAGTACTCAGCACACACTGACCGTCGTTACGCATCACTTGATGACTCTGTTATTCCAGACGCTGAAAACTTGAAAGTTACACTTGAGCGTGCCCTTCCTTTCTGGGAAGATAAAATCGCACCAGCTCTTAAAGACGGTAAAAATGTTTTCGTTGGCGCACACGGTAACTCAATCCGTGCCCTTGTAAAACACATCAAACACTTGTCAGATGATGAAATCATGGATGTTGAAATCCCTAACTTCCCACCATTGGTATTTGAATTTGACGAAGATTTGAACGTGACAAACGAATACTACCTTGGTAAATAATAAAAAGCTAGGCTCAGCCTAGCTTTTTTGATGTCCAAATGAACATAAGAAAAAAGGCACCGATTCGGTGCCTACTTTTTTGCAAAGTTGTTTACGGACTAAGCCTTATTTTAACTCGCTGTGTTGTTTCGAATAGTTCCAACATAGACAGTATAGCATTTTTACATAAACTTATCAACTCTTTTGCTCAAAATAAGTTAAATATGGTATAATGAAAACGGTTGTATACTAAAAAACTTTGGAGATTGTATTAATTGTTTTGGAGCCATTCGAAACAACACAGCTCTAAAACTAAATATAATCCATCTTCCAGTTTAACAAAAAACAATTATTTTGTCAGAAATCAATTGTCTTTTGACTTGAAATTTGTGAAAATTGTAGTGTAATCATTACATTAAGATTTTATAAAGGAGTTTTCTATGAAAAAATACTCAATTGGACTTGATATTGGTACAAACAGTGTCGGTTGGGCAGTTGTGACCGATGACTATAAAGTTCCATCAAAGAAGATGAAAGTACGTGGAAATACGGATAAGACGGCAGTTAAGAAAAACTTATTAGGAGCGCTCTTGTTTGATGGCGCTGATACGGCTGAGGGGACACGTCTTAAGCGAACTGCAAGACGGCGTTATACACGTCGTAAAAATCGTCTTCGCTATCTTCAGGAGATTTTTGCTGAGGAGATGAATAAGGTTGATGAAAGTTTTTTTCATCGTTTGGATGAGTCCTTTTTAAAGCCAGAAGATAAGAGTGGTGAACGTCATCCTATTTTTGCAAATGAAGTTGAGGAAAAAGCTTATCACAAAGCCTTTCCTACAATTTATCACCTCAGAAAACACTTGGCTGACAAACAAGAAAAAGCAGACTTGCGTCTTGTTTATTTAGCATTGGCGCATATTATCAAGTTTCGTGGGCATTTTTTGATTGAGGGGGATTTGGATGCTGAAAATACAGATGTCCAAAAGCTATTTGAAGCATTCGTAGAAGTGTATGATAAGAGTGTAGAGGATAGTCATCACTCTGAGATAGAGGTGGATGCGGCTACGATTTTGACTGAAAATAGCAGTAAGTCACGCCGTTTGGAAAAGCTCATCAAACATTATCCGACAGAAAAGAAGAACAGCTTTTTTGGCAATCTTATCGCTCTATCACTTGGTTTGCAGCCCAACTTTAAAGCTCATTTCAAACTATCAGAAGATGCTAAGTTGCAGTTTTCAAAAGACAGCTATGAGGAGGATTTGGGTGAAGTGTTAGCTCAAATCGGAGATGATTTGGCTGATGTCTTTGTGGCTGCTCAAAACCTCTATAATGCGATTTTATTGTCAGGAATTTTGACGGTAAATGACGGCACAACCAAGGCAAAAGTCTCTGCCTCAATGGTTAAGCGCTACACAGAGCACGAGGAAGACCTCGCTAAGCTGAAGCGTTTTATCAAGGAAAAAGCACCTGAAAAGTATACTGAGATTTTCAAAGACGAGAAGAAAAATGGCTATGCAGCCTACATCAAAAATCGAAAAAATAAGGGATACACTAAAACTAGTGTGAAGCAGGATGATTTTTACAAATATTTAAAAGGCATTCTCTCAAAACTGGACGGTAGTCAGTATTTTCTTGATAAAATAGAGCGTGATAACTTTTTGCGTAAGCAGAGAACCTTTGATAATGGAACGATTCCGCACCAGTTGCACTTGAAAGAACTTCGGGCAATTTTACACCGTCAAGCGACGTACTATCCATTTTTAGCGGAAAATCAAGACAAGATTGAAAAAATCTTTACCTTTAAAATCCCTTACTATGTTGGACCGTTGGCACGTCAAAAGGGACGTTTTGCCTGGGCAAGCTACAGCTCTGATGAAAAAATTACGCCTTGGAACTTTGATGAGGTGGTGGATAAGGACAAGTCTGCGGAGGACTTTATCACAAAGATGACCTCATATGACCTTTATCTGCCAGAGGAAAAGGTGCTACCAAAACACAGCTTCGTCTATGAAAAATTCACCGTTTATAATGAGTTGACCAAAATCAAATATATCGATGAGCGAGGAAAATCCATCTATTTTGATGCAAAGACTAAGAAGAGTATTTTTAATCAGGTCTTTAAAGAGGAGCGAAAAGTCACTAAAGAAAAGCTGTTAAACCATTTAGACAAAGTACATTCTATACTAAGAGCTGTTGACATAGAAGGACTTGACGAGGAAAAGAAAACCTTCAACGCCAGTCTTGGCACCTATCATGATTTAAAGAAAATCTTGGACAAAGATTTCTTAGACGATGAGGCGAATGAAGATATTATCGAAGATATCATTCATACATTGACCTTGTTTGAAGATAAACAGATGATTGATAAACGCCTGCAAAAATACAGTCATCTGTTTACAAAGAAAGAGCTAAAACAACTAGCACGCAAGCATTACACTGGCTGGGGGAAACTATCTCACAAACTTATCGATGGCATTCGCAATAAAGAAACGAATAAGACCATTCTGGATTATTTGATGGATGATGGTAAAGCTAACCGTAACTTTATGCAGCTCATCAATGATGAACGACTTCCTTTCAGAGAAACTATTGAAAAAGCACAGGTCATTGATAATGTGGATAATCTCAAAGAAACCGTCAGCCAGCTGGCAGGCAGTCCCGCCATTAAAAAAGGGATTTTGCAGAGTGTGAAAATTGTTGATGAGCTGGTCAAAGTAATGGGAGGAGATTTACGCAAAGGGACAAATTTACCAGAACATATCGTCATTGAAATGGCTCGTGAAAACCAGACTACTAACAAAGGGCGTAAGAACTCACAACAACGTTTGAAATGTCTTCAAGATGCTTTGAATAATTTTGGTAGTGATATCCTAAAAGCAGATAAACCGTCTTATATTGATGGAGAAGTTGAAAATCATCATTTAAAGAGAGACAAACTCTTTCTCTACTATCTTCAAAATGGTAGAGATATGTATAGAGATGAACCACTTGATATTGATCACCTTAGTCAATACGATATTGACCATATTATTCCGCAAGCCTTTATTAAGGACGACTCTATAGACAACCGTGTGCTGACCAAATCGGCTGAGAATCGTGGTAAGTCAGATGATGTACCCAGTCTTGAGGTTGTTAAGAAACAAAAGGCTTACTGGGAGCGACTGCTTAAGTCAGAGCTCATCTCTCAGCGTAAGTTTGATAACTTGACGAGAGCGGAACGTGGTGCTTTGAGTGAAAACGATAAAGCAGGCTTTATCAAGCGTCAGCTGGTAGAGACTAGACAAATCACCAAACACGTCGCACAGATTTTGGGTAAGCGCTTCAATACAAATCGTGATGAAAAAGACAAGGTTAAGATTATTACCTTAAAATCCAATTTAGTGTCTCAGTTTAGAAAGATTTATGGACTCTATAAAGTGCGTGAAATCAATGATTATCATCATGCACATGACGCTTATCTTAATGTTGTTGTAGGCACAGCTTTGCTCAAAAAATATCCAAAACTAAAACCTGAACTTGTCTATGGTGAGTATAGAAGTGAGGATTTGCGCAAGATGATGACGACCACCAAAGACAAAGCAACTGCCAAGTTTTTCTTCTATACTAATTTGATGAACTTTTTTAAACCTATCGTCATTAAAAAAGATGGTAGAGTAATTGTTAAAAAAATTGACGAAAAAGACGGGGATAGTGGATTGGTTTGGAATTGGAGAAAACATTTTAAAACAGTTCAAAAAGTGTTATCTTACCCACAGGTCAACATCGTGAAAAAAGTTGAAAAGCAAGCAGGTCGTTTTTCAAAAGAGTCTATTTTACCAAAGGGTGACGCTGATAAGCTCATCGCAAGAAAGACGAAGGATGTTTATTTGGACCCTAAAAAGTATGGTGGTTTTGACAGCCCAACAATTGCCTACTCTGTCTTTGTTGTCGCTGATGTTGAAAAGGGCAAAGCTAAGAAGCTGAAAACGATTAAAACGCTGGTTGGTATCTCTGTTATGGAGCGTCTTGCTTTTGAGAAAGATAAAGTTGCTTTCTTAGAGAGCAAGGGCTACAAAAATATACAAAAAGACACCTTGATTATCCTGCCTAAATATAGCTTATTTGCTTCTTCTGATGGAAAAAAACGTCTGCTAGCAAGCGCTGGTGAGCTGCAAAAAGGAAATGAAATGATCTTACCACAGAAACTTTCGACCTTGCTTTATCATGCACACAGGATTAATAATCTCAATGAGCCAAAACATTTAGAGTATGTCAAAGCTCATAAAGAAGACTTTGAGCTTTTGTTATCTTATATTGAGGTATTTGCTTATAACTACATCGACGCCGAAAATAATGTCAGCAAAATCAAGACTGCAGCAGAAAGAATCAACGATTTTCCGATAGAAGAGATTGCACCGTCCTTTATTCATCTCCTTGGTTTGACGGCACTAGGTGCACCGGCTGATTTTACTTTCCTTGGTACTAAAATCCCACGCAAACGTTATATGTCAACCACAGAATGCCTCAACGCCACTCTCATCCACCAATCCATCACAGGTCTGTATGAGACACGTATTGATTTGAGTCAGCTGGGGGATGTCTAATGGGTTGGCGAACGATTGTGGTAAATACCCACTCAAAACTCTCTTATAAGAACAATCATCTTATTTTCAAGAATGCCAATCAAACGGAGATGATTCATCTCTCGGAGATTGATATTTTGCTACTTGAGACGACAGATATTGTGCTGACGACTATGCTAATAAAGCGTTTGGTGGATGAAAATATTTTGGTGATTTTCTGTGATGATAAGCGCTTGCCGACAGCTATGCTCATGCCCTTTTATGGACGGCACGACTCGAGCTTACAGCTGTCTCGGCAGATTGCTTGGGATGAGACGGTCAAGGTAGAAGTGTGGACAGATATCATTTCACAAAAGATACTCAATCAGAGCCTTTACTTGGGTGAGTGTGGTTTTTATGAAAAATCGCAGGCGATTATGGACTTGTATCAGGGCTTAGAGCTGTTTGACCCTAGTAATCGTGAAGGACACTCTGCACGGATTTACTTTAATAGGCTTTTTGGGAATGACTTTAGTCGTGACTTGGACTGTCCTATCAATGCTGGTCTCGATTATGGCTATACCTTGTTGATGAGTATGTTTGCTCGTGAGGCGGTTATCACTGGTTGTATGACGCAGTTTGGGCTGAAGCACGCTAATCAGTTTAACCAGTTTAATCTTGCTAGTGACATCATGGAGCCTTTTCGCCCTATTGTAGACCGTATCATCTATGAGAATCGTGACGCTGGTTTTGTCAAAATGAAACGTGAGCTCTTTACCATGTTTTCTGAGACCTATGCTTACAAGAATAAGGAGATGTATTTGACAAATATTGTCAGTGACTATACCAAAAAGGTCATCAAGGCGTTGAATAATGGTGGAAAAGGAGTTCCTGAATTTAGGATATGAGTTATCGATATATGCGAATGATTTTGATGTTTGATATGCCGACAGACACTGCTGAGGAAAGAAAAGCCTACCGGAAATTTAGAAAATTTTTGCTCAATGAGGGCTTCATTATGCACCAATTTTCGATTTACAGTAAGTTGCTGCTCAATAACACCGCAAATAAAGCTATGGTTGATCGCTTGCAAGAAAATAATCCTAAAAAGGGTAGCATTACGCTTCTTACGGTGACTGAAAAGCAGTTTTCTCGGATGATTTATCTCAATGGTGACAAAGACACAAGTGTCGCCAACTCAGACGAACGAGTGGTTTTTCTAGGGGAGGCTTATGATGTTGAAGATTAATTTTCCCATACTAGACGAGCCCTTGGCTTTAGCTCAAGAGACTATATTGATCGTAGAGGATGTTACCGTGTTTTCTTCTTTGGTTAAGCATTTTTACCAGTATCAGGAGGACGACGAACTCAAACTCTACGATGAAAAGATGAAGTCACTAAAAGCGTCTGAGCTTATGCTGGTGACGGATATTTTAGGGTATGATGTCAATGCACCTGCCATGCTAAAGCTTATCCACGCTGATCTTGAAGAGCAGTTGAATGCTAAGCCAGAAGTCAAATCAATGATTGAAAAGTTGGCATCAACGATTACAGAGTTGATTTCCTTTGAGTGCTTGGAAAATGAGTTAGACTTAGAATACGATGAAATCACTGTTTTAGAGCTCATTAAGGCGCTGGGTGTCAAGATTGAGACAGCAAGTGATAGCATTTTTGAAAAATGTTTTGAAATCTTGCAAATGTATCATTATTTGAGTAAGAAAAAGCTCCTGGTTTTCGTCAATGTTGGTGCTTATTTGACCAAAGACGAGGTGGAAAAAGTCGTTGAATACATTCGCCTGTCTCATCAAACGGTGCTTTTCATTGAACCAAGACGGCTATACGACTTTCCGCAGTATGTGCTGGATGAAGATTATTTCTTATCTTCTGAAAACATGCTATAATGAGAGTAACAAATGGAACCATTTGAAACTGAAATCTAGCTGAGATGAACGGTGCGATTACGAAATGTCGGGACAAAAATTGGTCCACGAGGTTTTAGAGCTGTGTTGTTCCGAATGGTTCCAAAACAAACGCAAACCTAGCAAAGAATGAGGACTAGTTTTAGAGCTGTGTTGTTCCGAATGGTTCCAAAACCCAACAAGTGTCATGATAATGGCTATCATGGTTTTAGAGCTGTGTTGTTCCGAATGGTTCCAAAACAAGCTAACGGATACGACCCGCGCAAGGATAGTTTTAGAGCTGTGTTGTTCCGAATGGTTCCAAAACAGGTAAATTGCCACCACCTAATACCGTCCAGTTTTAGAGCTGTGTTGTTCCGAATGGTTCCAAAACATTGAGCTTGTCTTTTAAATGATTAAGTAAGTTTTAGAGCTGTGTTGTTCCGAATGGTTCCAAAACTGTTGACAGTACCTAAAATTGCTGTGCCCTGTTTTAGAGCTGTGTTGTTCCGAATGGTTCCAAAACCATTATCTATTCAAATTATAATAGATTATAGTTTTAGAGCTGTGTTGTTCCGAATGGTTCTAATACGAGCTATTTTGCTCTTGCAAGCTTAGCATGATTTTAGAGTTGTATTGCTTCGAATGGTCCTTAAAATAGAGATCTTATGTTATAATAGAGTTAAGTTTTAGAGCGGAGCTATTTTAATGGCTTCAATGTAAAGTGTACTTACTACGGACGTATAGGTATACTGTTAGTAATAGCTAATAAAGGAAATACGTATGAAATTAACATTATCTGAGATTGCGAAAGTTGTCGAGAGCACACAGGCGCTCTCTGATGTCGAAGACGTCCCCATAGCGTCGGTAGAGTTTGACAGCCGAAAAGTCACCAAAGGAAGTCTCTTTGTCCCTTTAAAAGGAGCTCGTGATGGGCATGATTTTATTGAGACTGCCTTTGCAAATGGCGCTGCTGCGACGCTGTCAGAGCGTCCGCTAGACAATGGCACCTACATCCTCGTTGAGGATTGCCTGCAAGCTTTTCAAAAGTTAGCGGCTTACTACCTTGAAAAAATGCGTGTCGACGTGATTGCAGTGACAGGCTCTAACGGCAAGACCACCACAAAGGACATGATTGCAAGTGTGCTTGAAACGACTTATAAAACCTATAAGACTCAAGGTAACTACAACAATGAGATTGGGCTGCCCTACACGGCTCTGCACATGCCTGACGATACGGAAAAGATTGTCCTTGAGATGGGGCAAGACCATATGGGCGACATCCATCTCTTGTCGCTTCTTGCCAAGCCACGCATTGCCGTAGTGACCTTGATTGGTGAAGCGCACCTTGAGTTCTTTGGCAGCCGCAGTCGGATTGCTAAAGGCAAGCTCCAGATTGTCGATGGTATGGACTCAAACGGTATCGTGCTATTGCCAAATGACCCTGTGATTGAGCCTTATTTGCCGACGGAGCAAAAGGTGATTACCTTTGGAGATAATGCAGAGCTTCAGGTGCAAGAAGTCGTTGAGTACAAGGATAGTCTCACCTTTAAGTGCAATGTCATGGAGCGTGCCATTAAGCTTCCAGTGACTGGCAAATATAACGCCACAAATGCCATGCTGGCAGCCTATGTCGGAAAACTTCTTGCAGTCTCTGACGAGGATATCAAGGACGCTCTTGAGCATGTCGAACTCACCAAAAACCGCACCGAGTGGAAAAAAGCTAAGAACGGTGCTGACATCTTGTCAGACGTCTATAATGCCAATCCAACCGCTATGCGCTTGATATTAGAGACCTTTGCGGAGGTTCCAAAGGAAGCTTCTGGTAATAAAATCGCTGTGCTGGCTGATATGAAAGAGCTAGGTGAGCAGTCAAAAGACCTGCACAAGCAGATGATTATGAGTTTATCGCCTGAGACCATTGACACACTGGTCTGCTACGGCGAGGACATTGCTGGCTTAGCCGAGCTTGCCAGTCAGCTGTTCCCGCTTGGCAAGGTCTATTATTTCAAAAAGACCGCCACAGAAGACCAGATGGACGAGATGATAAAGCTTTTGGCGGATACCATCGAGCCAGATGATCAGATCTTACTCAAAGGTTCAAACTCTATGAATCTAGAGAAAGTCGTTGCTTTTTTAGAGAATCATTAAAACTGGAATCCTCCAGTTTTTTTGTGACTAGGCACGCTTGAAATCACTAGTAAAATCATTTATAATGTGAAGAGTGTGCCTAAGTGCTAGTAGATGTTAATAGAAAGTGAGTAGAGGATGCTGAGTGAAACTATTCATGTAGCTGTTCCAACGGCTTTTGACAAAGATGAAAATCTAGATACGATTGCGACGATCAAGCATATTCAGCATTTAGCTGAAGCAGGGGTGCGTTCCGTTTTACTAGCAGGCTCAACGGGTGAGCAGCACAGCATGACTGTAGATGAAAAAATCAAACTCGCCCAAGCAGTAAATAAGGCGAGTCTCTCTCATGACATGGAATGCTTGTTTGGTGTTTCTGCTGTTCGTCAGAAAGAAGCAGAGAAATTACTCACAGTGTTAAATGAACTCAAGAGCATAAAGGCGATTTTATTAGGCTTTCCACCCTATATTCGCCCTTGTCAAGACGAGCTGTTGTTTTATATCCGCTCTTTGGTGAATTTGTCTAAAAAGCCTGTCATTCTCTATGATAATCCTGCTAGGACAGGAACAGGGCTAGATTTTAAAGGTTGGCAAGAGGTGCTCAATTTGCCTCAGGTTATCGGTGTTAAAAATCTCTCTGAAACGAGCTGGATTGCGCCATTGAAAGCAAGCAACCCTCATCTTCATTTCTATGCAGGAGGTGAGGAAGACTTGTTCTCTAACATAGAAGCTGGCTGTACGCGCTTGTCCTCTGTTATTGGCAATCTGTATCCGCAGCAAATATTGGAAGAAGTTGCTCCTCTTTTAGAAGGGAAAAGTCATTGTATCAGTTCAGATTTGCAAGATAAGATTGACCAACTCTCTAGGCACAGTAGTATTCCTTATCTAAAAGAAAAGATTGCTCAGAAAGGCTTAACGATGTACTGCCGTGCCCCTTTAGGACAAGGGTAGCAAAGAGCGAAAGAGGAATTTGTCCAATGTAACAAGGCTAAAAAAAGAAAAAATCGAAGAAGTAACATAAAAAAGAAAGAGAAACGATGAATTTACAAGAAGCTATACAAAAACGTCGTACCTTTGCCATCATCTCTCACCCAGACGCAGGGAAAACGACCATTACCGAGCAGTTGCTCTATTTTGGGGGTGAGATTCGTGAGGCAGGAACGGTCAAGGGGAAAAAGACTGGAAACTTTGCCAAGTCTGACTGGATGGACATCGAGAAACAGCGTGGGATTTCGGTGACATCCTCTGTCATGCAGTTTGACTATGCCGGCAAGCGTGTCAATATCCTAGATACCCCAGGGCACGAGGACTTCTCAGAGGACACCTATCGGACGCTGATGGCGGTGGACGCTGCAGTCATGGTGGTGGATTCAGCCAAGGGGATTGAGGCACAGACCAAAAAGCTCTTTGAGGTTGTCAAACACCGTAACATTCCTGTTTTCACCTTTATCAATAAACTCGACCGTGATGGACGTGAGCCGCTCGATTTGCTAGAAGAGCTTGAGGAAGTGCTGGGCATAGCTAGCTACCCGATGAACTGGCCAATCGGTATGGGGAAATCCTTTGAAGGGCTTTACGACTTGCACAATGAACGCTTGGAACTCTACAAGGGTGACGAGCGCTTTGCGCGTATCGAAGACGGCGACACACTGTTTGGGGGCAATCCTTTCTACGAGCAAGTTAAAGAAGACATCGAACTTCTTCAAGAAGCTGGTAATGAATTCTCAGAAGAAGCCATCCTGTCTGGTAATTTGACACCTGTTTTCTTTGGTTCAGCGCTGACAAACTTTGGTGTGCAGACTTTCCTTGACACTTTCCTTGAGTTTGCACCAGAGCCACATGGGCACAAGACGGTGGGTGGCGAGATGGTTGACCCACTTGACAAGGACTTTTCTGGCTTTGTTTTCAAAATCCAAGCCAACATGGACCCACGTCACCGTGACCGTATTGCCTTTGTTCGTATCGTCTCTGGTGAGTTTGAGCGTGGCATGTCAGTCAATCTGACCCGCACAGGAAAAAGTGCTAAATTGTCAAACGTGACCCAGTTCATGGCAGAAAGCCGTGAAAATGTGGAAAATGCTGTTGCAGGAGATATCATCGGGGTTTACGATACAGGGACTTATCAGGTCGGTGATACCCTAACTGTGGGCAAAAATAAGTTCGAGTTTGAGCCACTGCCAACCTTTACCCCAGAGATTTTCATGAAAGTCTCAGCTAAGAATGTCATGAAGCAGAAGTCTTTCCACAAGGGGATTGAGCAGCTGGTGCAAGAAGGTGCTATCCAGCTCTACAAGAACTATCAGACGGGCGAGTACATGCTGGGTGCGGTCGGTCAGCTCCAGTTTGAGGTCTTTAAGCACCGCATGGAAAACGAATACAACGCCGAAGTCGTCATGACGCCTATGGGCAAAAAGACCGTGCGCTGGATTTCGCTAGATGATTTGGACGAGCGCATGAGCTCTAGTCGTAATATCTTAGCCAAAGACCGCTTTGATCAGCCTGTTTTCCTCTTTGAAAATGACTTTGCACTGCGCTGGTTTGCGGATAAATACCCAGATGTCAAGCTAGAAGAGAAGATGTAGGGAGGTTTTTATGGGACTATTTTCAGGATTGATGGGCAATGCCTCACAGGCAAATGTCGACAAGGTGACAAAGGATTTAGCACCTGTCCTTTTTGAGGGCGAGCAGGTTGACTTGGCTTTTGTCTTGGTGCGGGATTTGATTGTCTTTACTGAAAAACGCTTGATTCTGGTGGACAAGCAAGGTGTGACAGGCAAAAAGACAGAGTATCGCTCCATTCCTTACAAGTCCATCTCACGCTTTTCCGTAGAAACATCTGGTCATTTCGACCTTGATGCTGAGTTGAAGATTTGGATTTCCTCTGAAATTGAGCCAGCAGAAAGTCTGCAATTTAAAAACGACAGCAGCGTGCTTGACATCCAAAAAGCACTAGCAGAAGCAGTTTTGCGTTAATGAAGCAATCCTCTATGAGAGTTCATAGAGGATTTTTTGTGTTGCTTTTTCGTCAAAATAAGAGGACAATAGAGGTGAAGAATATGGTCGTTTAAACGTTAAAGGGAGGGTTTCTATGCAAAAGACATATTATCGTCTATCCACGCTCTTTATCGCATTGACTTTGCTTGCTGATGGGGTTGGTATCGTTTTTCTCTTGGTGAGTAGAGGTGCTCTGACAGTAAGTTTAGAGCTGCTCCGTTTCTTTACCATTCTAAATGCGCTAGCTTTTCTTCTTTTTCTTGTCTGGAGCAGTTACCACCTTTATCAAGCATTTCGGCAAAAACAGAAGTGGCAACCTAAAACTTGGCAGATAGGCGCTTTTACAGTGCTAGTCTTTCGCACGCTAAGCTATGTCGTCAAGGAAAAAGACTGGCTGTTTGGTCTTGTCATGCTTTTAGGATATAGCTTAGTGCTTTACTTGATACCCTATTATTTTCGCTCCTCTGTGAAATGAAAAGTTTCTCGGTTTTCAAGGCTCTATCTATCTTTTTTCAAGAAAGTATGTTACACTAAATAAGTTGCAAGCTTGTGACGTGAAAAATAAAGAGAGATAAGGCAGCTTCGCACTGCCTTTTTAGAAGAGAGACTACATTGAAATTTACAGAATTAAAATTGTCAGATACGATTTTGTCAGCCGTTGAAAATGCTGGCTTTAAAGAGCCCTCACCTATCCAAGAGTTGACCATTCCCTTGGCGTTAGAAGGCAAGGACGTTATCGGGCAAGCACAAACCGGTACAGGAAAGACAGCCGCTTTTGGGCTGCCAACTTTAGATAAAATCCGTGTGGACGAGCCGACCATTCAAGCACTTGTCATTGCACCCACACGTGAGCTTGCCGTGCAAAGTCAAGAGGAGCTGTTCCGCTTTGGACGTGACAAGGGTGTCAAGGTGCGCTCTGTCTACGGTGGCTCTAGCATTGAAAAGCAAATCAAAGCCCTAAAATCAGGTGCGCATGTCGTTGTCGGGACACCAGGACGCCTGCTTGACTTGATTAAGCGTAAAGCCCTCAAGCTCAATCATATCGAAACTCTTATCCTTGATGAAGCAGATGAAATGCTCAACATGGGCTTTTTGGATGATATCGAAGCTATCATCAGCCGTGTGCCTGAAGAGCGTCAAACCCTGCTCTTTTCAGCGACTATGCCAGAGCCGATTAAGCGCATTGGTATGCAGTTTATGAACCAGCCTGAGCATGTCAAAGTAGCAGCTAAGGAGTTGACAACAGACCTTGTTGACCAATACTATATCCGTGTCAAAGAGCAAGAAAAATTTGACACCATGACACGTTTGATTGATGTCGAGCAGCCAGATCTTGCTATTGTCTTTGGGCGTACAAAGCGTCGTGTGGATGAGTTGACACGTGGTTTGAAGCTGCGTGGCTATCGTGCTGAGGGCATTCACGGTGACCTTGACCAAGGTAAGCGTCTGCGTGTATTGCGTGATTTTAAAAATGACAATCTCGATATCTTGGTAGCGACAGACGTGGCAGCCCGTGGTTTGGATATTTCTGGTGTGACACATGTCTACAACTACGATATTCCTCAAGACCCCGAGAGCTATGTGCACCGCATTGGGCGTACAGGGCGTGCCGGCAAGCACGGTCAGTCCATCACTTTTGTAGCGCCAAATGAAATGGGCTACCTCTCTATCATTGAAAATCTGACCAAGAAACGCATGAAAGGCATGAAACCAGCCACAGCGCAGGAAGCCTTCAAATCTAAAAAACGTGTTGCTCTCAAGAAGATTGAGCGTGATTTTGCAGATGACAGCATTCGTGCGCAGTTTGATAAGTTCAAAGGTGACGCTATTAAACTAGCGCAAGAGTTTACACCAGAAGAGCTTGCGCTTTACATTCTGACCTTGACCGTTCAAGACCCAGATAGTTTGCCAGAGGTTGAAATTGCGCGTGAAAAACCATTACCATTTAAACCATCAGGCGCTAATAAAGGCAAAAGCGGACGTGGTGGTGATCGCCGCAAAGGCAAACGCTATAGCGACAATGACAAAGGACATCGTGAGTTTAAGCGTACATCTAACAAAAACCGCAAAGACTTTGAAAATAAAGGCAACAAACGCCCACATCGCACATCAAGCGAGAAGAAAAACGGCTTTGTTATCCGCAATAAAGGTAATAAATAAGAGATTAGGACTTAGTCCTAATCTTTTTGTTTTTAGACAAAGCACTATCTCTTGTCCATTGATTTTGATATAATGTTGGTATGATGAGGAAAAAGCGATTGATAGGCGTGAGCTTACTGGGTGTAGGCTTGATAGGAGCACTTCTTGGGATTTACATTTGGGTGCGAACGGCAGATAAAACCGTCACACCGTCTTTTGAAAAGAGTGACAGCACCACTTGGCTGTCAAGCAATAAAATAAATCCCATCAAATGGGACAAAACATGGGCAAATTATAGGAAAAAGCTGAAAAAGACCTATTGTGATAAGGCTTCTGAGCTGTCTCGTGAACTGCTAGAGGCAAAAGAACAGCTCAAACAGATTGGTTGGTCAGAGACCAGCATTTATCACGGCTTTATCACAAAAATCAGCCTAAAAGGCGATAGCTCAGTCTATACAAAGCGTCTGTCAAAGCGCCTAGCTGCTAGCAAGAAAATCGCTAGCTCTTCTTTTGACGCTCTTCTTGAGAGTGAGATGGCGCTGATGAATGCCCAAAAAGACGAAGCGTCTATCTTTTCTAGTCAAAAGCGGCGTGGGCGTCACCTGCTTGAGATTGTCTTGAACACTGTGGATATGCCGCTTGAGCTATCTGGCAGTAAGGACGAGACCCTGCAGTTAATAAAGCGTTTTGATAATGGTCTTGAGCCAGATGACGCCTTTTGGTCAGCGTTTGCACTTTGGGTGCAGTATGCTTTTCCAAAAAACAGCTAGGCTCATAAAGGGGACTTTCAGCAGAAAATTCATCAGTTCCGCTATGTGATTTCAGCGCAGCAAGCCTATTATATCCGCAAGCACTATGGCAAAGCCAATCAGACAGACCGTGCCGCTTTGATTGCTTATATGAAGGAAATGGACGATTACAATGCTTTCTTGGATGAGATGGGTGTTGAGGATGCGGATGTTTACTATGACTATAGCACAGGTGAGTCCTCACGCTTACACAACAAAGTTGCTCTCAAGCAAACACTAGGACAGACTCAAATTATCTATCCAGACGGCAAAGAGCAAGTTAACATTAAGATCGTCATGGACTTTCACACGGAGTTTATCTTAGATAGTCAAGGGCATTTTCTAAATGAAATAGACGAAGAAGGGACGAGCGAAAACGGCATTGTCAACGGAGCGAGCTTTAACTATGCTAATCGCAACGACAGACTGCATGTAGCACTTGATGTCAAGCCCATCAGACCCTTAGATCTACAGTTTAGAAAAGCGATTGTCAAGCCTTTTAGGGCGCCTAATCGTGTTTCTTCACCACAAAAACAAACTATGCTTAAAAGCTGGTCAGACAGTTATTTTAATGCCAAGGGATATTATGGTATCAATCATCAAAGTAGAGCTAAAGCCGTCAAAAAAGCCCTCAAAGAGCTGGTCAAAGAGGTCACAGGAGGTAAAGGATGAAAAAATGGATTGTTATGCTTATCAGCTTGCTACTTTTAGTCGGTGCCTATCTGACTTTTTGGTATCTAGGGACAAATCAAGATACACCCCAAAAAAGTGTGCAGAGTTTAAAGATTGGACAAACCTACCAAACAGATGATTTCACTTTTAAGCTCATTGACCAAAAGCACTTTATCACCTTGGACGATCATACGGACTATGCTAATCAAGATGAACTTGATGAAGCCTTAGAAGACGATGAGGACGATTACCCTTGGTTAACGGTCTATGAGGGCGAGTACAAGCGTGATAGTAGCAAGATCTATCTACGCCCGACAAGCTCTGCTACCCTTGATTTTGATGATGTTAAGTCCATCAAACAAAAAGCCTATGCCAATATTGACAAGGAGACTTATCAAGAGGATTTTCCAAAGACAGCCCAACTGCAAAAAACAAAGACAGGTTATTATTACCTAGAGACGATAAAAAGCCTATCCATTAACGAAGAAAAGACGCCTATTTACCACTCAAAGAAAACATTGCCAGATAGTTTAGAGGCTTTCTTAAAAAACTATCACGCCTCAAACAACTAAAAAAGACCTTGGTAACAAGGTCTTTTGTCTATGGTAGACGAATAAAAGTATAAATGCTTGAGATACCAATAGCAATCAAGACAAGAGCTACAAAGCGTCCGATGACTGCCGCTGATAAAATAGGCGAGCTAAAGAGGATAATGGCAAAGATAATCGCAATAACCCCACCGATGAGATAACGGTTAGAGTCTGACTTTGGAAAACCCGCTCGACCGAGCTGATAACCTGTAATTAAACGTAAAATACCACTCACCAGCACCCAATAAGCTAAGATGGTAATCACAACACTTGAGCGAGCAAAGGTAGAGCTCGTAATCAATAAGAAGCCAAAGATAATAGAAAGTGTGCTTTGAATCAGCATCCAGATATTACGCTCACCATTGATTTGGTGGAAATAAGTAACGATACCATTGATACCAGAGATAAAGACAAATAAAGCCAAAATCCAGCCAATAGTAGAAATCGTAGCTAGAGGGCTAGCAAACAAATAAAACCCAATAAGAAGGGAGATAACCCCAGCTGTTAGGGAAAAGTATTTCATAAGAACCTCACATATATAAGAAAATTACGCCCTTTATTGTAGCTTGAATTGCCATAATTGTCAAGAAACTTTTACTGATGTGATATTTTATAACATGGAAAACGCTTTTTTCAAAAAAAGTGAAAAAAACGCTTGACAATAATATTCTGAAAATTTATAATATTTTATGTAAATGATATGACATGGAGGGATTACAAATGACAACAGGTAAAGAATATGTTGCAAGTGTTTTTGAAAAAGTGAAAGCTCAAAATGCTCACGAGCCAGAGTTTTTACAAGCCGTTGAAGAAGTCTTCGAATCTTTGGTGCCAGTCTTTGACAAATATCCAAAATACATCGAAGAAAACCTTTTGGAACGTTTGGTAGAGCCAGAGCGCATCGTTTCTTTCCGTGTGCCTTGGGTTGATGACAAAGGTCAAGTACAAGTAAACCGTGGTTTCCGTGTACAGTTCTCATCTGCTATTGGTCCATACAAAGGTGGTCTTCGTTTCCACCCATCTGTTAACCAATCCATCATCAAATTCTTGGGATTTGAACAAATCTTTAAAAACTCATTGACAGGTCAACCTATCGGTGGTGGTAAAGGTGGTTCAAACTTTGACCCTAAAGGAAAATCTGATAACGAAATCATGCGTTTCTGCCAAAGCTTCATGACAGAGCTTAGCAAACACATCGGCGCTGACACTGACGTGCCTGCTGGTGATATCGGTGTTGGTGGACGTGAGATTGGCTACCTTTACGGTCAATACAAACGCCTTCGTAACGAATACACAGGTGTGCTTACAGGTAAAGGCTTGACTTACGGTGGTTCACTTGCTCGTACAGAAGCAACAGGTTACGGTTGTGTTTACTTCGCTGAGCAAATGCTTAACGCTCGTGGCGAAACCTTCAACGGTAAAACAGCTGTTGTCTCAGGTTCTGGTAACGTTGCTATCTACGCTATCGAAAAATTGCATAGCCTTGGTGCAAAAGTCGTTGCATGTTCAGATTCTTCAGGTTACGTTTACGATCCAGACGGTATCGACCTTGCCTTGTTGAAACAACTTAAGGAAGTAGAACGTGCTCGTATCGTCAAATACGCAGAAGCTCGTCCAAACGCAACCTTCACGCCAGCAGGTGGTAAGGAAACCATCTGGTCTATCAAAGCAGACCTTGCCTTCCCATGTGCTACTCAAAACGAACTTAGCGAAGCAGACGCTGAAAAACTGGTTGCAAACGGCGTTATCGCTGTTTCTGAAGGGGCAAACATGCCTTCAACACTTGGTGCTATTGATGTCTTCTTGAAAGCAGGTGTATCATTTGGTCCAGCTAAAGCAGCTAATGCTGGTGGTGTTGCTGTATCAGCACTTGAAATGGCACAAAACAGCGCACGCACATCTTGGACATTTGAAGAAGTGGACAGCAAACTTTACGATATCATGAAAGGTATCTACGATAACTCTGCAGCAGCAGCTAAAGAATTTGGACATGAAGGTAACCTTGTTGTAGGTGCCAACATCGCAGGATTCCTCAAAGTCGCTGAAGCAATGTCAGCACAAGGTATCGTCTAAAAATAAAAATGAAAAAATGACAAGAGGCTATGCTTCTTGTTTTTTTGTTATTTTATAGAAAAAGATTAAAGACATTAGGTAATTATAATGGTTCCCATATCACAATTGATAGTATAATGTGGAGTTTGTAGTTGTAAGTTTTTTTTAGAAGTATTCGTATACTGTTTATCCATAATGGTAATGCTCCCACTTTTGACACTAAGCTCATAGGAAAAGTTAGTTTTACCTTGTGAACAATTGATACGTCCCATCCGGCAGTAAAAATATCTTTTCTTTTCGATATTTCAAGAAAAATCAAAATATATCTGGTAAAATTGATTTAATAGTGATATAATCTAGTGTAAGAAAGTGAGGTGTATTATGTTTGACGATGAAATAAGAGTAAAAATTTTAAAAGCTCTAGCAGATCAAGTGCGATTAGAAATTATTCGTACATTGTACTTGAAAAACGAAGAAATGGGGTGTGGTCAGATAAGTGAAGGCATGGAAGTTGGGAACTCAACTATTTCATACCACTTAAAAACATTAAGAGAAGCTGGATTAACATACACAAGGCGAGAAGGACAAAATAGGTATATCACTCTAAGAAAAGAAACTTTTGAAAAGTATTTACCTGGTTTTCTGGAAACTCTTGTAAAAGAATAGTGATAAAAAGCATTAAAATAGTACTTTTAATGCTAAAATTTAACAATATTATTTCGATATTCATTGTAATATAAAAATATAGAAATAAGCTAATATTTATTGTGAGGTAAAAGTAATGTCACATTTTAGTTTGTCAAAAAGATTGACAGTTGTTGGCTTTTTTATTGCAGTATTCATTGTAGGGCTAGATCCATTTATTATTTCGTCCCTTCTACCTACAATTGCGACTGCTTTTTCTACTAAGGTAGCTAATGTCGGTTTTGGTGTTACTGTGTATGCTATCTTTTATGCTGTAGGTGCCCCTATTATTGCACCTTTTTCAGAAAGATTGCCCCGAAAGATGATGATTGTGACAGGGCTCCTTTTGTTTACAATTGCAACTTTCCTTTGCGGAACAGCTACCAATTTAACTTCTTTTTATATTTTTAGAGCATTGGCTGGACTTGGTGCTGCTATGTTCACTCCAAATGTATATGCTTATATTGGGAATAATTTTGATAAAGAAGATATTGGAAAAATCATGGGAATAGTGATGTCAGCCTTGTCCCTTTCAATTGCAGTCGGTGTCCCAGCGGGTTCTTTTATTGCTAATTTATGGAACTGGCATTGGACATTCTTTGGATCAGCCATTTTTGCTGCCGTTTCATGGGTTTTAATTATTTTATTTGTTGAAAAGATGTTAAAAATCAAAATGCTATCATAACTAATCCCTTAAGCCACTACATCAATGTTATTAAAAATCCGAGAGCTTCATTGGGTTTACTGACAATGCTATTTTGGATGTACGGATTCTATGCCATCTACACCTATTTAGGAACTTATATTGGTCAAAATTTTCATTTGTCGGTTGGGGTTATTGGATTAGTTTTCATGGTTTATGGTCTTAGCAATTTTGTTAGCAGTTTTAGCGGAGGTTGGATTGGTAATAGTTTTGGAATGAAAAAGGTTATTCTTTTCTCTGGGGTTATTAGTTGTCTTGCTTATCTTGTTTTAGGTGTTAAAGATATTAGTTTGATTTTATTTGTCATTGTTTTAGCTGTGTTAGCCTTTGTTCAAGGTGTTGGTACACCGCAGTTAACAACATTTAACGCAACAATTCTTCCGGAAAGCAGAGCAACTATGACATCGCTAAACAGCTCATTCCTATACTTAGGGTTGACACTAGGTTCAGCTTTAGGAGGTGTACTATTAGAAAATCTATCATTTACTGCTATCGGTATCAGTGCAATTGTATCGACAGTTATTGCAATCCTTATTTCACAAAATATTATCAAAGAAGGAGTATAAAATGACAAAAGATATACTAAGTAGTAATGAAATTTTAGAAAGCCTTGCTTTTTTAAAGATGAAAAATTTGGAGGCTATTTCAGTACAATTGCTAGTAAGGCAATATTCATAATTGTTGTGTCAAGCATAACCAAAAAGACACCTAAACACATGGCACACGTTAACGATAATTTTTTTAACATCATTAGCCTCCTCTAACATAAAAAACAACGTGAGCTATAATTCATATAAATAATACTCCAAAAGAGAGCTGGTGTCAATAACATATAAGTATTAACTCACGTTTTTCTGTTACTCTTTTTTATGATATGATATTACTACGAGTAATCACTATAAAAGGAGAGACAACCATGGTAAAAGAGGTTAGAACACCTACACAAAAAAGAAGTATAGATAAAACCAAAAAAATATTGAATACAGCAAAGGCTCTTTTTTCAAAAAAGAATTATTTCAATGTGACAACAAATGAAATTGCAAAAGAAGCTGGTGTTTCCATAGGGACGCTATATTCATATTTTTCAGATAAAGAAGCTATTTTAGTGGCTTTATTAAATGATTATAATGCTAGCTTCATTACGATTTTTGATGACATAAACACGCAAGATTTTTTAGAACTTTTTAAGAGTGAGCCTAGAAGGTGTTTAGAATTATTGATAAATAAACTTTTAAAAAATGAAAATGAAGAATTTCATAATCAAATCGAAATGTTAGCTTTTACCATTCCGCAGGTCAAATCAGTCCTAGAGAACCATAACCATAAAGTTAAAGAGCTAACTTACCACTGCTTTTTACATTATATTGACGTTGAAGAAAGTGCAGAATTAAAAGCTCTTTCAACAATTATTTTTAATATTATTTCCTCTACTGTAGATGAAATAATATACTCTAACCATTCCAACAAAGAAAAGGAACTATTAAAAGCCAAAAGTATTGATTGTATCATGCTTATTATCAATAACGCTATTGAACTCAGTAAGTTAAAGTAATTGTACAGTTATACAAAGATGATTTTTATAAGTTTATTTAGTTGTTTTAGAGCTGTGTTATTTCAAATGGTTCCAAAGCAAAAGCGTCTTTCTTCCGTTGGCAAAGTTGTTTTAGAGCTGTGTCATTTCGAATGGTTCTAAAGCATCGTCACTCAACAAATGTAGAATTTATTTTAAAGTTTAGAAATGAGAGTTCGTTGATGATCAAAAAAATTGTAACAGATCCGCTATTTTTAAGTCAGAAGTCCAAAGAGGCTACAAAGGCAGATGTGTTTTTGGCGCAGGATTTGCGAGATACTTTGGCGAGTCACCGCAAGCATTGTGTGGGGATGGCGGCAAATATGATTGGGGTCAATAAGCGTGTGATTATCATCCAGATGGCGTTTTTTGATCTGGTCATGTTCAATCCTGTTGTGACCCAAAAATCTGGTCTTTATCAGACGCAGGAGTCTTGCTTGTCTCTATCTGGAAGTCGTGTGACTGAGCGCTATGAGGAGATTACGGTTCGTTTTTATGATGAAAAATGGCTTCCTAAAACACTGACTTTGACAGGCTTAGAGGCGCAGATTTGCCAGCATGAGCTGGATCATTTAGAAGGGATTTTAATCTAGTGACGATTTGTGTGACGACCTCTTTTCACCCAAGTAGTAGCCAAGAAAGCCAAGCAAAAGAGCTAGCAGAGAGCCTAGGAGCTATTTATAAGGAGCGTAGAAAAGAAAGCTTGAAGCGTCTCATGGGAAGTAGTACAGGGATTTTGGTGGTTTATAAGGACAAGCTCGTTTTTCAAGATGATAAGGGCGAGGAGTTGACGTTTCACCCCGATACAGCCATGCTTCGCGTAAAAGCAGCTCATGATCCTCTTCGAGAGCTGGTAGGTTCTGCTCAAAAGACGGTGCTGGATACGACTATGAGCTTGGCGTCTGATAGCATTGTCATAGCGGCAGCTGGGCATGATGTGACGGCAGTGGAGTCTGAGCTTATCCCTTATACTTTAGTTAGCATGGGTTTGAAAAACTATTCGTCTAGCAATGAAGACTTGACGGCTGCCATGCGCTCCATAAAGACCGTGCACGGTGATAATCTCGCCTATCTTAAAAGTCAGCCTGATCAAGCATTTGATGTCATTTACTGCGATCCCATGTTTCGTCATCGCATAAAAGAAGCACACAATCTGTCTGGTTTAACTTCTCTAGCGAATCCAACACCCATGAGTGCGGAGTTGTTGGCAGAGATGAAGCGAGTGGTGAGGGAGAAAATCATCATCAAGGCGCATTTCAAAGACGATGTCTTTGAAAAGTACGGCTTTAAACGCTTGGTGCGACCTAATCAGAAATTTCACTACGGTGTCATCGAACTTTTTTAAAAGGTGTCAAGATTTTTTCTTGACAGGGATGGAAGAGCGTGATATACTAGTTAAGGTAAAGTGATTATCACTACCTAAACTAATCAAATAGAAAAGAGAACATTTAAAATGGCAGTAAAAATCCGTTTAACTCGTATGGGTTCTAAAAAGAAACCTTTCTACCGTATCAACGTTGCAGATTCACGTGCTCCACGTGATGGTCGTTTCATCGAAACAGTTGGTACTTACAACCCACTAGTTGCAGAAAACCAAGTAACACTTAAAGAAGACCGTGTTCTTGACTGGTTGGCTAAAGGTGCACAACCTTCTGACACTGTTCGCAACATCCTTTCTAAAGCTGGAGTTATGAAAAAATTCCACGATTCAAAATTCTCAAAATAAAACGAGTGAAAGCTTATGGATACCATTGAAAATCTCATTATCGCTATTGTAAAACCCTTAATCTCAGCACCAGAGGATTTTACCATCAAGGTGCAAGATACTCCAGAGTTTCTAGAATACCATCTCCACCTCAATCCAAAGGATATTGGTCATATTATTGGAAAAAAAGGGCGCACCATTATGGCGATAAGGTCGATTGTTTATTCGGTACCTACTCAGGGCAAAAAAGTCCGTCTCGTTATTGATGAGAACTAAAAGAGCCATCTCTAGTTATTAGAGATGGTTTTCTTTGTATTAGGATAAGAAAAAAGCTACCGTTTGGTAGCTTTTTTTGTGGGGTTAGTTAAAGAATTGGATGAGGATACCACCTAGAATGAGGATGATGGCACCTCCGAGACGGTTTGCCATTTGGGCAAAGGCAATCATTTCCATACGGTTAGAAGCAGAAAGCACTGCGATATTTCCTGTACCACCCATTGAGTTATTGATCATACCAGCACCGATAGCGGCTTCGACAGGGTAGAGTACCCACCATTTTCCGATAATAGCGCTTGAGAGCCCCATAGCAACAACAGAAGTGAGGCTGAGGAGGACAAACTGCCATGTCATGGCGTGGGCTAAGGAGGAAAGGTCAATCATAGAAAGCCCGATACCAGCAAGGACAGCGTGGGTAAGGTTGGTCATGATGACTTGGTTAAACATCACAACGGTTTCTTCTAGTGGTTTTGGTACAGCGTTAAGGGCTTTCAAGATGAAGACGATAATAATCATGAAAGCATAGCTGTGAATTTTAGGAACAAAACCGTTGAGGATGACACCGATTAAAAGGAGGGATAAGGCGAACATCATACCAACACCAATTTTTGTCGCATCGAGGGTGATTTTAGGTTTTTCAAGGTCTTCTTTACTAACGGGAACGAGCACACCATGTCCGTTGTATTTAGTATTGGCAAAGGTTTTGGAGATAAAGACTGCACCAATAATAGCGAGAATATTACCAAGGGTAGTAGCTGGAGCGAGTTGGGAGAGGATGTCCGCAGCATAAATCTTAGACAGTGGGACAATCCCTGCCCCCATCCCACCTGCCATCTGTGCAAATGAGATGTACATAACAGAGTGTCCAAAGCCTTGTCCTAAGAGCATACCGACAAATCCAACACAGAAGAATCCAATCACCATTGAAATCAAAGCCACAGGGATAAAGCGTGCAGAAGCTTTGACGAGGAGATTACGATTCATTCCTAAAATAGAACCACAGATAAGAGCTGCTATGTAGAAGTCAAGGAACCCCCAGCCATTCATGAAGGTTGAAGTAGCTGTTACGACATCTTTTGGTACCCAGCCGAGACTTGCTAGGACAGAAGCGGCAATCAAGGTAAATACTGAACCGCCACCAAGATAAGAGTTAAAGACAGGAAGTTTTTCACCCATCCAGTAAAAGAGATGCCCTAGGACAACTAGCATAAAGGTGATTCCCAAGATGTTAAGTGGGAGTTTGCCCATGGCAATGGTAATAGCTAGGATAATCACAAATCCTAGGTAAAGGGGTAGGCTAACGCCTGAAATTTTTATGTTCCAAATTTTTGATTGTGTCACGTCTAACTCTCCTCAATTAGTATTTTGGATACCATTTGAGGTCACGAACAGCTTTAGCCATGTCTTGTTCTTTGGCTTTAGCAAGTCCTTGTTCTTGCGCTTTCTTAGCAACGGCTTCCGCTACTTTGATAGAAACTTCAGCTACGTATTGGAATGGTGGCAATACTGGTGCGCCTGGTTGACCTGGGTCCACAAGTCCGCTTAGAGAGTGCGCAGCAGCACCGATCATTTCGTCTGTAAGAAGTGACGCTTCTGAAGCAATCATACCAAGTCCAAGACCTGGGTAGATCAGAGCGTTGTTGGCTTGTCCGATTTGGTAGTCAACACCTTTGTAAGAAACAGTGTCTGATGGGATACCAGTTGCGACAAAGGCTTTACCGTCAGACCACTCAATAACTTGCTCAGCGGTTGCTTCGATTTTCTTAGTAGGGTTTGAGATTGGGAAGATGATTGGGCGTTCTGTGTTTTCGCACATTGCTTCAACCACTTCTTTGGTAAAGGAACCTGGGTTTGTTGAAGTTCCGACGAGGATAGTTGGTTTCACGGTTTTAACCACTTCAAGAAGGTTTGTCATGTCACCAGCATTTTCAAAGTCAGCACGTTTCTTAGCAAATGGTTTTTGAGCAGGAGTCAGGTCGTCCATGTCGTCAAAGAGAAGTCCTTGTTTGTCAATCATGAAGAAACGTTTGTAAGTTTCTTCTGGGTCAAGTCCTTCAGCGACCATTTCAGCATGTACACGAACAGCGATACCAGCACCAGCAGAACCACCACCATAGCAGAGGTACACTTGGTCTGTTAATTTTTCACCTGTGATGTCAAGAGCACCAAAGATACCACCAAGTACAACGATACCAGTTCCTTGGATGTCATCGTTAAAGGTTGGGATGCTACCTTTGTATTTGTCTAGGATGTTGGCAGCGTTTGAGCGACCAAAGTCTTCCCAGTGAAGGTACAATTTAGGGAAGAGTTTTTCAGCTGTTTGCACGAATTGGTCGATGAAGTCGTAGTATTTGTCTCCACGAACACACTCATGACGGTTACCAAGATACATTGGGTTATCAAGCAATTCTTTGCGGTTTGTACCAGCGTCGATAACAAGTGGCATAACAGAAGCAGGGTCAATACCAGCAGCTGCTGTGTAGACCATGAGTTTACCAACAGAGATGTCAACCCCTTGGACACCCCAGTCACCGATACCCAAGATACCTTCGGCATCAGTAGCAACAATCAAGCGGATGTCACGCTCACCAGCGGCGTTTTTAAGCGTTTCTTCGATATTTTCAGGATGGTTAATATCAAGATAAGCAGCGTATTGTGGGTCTACAAAAAGTTCACTGTATTGTTCGATAGACTCAGCAATAACTGGATCATAAACGATTGGGTTGAACTCAACGATATTTTGATCAAAAAGATAGTAGAAAAGTGTGCGGTTTGTGTTGAAAATTTCCATCAAGAAATGGCGTTTTTCAAGATCAGATTCTTTACGTTGGTAGTGTGCGTAAGCTTGTTTAGCTTGTTCTTCGATTGTTTGGACGTAAGGAGGCAAAAGACCAACTAAGCCAAGCTCTTTACGCTCTTCCATAGTAAAAGCAGTTCCCTTATTTAAAAAAGGGTTATTCAAAATATCATGTGATTTCATGACGAACTCCTTTATATGATAAATTATAAGATATGTCTTACGGCAATTATTATAAACCTTTCATTTTCTTATAAAAGTTCTAAAATGAAGTTAGCCACTTAAAAGTATGAAAAAACACCTCAGAGAGATATAATTGTAATCACCACA
>NZ_JBCLSK010000021.1:0-32750 GCF_041225505.1 Streptococcus hyointestinalis | reverse complement strand
TTGTTTTACCTAACTCAAGTTAGGCAACAACTGAAGCCGATTCATCTCATGACTAAAGTCAAGAGTGTTCTCGGCTGTTTTATAAAAGATTGATCTTAGTCCATCGCCTAAGTTCGAAACTGTAAATGCTTCTTCAGTCGTAGTTGGTGAAAATTTCAAAGCAATCTGTCTAAGTGCTGTTGCCATTTCAGAAGAATTAATAGTTAACTCAGCCCGAGAAAAACGTTTATCTTCATGATATAGTTCCCATGATTTCTGAATTTCTTGATTGATTTGGGTTAATGCTCCATTGTCAGATAAAAAAGTATTATTCAACTCATCAATTTTATCTGTAATTTCCCTTATCTCATCTTCGGTCCAATTTACACTATTTACCAGTCTGCTTAACATACTACCAGAAGCATTTCCCAACTCTTTCTCAGGAGTTCTTGAAGCTGGTACATAAAGCACCCTAATTTTATCCAAATCCTTTCTAGAGGCGCGATGTTTATCTTCATCTCTAATGATATCCTCATCAGATGAAATATAATAGATTTGAGTATCAACACTTCCTTCGACTGTTCCATCATCCTCCCAAGAAGATTCCAATCTGATTCGTAGAAAAGGTTTTGTATCATCTTGATAAACTGTAAAGTGTTCAAAAAATAATGGAATGGCTGGACCATAAGTCCCACCAAGTTCATCAAATTCAAAAATAGTTTCTATAAAAAGATTCCTAGTATTCTCCCCAGGTCTTGATCCCTTTGGTAGATGAAAATCACTTTGATGAATTATTCTATCACTTTGTTTATCTGAAAACAGCTTACTTAATGCCTGTAGTACTGTTGTTTTTCCAGAGCTATTATTCCCAATAAGTACAGTTTGATCGTTAATATTAACTGCTTGACTTTCACCAAAAGATCTAAAATTTTTAATAATGACTTTTGTTAACTTCATGCCTTCTCCTCGTTTCCTAAAACTAGAGCCTTCAACCGTTCCTTACCCGCCAGTAACATGTCCTCCTCAATTCTACTCCATTTCCCAAAGAGACATTCTTGTAAGACAGCCGCAGCTGAACCTTCGTCTGTTTCAGAATCATAGACACAGCTCCTATCTCTTTGGTAAATTTGAATCTGCTCAAAGCACTTCTCGTTTTCCAACGCTCTGACATTCTCAACCAAATGATTAACAATGTAATCATGATGTTTCTTAGGCGTTGCTCTAGCTTGATTTGGATCTTTAGCATAGAGTTCCTCATAACGTATTAAAGTACTGAGATAGGACAACTCTGGCTTTGTCGCAATGAGTGCTAGTGATACTTGATAGCCCCTTGATTTCAACAATTGAGCTGTTTGTCGTGGGACATCTGCTGTTCTTAATGTCCCTTCGATTAATAAATGGTATCCTAACTGACTTAATGCATCAACTAGTGCTTCCACCATTTTCCCAGCAAATCTTTTTGTATAGTCGACACTATCTTTGCCGTATTTTTCCTGCAATTCTAGGTAATGAGGATGCTGGGAGCGATAGCTATCGCCATCAATAATAATGATATTCCCTCGATATTCCTTTTGTTTAATGCGATGAATCGTTGTTTTTCCAGCACCGCTTTGACCACCAAGTAAGATAGTTTGTGGTTGCTCCGAAACAGTCTTCCCACGAGTTAAGGTACGAATATTTCTCTTTAAAGCCTGCTGAAAGTCAGGGCTACTAAATTCTTCAAGTTTCATTACGCTACCACCTGATGACGAGTCATCATCAACATACGTTCAATGCCATCTAAATAGCCATCATAGCGCTCCAATTCCTCAAAAGTATCTGCGAGATAAATCTGAGTATTGATGATATCTGCTAAATCGTCACTCATCAAAATCCAAGGATTTGTCTCGTCATCAAAAGCGATGCCATGTTTATCCTGGTAGCGATAAAGTTCTGAAAGAAGAGCAGCGCCACGTTCTTTAAGCACTTCCATTTTGAGGGTCAGCTGGTAATCTTCTACAGGTGTTAACATTTTATCTTCTCCTACGATATCAACATATGACACATTAAACTTTTGACAAATACGATCAATCAACTCTGTCGAAACTGAGCTAGTTCCATTTTCGTAGCGGCTCAAGCTATTGCGTGAAATACCTACGATTCTAGCAAATTCTGGTTGTGTTAAATCATGTGTTTTTCGTAAAGATTTTATGTTGTCTCCAATCATAGAATACCTCCTCCATTTTCTTTTATTATACCATAAAAAGCAAAAACACACCAAATTTGGTACGTTTAGACCTTTATTTTTTAGCAAAATAAAATATTAGCTTATTCATCGTCTTAATAGAGATATTTCATGTAAAGAAGTCGTATCCCCAAAAATGTTGCTTTTACACTATATAAGATATGACTTTGTAGTATAAAGACAACATTGAGATATGTGTTTTTTGTCTGCAAAGGCATATAAACAATTGGACTGTACAGTGAGCAATACTGGATAGTTTTGTCTCAATCAAGAATAGACAAATAATCATCTAAGCGTTCATTCACATATTTGGCAAATAAGTTTACCATCGGAGCCAACTGACCTTTGGAATGAAAGTCATCAAATGCCTTATAGTAAGATAAACGGTCAGTGAATTTAATATCTATTGGTGGATAACCAGCTTTCATTAGTTCTAAATTCACTAATAATCGTCCTGTTCTTCCATTGCCATCAATGAATGGGTGAATACTCTCAAATTCAATATGGAACTTTGCTAGTTTGGTAATGATATCCTCTGTATTCTCGTGATACTCTATGAGTAGTTGTTCCATTTTGGGTCTAATCATGTATGGCTGAGCTGGTTCATTAGAAGCGCCCATGATACGAACTGGAACATTTCGATAGATACCTCTATCATCCTTTTTGTCAGATAATACGAGGTAATGAATATCCTTTATTATTTTTTCTGTCAAAGGGAAATTTTCAGAGACTAAGGTTTGCACATATTGGAATGCTTCCTTGTGACCAATGGCTTCTAAATGGTCTTTTAAGGGTTTCTGATCAATGGTTAATCCTCTCAACACCATATCAGTCTCTCTTAAAGTCAGGGTATTACCTTCAATGGCGTTCGAATTATAGGTGAACTCTACTAAAAACTGCTCATTAAGACGTTCAACCTCACCTTCAGTCATCGGCCTTCTTTTAGATAGCTCTGTTTTCTTTTCCTCTATGTTTTTTAACAGGTTAGAACCTTTTTTTAATCTTCCATCAGCTGGTTTCTTTGTACCAGCAGGTATTTTCCAAAGCTTACCATCTTGAAACGCCCCATCAATTTTGCCTTGAGAACAAAGGGTACGAATGCGCCTTTCAGATATTCCCCACTTAATAGCAGCTTCTTTTACTGTCATAAACATTATAGTCTACCTCATTTCCGCTTATTATTATATCATTTGCGGAACGATACGTCTATTTGCGGAACGACATAACCTGATTTGCGGAACAATAGAACTGCTTATTGATCATTGAAAATGGTTATCTGTAGATACTTGCAAATATTTCAAACATCTCTGACCAAGTATACGGCAGAGAATCAAGATATTGTTAGTGAAAATGAATTCTTCTAGTTTTGAGGTAGCTTCTAGATTGTTGACAAGGGAACAACCAAATAAATTTCAACCTTTAGTACCGTCTAAAGAACTCTGCATAGTCAACACCTAGAACCGCAACCATTCTGTCTACCCAACGTTCTTGTGGTAGAAAGTGCTCTCTTTTGTAATGATACAGTTTGCGATACAAGCGCCAAAATTCGCTTGGGTAATGGTATTCTCCTACAAACATCTGCCTAACGAGCTCCGCAAAGGTCATCTCTCGCTCAGCCAACAACAGTGTAAGGCAGAATTAATTAGTAAGTGGCAATCATAAAAAAGCAAATAGCTTAATGCATTTGCTTTTTCACTGCTACTATCTGCGTCACCCTGTACTGGTCACTAGTCGCTTCGACACTTAGCTGAGGATACTTGTCCTTGAAGCGTTTAATCGTCACTAGACCAATACCGTGCTCGCCAGCTTTCTTACTGGTATAGCCATTGCCGCTGAGGTAGGCTATGGGTGTTCTCTCCTCCTTGGTGCTATCGCTAATGACAATAGTATAGTCATCTTTGTCTTCATGGATATTCAGCATTATCTGCGGATGTTCCGCCTTGAGAGCTGCTTCCACAGCATTGTCTATCAAGATTGAAATGAGTCTGATAACATCGAGTAAAGCCATGTTGTCAGGCTTATCATGAGTCACTCTCCTTTTTCACATCTCCATTTTGCTTGCTGTAAAAGAAATAAGAATAAACGACGACAAATATAAGGAACACTGCGTTATGAAATACAAAATACGCCAAAGACACAACAATCACAAACCAAGCGTATCGGTTTGACTGTCTTTTTCGTATCATGTCATAGAGCATATCGAATATATTGACACACATAAGTGCAACGAGTACGCTGTTCATAGATTGCCTCCTTCTTCTATAAATCTATAGTGTTTGTGAAAGGTCTTAGCTGATATAACTCTGTGATTAGTGACATCGAGGTAATCTCCTGAGTAGCCTAGGACATACATGCCATAGCCTGCAAAGCCTCCGCCTGCTGTTCCTGTAGCTCCTATTTTGAGATTTGTCGTGACGGATGGGCGTAGCCCTGCCATTAGGATACGGACATGCTCATCCATCCAGCAGATAAGATGTTGCTGAAAGGCTCGCTTCACCCAGTCGGGCTGAGGTGTGGTTCTCCCAATCTCCCAAAGCTCCGCCACTTTTCCTTTGTAGATGGCTTTCATTGTCTCTCCTTGATGTGTGCTTTTATAGCCACATGCCTATACTGGCTAGACCGATACCTACTCCTTTGTCTTTGAACTCATGGCTGGTTATCAGTTTATAAAGCGGTTTCACATCATTTGATAGCTCTTGCTTGATGGCTAATGGACGAAGCGTTTCTTCTAAATCGGCTACCACACGAGATAGATAGGCGTTTGGTTTGGTCAATTCTGCCTTTGCCTGCTGTAGGATTTCCCTCTCTTTTTCAGACAAGCTTGAGGACAAGCAAGTGTCGATAAGGTTCAGTAATTGTTCTTCTTTCTTTTGATTAGCGCTCATGTTCATTCTCCTTTTTCATTAGTGCATTTGTAAGCACCTATAGTAGTATAGCACAAGACAAGGTGAATGGATATACTATTTCCTAAAAGGTAGCAAATACGTCCTAAAAGGTCAAAAAACTAAAAACGACCTCTTGAAAAGAGGTCATAGGGTGTTAGCCTTGGCTTTTTTTGATGAGATAACAGCCCCAAAGGAGTCCAGCTGTCAGCAAAAAGCAAATCGCTGCGCAGATAAAAGCGATAACTTGCTGATAGGTTTGAGAGGCGAGCAAGGCACGTGCGACACAAGCGCTGCCTAAAAGCGCTAGGGCAATGCTATAACTCACCTGCGTCAGCATGAGGTTGGGCGTTGCTTGTTCTCGCTCTTCCTCCTGCTTAATCTCCCGTGCAAAGTACCAGTTGCAAAAGGCTGCGCTTACCGCCAGAAGAACAACGAGTGCCTGCACAGCAAGCGTGCTGTCAGCCAAGCCTCCGCACAACAGTAGGACAAATAAAGCAAGAACAGGCAACTGCCCTGTCACAAAGCGCAATAATCTCAAAGTGTGTAGTTGTTTCATTGTCACCACCTCCAAAAACGCTTTTATTGAGACGACAGCGTCCTAAAAGGTCAAAAAACTTGCCATTGCTGACAAGTTTTTGTTTTTAGTGCTTGCGAGATTTGCCAAAGCCTAGGAGACTTGTGGCGAGAGCGATCAGGCTAGCTCCTAGGAGGGTGAGGATGTTGCCAGACTTGCTGCCTGTATTTGGTAGGCTGGCTTGCTGTGCTTGTGCATTGCTAGTTGGTGCCTGCTTGTTTTCTAGGACAGGTGTCTCTTTATCTTCTGCTTGTTGGACTTGCGCTGAGTTGCTTGTCGCAAGTAGGGTATGGCTTGGTTTATTAGCTGGCGTACCTAAGTCGCTAGAAGTTTCATTGGTGTCCTTTTCCTCAGTGCTGTCTGATTTTTCCTTTGGCACTTTCAGGATGATAGCGGTTAAGCCATCAATAGTGAGGCTGTCCTCACCAAAGGTGATACCGTGAGGCTGTGCGATAGGTCTTGTACCTGCTGTCCTGCTATCAGCAAGGACTTGAGCGCCAAGCAAATGACGATAAGCCTGTGGCAGGTGTATGGTGCGTTGGTTTTGGTCGGCATTGACAAAGACAGCGTAGATGTCGCCGTTTGAAGCGACACTTTGGTAGCCAATGAGCAGGTCATCTGCTGCCACATCACCAAGCTCTGGGTCTGTAATCAAGCTGACATCACGCTCAACCTCTGCCTTGCTCGCTTTGGTGAAAGCGTCCGTTGAGCGACGCAGAGCAATCAAACCCTTGGTGTAAGCCTGCGTTGTGGTGTTTATCGGGTGCGTGGTTGAGTCTGTCGCACTCTCCCAGTCAAAGTGATTTACTGCGTCAGATGAATCGTAGGAGTCGTGGATAAAGTAAGGGTACTCCTTGACCGCATCGATGAGCGTGGCTTTGTTTGGCACCTTGTCATCGGCTACTTTTGTGATGTAGTTTGGATTGAGCAGTTGCTTTGTCCGTCCGTACTCTTGCCCAGCGTGGATGAAAGGTGTTCCCTGTGAGGTCAAGATGAGGGCATTTCCAAGACGAATGCGCTGATGAATCTCTGCTTCTGCTACTTTAGGGTCTTTATTGATAGACTTAGCGATAACATCGTGAAGAGTGAGGTTGTCATGGGCTGCAATATACTGGATGACGTCCCCTGGGTCATCTGCTGTAAAGTTATTTGGCTGCGCTTTTATGGTGCTAAAGAGCTCTTTGATAGATTTCTTACCACCTGTGATAAAGGCTGGTATGCCTTCGTTTGGATAGCCAGACTTGAGGGTGTTTCTGATGTCATCTGAAAAGACAGCGACCGTATCAGTAGCACTCATCCAGTCTTGGTCGGCAGCTTGAACCTTTTTCCCCTCATCGCCTTGATAAGTGCGCCAGCCTTCGCCTAGCATGAGGATGTTTGGATTGATAGCTTTTGCTTCTGTGAAGGCTTGCTCAATGACAGCTGCGTCATGGTCTCCCATCATGTCAAAGCGGAAGCCATCCACCTTGAACTCGCTGGTCAGATACTTGATAGAGTCCAGCAGGAGACGACGGCTCATGTAGTGGGTTGTCCCCAGACGACCACCACCAAAGCTTTCACGGGCTGTTCCGTCCGCATTCATAAAGTGATAGTAATTTGGCTCAATGTCCTCAAAAAGATAAGTTTTTGCCGTGTGATTGTAGACAACGTCTAAAATAACACCCATGCCACGTTTGTGGATCTCATTGACCAAGTTCTTAAACTCGCTGATACGAAGTTCTGGGTCATTTGGATTTTCAGAGTACATGCCAGACAGTGAGAAATAATGCTGTGGGTCATAGCCCCAGTTGTAGTTATTGTCAGCTGAGGTGTAGTTTTCTGAGCGTGTTTTATCCAGTTCATTGACAAAGAAATAACTCAAAACAGGGAGCAGCTGGATGTGAGTGACGCCAAGCTCTTTGAGGTAGTCCAGCTTTTCGATAAAGGCTGAAAATGTCCCAAAGCTATGATTGAGCATGCCGTCAAGTGCTGGGTCTGACGTGAAATCACGCACGTGTGTCTCGTAGATAACTGCCTGCTCACGCCGAGTGAAATTGTCAATGTGGGCAAAGTCGAGGTCGCTAGGTCCTAGCTTGTCTGGATTTACAAAGGCAGCTTTAGCGGTTTTGATGGTGTCGTTAGTCCTGCTACTATCCCAAGCAGCAAGTGATTTGGCATAAGGGTCTAGCACCAGCACTTTTTCATTGTTGCGTGTGATTTCGTAGAGGTAATAATAGCCTGTGTAGTTAGCAATGCCAAGTGGCGTTTTTCCATCTAGCTGAGCTGTCCAGACGCCTCTATCGCCCTTAGTTAGAGCAGCTTCTCCGATGAGTTTACTTTGGTCGTTTTTATCATAGACGAGAACCTTGACCTGCTCGGCACTCGGTGCCCAAAGGGCTAGGCTGACTTGTGAGCCATCCTCGCTAAGTCTTGCCCCCAGCTCACCATCATAGGCATAGAGTTTATCTTTTAATTCCCACGAATTTCGCACTTGCTGGCTAGAGTCGTTGTAAGTGAGTGTATAGCTAGTCTTATCAGGATGAAAATCGCCTTTGATGAGTAAAATTGGACTGTCCTTTTTGAGCGTAATGTCTGTGATTGTGACTTCTTTGCCATCTTTATCTAACATATGAAACGTTTTCAAAATATCGTCTTTAGTCACGCCATCAAGCGTTGTGAAGGTCGCTTGAATGCTATCAAGGTCTGATTGCTCGGCACCTGTCAAACGCACTTGGTCAATGTAGTAAGGGTTGTTATAAACTTTTGGGTCGGTATCACGCACAAAAATCTGTGTGTGATTGGCAAGGTCCTTAAAGATATAGTCATTTGGCTGAATCTTGACATCGTCACCACTCTTACTCTTATCAAGAATTAAAAAGCCAAGCTCCTTAGCATTCTCGCTAAGAGGGATGTCGATATAGACGCCATAAGCGCCTTTTTTGATAAAGTCTTGTCCGTTTGGCCAATCCGTAGATGGTGTTTTCACGTCCTTAAAGAGCCAAGCCGCCAAGTTATCGTAATTGCCCGTTGAACTATAGTAATTAAGGCGAATGCTGCCTTTTTCAAGTGGCTGATAGGTGTGGATGTGATAGCTATCATCTGCCCAAGCTTCGTTCATCTCAGGCGTTAAAAGCGAGATGTGCTGGTCGCCTGTGAGATTGTCGCCAGCTTTATTGTTAATCAGATAAGATACTTGCTTTTTCTGATTTTGTGACAGTTTGAAGTCGATATAGTAGCCATAATCATCTTTCTTAGCTTGTGCGAGAGGCATGGCGCCGTCAGGCCAATTGGCAGATGGGCTATCCACGTCATCCCAAAGCCAGAGACCCAGACTCTCTAGTGATTGCTGACTTGGCAAGCTCTTAAAGTGAAGTCTGAAATAGCCCTCCTCGATTTTGGGTGTTTCTACAATCGTTTCTTGAATGGGAGTCGCTGTTTCTGTGGTTGTAGTCGTGTTTGTTTGACTTACTACTTCTTGATTGCCTTCTTCTGCGTTTTCTGTTGCTTCTTTATCTTCTGTTTTCGTCTCTACAGTGGAGTTAGAAGGAGCGGGCTGTGTAGCTACTTCTTCTGTCGTAGACGGCGTGGTTGTCTGCTCGGGGTTAGCTTGTAGCGTCTCTGTTTCTGTCGTTTCTGTGCCAACGGTTGCATTGTCCGCTGTCTTTTCTGAAACGGTTTCTGCGCCTTGCGTTTCTGGCGTTGTGCTTGACTGAGAGGTCGCTAGCGTTTCGCTCGCTTGGTTTTTTGAAGCATTCTCACTGGTTGTAAGCTCAGTGGTTTGGTCTTGACTGGTTTCTTCTGCCAAGACTTGCGGGCTGTAGAGCAAGATACTAGCACCTGTCGCTACAGATACCACTCCGATAGTCAGCTTTTTAATAGCATAGCGCTGACATTTGTCTGTCGGTTGACGTTTCATTTCAAAATCCTCCAAAATAGATTAGAAAAACAATTTCCGCTTTTATTCTAGCACTTGGTGCAAGCGTTTGCAATATGTAAATAATTTTCTTATTTTCAGAGGGATTTTTCAAAACCGCATACTATCCTAGTTTAAGATTATACGCTTGAAAGCTTAAAAAGACAATATCATTAGTTTACAGTGTTAAAAAAACTGTGGAAAATCTCATTTATTTTTTATTTTTACGTTGACTTTGCCTCTTTTTAGGACTATGATGGAGTCAGAAAGGAAGGAAAGAACTATGAAAAAACATCTTTTATTACTCGGATTAGGCTTAGGTGTAAGCCTTGGTATCGCATGTATTGCACACAAAGCAGGCTTCTTTGAAAATGACAAACAAGCCTACGATGAATTCGATTCTACATTACAAGACGACTAAGCCTTGTGGAGGATAGCCTTATGCAAAAGAAAAAAGCAATCATGATAGGGGCAGGAATCGCCAATATGGCGGCGGCTGTGTACCTTATCCAGGAAGGTGGTTGGAATGGTGATCAGATTACCTTTTACTCCTTGGACGACCACGGTTCAAATGATGGCTCCACTACTGAAGCTGCTAAGGATGATTATTGGAATAAAAATCACCCTATGGAAAATCAAAAAGGCTATATTGCACGTGGTGGACGCATGCTTAACTACCGCACTTACGTCGATTTGATGGATTTGCTTGACCGTATTCCATCGGCTACTGAGCAAGGAATGACTGCTGCACAAGACACACGTGAGTTTGACGCAGCACACCCAACTTATGACAAAGCAAGATTGCTAGAAGGTGGCAAGGGTATTGTCAACGGTAGTCATTTAGGGCTCAACAACACTAGCCGTAAGCTTCTCACTAAACTCATCATGATGCCCGACTCAAGAGAGGAAGAACTTGACAATGTTACCATTGCTGAGTACTTCAAGGACGACCCTGAGTTTTTTGAAACCAACTTTTGGTTTATGTGGGAGACAACCTTTGCCTTTCGCACACAAAGCTCAGCGCAAGAATTGCGTCGCTACATGCACCAAATGATTTATGAGTTTACGCAAATCGAGCACTTGGTCGGTGTCAATCGCACACGCTACAATCAATTTGAAAGTATCATGTTGCCTTTGATTAACTATTTGACTGAGCAAGGTTGCAAAATCGTCCTTAACCGTCTGGTGACAGACTGGGAATTTAAAGAAACACCTATGCAAGATGAGATTACAGTGACAGGTCTTCGTATGCTAAACACCGATACTAATCAAGAAGAGTTTGTCGAAGTCGATGAGGATACAGCAGTTATCTTTACCAACGGCTCTATCACAGACTCTGCTAGTCTCGGTGAATTTGATACACCTGCTCCTGAAAATCCTGACTACGGTGCTGCTTCTAGTCTTTGGAAAAAAGCAACCCAACGTTTCTACAACTTGGGAAATCCAGACAAATTCTTTGCGGATCGTGATGCCAGTGAATGGGTTAGCTTCACACTAACCACAAAAGACCATCTTCTCCTCGAAGAAATCACTCGTATCACCACACAAGAACCCGGAAATGCGCTTAATTCGTTCATTTCGACCGTTCCTGTGACCCCGCTTCATCAAAAGGACGTCACCATGTCTATCGTGGTGCACCACCAACCACACTTCACCACTCAAAAACCAAATGAAACTGTGCTTTGGGGATACTTCCTCTATCCACGCAGAAAAGGTGAATTTGTGGACAAACCTTACATCGAAATGACTGGTCGTGAAATGGTCAAAGAATTGATTGGACAATTATCCAAAGTCGATCCTGGTCCTATCAATATCGAAACCAAAGAAAAAGCTATTATGAAGAGTGTGGTCAACTGTATCCCAGTTTACATGCCTTATGCTTCTGCACTCTTTAATAACCGTGCTAAGAGCGACCGTCCAAAGGTTATTCCAAAACATTCTACCAACCTTGCTTTTACTGGTGAGTTTGTAGAACAACCTTATCAAATGATTTTCACTGAGCAAAGTGCTGTACGCTCTGGTGAGATTGCAGCCTTCCACTTTGCAGGTGTGCCTATGTCACGACTGGTGCCTACACCTCGTTATGACAAAGACATCAAGACCCTGCTCAAAGCAGCTAAGAAAATGTTTGATTAAAGAAAAATCACAGTGCTTTCAGTGCTGTGATTTTTTTGTGTTTCTTAGCATACCGTTTTGAGCTGATTTATGCTAAACTAGTACTAACAATTGCTATGAGGTGACTTATGAAAAAGCTAGTAAAATGGCTGCTTATCTTACTGTCTGTATTTGTCTTGATTATTGGGAGCTATGTGGCTTATGTGCTTGTGGATTATCACCGTATCCCAGATAAGCAAGCGCTCACAGTCACGCAAAAAGCGACCAAAGAAAAACTTGTGACCAATCACAACTACCGTATCGCAACGTATAATATCGGCTTTGGTGCTTACCTGCCTGATTTTTCTTTTTTTATGGACGGTGGCAAGTCCTCTTGGGCAAAGAGTAAAAAGAGTGTCCAGTACGCTGTTAGTTCTGCTGGCAAAACCATCAAAAAGGAAAAGGTTGACTTTGCTCTCTTTCAAGAGGTGGATCTAAACGGCACACGCTCCTATCATGTCAATGAGGAGAACTTGCTGACTAAGCAGCTAGCAAACTACAGCCATACCTTTGCTATCAACTACCACTCTAGCTTTCTTTTTTACCCACTGACACAGCCACATGGCAAGAACACATCTGGGCTTGCGACTTACAGCCGCTATCCTATCACAAGTGCTCTGCGGCGCTCTCTGCCTATCGCAACTAGCTTTTCCAAATATCTAGATCTCGACCGTGCCTATGCCATCCACCACATCCCTGTTACTAACAGCAAAGACCTTGTGCTCTTTAACGTCCATCTGTCAGCCTATGGCAATAGCGATAGCATTCGTAAAGCGCAGCTTGCCATGCTAAAAGCAGACATGGAAAAAGAGCTGGCTAAGGGCAATTACATCCTTGTCGGTGGCGACTTTAACCACAATCTAAAGGCAAAAGAGGGCGAGAAAAGCCCCGTCACTTGGGCATATCCCTTCCCACGCTCAAGTCTAGGGGATGACTTTACGCTCGCTATGGACAGTCTCAGCAAAGCAGAACTTGAGAATCTCGCAAATAGCGCCAGAAATACTGACACCGCCTACGTCAAGAGCAAAACCTACACAGTCATGCTAGACGGCTTTATCATCTCAAACAACATCAAGGTCAATCACTTGACTACCAAAGTAACCGGTTTTGCCTACTCCGACCACGAGCCTGTTCTTATGGATTTTCAGTTATTAGACTAAAGGAAAAACCGCAATTGCGGTTTTTTCGTTTTTCTAAGTCGCTTGCGCCATTTGCATGCTGTAGTACATACCTTTTCTGTCCATGAGATCTTGGTGATTGCCATACTCGACGATGTCACCGTCCACCATGACAAGGATAATATCGGCTGTCTCAATGGTCGACAGGCGGTGTGCAATGATAAAGCTTGTCCGCCCTTGCATAAGCTTTTCAAAGGCTGCTTGAATGAGTGCTTCTGTCCTGGTATCAATCGAAGACGTCGCCTCATCCAAAATCAAAATCTTCGGCAACTTGATAAAAATCCTTGCGATGGTCAGTAGCTGCCGTTGCCCTTGCGACAGCGACGCACCAGCGTCTGCCAGATAGGTATCGTAGCCTTGTGGCAACTGTCTAATGAAAAAGTCTGCATTAGCAGCTTTTGCCGCAGCGATGACCTCGTCTCGGCTAGCGTCTGGCTTGCCATAGGCGATATTATCATGAATGGTAGCTGTTTTGAGCCATGTCTCCTGCAAGACCATCCCAATCTGGCTACGCAAATCTTCAACGTCGTAGTCTGAAATAGACACACCGTCTAGCTTGATACTGCCCTTATCCACCTCGTAAAAGCGCATGAGCAGATTGATGAGGGTGGATTTACCAGCGCCGGTAGGTCCGACAACAGCGACTTTTGAGGCGGCAGGAATATCCAGATTGACATCTTTGATTAGGGGCTTGGTCTTGTCGTAGCCAAACTGGACATGCTCAAAACTCATCTGTCCGTAGAGGATCTGGCTATCGAGCGCACGCTTGACAGGCAGGTGATTCTCCTCCTCGTCTAGGATAAGGTAGAGCCTCTCAGCACAGGCGATAGCGCTCTGCATTTCAGAGAGAACCGCCGAGATGTCGTTAAAAGGCTTGGTGTACTGGTTGACATAGTTTAAAAAGGTGGTCAATTGCCCCACGCTAAAGGCGCCAGCCATGATACGTAACGCCCCCACACCAGCTAGAAGCGCATAGATGAGGCTATTGATAAAACGTGTCGTTGGATTGACCGTTGAGGAGTAAAAAATCGCACTCTTGGAGTAGTTAGCATAGCTTTCATTGAGCTCAGAAAAAGCCTCAATGCTTTTGTCTTGGGCATTGTAGGTTTGCAGTAGCGTCTCTTGGCTAATCATCTCCTCGATGTACTGCGTCACCTGCCCACGAGACTGGGTCTGCTTTTGATAGAGCGTGTAGCTTTTACTAGCAATAAGGCGAGCAGCAAAGAGCGACAGCGGCGTGAGTAGCAAAACCATCGCTAACATCAAGAGGTCAATATCCGCCATGCTAAAAATCGTCACAAGGATAGTCAAAATACCGATGAAAAACTGATTAAAGACCATCAAAAGCCCATTTGCCAACTGCTCAGTATCGGTCGTGACACGGCTAACCAAGTCCCCAACGGACTTTTTATCTAGATAAGCAAGTGGCAGATTGTCCAGCTTTTCCATGACACGCTGACGTAGACTTGCGATGTAGCGATAGGTCAGACGGTTGTAGATGATGGGATTGAGCCACTGAACGATGGTGTTGAGCCCAATGACGACTGCCATACGATAGAGGATAGGGAGGATGTTGTGGAGGGCGTTTGGTCTTATGACCACATCGACCGCATTTCCGATAAGAACTGGCAGATAGACCGTCAAGCCTACCTGCACACAGGTCAAAATCGTTGCTATCAGCACCCATTTGCGTTCAGAAAGGATGTCAAGAGAAAGCCGTTTTAGAGTTGATTGTTGATGTCTAGCGCGCATCTTGGTCTCCTTTCTGATGTTGTGAGAAGTGAATGGCTTGATAGAGGTCATTAGTCTCAAGCAGTGCCTCGTAACTGGCAAATCCTGCCTGACGTCCCTTATCCAGCACCAAAACCTTATCAGCAGTCCTTAGACTATTTGTCCGCTGAGAAATCATAATCAAAGTCGTCTCAAGCTCACTAGTAATCGCCTTTAGGAGCTTGGATTCGGTCAGATAATCAAGCGCTGATGTCGAGTCGTCTAAGACCAGAAAAGGCGACGCCTTGACGATGGCACGTGCGATGGTCAAGCGCTGACGCTGCCCACCAGAGAAATTACGCCCAAAAGCGGTAACCTCAGCATCCAATTGCCCTTCTTTTTGAGCGACAAAGTCGCTTGCCTGCGCAATATCAAGCGCTCGCCAAAGCTGTTCATCGCTAACCTCTTCTGAAATTCCAAGAAGAAGATTAGAGCGGATAGTGCCTTGAAAGAGCTCAGCCTTTTGCGGAACAACGTGCACCAAATCTCGCCATTCTCGGATGGTCTTTGGCGACTGCTGGTCTGTAAAAATCTGCAAATCTCCTTTTTGCGGACGATACAGGCGAGCCAGCAACTGCACAAGCGTTGACTTACCAGCGCCTGTCCCTCCGATGACGCCTAAAAAGGCTCCTTTTTGCAGTGAAAAGTCAAGTCCACTCAAAGACGGCTCAGCTGCCAAAGGATAAGTGAACTGAAGATTAGTCACTTTGAGCGCTGTTTGGTCTGTGACCCTTTCTTGCTCTAGGGGAGCGTCGAGTGCTTCTTCAGGTTTGGCAAAGACTTGACTAATCCGTCCAGCACTGATAAAGCTCTGATTGAGTGAGGTGACCAGCATGGTCATCTTGAGCAATTCCGTCAAAATCTGCAGGAGATAATTGATAAGCGCAATCAAAAGCCCTTGCGAGAGACGATTATCTGCAATCAAGTGATTGCCCTGCCAGATAACCAAAACCAAAGTGGCATTGACCACGAAGTAAGTCATGGGCGTCACCAAACTCGACCAATACCCCGCCCGTATCTGCAAGTGCGTGTAGTGGCTGTTAAGCGCTTCAAACTCCGCTTCCTCACGCTTCATCTGCCCAAAGGCTCTGATAACCCGCATGCCCTGCATCTGCTCACGTGTCTTTGTCACGATACTATCTGTCGCTAGGCGAATCTTGGCGTACAAGGGATTGAGCAAACGTGACATAGTAAAGACAACCACAAAGAGGATGACCACCATGCCTAAGAAATATAGCGTCATTTGCCTACTAATGGTAAATGCCATGATAATCGCTCCAAAAACGATAATCGGCGCCCGCAAAAAGAGTCGCAAGAATTGATTGATACCCGTCTGTATCTGATAAGTATCGCTAATCAAGCGTGTCACCAGACTAGAGGTGGTCAACTCATCTCGGTCTTCCTTACTCAAGCGCATGACCTTGGCGTAAAGGTCCGCTGTTAACTGCTTGGTGTAGCCCACAGCTGCTTTTGATGAAAAATACTGCGCACTAATGGACACAATAACACCAACCACCGCCAGCAAAAAGAGCAGACCCATGAGCATATAGAGCTGCGACTTGTCCTTGTGCGGAATAGCTGTGTCCACAATTTTTGCAATAATCAAGGGCACCATCAATTCAAACGATGCCTCTAACAATTTGAAAAGGGGTCCAAAGATTGTCTCTTTTAGATACCCCTTAAAATAATAACCTAGTTCTTTCATGCCTGTCTTTCTAATTACCAATTGAACAACTGCATCAACCACAGGTTAAAATGCACTTCCCTAGCATAGTAGATATTGCCACCATTTTTATAAAGGCGACCACCAGAAATTAAAGCCAGAGGATGGTGGTAAAAGTAAGTCTCACCTGTCGTGTTGTCAAGGCTCGGTGCCACAACATCTCGTGAATAGGTCTTAGCCAGCTCAATGGTGTGCTTCTTGCCGTGCTGTGCCACATAGTCGATATAGCCTGTCCCAAAATTATAAGCCTGCACAGCACTCCAAGCGTCTGTCCCTTTTTCATTTGCCAAGACAAGATTGTCCGTCAAGAGCTTGACACCTTGTTTGATACTGGTTTCAGAGTCTGTGATGGAATTGGCTTGCCCGTCAACACTCTCGCTAGACTGCATAACATCAAGCTCTGCTCCCTTGGTCTCGGTATAAATAATGGCTAATATCAAGTCAATATTGGTATTGGTACCGTTTTCAGCTAAACTGGTCGCTACCATGCTTCTGTAGGCTTCAACTTTTTTGACGCTCTCATGCACCAGATAAGCACGATAAGCCACGAAAGCCACAAGTAAAAGGATAACGAGACGTCTCAACCATTTAAACATACTATTTACTTCTTATATCTTCGATATTTTTAATGAGAATGGAGTAGGTACCATTGGCATTTTGGATAAACTCAACGGACTCCGCATCCTCATAGACATTATTGGGCACAATGAGCTCAATACCATTAGACAGAGATAACTTTTGATTTTCCAGCTTTTTTGCCTGCCGTGAGTAGTCAATATCTGAGACCGAGATGCTCTCTGGAATGTCCTCTTTTAGCTCATCGACAAAGGTCAAGCGAGCCGTCAGATTGTCCTCAAAGAGTTGATTGGCAAGCTTTTCAGGTGAGAGTTCTTGCTCTTCTTCTAGGTGCGTATACAGAGCAGACTTCATCTTGCTTTGAAAATTAAAGTCGTCTTGATTGAAATTTTCAGCGATTTTCTGCGCCGTTTTTTCCACCTGCTGTATAGCTTTTTTGACAGACTGTCTAGGTTCTACTTGCAGCAAATTTTCTGAAAAATAATGCGTAAAACTACCATTATGCTTCATCCGCTTTTCAATGAGATAATAGTCTCTGGTCACACGATTGACAACCAGCGCCTCGTCAGGCGTTTGCGCTGCTGAGGGCAGGTTGTTTTGGGTCGTCTTGATAGGTGTGTCGCTATCCATGTCGATGTGGGCTAAGTGCTCACGCAAAGCCACTCGCAAGAAAGCAAAATGCTCAACGCCGTCCTTATCAAACTGGATGAAAATCAAATCATTAGTCTTTTGATCCTCTGAGCTGACAAACTCCTCACGCCACAGCTCGGCAATCTTTTTTGAAGACGTCATCAAATCGTCATTGAGATAGCCAAAGAAAACATTTTCCTCCTCAAAACGCCCACGCTTAGCGTCTTCGGTAAAGACTTTAGCTAATTTTTTACGGAAATACTCATCTAGCTTGGGTGTGATACTGATAGGCTTGTCTGAAAAGTAGAGGTCCGTGTCGTTTGGCGAGAACTGATGGATGATGATTTGCTTGATATAGAGGTCTATCATTGCCCAAGTCCTTCGTAAAGTGGAAAGGCGTCAGTCAACTCGGCAACCTCACTACGCACCTCGTCAAGCACCGCTTCATTGTCATGATTTTCAAGTGCTTTCACCATCAAGTTGGCAATTTGGCGTGCCTCAGCAACGCCCATACCACGGCTTGTAATCGCAGGTGAGCCGATACGGATACCTGACGTCTTGAATGGTGACAAGGTCTCAAATGGGATAGAATTTTTATTGAGCGTGATGTTGACATCTTCTAGGATGTTCTGTGCGACTTTACCATTTTCAACGACCTTGGTCACATCCACTAAGAAGACGTGATTGTCTGTACCGCCAGAGATGACACGGAAATTGTCGTGTTGGTTAAAGACCTCAGCCATAGCAGCAGCATTATCCAAAACCGCTTGACCGTAGTCTTTGAAGGACGGATCGAGCGCTTCCTTAAAGGCGACAGCCTTTGCAGCAACGACATGCTCAAGCGGTCCACCTTGAAGCCCTGGAAAGACAGCTGAGTTGATTTTTTTAGCAAGGGCTTCGTCATTTGTCAAAATCAAGCCACCACGAGGTCCACGAAGGGTTTTATGGGTCGTTGTCGTTGTGATGTGAGCATAAGGCACAGGGCTTGGGTGATGTCCTGAAGCGACAAGTCCTGCGATATGCGCCATATCCACCATGAGGTAAGCCCCAACGCTATCAGCAATTTCACGGAATTTGGCAAAGTCAATAATGCGTGAGTAAGCCGACGCTCCAGCCACGATGAGTTTTGGCTTCACTTCCTCGGCAAGAGCGAGGATAGCATCGTAATCAAGACGTTCAGTGTCCTTATCGACATTGTAAGGGACAAAGTGATAGGTTTGCCCAGAGAAGCTGACAGGGGCACCGTGCGTCAAGTGTCCACCAGCTGCCAAGTCCATCCCCAGCACAGTATCGCCTGGTTTGATGAGAGCCTTGTAGGCTGCGGCATTAGCTTGGCTTCCAGAGTGGGCTTGGACATTGACAAACTCTGCGCCAAACAACTCTTTAGCACGCTCGATAGCGAGGTTTTCAATCACATCAACGCAGTCAGTTCCACCGTAGTAGCGTTTACCTGGGTAACCTTCAGCGTACTTATTGGTCAAGACAGTGCCTTGTGCTGCCATAACTGCTTTTGAGACAACATTTTCAGAAGCGATAAGCTCGATGTTGTTTTGCTGGCGACGCTCCTCAGCCGCTACTGCTTCCCATACCTCTGGGTCAAATGCACGATAGTTTTCTTTGTCAAAAATCATTTTCATACCTCCATGGTTTCATCAACAGAACAAAGTGTTCTTAATCAAAAGTGAGTTCAGGAACCGCCTCTAACAACTGTTCTTTGGTAATCATACCTTGCCGTAAAATCTTTGCTTTTTTTTGCGAGATGTCTAGAATGGTCGAGTCCTTACCAGTGATTGCCGAGTCGTCCTCATAACCTAAGACTTGATGGTCAAACTCCGCCATGATATCCTCAAATACCGTGCCGCTTTTCTTACCAGAAATGTTAGCAGACGGACCTATTAAGGGACCTTCCTTTTGGATAAGCTCAAGCGTCTTTGGATGACTAGGGACTCTAAAGCCGACCGTATCATAGCCTGAGTTTATCCAAGCTGGCACTCTTTCATTGGCTTGCAAGATAATCGTCAAAGGACCCGGCAAAAAAGCATCGTAGAGCTTTTTGAAAAAAGCAGGCTGATGAGACGAATAAGTCAAAATCTCATCAAAAGAGCTGACATTTAGGTTCATTGCCTTGTCACGTGGGCGTTTTTTGAGCTGATAGACATAGTCTACAGTCTCTTCATCTAGCGCCTTGGCAAAAAGACCATAGACCGTCTCTGTCGGCAGAACAACCGCTCGCTTTTCTTCTAGCTCAATCCTCAATTGAGACATCATCTACTGCCACCATCCTATCCTTGCCAAACATATCTTGAATCACACGCACCCTTGCCTTTGGCAAGTGCTTTTGCACCATCTCTGCAAGCCCCTTCCCCTGCTTATAGCCAATCTCAAAGTAGAGCTTGCCCTTAGCTGTGAGGTAGTTACTTGCTTGCTCGATGATTTGCCGATAAATAGCGTAGCCATCTTCTTGTGCAAAGAGAGCACTATGCGGCTCTGATGTGAGGACATTGATCCCCACCTCATCCTTATCACTCTCAGCTATGTAGGGCGGATTGGACACGATAATATCAAATGAACCCTGAATAGCGCTAAAAACGTCTGAATGGACAAAGTTCATATCAAGCACCAAATTCTTGGCATTTTGCTGTGCTACACCAAGAGCAGCCTGCGAGAGGTCGCTGGCAGTGACCTGCCAGTTTGGACGTCTTTTTTTCAGTGCCAAAGCAATAGCTCCGCTACCTGTACCAATGTCCAAGACCCTACAAGCTGTGTCTGGATTTTCAGCCAGTATCAGCTCAACCAGCTCCTCAGTCTCAGGTCGAGGAATGAGGACACGCTCATCCACACGAAGCGTCATATCGCAAAAGGACGCATAACCCAAGATATACTGAGCAGGCTTGTGGCTAGCAAGCTGGCTATAGATAGCCTCAAGAAGCACAAGGTCACTCTCAGAAATGGCTTGATTTTGCGCTAAGAGATAGTCAAGCGTTGACCAGCTTTTTTGCTCCTTAAAGACAAAGGCTAGCGCTTCACTCTCCTCGCCGATAGCAGCTAGTTTTTGCTGATAGTGCTCAAAAGCTTGTGCGTAATTCATCATTGATTGAGCTTTTCTAGTTTTTGCGTTTGGTCGTAGAGGACAAGCGCATCAATGACCTCATCGAGCTTACCAGACAAAATACTGTCCAGTTTTTGCAGCGTTAAGCCAATGCGATGATCCGTCACACGGTTTTGTGGGAAATTGTAAGTACGGATACGTTCCGAGCGGTCTCCTGTACCGACTGTCGACTTACGCTCAGCATCTTGCTCATCTTGAGCGATTTGGGCAAAGTGGTCTGCCACACGTGCACGGATAATCTTCATCGCCTTGTCACGGTTTTTCTGCTGCGTACGTTCTTCCTGCATTTCCACCTTGATATTGGTTGGCAAGTGGACGATACGCACGGCAGTCGCCACTTTATTGACATTTTGTCCACCAGCACCAGAAGCGTGGTAGATATCGATACGCAGGTCTTTGGGATCAATGTCGTACTCGACTTCTTCGATTTCAGGCATGACAAGAACAGTCGCTGTTGAGGTGTGGACACGCCCTTGGCTCTCGGTCACAGGCACACGCTGCACACGGTGCGCACCGCTCTCATACTTGAGTTTTGAATAGACCGATTGTCCTGAGACCATAGCGACCACTTCTTTGATACCGCCGACACCGTTGACTGATGTCTCCATGACCTCAAAGCGCCAGCCTTGGCTTTCAGCGTATTTTTGGTACATGTTGAGAAGATCTCCGGCAAAGAGAGCAGCTTCATCCCCACCTGCTGCGCCACGGATTTCAAGGATGATGTTCTTGTCGTCATTTGGATCTTTTGGCAATAGCAAAATCTTGAGTTTTTCTTCGTATTCTTCTTTTGCAGCTTTGGCTTCTTTGAGCTCTTCTTTTGCCATTTCCTCTAGTTCGCTATCACCAGAAGCGTCCTTAATCATCTCTTCGGCGTCTGTGATGTTTTGCAGAACCTTTTTGTAGTCACGGTAAACCGCAACGGTTTCACGAGTGCTTGCTTCTTCTTTTGACAAAGCCATAAAACGCTTGGTATCTGAGACGACCTCAGGGTCACTGAGCAATTCGCCAAGCTCCTCATAGCGATCTTCAACGGCTTGCAGTTGATCGTAGATATTCATTGGTTCTGTAGTCTCCTTAGCTGTTAGTTGTGTTGAGCGGCTGGTCTAAGTCAGGGTGAAAATAATGCCTGCGACAAACAGGGATATAGGTCTCATTGCCACCGATTTGGATTTGCTCACCGTGGTAAACAGGCTTGCCATTTTCCGTACGCAAGACCATGGTTGCCTTTTTAGAGCAAAATTGGCAAATGGTTTTAATCTCTTCAATCTTGTCTGCCAAAAGCAAGAGGTATTTTGACCCTTCAAAAAGCTCATTTTGAAAATCATTTTTAAGCCCGAATGCCATGACAGGAATGTCATACTCATCTACCAAGTGTGCCAAGTCATAGACATTTTGCTTGCTCAAAAACTGACACTCGTCAATCAAAACACAATAAGGCTTTTTAGGTAATCTTGCCACTAAGCTGATAATGTCAGTCTCATTTGAGATTGGAATCGCCTCACGGCGCATGCCGATACGACTCGAGACAATCCCAACGCCATCCCGTTTGTCTAGAGCACTCGTCATGATAACGACAGGCTTTCCCTGTTCCTCATAGTTGTGCGCTACTTTTAAAATTTCAATGGTCTTACCAGAATTCATGGTACCATACTTATAGTAGAGTTGTGCCAAAACGCTCATTCTCACCTTCTAATATGATCTCGTCTATTATATCAAAAAAGACGCTGTCGTGCTACTCTATACAGATAAAAACCTCTCAACCGTACAAGACAAAAACACCTCCTTAATAAGAAGTGTTTTATCTTTTGATGTTTATTCCTACTACTATCTGCTGACACTAAAGATATTCTAGCATAAAAACGAGCAAATCAAGAACACTCTCCAGTGCCATAAGGTCAAAAACCAATTGTAATTTAGCTTCATCGCAGTTTTCTTGACTGTTTTCAACCACTTTCCCACCAGTATCAGATGGTATGTTTTCAACCTCATCAATTTTTACTGTATTAGTACAATTGATGAGGTTGCTCCCAATGCGACTACCAAACCAGCTGTTGCAGTCTTTAAAAGACGTTTCTCCATGATTTTCTCCTTTTTCACCTACTTTTAGAAAGGCTTGGCTGTAAAGTCAAGCCTTGATATAGATAGTATATCAAGCGTTTTGTCAAGTATTTTTAGTCAACTGACCTAATATTTTGTAAAAATCCATACTAAAAGCGCTAAGACTGAAGAAGTCCTAACGCTTTTAATTTTTTAATTTCTATTATTTGGACTCTTTGCCGTTAAAGAGTAGGTTTAGTGTAATGGAGCACAGTGTTGCAATGACAATACCGTTTGTCAAGAACATTTGGGCATTGGTTGGTAGGCTATTAAAGAGGTTGGTGCCGTTAAAGCCAACACCTGCAGCGATCGAAACGGCTGCGATGATGAGATTGTGCTCATTATTTTTGAAATCAACGCTGTTGAGGATTTGAATCCCTTGGACAGATACCATCCCAAACATGACCAGCATACCGCCACCAAGCACTGGACTTGGAATCATCTGCGCTAGCGCCCCGAATTTTGGAAGCAAACCTAGAATAACAAGGAACAGCGCTGTGTAGTAGATTGGGCGGCGTGTGCGGATACCAGAGAGTTGCACCAAGCCGACATTTTGTGAGAAACCTGTGTATGGGAAGGTATTGAAAATACCGCCAAGTAAAACGGCAAATCCTTCGGCACGGTAACCGTTTCTAAGACGCTTGCTATCAAGTGTCTCTCCTGTGATGTCAGCAAGAGCGAGATAAACACCTGTCGACTCAACCAAGGACACCACTGCGATGATACACATCATGACAATAGATGACAACTCAAACTTTGGCATACCAAAGTAAAATGGTCTCGGTACATGGACGATAGGCGCTTCTGCTACCGCTGAAAAATCAACTAGACCCATGAAAGCAGCCACCACAGTCCCTACAATCAAACCGATCAAAATCGAAATAGACTTGATAAAACCAGTGGTAAACTTATGTAGCAACAAAATAATAGCAATCGTTAGAAGAGATAAAACCAAGCTCGTAGCACTCGGTGACTTGGCATTGTCTCCCATATTGCCAACAGCGACTGAGATAAGCGTCAAACCAATGGTAGTGATGACAGAACCTGTCACAATCGGCGGGAAAAACTGAGCGATTTTTGAAAAGACACCAGCAATGACAATGACAAAGATACCAGATGCTATAAGAGCACCAAACATGGTTCCACTACCGTGCTTAGCTCCGATGATAGACAGGGGCGCTACCGACTGAAAGGCAACCCCTAAAACGACTGGTAGCCCCACACCAAAGTGCTTACGCAACTGCACTTGGAGGAATGTCGCTATCCCGCACATGAAAATATCCGTCGAGATGAGATAGGTCAACTGCTCCGATGAGTAGTTGAGCGCTGAGGCAATCATGATAGGCACTAGAATGGAGCCAGAGTACATAGCAAGCAAATGTTGCAATCCTAAAATGGCAGCTTGAGAATGTTTTTGTTCGTTGAGTTCCATCTTACGCATCTGCCTCCATGAAGGTGATTTGACCGTTTTCAAGCGACTGCAAACGTGCTAGCGAAGTCACTCGAACGCCCTCTTTTTCTAAGAACTGACGCCCGTCTTGGAAGGATTTCTCAATGACAATGCCGACACCAGCTACCTTGGCGCCAGCCTGCTCGATGATACTAATCAAGCCTTTAGCTGCCTGACCATTTGCCAAAATATCATCCACAATCAAGACCACATCATCTTGACTTAAAAACTTGCTAGCAATAGAGACTTGGCTAGTGGTTTGTTTGGTAAATGAATAAACGTCAGCACTTAAAATGCCCTCTGTCATGGTGATGTTTTTGGCTTTTTTAGCAAAAATCATCGGTACCTGCATGGTCTCTGCAGTATAGAGCGCTGGGGCAATCCCTGAGGCTTCAATAGTGACAATCTTTGTAATACCAGCGTCTTTGTAAGCGTCTGAAAAGACTTTCCCAATCTCTTTCATCAAGCCAGTATCCACTTGGTGGGTCAAAAAGCTGTCCACTTTTAAAACAGTGTCACTCAAAATGCTGCCGTCTTTGACAATACGGTCTTCTAATAATTTCATTTTTCCTCCAAAAAAGTAAAAAAGGCTAAGGAATCCTTAACCTCATTGTGCATTCTACCAGTAGACTAAGCTACCTCATTGTTAGGCATTTACGGTGCCTTGTAGAAACGTTGAGCCCATTCTCAACATAAATAAGGTTTTTATAGGGTCACTAACTTATGATCTTCTTATTGTATCATTTCAACACTTATATTGCAAGATGACAAAAAAGTGTTATTGATAGCGCTTCATGATAACACACAGTTTCTCCAGATAAGCCTCACGTAAAAAGGCAGGCTCCATCACCGTCACATGCTCCCCAAAAGTGAGGAGATAATGCACTAGATAATCTAACTCTTCACGATTAAAACGCCCGACAATGTAGCTTTTATCGCTTTCTTCCTGGAGCTTCATATCCCGATAAGCTCCTTTTAGAAAATGCTCCTTGCCTGCAGTGTCTACCTCACATTTAAACGGCGTGTCCAGATAGTCTTGATAAAAAGCGGTGAAAGACTGAGCGAGCTCTTTGCGACTTTGCCATTTTTCTTGATTGTCTGCTTTCTCGCAGGCTAAGAGACAATCCACACGATAAATTTTCCACCTCGCCTCATCCACCACATAAGCTTCAAAAAACAGATACCACTGCGATAAAAGACCGTTTAGATTTGGATGACTTGCTGCAAACGCTCCTTTTGCTGGTAATCAATCCATAACAACTGCTCATTGATCGTCGCTTCTAGCAATTGTCTCAAAAATGTACTGGATGAAATCACTGGGATGTCGTAAAATTCTAGGACATCTAAAATCTTTAAAACATAGTCCTTCTGCCTTTTGGACAAAGAAGCTAGCAGTTTTTCAAAAATCTGCGGATAACTTTTGTCAAACGGCGTCACAGACAGTCTCCTCAAGGACTGAAGAGCATAAAAAATCATGGTCAAGTCATCTTGTGTAAAATAAACAGGCGCTAGCAGGCTCTTTTGCACCAGATGATAGCCACCGTTTTTGCCAGTCTCGGTATAAAAAGCTAAGCCCATCTCCTCTAATGCCGTCATGTCTCGCAGAGCCGTTCGCTTTGAAATCTCAAACTCCGCCATGAGGTCTTTGAGCTGGAAAAAGGGGCGTTCTGAGAGGAATATAAGCTCTTGGTTGAGGCGTTCTGATTTTTTCATCTTTTCTTTCCTTATTGGTGTCATATTTTGACACCATTTTCTGTTATGATAAGTATATCAAAAGAAAAAGGAGAACACAAAATGAAAACCTTACTTATCAATGCCCACCCAGATTTTAACAATAAAACGAGCTATAGTGCCTACTTGCAAGAAAAATTTCTTGATAAGTACAGGGCGCAATTTCCGCGCGAAGACCTGACCATTTTAAATCTCTATGAGGAAACAATCCCACGTATCAAGCAGGATGAGTTGCTTGGCATTTGGCAAAAGCAAGCGGATAATCTTCCTTTGACAGACAGCGAAGCCAGCCTAGCTCAGCAATCGCAAGCCCTGTTAGAGCAATTTAAAGGCCACCACCGCATTGTCATCGTCTCTCCTCTGCATAATTTCAACGTGACCTCACGCATGAAAGACTACATCGACAACATTTTGATTGCTAGAGAGACCTTTAAGTACACGGAAAATGGCTCTGTTGGGCTTATGAGTGATGATTATCAAGTGCTTTTGCTGCTTGCCAGTGGCTCTGTCTACACCAATCGAGACCGATACACAGCTCTTGATTTTGCACCCAACTATATCCGTGGCATTTTCCAAGAAATCATGGGTTTTGACGCCTTTCACCTTGTGAGAGCACAGGGCACTTCTGTACGCTCTAGAGAGGAGGTCCTAGCTGAGGCAGATGCTGACTTGGAAAAAGCCTTTCCTGCCTTTTATCAGTAAAATAAAGCTGGGACTTGCCCAGCTTTATTTTTAAATCGAGTCGCCATTCCAAATGGAATTTTTGACGATAACATAGTCGACATGACGTAGACTCTCAAGGTCACGTCCTCCAGCGTAGGAGATGGAGCTTTGAAGGTCTTGCTGCATTTCCGTCAGGGTATCTGAGAGATGTCCTTTGACTGGTAACAGGATTTTCTTGCCCTCGACATTTTTATGTTCACCCTTTTGATACTCAGATGCTGAACCGTAGTACTCCTTGTACTGCTCGCCATCCACTTCGACCAACTTACCAGGGCTTTCTAGGTGCCCTGCAAAAAGTGAGCCAATCATGACCATAGTTGCTCCAAAGCGGATAGACTTGGCAATATCTCCATGCGTGCGGATACCGCCGTCAGCGATGATAGGCTTTCTAGCAGCCTTAGCACACCAACGCAGAGCCGCCAACTGCCAACCACCGGTACCAAAGCCAGTCTTGACCTTGGTGATACAGACTTTCCCCGGTCCAATGCCTAGTTTTGTAGCGTCAGCGCCAGCATTTTCCAAATCACGCACCGCCTGCGGTGTGCCGACATTGCCAGCGATGACAAAAGTCTCAGGCAACTCTTTTTTGATATGCTTTATCATCTCAATCACGCTGTCTGCATGCCCATGCGCAATATCAATGGTGATAAACTCAGGCACATCGTCCTTGAGCGAGCTGACAAAGTCATACTCGTAGTCCTTGACACCGACAGAGATTGAAGCGATAAGTCCCTTGTCGTGCATGCGCTTGATAAAGGGCTTACGTGCCTCCTCGTCAAAGCGGTGCATGATGTAAAAGTAACCCTCTTTTGCCAAATCCTCCGCAATCGCTTCATCAATGATCGTCTGCATATTGGCAGGAACTATAGGCATCTTGAAGCTGTAGTTGCCAAGTGTAACACTAGTATCCGCTTCAGAGCGACTCTTGATGATACACTTGTTTGGCACTAGCTGGATATCTTCGTAATCAAAAACAGGGATGTCATTTAACATATGATACTCCTAAATTCATAAAATGACCTTCCTATGTGACAAATCACATCGCTAGGTAATTTATTACCCTTCCACTATCAATTGTAGAATATTCTTTGTCTTTTGTCAATAAATAGAGATTATCTCATACAAAATATCAATAAAACACGAACGTTATTTTTCGCTACTGCTTCTACTAGATTTATGATACAATAAAGCTGAGCAGTTATCTGTATCCTAAAGAAAGTTGGTTCTACCATGCCATTTGTTAAAATTGATTTATTTGAAGGGCGCACACAGGAGCAAAAAGACGAGTTGGCTCGTGAAGTGACTGAGGTTGTCTCACGCATTGCTAAAGCGCCCAAAGAAGCTATCCAGGTCTTTATCAATGACATGCCAGAAGGCACTTACTACCCACACGGTGAGATGAAAAAGAAAAACTAAGCTGCTTGATTAAAGCAGTTTTTCTTTTGACCTAAAAACAGCTGTAACAGTCTTAGAAAAATTCAGAAAAGGCTTACATTTTTAAAAAGATAGCGCTATCATATAGTGTATAAGGAGGTGTTTTCGTGTATGCTAACCGCCGTCTCAAGATGATGGGAACGGTCATTGACATTGCTATTTGCTCTCATCAAGCGGATAAACAGCTGAAAGAAGTTGTCGAGCAACTGACTGTCCTTAAAAACCGTTTTAGTGCTAATGACGATGACTCTGAACTGATGGCGGTCAACCACAGTGCAGGGATTTCAAGCATCTCAGTGCAGCCAGATTTATATCGCTTGATTGCCATTGGCAAAAAGCATAGTCTAGCGAGTCCTAGCAATCTCAACATCGCACTAGGTCCTGTCGTGCAGACTTGGCGGATTGGCTTTAGCGACGCTAAAGTCCCTGACAAGAGCGAAGTGGCACAGGCGCTAGCGCTGACTGACCCTAGAGATATCATCCTAGACGAGAAAGAGCACAGCGTTTTTCTCGCCAAAAAAGGCATGAAAATTGACCTCGGTGCTCTTGCCAAAGGCTATATAGCAGACACTATCATGGCTACTCTTGCTAAGCAAGACGTCAGCTCTGCTATGATTAACCTCGGTGGCAACGTACTGGTCTATGGTAGCAATCCCAAGCGCCCAAGCGGTGAGTGGTTCATCGGTATTCAGGCGCCTAGTCAAAAAAGAGGGGTGCACCTAGGTGTTCTCCCTATCACATCGGGGTCTGTGGTGACTTCTGGTATCTACGAGCGACATCTCAGCGTAAATGGCAAGGACTACCACCACATCTTTGACAAAAGGTCAGGCTATCCTATCGAGAGTCCTCTCTCAAGTCTTACCATTGTGTCTGCTCTGTCGCTTGATTGTGAGATTTGGACGACGAGACTTTTTGGACTAGCGCTTGACGAGGTGCTTCTAACCATCAAACAAACACCTCACATTGAGGGTATCTTAGTGACCAAGGAGGGGCGTGCTATTGTCTCAAGTGGTCTTGAGAAGCGCTTCATCCCTTATCACTTTTAGGATTATAGAATTGAGGAAATGATATGAAACTTATCGGAATTGTCGGAACAAACTCGGCTAAGTCAACCAACCGCCAACTCTTAGAATACATGCAAAAACACTTTGTAGATAAGGCTGAGATTGAGCTGGTTGAGATTAAGGACTTGCCTGTTTTTAACAAACCTGCTGATAAACAAGTCCCTGACATCGTGCTTGAAATCGCAGGAAAAATCGAGCAAGCAGACGGTGTCATCATCAGCACACCCGAGTATGACCACTCTATCCCTGCCGTTTTGATGAATGCCCTTGCTTGGTTATCTTACGATATCTACCCACTGCTCAATAAACCAATCATGATTACTGGAGCGTCCTTTGGAACGCTTGGCTCGTCTCGTGCTCAGCTGCAGCTGCGCCAGATTCTCAACGCTCCTGAACTCAAGGCAAATGTCCTGCCAGATGAGTTCTTGCTCTCTCATTCTCTGCAGGCTTTCGACAAGGACGGCAACCTTCAAGATTTGGAGACTGTGCAAAAATTGGACGCCATCTTTGATGACTTCCGCCTCTTTGTCAAAATCGCAGGAAAACTCTCCAATGCGCAAGCGCTTCTACGTCAAGAAGCTGAAAACTTTGATTGGGAAACATTATAAAAAAGGAGAAGATCATGAAATTTGTAGGTATTGTTGGGTCAAATGCAGAGCAGTCATACAATCGCATGCTCTTAGAGTTTATTCGCAAGCAGTTCAAGCACAAATTTGAGCTTGAAGTTTTGGAAATCGCTGATGTTCCTATGTTTAACCAAGACCAAAACTGGAAGGACAGTTTTCAGTTGCGCCTATTGAACAATAAAATCACTCGTGCAGACGGTGTCATCATTGCTACACCTTAGCACAACCACACCATCACCGCTGCGCTCAAGAGCGTCCTTGAGTGGCTGTCTTATGAAACCCATCCTTTTGAAAATAAACCTGTTATGATTGTGGGGGCTTCTTATTATGACCAAGGAACGTCTCGTGCACAAGTCCACCTACGCAAAATCCTTGACGCCCCTGGTGTCAACGCCTATACTCTTCCTGGCAATGAATTTCTCCTTGGAAAAGCCAAAGAGGCTTTTGACAATGATGGCAATATCACGAGCGAAGGCACGGTCGCTTTTCTTGAGACTTGCCTAGATAACTTTGTCAAGTATGTCGAGGTGGTCTCTAAACTGCAAAAGCCAAAACCGATTGCTCCAGAGGATTTGGACTGTAACCATCCGATTGCAACGACTGTAACAGAGGTTGACCCTGATGATCCAGAGTGGGTGGAAAAGGTAGCTGAGCTGACAGGCGCTATCTCTGGAGACACTTATGTCAAGCTGGATCACGGTATCCTCACGGTTGACCAGATTAACATGTTCCTCAACTCTATGCCCTTTGAATTGACCTATGCCGATGATAACAACCAGTTCTTATACTACAATAACGCTCACCAAGACCCAGACACCATGCTAGCCAAGCGTGTGCCATCACAATCAGGTAGTCGCCTCTCAACCGTTCACAATAGCCTGCCTGCTAACCGCATGAAAAATGTCGAGTGGGTTATCGGAACCCTGCGTAATGGCAACCAAGAATACGTGCGCACCATTGTCCCTGGCTCACCAGCTGGTGTCATCAATACGCACAATTACCAAGCCAGGTACTATCCAGACGGCTCTTACGCTGGTATCAATGAAATTGTCTTTAATTTCCAACCGTGGCTAGACTGGTACCTCGAAACTACAGGACAACGCTTGGTCGGTGGCTCAAGTCCATTTGCGCCTACTGCTGCAACAAGTGACGCCACTTCTGGTGCTTCAGATAGTGGACACAACGCAAGCGACACGCAAGCAGACGCTACATCTGGCGCATCATCACACTAAGAAAAAGGACTTCGCTTTGTCTACACAAGGCTGAGTCCTTTTTAGTTTGATTTTACCTGACTTCATCCACATCACCATACCAATAGTTGGCAGTTACTCCACCATCCATGAGAAAGTCAGAACCGTTGATAAAACTTCCTGTTTCTCTAAGAAGAAATTCCCCAAGCGCTCCGATTTCATCTGGTGTACAAGCACGCCCTTGGACGGTCTTTGCTATCATAGCTTTGTAGCCAGCGCCTCGAGGTCCATTTAATTCATCAAGAGCAAGTGGTGTCATGACAATGCCTGGACTAATGGTATTGATACGAGCACCTTTTTTACCCCAATGAACGGCTTGACTTTGGACACGAAGCCCATTGCCACGCTTAGCGTATTGATAAGCTTCAAGACTATCTCTAATGTCTGACAACATCTCCAAATCTAGTAAATTTTCTGCTTTCGTTGTTGCTAATAAATTATCCTTTTCAATGCCAAGTGCTGGCAGACGATAACCAGATTGAGAAGAGATGACAACAGCGCTACTACCTTTAGTGACTATGTCACCAAAAATGTCAAGAATAAGAGCGGTGCCGTACAAGTCAACTCTAAGAACCGTTTCTTTATCCACTTGGGAAGGTGACACACCTGCTGCATGGATGAGGTATTTAATCCTACCCATTTGCCTTGCTTTATCGGCAAGAGCGTAAACAGAGTCACGTTCAGAAATATCAACAGTCGCTGTTTCAACGCTATAGCCTGCTTCACGTAAGATTTTAGCGACACGCTCTGCATTTTCTTGACGAAGGTCAGCAACTAGGATTCGTTTTTCCCGCACTGACACGACGAGCAATAGCAAGTCCAATACTTCCTGCTCCGATGAGCACAACTACTTCTGTCATTTTTACACACTTTCTATTCATTATCTAATGTCATTTCACTCTCTTTTATCGTACAATGCCCCAATTCTCCTTGACACCAAAACTTGGATCTTGAACCATCCTTTTGACCAAATCTGCAATGGCTTTACGAGAAATATCATTGCCATAAATGGTTTCACCTTTTGGATAAAGGATGTAGGATATGTCGCTAGAGTTATCAAACCACCCTGGACGAACAATGGTATAGTCTAGGATGGAAGCTTCAATTATATCGGCTGCTTTGCGATAAGGCGCTAGAACACCAGTACCATTTTGACTCGCACCATCAATCTCATCATAAATGCCATAGGAAGAAATAAAGACAAGCCTTCTGCTGCCAACCTTTGTCATCGCTTCAATGATTTGCTGAGCCATGGTTGGCAAATCTCCAGAAAGAGCTACAAAGACTAGGTCTGCTCCTTTAACCGCTTTTTCTAAGACTTCCTTATCAGCTGTTGACCCTGCTATCTTTTCAACACGTGGATGATCAGCCAATTGGTCAGCCGAACGGGAAAAAAGTGTCAAATGAACATCTGTTCCTTCTAATAGTGTCTTAGTCACTACACGTCCGAGTGAGCCTGTTGCTCCAATAATCGTTACTTGTGTCATATTTTCTTTCCTTTCTTCGCCAGAATAAACACATTATTTCTTGACTTGATGAATTGATTATAATCCGTTACAATAAAATTATCCAATACATTCTTTTTATTATTGATTATATTTTTGGGAACTATATATCTGTTTACACTAACCACAATATGTAGTATTTCGACAACATCAAAAAAGGCGACTTCCAAACTAGG
>NZ_JBCLSK010000020.1:0-32859 GCF_041225505.1 Streptococcus hyointestinalis | reverse complement strand
TCCTAAGAAAGTATTAGATTACAAAACTCCCAGAGAGGTGTTATACGCTGGCTAACTTGGACTTGAATTTTGCCGAAGAGGTTATCAATACAGTTTATTCAAAAAACACCAGCCAACAGCTAGCGTCTTTTAGTTTGTCAACTGTCAACAATAATCTCTATCTGTGGGCTTCTAATCATCATGTTAAACCTCTAGATGATATGCCCTACTGGTTTTTTCTAAGGTATGATATAATAAGGAAGTAGAAAAGTTAAGACGGTGGCTCTTATTCTGAAAGGGTGGTGGTGCCTATGGGCGATTCATCAAAATCTAACAGAAAGGAGCAGTTTATTGTCCACTTACGAGGCAATCCAACTCATGCTGGGGTTCGGTAGTTTTCTACTTACCCTTATTGGCTTGGTTATTGTTATCGTAAAAATGAACAATAAAAAATAACCGTCTCAACTTTGGCAGGTTAACGGTTATTTTTTACAGTTATCTTCGCCACCGTCTTAAACGGTTCTGCATAGGGGAGTTGTTTACGCAACTGCCCTTTTTCTATATTCATTATACCTCAGCTTTGGAAAATAATCAATTATGAAATCTTCTATTACCTTGCTTTCATTCGTTCACTTGAAATTTTATAAAAAATACCAATAGTTTAGAATAATTGCCTCCATTATTGATATGCTAAAGCGTTATTCTATTTTTTGCAAGAACCGTGTTAAGGAAAAATAATATGGGAACTATATATCAGTTTACACCAACTACAACATATAGTATTTTAACAATATCAAAAAAGGCGACTTCCTAGATAGGAAATCGTCTTTTTGATGTTTTCGTAAACACTACATATTGTTGCTGGTGTAAACTTGTATATAGTTCCCTTAACTTATATTCACCTAATAATGACCCCTGCCGGAATCGAACCAGCAACTACTCCTTAGGAGGGAGTTGTTATATCCATTGAACTAAGGGGTCTAGTAAAAAATCTGCCAAAAGGCAGATTTGATACAAGAGTATCAGAATTATTTACGGATTTCTTTGATACGAGCTGCTTTACCTTGCAATGCACGCAAGTAGTAAAGTTTAGCACGGCGTACTTTACCGTAACGAACCACTTCGATTTTATCAACACGTGGTGTGTGTACTGGGAAAGTACGTTCTACACCGATACCGCTTGAAATTTTACGAACAGTGTACATTTCTGAGATGCCTTGACCTTTACGAGAGATAACAACACCTTCAAAAATTTGGATACGTTCACGTGTTCCTTCGACAACTTTTGCGTGTACACGCACAGTGTCACCAGGGCGGAATGATGGGATGTCAGTACGAAGTTGACCTTCTGTCAAACTTTGGATCAATGGATTCATTATTTTTTTCTCCTTCTCTTGCTAATCATAAAGTTCTTGTCCCAGCGGATTAGCCGTTTTTTGTGTGTCCATTACACACTCTTAGTAGTATATCATACCCAGTTATTTCTGTAAAGCAAATGGAATAAAATAACCGATACAAATCGCTAAAAAGCCAAAAATATAGGTCGTAGCCAGATAAATCACTAGATTTTTAGGGCTTTTAAACAGCGCTAATAGTTCAGCTTGAAAGGTGGAGTAGGTGGTCAAGCCACCACAAAAACCTGTCGCAAGAATGGTATAAGCCGGACTGTCTGGTACACAACGGTAAACAAGACCAAGACAAAAACAGCCCAGCATATTTGCTAAAAAAGTACCTAGATAAACTTGTTTTTTATTGAGTCTTGATAGAAAAAAGCGTAAAAGTGCCCCGATAGCACAGCAAAACATCATATAAATAACAATCACTGTCTACCCTCCACGCTCGTAAGCAAGCAATAAGACAAGTAAGCAACCAATAAGCCACCAACAATTATCAAAAAACTATAAGAGCCAAAAGCGAGATAATCGCCTGCTCTTAGCAGCTTGAATAAATCCAGCATAGCGCTTGAAAAGGTTGTGAAACTGCCACAAAAACCAGTGCCTAGTGCCAGTTGTAAAGAAGATGATAACCCTTTTTGACTTAGATAGCCCTTGACAAAAAAGACCAAGAGAAAGGTTCCTAGGTAATTTACAAGGAGCATACCTAGCGACAAACCAGCTAAGGTCGGCAGGTAAAGCCCTAGTAAATAACGTGCCAAACCACCAAGAGTAGCGCCGACAAAAACAGCGCTACTTTCTTTTAATCTAGTCATGTAATTGTTTTTCCTGATAGAGGCGTGATTGTTTCATGATGTCCGAAAAAGTCGCAACGACCGCTTCTTCAAAGTCTTTGTTTGTAACACGTGCTGCAACTTTTTCAAGGATAGCTTCTTCACGTTCTTTGTCAAAAACTGCCTTGCCTGTTGCTTTTTTGTAAGCAACAACTTCAGAAACAAGCTGCATACGCTTCTCTAGCAGAGCGACCAAGTCATTATCAAGCACATCAATGGCTTTTCGTGTGTCTGTGAGATTCATGTTTGTGATGTCCTTTCTTCTGGAAGATTTTAAACCCAATAAAGGCAAGTCCGCCAATCACGATAATAGCAACTAGCAGTTTGATATTACCTCGTAAAATAGCTGTTCCACCTAGTGTGTAGAGAAGACTTAGAGGTGCTAAGCCGACACTCGCCAACAGCAGCCACTCTCTAAAGGTCAACTTCATCTCGACGATACGATAGTTGACTAAAATGGTAGGGACAATGGGAAACATATAGCCAAGCGCAATAGCTAACTTGGGGTCTGGGAGTTTGTCCAAGGTTTTGAGGTGTTCATTGACCTTTGAATCCTGCCTAGAGAGGGGCAAGACCTTTAAGATTTGGATTAAGCCAAAGTTACCAAGAAGATTAGCTGTTAGGGTCATGGCAAAGCCAATAAAAGGACCAAAAGTCATCCCATTAAAAATCGCAAAGGCAGCATTGGACATAAAGGGAATGGCTGCAGTCACTGCTGTCAGCAGAGTGAGAATGGCAAAATTAGTCCATGTGGGTGAGCGAAAACGCTGTAAAAAATCCGTGATACTCTTTGACGTCTCGCTCAGATTTAGCAATTTGTCCCAGTTATGAATGAGATAAACGCTAGCATAGCTCACCACTAAGAGGAGCCCAAAAATAATCAGCAGCCGCTCAATCCATTTGTAGGGGAGTTGGAAACGTTTTTTTGTCATAAGCGTATAAAAAACTATGAGTTTTTTGCCCTAAAGCTGACAACTCATAGCTAGCTCCCTCTATCCTAGCTTAGCAGATAAGGTCTCTGCAAAAGCTTCTAATTTCTCAATGTCCTCATCTTCAGCTGCTAGGTCGACTTTAACACTCTCTGCGCCTTTTTCAGCACCTGTTTGTGCGAATTGTTCTTCAAAGTCATCAACAGCCTTACAGAAATAATCGTAGAAGGTATCTCCAGAGCCAACCACACCATAGATTTTCCCTGATAAGTCAAGGTCTGCTAAATCTTCGTAGAGGTCGACAATCTCATCTGGCAGGTCACCATCGCCATAGGTGTAAGTGGCTACAATGGCAAGGTCTGCGTCCTCAAAGTCACTAGCGTCAACAGTTGTACACTCATCAACCTCAACATCGTGTCCGAGTTCTTCTAGTTTCTGTCCGACAATATCTGCGATTTCTTCTGTATTACCAGTCATGCTGGCGTAAATAATTTTTGCTAAAGCCATAAGTTCCTCCCTATTATTAGCTCTATTTTAGCATAATTTCAGTTGATTTGACAGTTTATTTTAAGAAAGGCTGATAATTTTCTAAAAGTTTCGCTTTCAGCGCTTCTTTTTGGTCTTGATTGATAAAGGCAGCGTCAAGCGCCATTTGATTATACTCTAGAAAATGAGCCACATCGACTCCAAAATAATCGTGAAAGAGCTGGTATTCCTTTGCCAAGGTGGTATCAGACACGGTGCGGTTGTCGGTATTGATACTGAGTTTAGCGCCAGCCTTGACCAAGTCCAGATAAGGAAAATCAGTTATTGTCTGTGCAGCTTTGGTTTGGAGGTTGCTGGTTAGACACAGCTCTGCAGTCACTCCAGCCTTGACAAACTCTTCTAAAATCTCTGGCTCTTGGCAGATGGCTGTCACATGTCCCATGCGTTTGATACCTAGTGCAATGCTGTCTGTGATGTGGTTGGGACAACCGCACTCACCAGCGTGAAAGGTCATGGGATAGCCTAGCGATTGCGTGTAGGCGATGAGTTCTTTAATCTTTTCTGGAGGAAAGCCGTGCTCATCTCCAGCAAAGTCAAAACCTACAAAACCATCAGCAGCCAGCTCTGCTATTTCCTCAAAAAGCGCTTCGGTAAGTGTCACGCTAGCCTGACGCATGCCACAGGCTAGACACTTAGCAACGATACCAAACTCCTCTTGGGCGTCCTTGAGACCAGCGACCATGCCTTCTATGGTTTCCTTAGCAGTGAGCCCCTCATCCATTGAGAGCTCTGGGGCAAATCGCACCTCGATATAGAGGACATTTTCACTAGCAGCTTGTCTCGCTACGTCATAGGCAGCTAGGCGCAGCGCTTCCTTTGTCTGCAAAAGCGGACGGACAAAGTCAAAGGTTCTGAGATAATCCACTAGACTAGTTGCATCCTTAGGAGCGGTGATACGCTCTTTTAAATCAGCGTCACTCTCAGGAAGCGTCACATTCGCCATTTTAGCCAACTTGCGAATCACAGGAATGGACAAAGAGCCATCTAAATGACAATGTAGTTCTGCTTTTGCTAAAGCGTGAAAATCAATCGCACTCACACTATATCCTCCGTCTCAATAGTATATTGTTTCTATTCTAACAAAAATAAGGATTATTTCAAGGGGAAAACTACTCAAATGAGGACTTCTCTCATAATATCCCGCTCTATTTGTGGTATAATGAATAAAACTGCTAGTTAGAAAAGAGAATTGTATGTTTCAAGAGATTTTAGCACAAATCCAAAACTATAACACCATCATCATTCACCGCCACATGAAGCCAGACCCAGACGCTCTAGGCAGCCAAGTGGGGCTGAAAGAGATTATCAAGCATAATTTCCCAGATAAGCGAGTCCTTGCTACAGGCTACAACGAGCCTAGTCTGTCTTGGGTGGCACAAATGGACGATGTAGCAGACAGCGACTACAAGGACGCCTTGGTCATTGTGACAGATACAGCCAACACCCCTCGCATTGACGATAAGCGCTATACCAAAGGGGCATTTCTGATTAAGATGGACCACCATCCAAACGATGATGTCTACGGTGACATCTGCTATGTGGATACGACCGCTTCAAGCGCTAGTGAGATTATCTGTAATTTTGCGCAGACCGTTGGACTCAGTCTGTCTGATGAGGCAGCACGCCTGCTCTACACAGGTATTGTCGGGGATACAGGGCGCTTTCTCTACCCTGCAACAACTAGTAAGACGCTTGCTATCGCCAGTTTTCTGCGTCAGTTTCAGTTTGATTTTGCCGCTTTGTCACGCCGGATGGATTCCTTTTCACTCAAGGTGGCAAAATTGCAGAGTTACGTCTTTGACCACCTCGAGATTGACTCAACTGGTGCTGCTCGTGTGCTCTTGACCCAGGAAACACTCAAACACTTTGATGTGACTGACGCTGAGACGGCTGCTATTGTTGGTGTGCCTGGGAAGATTGACAGCGTTGAGACGTGGGCAATTTTTGTGGAGCAGGCTGATGGGCATTACCGTGTGCGCCTGCGTAGTAAGGAAAAAGTCATCAATACCATCGCTAAGCGCCATGATGGCGGTGGACATCCCCTAGCTAGCGGTGCCAACTCCTACAGCCTAGCTGAGAATGAACAGATTTTCCAAGAATTAAAGGATTTATTTGCCTAGAAAAAAAGCCATTGCTTTTAGCAATTGGCTTTTTATAAGGTCTCAAGAGCGACCAGTGTCACCAGCGTAGCGTCATAGTAGGACTGTCCAGACAGTTTGGTCATGAAAATATAGCGATTTTCCTCGACCAATTTTTGATAGTCTGTGTTTTGACTGCCGGCATAAAGCAGCGGTGCTGAAAAACTGCCCGCATTTTGCTTGGTGAGGGCGTGTCCTGCTAGGTCGTAGCCAGTGTAGACATGGTTTTTACTCATGAAAAAGGTCATCACCTTGCCTAGCACCTGCTGACTTTTAGCGTCCTTGCTATGGGCTAGATTGTAAGGCAGACGACAGGCGTTGTAAGAATAACTGCCGTCAAATTCATTTGCCATATCGTTGCTTGAAGCTACCTTGACATTGCCGTCCTCCAGCCAGATAAAGTCGGGAACTAAACCCGTCTTGACCTTTTGACTAACGAGAGTCAATTTGTCAAGCATGTTATCCTTGATGGTCAGCCAGCGCTCGTCTCCTGACAGCTCATAAAAACTGCTAAACTGCTCAGGAAGTACATCTGATGTTCGGACGAGGTTGTAATACTCGCTGTCTTTTGTCGCCCAATTGCCTACCGTTAGCACCTCCTGTGTGCTGTTGTAATTATAAGTCAAGATGTCTGCAAGCAAGCGCTTCGCTTGCTTTTTATATTCCTCATCATTCCAAAGCTTAGCCGCTCGGATAAGCGCATAGGCTATATAGAGGTCGCCGTCTGTTGCGTTGCTTTTTTGTGAGGTCTCTTTTTGCCCAGAGATAATTTGTCGCCAAGACATGAGCTGGCTGCTTCCATCACGGTGGCTGAGATAGTAGTGATAGAGATGATTAAACTGACTTTTGCTGGCTAAGCCTTCCTCGGATGCCTCAACAGAAATCAACATCCCATAGCCCTGCGCCTCTGACAAAACCACGTCTTTTGTCACGTCGTTTGTCGTTTTGATGTAGGCTGTATCACCCTTTGTCACCAAAAATTTTCGTGTCCACTCCTTGTAGAGGTTGGACTTTAGCACTTTGTCATTGGTCTGTCTTGCTCGTAGAAAAATCACAGAAAGTAAGACCAGTGCTACTATAAACCAAATAAATCTAAATTTCGTTCTCCTCATAACTTCCTAACCTGAAAAGCGTTTTGTTTTCACCCATTTTGTCCCGTCACGCTGGAGTACCTTGTCTAAGGTGAGCGACACAAGAGCGTCAATGGATACGATAATAAATAACTGTGAATAGGTAAAATAAGCAAGCAAGGCTATCCAAAGCTGGTGAGACATTGCCTGCCCAAATTGTGTTGCCATCGCTAGATGAATCTGCAAAAGGTAAATCAAAATCATCAGTAGCCAATTAAAAAACAACATCTGCTCCAAATAAAGATTGCTACCGTTAAAGGTAAAAGGCAGAGTCACCTCATCGTTAAATTGTCTGACAACAAGTGCGATAAGATTAGACGCAAAGATGATGTTTGATAGGACAATAGCGGCATTGAACCAGAAGAAGGTACAAGTGTAGTAGACAACTTCTAGCTTGACCCGCCAATTGCTGGGTCTAAAGAGATGGCGAATATTTTTGAAAACCACCTCGTAATTGCCTTTTGCCCAGCGTTTTCTCTGCATGTAGTAGGTTTTTAGCGTCTCTGGCTCTTGCTGAAAAGCTTCTGAATTGTAGGCGAGAGCGATGAGCTTACCTTTTTCCATAATCTTAAAAGAAATGTCGGTGTCCTCTGTTAAAGCTCCCGAACTCCAGCCACCAATACTCTCAACAAAAGCCTTTTCAATGAGAAAATTCGTCCCTGGAATACGCCCAATTTTAAACAAATGCCAACTGCCCACATGCTGCACACGCTGTGTGGTGATGATTTCTTGATTGATAAAGCGTGTCAAGAGATTTTGCTTAGCGTTGCGGGTTTTATTGCGCCCAAAAGCAGCCACATAGTCGTCTTTATTTTCCAAAATCTTTTTGACCAGAAAATAAAGAGCATTAGCCTCTGGCATGGCGTCTGCGTCGTAGACAGCGATGTAGTCGCCCTTTGCCAGCTTTAGTGCATCGTTTAAGACACCAGCTTTCCCGCCTGTGCCCTGACGCTCTATTAGACGAATGGTGTGACCTTTGTACTTGGCGTCTGCCTTGACACGCTCCATCTCTGAAAAGGTTGCGTCGCTACAGTTATCTGCAAACAGCAAAACTTCCATGGCTTCTTTTGGATAATTCATCGCTAAAATTGCACGCATGGTTTTTGCAATGACCACTTCTTCATTGTGCGCAGGTACAACAACACTAATCATCGGATACTCTTTTAGTGGCGATAGGTCAACGTCAAATCTGCTGTGCTTGAGCCAAAAATGGGTAGCAGAAGAAAGAGTCAACAGCGACCAAAAAAGCGACAACCAGATAGACACCAAGGTCACTATAATAGAGAGCTGACTAATCATGCTTCACCGCCTTAAAGTGATGATTGACCCGATTGTAAATCACTAGATAACAAATAGCGAGCACGCAAAAATTCAGCGCAAAGAGGATACTGACAATCCACACCAGAACATGAAATACCTCAACTAACATCTGCTACTCCTTTCAATATTCTACGATTAAGTCGGTCTCTAGCATACGCTTTAGCAAATGCTGTACTTTTGAAAAGGACATCGTATCCGTATCAAATGAACTCCTCATACTGATAACAGCGCTCTGGTATTGCAGGCTGTGATGACTACTTTTATTGATAAACAGCTCTGCTTGCAATTGAGGCAACAAAGTTTGACGGATAAGTTTCTCATAGTCCTTACTATCGTCTGTCGATAAAATCAAAAAATCACCGTCTGAGAGATAGTAGACACTGTCTTCTAAACCGACAAAGCGCTCCAGAGTATCCGCCATGTGCTTAATCATACGGCGGTATTCCTTGGAGTGCACTTGATAAAAATAGTCATTATGCGCCCAATGAACGAGACTAATCTGCAGGTGACTCCCTGAAACCCTGGTCTCCTCAAGCAAGACCTTATAGGCAGCTTCAGCCTGCTTTTCCTTTGTGGTGACCTTAGATACTCTCGTGTGGTAATAAGCCACCAAGCAATTGCCCAGTGTCAATGCCAAAGGAAAGCTAATCACCAGCAAAAAAAGAGACATACCTGCCATAAAGCTCACACCAGACAGCAAAATCATGACCGCAAGAGCTATGGACAAAAGCGTCATCCACGCAATTAAGAGCGTACTCAAGAAAAGATTGCTCACTAAAGCCAAGGCAAGTAGGCAAAACAAACTCGACAAAAAAGGCTTATCCACCAAAAAGTCATAAATGAGCAAAAACAGTAATCCAGCTGATAAGACCGCACTCTCTATTAACAAATGTCTTTGCTTATTCATCACTCACCCCACTTGCAAAATCTAGCGGGCGCTCTGCTCGTCCAAAATGATAGGCTAGTGCCTGTGTGATACGCTCTGACGCACAGCCATCTCCATAAGGATTTTGCGCCCTTGCCATGCGATTGTAGCACTCTCTGTCACCCAAGAGTTCTCGCATAGCGCTTTTAATCGTTTCCTTGTCAGTACCAACTAAACGCAAGGTGCCTGCCTGCACGCCTTCTGGGCGCTCTGTTTCCTTACGTAAGACAAGGACAGGCTTACCAAGTGACGGCGCTTCTTCTTGCACACCACCTGAGTCGGTCATGATAAAATAGCTGCGCCGTGCGATATTATGAAAATCAACCACATCAAGCGGTGAGATGAGATGGATATGCTCAACGCCATCTAGCATTTGCTTGGCTAGCGCTTGCACATTGGGATTTGGATGTACTGGAAAGACAATCTCCAAGTCCTCATACTCTGCGCTTACTTCATAAATAACCTCAAACACCTCTTTCATGGCGTCACCGTGACTTTCTCTACGGTGCATGGTCAATAAAATAAAGCGTTTGTTAGCGTCCAGTCTATCAAACAGCTCATGGTGATAAGAATCGCTAACAGTCAGAGACAGGGTGTCTATCACCGTATTTCCCGTCACAAAGATAGCATCTTGGCTTCGTCCTTCTTGCAGGAGATTTGCTCTACTCTTAGCAGTTGGTGCAAAGTAGACATCACACATAGCGTCGGTCAGCTGGCGATTCATCTCCTCTGGAAAGGGTGAGAGTTTGTCCCAAGTACAAAGCCCAGCCTCGACATGCCCCAGCTTAATGTGATTGTAAAAAGTCGCTAGACTAGCAGCAAAGGCTGTCGCTGTGTCACCATGAACCAAAACCATATCAGGCTGTTCTTTTTTGAGCACAGCGTCCAATTTCTCAAGAATGACTGTCGTCACATCCACCAAACTCTGGCGCTCACTCATGACATCCCAATCATAATCAGGCCCTATCCCAAACACCTGACACACTTGGTCAAGAAGTTCCCTGTGCTGTGACGTCACCACAACCTTGGTCTCAAATAAATGATTTTCCTTTTTCAACTGAAAAATTAAAGGAGCCATCTTAATGGCTTCTGGTCGTGTCCCAAAAACAACCATCACCTTCAAACGTTTTTCAGAAGACATAATGACCTCTCTTTCATTTGTTTATAATGTTATAGTAACAATCTCTTATTGTTACACAAGTTTATTTTAATAATATGAAAAAGAGATTGAAAACATTAAAATAATATTAAACTAATATTTCATTTATTTTTGAAGTGACTTTTTCTTATCCGTCAAAAAATTCGCTAAAAAGACTTGTCAAGTCTGGCAAGTTTTGGTAGAATGTAATAGTTAATAAACTATGGCTCACAAGAGCTATGGCAGAAAGGAAAATTGTTAAACATGAAAAAAGATATCCATCCAGAATATCGTCAAGTTGTCTTCATGGACACTACTACTGGCTACAAGTTCCTTAGCGGTTCAACAAAATCTTCTAAAGAAACTGTTGAATTTGAAGGTGCTGAATACCCACTTATCCGTGTTGAAATCTCATCAGATTCACACCCATTCTACACAGGTCGTCAAAAATTCACTCAAGCAGACGGACGTGTGGATCGTTTCAACAAAAAATACGGTCTCAAATAAGAAACCGCATTTATCATCTAGAAACGTTGATATTAAGCCATTTTCGAGAAGTCGAAATTGGCTTTTTTTATTTTTAGTACCGTTTTTGGTACCGTCTTGGAAAATTAATTATTTGACTTTTTGAGATAATCAGCAAATTTTTTTATTGTCTGTTCTCCTCCTGCTTCTGTGGCATGACTGTAGGTATCTAATGTCATTTGACTACTAGCATGACCTAACCGCTTGGCAGCATTAACTGGGTCTACTCCTACTTCTATCATTAAGGTTGCATGAGTATGCCTAAACCCATGAGGTGTGATTTTCTTTAAATTATGTTTATTGATAATACGCTTCAATATGCTGTTAATATAATCTTGATACAAAGGCTGTATTTTTCCGTCTCTATCAACAAACGTAAACATATAATCATTATCAATTAATGGGGTAACTGAAAGTTGCCCTTTTTCTTTTTTACTTTGCTGTTTCCATTCTCTCAAAATTGCTGTTGTTTCAGCGTCTAAAGGAATTTGACGCACTGAAAATCTATTTTTAGTACTTTTTTCAACTGCTTTTCCTTTTATCCGCCCTAAATTTTTGGTGACAGATAATATCTGTTTATCAAAATTCATATCAGACCACCTTAAAGAATAAAGCTCGCCTTTCCTTAAACCGCTATAAGCTAATAATCTAAATAAAGCATAGTTCTTATAAGGTTCTTCCACCTTTACAATAGCTAAAAATTCGTGTAATTCATCAACATTGAAAAAATTATCAGACTGTTTTTGCTCTCTTTTAGGTAAAGTAACGTCTTTCATAGGGTTCTCAGCAATCAATTTCATCTTAACCGCAAAGGAAAAAACTTGATTAGTATAAGACTTTACTTGCTTAATATTTCTAAACGTTTTTCCCTTTTCTGTAATAAACTCCTGGCATTGCCAAGGAGTTATTTTTGAAATTTTAAAATTTCCTAGTGTTGGTAAGATGTGTAACCGAAACATATCATCAGTACGGACGCTTGTCGTCCTCTCTACAGTATCTTGATATGTTTTGAACCATTCTTCAAAAACTTCCTCAAAACGTCTCTCAGGGGCTCTGAGAAGCTCTGAGAGCTCCCCTGTTGATTTTTTATGATAAATCATAGCTTCATGTTCTTTTGCTTCCCTACGCGTTTTAAAACCGCTTTTAAAATAATCATGACGTTTTCCGTCAATCACTCGGTAAATTCTAACTTTGTAAAGATAGCCTGTTTTGGACTTTTTAGCCTTGTACTTAATAATAGACATTGTAATTTCTCCGTTTCTAAAGTTTTCGGAGCTTATAAAACAATGAAATTACATATTAGTCTTTCTTTTGTCCGGCTTTCTGCATCTCTTTATACTCTTCAGACTTTTCCCACTCTTCCCAAACATAATGATAAGGTGAGTTTTTATCACCACTCTTATTTAGCAGATATGGAAATATTGTTTCAGATTGCTCTTTTAAAAATTGCTTATAGGCTTTCACGATAATTGGGTGATAGCCTTTTTCTTTTATCAAAAAGTCAATATGGCTTTCTAAAATTCCTGTTCCGCTAATATCAGCAAGTAAACTGGCAACATCATCTTTAAAAGGTGTCCAATCATCAATCTTTTTACTTGCTACAGAACCGTCTTTTAAAAACTTAACAAACGATTTCACAAAACTATCCTCACTAGGATTTCTTAAAACAGGATTATCATCAATTCCTAGCAAATAAGGAATTGATACCCCAAAATAATCCGATAAAATTTGAGCATTTTTAGCATTCGGAATTCTAGTTCCTTGATTATAATTTCCTAGAGTAGAATACCCTATCCCTGTTGCTTCACTTATTTCTTTTAGACTTAATTTGCTATCTTTAACAAGCAATTGAAAATTTGTCAATTCTTCTTCCTCCTTTTTAAGAATTATAACATAAATTACACAAAAGAGAAAAAATGCTTGACAATAAACACAAAAGAGAATAAAATTAAATACATGTTACACGTAGGTGTATTTTCGGAGCTTATAAAACAATGAAAGGAGTTAACTATGGCTTACACACTAGAAGAACAAGAAACGTTTGTCCGATTTGATGCACTGGATAAACAGTGGACGATTGAAACTAATTATTACCCGCACATCCAAAAGGTGTTAAAGCTTCCTGAAGCTTATGAAGTGTTAAACACTGAGGAAGAAGAAGGCAGAACGATTTGGCTCAATGCCATTATGAAGATTGGTGAGGATTTTTCAATCAATGTATTTCCTAAGAAAAAACGCAAGATGACAGAAGAACAACGCCAAGAACTTGCTGAACGTATGAAACGGACAAGAGCAACCCTTGAAAAATAGGAGTGTCGCTCAGTCTGAAATACTAGATAGGTATATTTACCCTATGGAACTATTTTAGATTGAACTATACCCAGAAAATAGGCAGCGAAAATAGCTTAAAAATGATTTTAAGAAAAAGGAGAACCTGCAAATGGCAGAAGAATTCATTTTACAATTACCTAAACGAAAAGAAAAAGAGCTACTGGCTCGCTATGATAATATGCTACAAATTGCCATTGAAAAAGCCCTTGAAGACAAGGAACTTTATAAACCGTTGGTTCGTATGTCTGGTTTGTGTCGTTGGCTAGATGTTTCGACAACTACTGTCGTTAAATGGCAAAAAGAAGGTATGCCACATATGGTTATCGATGGAGTAACTTTATACGACAAACGTAAAGTCGCTCAATGGCTACAACAATTTGAGAGGTAAGCAGAATGATTGATTATGAAAATGATTATTATTTGATACCAAAAGCCTTATATACTGACCCCGAATATGCTTTTTTATCAGATAGGGCAAGGTTAACCTATGCTATTTTATGTGATGAACAACGCAAAGCAGCTGAAAGAGGACAGTTTGATGAAAATGGAGATGTCTATATCGATTTTTCTAACAAAGCTTTTCTAAAACTACTTGGCTGTAGCAAGAAAACTTTTCTCTATTACCGTGATTCGTTAGAGTTATGTGGACTGATAGAATGTGAACAACGTGTATCACGAACAATGGGGAGCCTGCCAACGAGAATTTACATCAAGGAGATTTAGATATGCTAAAACTTTATTTTGATAACAATACCGTGAGACGTCATAACATTGAGCAATGGTTGCTTAAGCATAATATTCAGTTTCAGAGTTATGTTATTGATGATATGACACAAACTGACCTACTTCGATTTTTCACAAAAACAGAAGACTGTTTCAGTATTTTAAAGCGCACAAGTTGGCGCTATAAGTTAGATAATCAGACAACTATGAAAAGCTTTATGGTTATGATTTTATCAAATAAGCAGAAATATTTAGAGACCCCTTTGCTCGAAACAGACACGGTTGTTTTAAGCAATATTTTGGTAGATGATTTAGGTCAGTTTTTACCAACACAACAAAAGAAAATTGAACGTAGAGAATTACTCCGCAAAGCTGATGAAATTTCTCAAGGTCGTATCTTTTGGGAAAATGTTGCTTGTTATCGCTCTAAAGCCAACATAAGATATCTAACACTGTATCAGAATATTTTTAAGCTGACGCACACTGTAGAAACAACAACCATGGATTTTAATAGATTCTGCAACAAATTAAAGGAATATCGTAGTTCTTATCTTCTTCCTCCTGAAAATTGGATTGAAGCTATTGCTGAAATTTTTGAGATTGGAGTTGATGAGCTTTTTCAAGAAAAAAATACAGAAATTTTGATACAAAAATAGTTTAAAATTTTTATGAAAATAGCTATGAAAATATTATGAAAATGGAATTTTGAGGTCAAATTTTTGGAGGGTCCGAAAATTTTATAACAGGGCGCCCTCTAACAGCCCGCTATGTGCACATCTGATGTGCATCCACCACACCCGTTTTTTGGCAAGTTTGGCTGGAGAAAAATGAAAATGGTTCGACGAAGTCGGCTCGGGGTTGCTCCCCCGAGAATGTCATTTTACGTAAGCCTTTGCGCAGACAAAAAAATCGGCGCCGATAGGCGACCGTCAAAGAAAGGAGTTCTTTTTTGGATATAAAAATCAGCTTGGATAACATTACAATGACAGCTTATGTTAAAACAAATAAGCTTCCTCAGCTAAAAAATTTGGTTGAAAACCACATTGCAATCATTGTGACTACTGCTATGACTGATTTATTTAATGCTTCTACCAAGGCTGAAGGTCGTGTTATCCTCAAAATAGATTATGACAAAAGAAAAGGACAAGCCTTTCACGCTCGCCCATTCCGCTTAGAGTTCAACCCAAACAAACTCCGTCCAATTGATAAAAAAATTATTGACATCATTATACCATATCTTGAAGATATTTCAATATCTCGTGCTGACTTGGCATTTGATTTATTTGAGGTAGATTGTAGCGAATTTATTTTAGAGAAAAAAGGCAGACCAACTGCAACAAAAGAATTTAGGTCTAACCTAGGAAGACTTGAAACAAAATATCTTGGTGCTTCTCGTTCAGAAAAGCAAATTAGGTTATACAATAAAAAACTTGAACAATTAGAAAATGGAACACCTGCAGAAAAAGAATTTGCTAACCAATTTTCCCACTGGTGGCGTTTAGAATTTCAACTTCGCAATCGTTCCGTTGATGAAATATTTGATGTTATTAACACTATCATTTTTAAACCCTTTGATTTTACTGAGTTACCAGTTGAAACACAGATTTATCTTGTGGCTTATACTCGTGATAAAAATATATGGAAAAAACTACATAGGAATACCAGAACCAAATACAAAAAAATTCTTGAAAGTTATAAAACATCTGAAATAGACTATTTAAAACTTATGAAAGAATTACTTAAACATGAACGTCCAAGACTTGAGAAAGAATTAGCTTATTTTGGTAGTCAAGCACCTTAAAATAGCTTTAAACCTTTTGGTTGAAAATGTATTAATACCAATACTTTGATAGGTCAAAAATAAGGATAACAAACCGTGCTAACAGCTAAAAAATTAATCAGTTTCTTTTAAGAATTGAACATCTAAAAATAGCTTTCAACCTTTTGGTTGAAAACCCAATAATACCAAAGCTTTGAGAGGTTAAAAATGAGGATAAAAGACTATGCCGATAGTAAAGGAGTTACTAGTCAGACTATTTATAAAAAAATGCGCTCCCCAAAATACAAAGAAAGATTAAAAGGTCACTTGTACAGAGACAACCAAAAGGTTGAAAACCTTGATTTAATAGGCATTAAGATATTGGAAGATTATGCTTTTGAGAATGATGTTATAAAACTGGAGAAGGAATTGGTAGAGCTTAGGACACAGTTCGAAGATAGGGAGAAACAGTTGCTGGAATGCCTAGAAAAATTAGAGATGGAAAATAAAATAGTAAATGGCTATCTACAAAATAGTCATAGGAATGTCCAAGCTTGGACAGATTACGCAGGAAGTTTGGAGATGGAACGTCTATACCTGATTGTAGCACTAGCTATTGTGCTCTTAGCATTCCTGATTGCAATGGGCTTTGCCGTCTTCTGACGGCAATTGGAGGACAATGCGAAGCGTCCGACTTATGGCACTGAAAGAGTGCCATTACTCGCAACGGCTAGTATAGTCGAAACTCCTCTTGTGATTCGAGAGGTGGTTCGAGGTCGCTCCTGTATTCGGAGCGAAAAGCTGTCTGCAAGACCCTTCGGAGAACGCACTTTTACGAAGTAAAGCGTAGTGCGTTACACTTTACATGGAAGTAGTGCCGAAATCTTGAGAGAAAACTAATTGTGTGGTTGCTTATTCGTGGTGGCAAATTCCGCCACCACCTCGGCGACCTTTTGAGCCGAGAAAGGAGCATTGAAATATGAGCTATGTTGTAGCTAGAATGGAAAAATACAAGTCTAATCAATTGAGTGGTATTTATAATCATAACGAACGTACTTTTAAAAATCACTCTAACAAAGATATAGACCCTAGTCGTTCTCACCTTAACTATGAACTAACCAATCGTGACAAAACTCAAACCTATCATAAACAAATAAAGGAGCACATTAATGAAAATCGCATATCTAGTCGTGGAATCCGTAAAGATGCTGTACTCTGTAACGAATGGGTTATTACATCAGATAAAACGTTTTTTGAGTCGCTAGACCAGGAACAAACCAAAAAATTCTTTGAGAGTGCTAAAAACTACTTTGCTGAAAAATATGGAGAAGCTAACATTGCCTATGCTAGTGTACATCTTGATGAAAGTACACCACACATGCATTTGGGAATTGTACCAATGAAAAATGGTAAATTAAGCTCCAAAGCACTTTTTGGAAACCGAGAAAAATTAAGAGAAATTCAAGATGAATTACCAAAATACCTTAATGAACAGGGGTATCATTTGCAACGTGGTGAGGTAGGTAGTAAGAAAAAACATCTAAAAACCGAAGAATTTAAAGAAAAACAAAAAATACTAAAAAAAGCTGATGAAACCATTGATAAGAAAAACTGCGAAATTGACAATGCCAAAAATCAACTAAATAACCTACAAAATGATATTGATAGTAAAAAACAAGCCCTTTCAGAACTTGAAAACAAGGAATGGGAGACTGTAGGAACCCTTGAAAGATACGAAAAAGAAATCAAGGAGCTTTCAAATTTAAAAATAGATTTAACAGAACTTGATAACTTTAACCTTGATAACTTACAAAAAAATAATCTCATCAAGCGAACATTTGACGGTAAATTGAAAATGGATAAAGAAACATTCGAAAAACTCTATCATACCGCAAAGAAGAATATATCAGATAACACTAAATTAAAACAAGAATTAAATAAACTTCAATCAGAAAACAATCAACTATTACGAAACTTATTGTCTTATCGTAAGACAAGTGATGAGAACGTAACATTAAAACAAGAAAATCGGCAGTTAAAAGACAAAGTCAAAAATTTAGATAGTCAAGTAACGCTATTAAACAAAAAAGTGGCTATTTGGAGAGAGAAAGCAAAAGAATTTATGCCAAAGCCAGTTTTCCAAAACACACTTTCATTTGTCAATAGCTTAAGCCCAATAGGGTTAGCTAAGACAGTTGTTAGGCAAGTTAAAAATCTTGTCGACAAAAATAGCTAGTATCACTTTTATGCCGTGAAAGCTACTTGATAGCAAGCCATGCGATTTAGACTAAATTTGACGAGTTGTCAGACTGAAGAGCTGACAACCGACAAATTAGAAAAAAATAGCATGGGTTACTTGCTGTCAAGTAGACCATGGAATAATTTTTTTAATGCAAGGAGTACATAAAATGGCAAATAAGGAAGTCTTTTACTATTTTCATCATGACTTATCAAAAAAAGATAAAGGTGGCATAGAGCCAATATATACTGGTAAAAATCTCTTATTTTTATTATGGTGGACTTTTATTCACACAGATTATAACAATTATGTTGATATTGAATCTGGTGTTCAAGATGATGTCACTAAAGCTGTTAGGGAAACAAAAGAATTTAAAGATTTTTATGAAAGTGAATTACAACTTCGTTGCATAAAACAGGAACTAAAAAATTATAATATCCATTTTGCTTACGCTACTGATAAAGAATTAGAAAGATATAATGCACAATTTGGATATGAAACATCTGATGAGCATAAAGGAAAAATGCTAATTGGAATTGCACCTATGGACGAAGAAACCTATGTCAGAGGGTATTTGAAATTCATAGAAGATATTTCCAGTACTGATACTTGCTATGGAATATATCACAGACTCATTAAATCTGAAAAGACGATGCTTCCAATTGAACAAATTAATTATATAAAAGAATTGACTAAAAAGAATTTAAATGATATATTGACAATAAGCTAAGACTGAGTTTGAGTTGGTGACAACTCATTCAAAGAGTACTCGTCATGAGTACTAGGTAGAGGTGCTGCCTCCTGACTCTGTTCAAGCAAATCCCCGATTGGGTTCTTAGCTTTTTAAGTTAGGAGAAGGTTGGGTGACTGGTAACAGCTTGCTCAAAGGTATCCCTTTCGGATACGGGTTCGGCACTGCCTTGGGGTTCGTCCTCTAAAGAGCCCGAACTAATTTGGCTCCTAACTAAAATCACCTTAAAAGCCTTAGTTTTACTACTAAGGCTTTTAGATTGCTATTTGAACAATTTTACATAATCACTTCGAGTTGAGACAATATGGGTAATGATAACTTCCTTTTTTTCATCATCAACAAAATATAAAGCTATATAATCTTTCCCAATTGTTAAACCTCTGGTTTTATGACGTTTATCTAAAGTTTTTCCAAATCTTTCATCAGCATCAAACCCTACTTCAGGAAAAATCTCTAAAGCACTTATTTTTTGCATGATATTATCAACTACTTTTTTCGCTGATGTTTCTGACTTGAAATTATTAATTATATATTCTTTTATTTCTACCAATGCTTCCAAAGCACCAGTGTTATAACTCACTTTATAATCCAAGACGTTTTCTCACCTCTTCAGCTGAATAAGTATTTACACCAGCTTCATAATCATCTATAGCCTGCTTTATTTCTCCTTGAAGTTGTCTAAATAACTTCTCTTTTTCTAGTTCTTCTTCGTTCAACAAGTCAATTTCATTAGTAACAACAACATTTTGTAGAAATAATCTTAAAGCATGTGATAATGTCAAATTCTTTTTATTTAAAACTTCTTTAGCCTCACTTACTAATTCTTTATTAGCTTGAAAAGTAACGGCTCTATTTTTTTCTGCAACTACCATTTATGTAACTCCTTTATGTAATTTATTTAATTATCTCATATATATAAAAAAAGTCAATAAAAAAGGCTCAACATAATTGAGTGAGATTTCATTATTTTATAAGCTCCGAAACTTAATATTTTTGGTACCTTTTTGGTACCGTATATATTTATAAATACTTAATGTATATAAAATTTTTTAAAATTAAAATCCGTTAACCCTTATTTTAAAAGGTATTTGCCCATATCATATATAATTTTTGGATAATACGGTCTCAAATAAGCAAAACCATTTGCTACTTAAATGTGCTAATACAAAACTCGTTTCTTCTACGGAAACGAGTTTTTTTAATTTTACCTATCAAAAAAGACTAGAAGCTAATACTTCTAGTCTTTTAGACGTTCTTAGTGAGCTACCATTTCTTGAGCAATGTCGTGTCCTGAGAGTTTTTCAGGATAGTAGGTTGGCCAGTTGTCCTTTTCTTTTAGGACGTCGTCTTGGCTGGTGCTTCCCCAGAAAAGGTGTAAGTGCGCAGCTGTTTGTGGCTTGATACCGTGGTCGCTGAACTGGACGTACTTGAACTCGCCAGCGTCTTTATCCTCTGTTTCAAAAAGGTAGCGAACACCTCGGTTGCCTTTTTTATACTTCAAGATTTTGTAGCCAACATATTTGTAGGTAAAGGTTTTCTTTTCACCGTTTTGTGTAAAGGTAATAGTGTTTTTGCTACCATCAATGCTGATGTTGGTAACATCTGTCTTGTAACCTGTGGTATAGTAGGATTTGTACTCTTCGGCAGTCTTATCTTTGTTGAGTTTTGCCTTGTAGTCCCAGACTTGATCAAGTGTGCCATCCTCAAGATAAGGATAAACAGACTGCCAATTACCACTCCAGTCAGACAGGGTGCGGTTTTTAACAGCACTTGTCTTGAAGTAGCCATTTTCAACTGTTTTTTCGCTTGCGTCAGACTCTGCCTTAATCTCTTTATCCTTGACAGATGTTGTCTTTTGAAGGGCTTTGAGGTTTGATTTCATGATAGAGATGTAAGACTCACCAGCTTTTTCCTGCTTGCTGGTTAGGCTCTCAATTGGGTTGAGCACTGCTGTTTTGACACCTGCCTCATCCGCCAGGGTTTTAGCGACCTTACTTGAGGCTGTTTCCTCAAAGTAAATGTACTTGATGTCGTATTTTTTGATGTATTTGGCAAGCTCTGCTAGGCGTTTTGCGGTTGGTTCTGTCTCAGGGCTAACGCCTGTGATAGCGATTTGATTGAGCCCATAGTCAAGGGCAAGGTAAGAAAAGGCTGCGTGCTGTGTGACAAAGCTCTTTTGTTTAGCTTTTGAGAGCGCTGTTTCATAACTCTTATCCAGTGCTTCTAGCTTGGTGATGTAAGCGGCAGCATTTTTAGTGAAGGTTTCTTTCTTGTCTGGATAGGCTTTAATCAAGCCGTCACGGATATTTTCAACGACAGTTTTGGCACGTTTTGGAGAGAGCCAAACGTGTGGGTCATAGGCGTGGCTGTGGCTTTTACCGCTTTCTTCGTGCTCTTCTTCGCTACCAGCTAAAAGGAGCATATCGCCTGTACCTTTGATAAACTTCGAGCTGTCGCCGACCGTTTTCTTGACAGAGCTCACCCAAGTCTCCATGTTATCATCCATGTAGACAAAGCTATCCGCCTTTTGAATTTTGGCAACGTCCTTTGTGGAAGGCTCAAAATCATGCGGTTCTGTCCCCGCCTTAATCAAAAGAGACACGTCTCCCTCATCTCCCATGACTTCCTTGGTAAACTCGTAGACAGGATAAAAGGTGGTCACTACCTTTATCTTATCGTCTGCGTGGCTTGTTTTGCTAAAGGCAAGCGACACGCCAAGAACCAATGTCATGGCAGTCAGTAAGCATACTAATTTCCTTCTCATGGTTTTCCTTTCCTCATTAGGTCAAGTATATACTTAACTAGTTAATTGTTTACTGGTTAATTATATCATGATTTTTGGAAATTTCAAGCCCTGATGTCAAAAAAAGGTAAGTCTTTTTTAAGTATCATTCTCCTGTTGCCATGTTTTGATGTCTAAGACACGATTTGCCACATGCTCGATAAAGTAATAATCGTGACTAACAAAAACCAAGATACCTGAAAAAGTAGTCAAGACCTTCTCGCAAGCCTCTATGGTTTTCATATCGAGAAAATTGGTAATCTCATCTAAAAGCAAGACATCCAAATCACTGACCAGCAGAGCCAAAAAGCTGATTTTCACCCACTCACCTCGGCTAAGGTCTTTGATTTTCCGAAAGACTTTCTCCCTTTTAAAATCCAAAAGAGCGAGCAAGGTTCTCAGTTGACTCTCGTTTAAGCGTCCCTCTGCCTTCTCGCTCACCGCTGCTAAAACCGTGTCACTGCTATCTAAAAAATCCAAATGGCTTTGGCGAAAATAGCCGACTTTGTAGGCTGTTGGTAGGCTCGTGTACAGGTAGTTCAAAAAAGTGGTTTTTCCAGTTCCGTTGGCGCCCTTGATAGCCAGTTTATCACCACTTTTAAGCGTCAAATCCTGCGACTGCCAGAGACACTTCTCACCGACAAAGGCGCTGTAGGCTGGCACAACCAGCTGTCTTTTAGGACGCTGACTAGCTTGAGCTAGAAATGAGATGTCGTAGTCTTCTGTGACTTGCTTAGGTTGTTTGAGCTGGTTTAGCTTGTCCTCTTGCTGCGTAATGCCCTTTTGCAGTTTCTTTTGCTTGACATTGATGCTCGTTTTCACCCCTGCGATACGGTACTCAGAAGCGCTCATCTTTCTAGGTTTGCCCTTTTTCTTATCCTTCTTCTCCTTCATCTGTTGGAGTGATTTCTTGATTTTACGCTTTTCACGCTCATAGTTTTTGAGCTCGCTTTGATAATGACTGGTCTCATAAGTCCGCTCGGTCAGATAGTCCTGATAGTTGCAGTCGTACTGCTTGACTTTTCCTTGATCAATGACCCAGATTTTGGTTGCGACCTCCTCTAAAAGCGCCCTATCGTGGCTAGCAATACAAAAGCTGGACGTGGAGCGTTTAATCATGGCGACAACCTTTTTGAAATGACGATGATCCAGATAAGTCGTCGGCTCATCAAGAAGGAAAAGGTCAGTAGGTCGCCTAAGAAGCGCTAGAAAGTTTGCAATAGCCAGCTCACCACCACTTTTGAGATCATCCTCAGTCAATGTCAACTCACCAAAACAGGTTGAAGCCTTGCCTGAAATGCTTCCTGAAAAGTCTGTCAGCTCACCTGAGAGTATCCTAAGCAGGCAGGTCTTGCCAGCGCCATTTTTCCCAATGAGACCGATAACGTCTCCTTCCTCAATGGTCAGCTTGTCTAGCGAAAACAGCTCTGCTCCCTCTATCTCTAAATGAATATCCTTTAATACATATAATGGCATAACGATACCTCCAAAAACTCAAAAATGACTTGGTTCTTAGAAGGTACCTGTACTCTTTAATATTTTTTCCAAAAGCAATAGGTCACAAAGAGCCCCAAACACAAACCAAGACCAAGTAAGGCATAGTGCAGTTGATGACATAGGATGGCATAGACACCAAAAAAGACAAGGGTACAAGCCCCTAATGTCAAAAGAAAAATAGCCTTTTTACTCATCTCATTGGACTCTCCTCCTGTAAAATATCGTGACTGTTGTCACTGTGATTGTAGCGTAAAAAGACACACTTGTCAACGTTTTCGTGGATATTATGAAAGGACACTAATCTGAATTAGTATCCTTTCTCAAATGTTTCAATAGCAAATTCAAAGGCGAGGTAAGCAATCTTGTCTTTTTGCTCAAGGTCGGCGTCGTCTGCTAGGGTTCTAGCGTCCCATTTCTCGCTATCAAGGTTATCTGCGGAGTAGAAAAACTGAACGTGATGGATATTTCTAAAGGCTGCTAGTGCAGCAATAGCTGAGCATTCCATATCGACTGCGATAGCGCCTGCTGCTTTTCGCTTCGCCATCTTGTCTAGCGTCTCACGGTAAATCCCGTCTGTCGTCCAGATCTTGCCCTCACGATAAGAGACCTCCAAGCGCTCTAAAAAGGCTCTAAAAGCAGGTAGATAGTCCGTATTTACCGCTATGTCATCGCTTTCGGGCAGGTAATGATAACTTTTGTCCCCTCATCACGAATGGCAGCTGTTGGCAGGATAAGAGACGTCTCTTCTATGGTCTTGTCTAAGACGCCACAAGTACCAAAGACGAGGAGATTTTCAGCACCCATAGCAATCACATCCTCTAGCACTGCCACACAACCGCTAGAGCCGACATAAGAATTGAAAAAGCCTAGCTTATGCCCTTTAAAATCAAGCTCATAAAAGGGAATATCAAGATTGGCTACAGACAATTGAGCGATTTGCCTATGGGGAAACTCAGACAGCATGCGCTTAAAGGTCGTTCTTGCAAAGCAAGTCACGACCGTCTTTGGAAAACCTTCTACTTTCTCATTAAGGTCAGATGGGTTGATGATGGCTTCTTTATTATCATCATAATCTCCTAAAATCATCTTTCTTCTCCTAATATCTCTTGGAATGAGCGTAGCGCTTTTGGAGGTGTGGGGTGCTCACCTAGTGCTTTTTCCATCCAAATCATGTCGTACCAGCGCTCAAACTTGTAGCCTGTCTTGTGAAAGCATACGACCAGATGGTAGCCAAGCGCCTCGTGAAATTTCTGGCTGGCATTGGTCAGGTGAGCATCCTCCTTGCTCGTACTTGCGATACAGGCATTGAGATTGAGGACACCCATTTGCTTGAGGTAGGCTTCAAGCTCCTCATAGAGCTTGCGTCCAAGACCTTTGCCACGAGCAGCTTTAGCTAGGTAAATGGTGACTTCTGCTAACCACTGATAAGCCGCACGCTCATGAAAAGCATACGCATAAGCATAACCTAGGATGACACCGTCTTTTTTAGCGACCAAATAAGGATAAAAGCGCATGATATGCTTCATCCGCTCACGAAAATCATCAAGACTAGGCACCTCATACTCAAAAGTAATCGCCGTCTCCTCTACATAAGGCGCATAAATCGCAAGCAATTCCTTAGCATCCTCTAGCGACGCTTGACAAATCTCAATCACAACAACCCTCCACATGTTTTGTTTTTTATTTTAGACAAGAGCAAGACATTTGTCAACCTAGCTACTCCTAACAGGCAAGAGATAGTACATCGTCACAGGCTCTTTGTTTGCAAGGGCTTTTGAAAAAGACTCTGTATAAACCTCACACCAGTACACATCACTATCTGGCAAGCTAAGCCCTGCTTTTTCCAAATGAGCCGTCATTAAGGAAAAGGAAGCAGCGATAATCTCTGCTACAGTCTCCCCTTGAATCTGAAAATGAGCAAAACGTCCTTTTGCTAGTCGCTTTTGAGCGACATCTTCTGGAACTTTTGTAGTTATAGGCACCATCTGCCCCATCAGCAAATCAAAACAATCATGCTCACGAAAATCAAAGAGGCAACCCACTGCATCAATCATATCAATAGAAGTTAGCTCTGGTAAACTATTTTTCCTAGCTAAACGTTTAAGTTTCCCTGCTAAATCACTCTGCAAGTAGTCCTGCCATACCTGACCAGCACTCCCAAAATCCGTCTTCTCATATCGTCCAATCATGAGCATATCTGGGTGCTCTATCACCTCAAAATGAATAATCCTTGGCATAAAAACTCCTTATAATTTTTTATCATTATACCATAGAACAAGAAAAAAGTAGGACAAAGCCTACTTTTGCCTAAAGTGGTAAGTCTTTCTTGTCAAACCAGACGATACCTAAGATGTAGAGGACAGCTGCGATAGCTAGCAGTATCCAGATATTGCCCCAGTAGTCCTTGCCTTCGATAAGTTTTGTGGTGTCAAATAAAGTTTGGAGGGTGAAGTATTTGAGTCCATCGAGGTCTGTTGAGAGGCGTTTTAGCGTTGCTACCACAAAAAAGAGGAGAGGAATACCAGCGCCGACAGTCATAGAATTGCGGCTGGTGTTAAAGATAGCAGACGCAGCAAAGCTGATACCAGAGAGAGCCAGTTGCAATGCGCAAGCTCCCATATTGAGGCGGATAAAGGCATCAACATCTAGAGCGTCTGGTTGAAAAGTATCAGCTCCCCAGATACCGACAAGGGTGATGACCACCCACATGGTAATGACGGACAAAATCAGATAAACAGCGCTTGAGATGGTGATTTGACGGCGTTTGGTTGGAGTGGAGAGGAGACTCGCCATAGAACCATCATCCACCTTTTGCGCAAGGAGACTATTTGCCACCATGATAGAGTAAACCATAGGCACTAGCGTTCCAATCACGGTGTAAAAGGATGACCCCATAAAGCTGACCAAGCTAGAGCCTGCGCTTCCCATGAGGTTAGACACCATGCTGTCGCCAGACCCCAAGGTTGACTCTAGGCTAGAGATAGTCGTCGGTGTAAAGACATTGGTCATGATGACCAGAAAGACACTAGGCACCAAGGTCAGAGCAAGCCAAGTTTTGGCGTTTGATTTTATAGTTTGGATAAAATAAGTCATTGAAAACATAAACTGTACCTCACTTTTAATAGAATTGCATGAAGTAATCTTCTAGGGTGTGCTTTTCTTCGGAGATGAAGTGAACGTCGTATTTTGAGAGTTCACCAAGCACATGGTTGGTTTCACTATCTTTGAAGTCTAGGATGACTTGGTTTTGCGAGTCACGATAAGTGGCATTTGGAAAGACTTTTTTCATGCCAACGAGCGCCTCTGCTGAAGCAAACTCAACCTTAAAGGTCTTGGTCTATGCGTGACGCAATTCATCCACTGGCAATTCCTTAATCAGCTTACCTTGACGAATCATCCCGATACGATCACAAGTCTTACCCACTTCTTCAAAGATATGTGAGGACATAATGACTGTAGCGCCAGCTTTATTTGCCCTTTCAACAAGATCTATAAGATCTATGAATTTCTTTTGCATGAGGGGATCAAGCCCAGACGTTGGCTCGTCCAAAAGGAGCAGGTCGGGCTTGTGCATAAAGGCTGCGACAATAGCAATCTTTTGGTTCATCCCTTTTGACATGCGCTTGATACCTGCTTTAGGGTTGATTTCAAAGTAATCAAGCAACTCAGTTGCATAGGAAAAATCCTTCATGCTACGCATTTTGGCAATCATCTTGAGATAGGATAATCCTGTCATATCGTTTGGCAGGGCAATCTCACCAGGCAGGTAGCCGACACGTTTTTGGATTTCCTTTTGCTGCGTCCAAGCGTCCATACCAAAAATAGTGACAGTCCCTTTTTGCGGTTTTGAAAAGCCCATGAGGTGACGCATGGTCGTTGATTTCCCTGCGCCGTTTGGACCAAGGTAGCCATAGACCTCACCTTGCTTTATCGTGACTGAAACATCAAAAACACCTTTGCTGTCGCCATAATCTTTGGTTAAATGGCTGATTTTTATAACATCCATACTGAGAACTCCTTTTTTGTTTTTCTGAAAATATTGTAAATCCAAATCATGACCTTTTCAACCGACAATCTCGTTTTAATTGTCGGTTTTTGGTATAATAAAGCCATGACTGCAACCAAAGAAAACTTTATCACCGCCTTTTGGTAACTCTACCAAGACAAGCCCATTCAGAAAATTTCTATCCGAGAATTGTGCGCTACGGCTGGCTACAATCGCACGACTTTTTACGACCATTTTAGGGATATCTATGATTTGCTAGAGAAGGCGATTTACCAAATCCTAGAAGCGCAAGAGCTCTCCAAGGAGGTCATGCTAGACGGCTTTTTTGACAGTCCAGACCGACTGTTGCGCAACTTCATCACGCTCTTTAAGCGCAATCACCATAAGTTGCAGCTCCTTATCGAGCGTGGACAGCACACCATTTTAGAGGACATTGTCAAAGAGCGACTCCTTGATAACTTTCAATCACGTATCACCATCACCCTTGAGACCAGCTATATCCTAGAGTACCATATCTCTGCTATCTTTGGTGTGCTTCGCCACTGGACACTGTCTGGCGAAAATCTCCCCGAGGAAAAGCTGGTCGAGCTCATCTACGAGATCGCCACTATCGGCGTCTTTGCCAAAATCACTCAGCAGGAAAAAGGTCTCGGAAGCTAAGAAGGACTCTTCAAGGACTTCATCTCCTTTGTCAACAATCCCGACGGCAGCCCCAAATACGAAAACACCTACCAATACGCCATTCTCAAAAAAGAATGGCAAGACATACACAAAAACCCTCTCTAAACGAGAGGGTTATGTGAATATACAAACTACTCAAAAAAACCTCTCCCGTTGGGAGAGGTTTTCTAGTTGATGGTATCAAGATTCAAGATACTATCGACTTTGTCGTCCATGCTATCATCATGCGTCATAAAGACATAAGTTAGGTTTCTTGCTTTTTGGAGTTGGACGAGGAGTTTAAAAATAGCTACTTTATGGATAAGGTCTAGGCTACTAAAGGGTTCGTCAAAAAAGATAAGGTCTGCTTGTTGGATGAGACTTCTGGCAATGGCAAGTCTCTGCTGCTCGCCCCCGCTAAGGGTGGTGACTGTTCGGGGGAGATGTTCGGCAGTGAGACCCACCGCAGTTAGAGTCACCAGTAAGTCCTCAAAGTGCCTAGCACCAATGACCTCCCGCAAGACCTGCTCAACGGTAAAGGAGGGATCTAGTGCTGTGCTGGTATTTTGAAAGACGATACTTGGTGTGCCGTTTGTGATAATCTCACCACTAGTGACTTCCTCTAGTCCTAGCGCCATACGAATAAGAGTGGTTTTTCCAGCACCATTTTTGCCACGGATAGACTGGACTTGTCCTTTTTTGACTATCCAATTCAGCTTGTGAAAAATATCTTTTTGCCCAGTTTTAAAGAGAGAGATTTTGTCTGTATAAATTTTGGAGACATCCTGAAACGCTAAAAGAACGTCAGAACTGTTTTGGCTATTATGAAAGGTTAATTGTTGCCATGTTTTTTTGGCTTCTTGGAGTTGGGCTAAAAATCCTGTTGATTGCTTGCTCATATAAGCTGTTGCTATCAAGTGGGCAGTTCCGTTTTCGAGGACGAGAACATCGGCGCTGAGATTTTCTAAAAGCGTGAGGTCATGACTACTAAAAATCAATTTGGTCCCACGGTTAAGTGCTGCTTTAGCAAGTTTGATAAAATAGCGAACCCCTCGACTGTCAATCGCACTTGTCGGCTCATCAGCGATAATCACCTTTGGTGTGTTTAAAAGGGCTAAGCTGTAGACTAAGCGCTGCAATTGTCCGCCAGAGAGTTGATAGGGATATTTTGAAAGGTCATTTTGACTTAATTGGCTAAGGTCTAATAACTCACTAATAGCAGCGTCGACATCAGAGCATTCTTGTTGCTTGATGATGTCTTTTACCTGTGCTAATACTTTACGGTGGGGGTCTAGTGCATTTTGTGGGAGTTGGGGAATCACTCGGATGTCCTTACCAAGTTGTAAGACCTTGTCATCATCTATCAGCTTAATACATCCTTGGTAGGTCAAGCTCTCTGAGTAATCGCCAAGCAATGCCTTGATAAGGGTGGTCTTGCCACCACCGCTTTTACCAAGAAGCGCTAAGCTCTCTAGCTCATACTCGATATGCTTAATACTGACAATGGTCTTTTGGCTACTTGCAATAGCAAGGTCTTTGATGACTAATTTCATTTTCTGTCCTTTCTGATACTATCTCCGATGTAGTTAAGGGTCACACTGACAAGAAAGATAACTAGACCTGCTGGAATCATCTGCCAAGGATAAGACACAGCAGACTCACCAGCGTCGCTTAGCATGCGCCCCCATTCGGCAGTCGGTGCTTGAATACCAAGCCCTAAAAACGATAGCGAAGCAATGCTAATAATAAGCGCACTCATATCAATCGTTGCATAGACGATTAAGTGATTAGCGATGTTGGGTAGGACATGATGGAGCAGTATCCACAAGCGTGAGCGTCTGACAATGTGTGAAAACGCCACATAATCACGCTCTAAAATCTGCTCTGTGTCTGCCTTAATCATCTGCACATACCAAGGCAATTTGGCAAGGACAATAGTAAAGACTAGCCCCACAAAATTGGGACCAATGAGAGCAATAATCATCAGCGTCAGCATTTCACTAGGCAGCGCTAAAAATAGCGTACAAATACCTGTTACAATAGTCTCTATAAAGCCCTTGTAAAATGCTGCTAAAAAGCCTAATATTGCTCCCAAAAAGAGGATAATCAATGTTAATAAGACACCAAGTAAGAGAGTGGTTCTTGCCCCGTAGAGAATTCTTGAAAAAATGTCACGCCCCAGCTCATCGGTTCCCAAGATATGAATAAGGTTTGGTAATTGGAGTTTTTCTGAGAGATGGATACTGTTAGGGTCAAAATGGGTGATGACTGGCGCTAAAATCGCTAGGAGTATAAAGAGGACAAGAACGCAAATGCTGATAATAAGGATAATGTCTTTTTTCTTGGTTGTCATAGGTTTTCCCTCGCATTAAAGTGATGATGATAAGCTTGGCAAATGGCATTAAGGATTAAAAAGAGAATCGTCATAATGCAAATATAGCCTTCTATGAGTGGAAAATCACGCTCTGTGATGGCTGTGATACACAAGGAACCCATACCTTGAAAGTTAAAGAGTGTCTCAACAATCACACTACCTGCTAAAAGCTTAGGCAAACTAATACTCAACGAAGAAAAGGTTGATGTCAATGAATTTTTTAGGAGAAAACGATGGTAATAGTTTTCCTGAAAGCCATTGTAGCGGTAGTAACTCATATAAGAGCGTTTTTGATTGTCCAGAATCTCTTGTCTCACTAGTCTGACGTAAGAGCCGATATAAATAGACGTCATGGTCAATACCGGAAGCACCAGACTCAGCGGGGTTATATCAATAGAGGAGATGGGAAACCAGCCAAGATTAGCAGCAAAGACACTGAGTAAGATGAGCCCCAGCCAAAAGGCAGGAAAACTCGAGAAAATCAAGCACACAACACGTATGCATTTTTCAAGCCAGTGTTCTTTAAAGCCAATCAGAACCCGTGCATAGATGTAGATGGTAAGACTCATCAAGATAACGGTGATAATCATCAATAAAAGCGTATTGGGGAGAGCTTCTAAGATGAGTTGTGTCACAGGTTCTTTTTGCGTATAGCTAGTGCCTAAATCACCACGAAAGAGATGTAATAGCCAATCACCATACTGGTTTAAAATGGGCTTATCTAGCCCTAGGCGTTCTTTTTCGGCTTTTATAGCGGCTGCAGTCACTGTGACACGATTAGCGTGTAAGGAGCTTGCAGCAAGATCGGGGTTAAAGGCTAAAAAGAGGAAAAAGGATAAGCTGACAATGATAAACCAAGTAATGATTATCTTCAGCAAGGTCTTTATAAAAACTCTAAATGTCATGAGAAAACCATTCTATTAGTATGTTTTATTTTTTGAAATACATGCGCGCAAATGGGATTTCGTATTGAGAGGTTGGAAAATAAACGCCTCCTAAGCTGCTTGTCGCAACAGCTTTTGTACGTGAGTAAGAGATTGGTACATAAACGTACTCATCTGAGATATAGGTCATAATCTCACGGTAAGCGTCTTGGCGTGTAGTTTCATCCGTTGATGAGATCGCTTCTTGAATCTTAGCGTCAAGCCATGCTTTTTTAGAGAGACCGAGCTGTGCTTGGTAATCCGCATGGGCTGCGACACGCCATGAGCTTAGGAAGGTTTGTGGGTCATATGGAGCTCCCCAAGAAAGAGAGTATTGCATATCAAAATCACCATCTTTTTGGCGACTGAGGTAGGATTGTTTGTCCTCAGAGATGATATTGACTTTGATACCTACTGCTTTTAAGTTACTTTGGATAACTTGGGCAATGCTTTCTTCTTGAGCATTTTGCGCATTACATGAGAAGGTCAAACTGAGTTCTTGACCGTCTTTTTCACGGTAGCCAGTTGTTTTATTAAGGGTGTAACCTGCTTCTTCCAAGACTTTTTGGGCTTTTTTCTTGTTGTAGGAAATCGTTTTTAAATCAAGGTCTTTCATATATGGAGCAGTGCTTGGAAGAAGTGTTTTGGCGACTGTTTCTTGATTGTCTAAGACACCAGAGACGATTTCTTTTTTATTGATAGCATAAGAGACGGCTTCACGGACTTTGATGTCTTTTAGGAAACTGTGGTTGGCATTGAGCACAACAGAGCGTGAAGCGTTTGGTTTACTGAAGTAAACCTTGAATTTATTGTTTTTCTCGAGAGTTTTGATGGTGTCTGATGTGAGCTGGTCGCCGTCACTTCCGTAGATGAGGTCGATACTGCCTTTTTGAAGGGCTAGTTGCAAGCTTTGGAATGATGGGATAACTTGCCATTTAACGGTTTTTAGTTTTGGTTTCGTTCCCCAGTAATATTTATTGGTAGTAAAGACAGCTTGTTTATTTTTCTTGTAGCTTTTGAGGACGTAAGGACCTGTTCCGATGTAGCCATTGACACCGTCCTTTGTCCCGCCATTTTTAAAGGTCTTTGGCGAAGCGATACCAAATGGACGGACGACACTAAGCTCGATAAGGGTTGGGTAATAAGCCTGTTTCAAGACCAATTTAAAGGTATTCGTGTCAACAGCTTCACAGCTATCAATCTCATCGACTAGCCCCATCCAGCCATGACGTTCTTTATTGGCTAAGATGGCATCAAAGTTTTCTTTGACGTCTTCTGCTGTTAGGACATCACCGTTTGAGAATTTGACATTTTTACGAATGTGGAAGGTATAGGTTTTACCGTCTTCACTAATTTCCCAGCTGCTAGCCAGATTTGGTTTGATTTTGGTGCCGTCACTAGTAACTAAGCGTTCATAGATCATGCTTTGTGCTGCCATTTCACCATTATAGAGGTGAGGATTGAGGTCGCCGACGTCTTTTGTAGAGCCATAGTTCAGCGTCGTCTTTGTTTTTGTGTCTTGCGTTTTAGAGCAAGCAGCTAGTAGTACAATGGTTAAAGGCAGTAATAATACCCAGATAAACTGTTTTTTCTTCACGGTTTTATCCTTTTCTAAATAATTAAGTTTAATGATTATTTTTGGAGGTCTTGGTCTTTTGTCGTCGTGTCTTTGTCATAGAGAGTAATCTTGCCATCTTTAACCAGACAGACTTTTGTATTTTCATCAGCCAGGTAGTGATAATGGTGGGTGGATAAAATGATGGTTTTTCCAATGCTATTTAGATGACGTAAAATGGCTTTTAGTTGTTCGGTGGCTTCTTTGGCTAAATTGTTAAAAGGTTCGTCTAAAATATAAATGTCAGGATTGATCGCCATGATACTTGAACAGCTCCCTGTCAAGTAGACAGTGAAATAATAAAATGATTAAGCAACCTGATTCCTGAATTCAAAAGGAGTC
>NZ_JBCLSK010000019.1:0-33135 GCF_041225505.1 Streptococcus hyointestinalis | reverse complement strand
TCTTAGGTAAATCAATCCAGTTTAATCCTCAATAGTCCGTCTTTGATGTACCGATACACTGTCTTGGTTGAAGGGATAACTACCCGAAAAAATTACTTGATTACAAATCTCTAAGAGATTGTTTTGGTACTGGCTAACTTGCACTTGAAATTTACCCTCAGTCTAGCTTCCTTTCTCATAATTATAGTTTTTAGAGATCTTTGAGATAACTTTCTTCACCATAACCTCGTGATTGTAATCCTTCTTCCGCAAGCTTTACTAGGTGGCTGCAAATGACGTCTAGTTCTTTTTCATCGTTTGTAGGAAGGATTGTTTTTGCAAAAAGGCGTCGCATGTATCTGTAATCATGATGGTATTTTTCATATAAAGGAAGATTATCCAAATAATCGCCTAGTTTTTCGAGGTTATTAAATAAGCCAAGATGAAAGGCGACGGGGGCAAAGTTTTTATCTAGGGCTTGCGTGCAGGTGCTTCGGAACTCAACGGTGCCCCTTGTTGTCACATCTTCGTAGTTATAGCTCCGATGATAAGCAAAGTCCTCTTCTTTAGGTTTTATGTTGACGATATTCCCCTTTAAATCATAGGATTTGATGGTATCTTTTTCAAGATAATCTTTGGCTCTAATCGGAGAAAAGTAGAGCAGTTTTCCCTCTTTCATGGTGGTAAAAAGGCTGGTCTGATCAAGATAATCTATCAAATCATCAATCCCTGTCAAAGTATGGTCATAAAGACCGCTGTTTTGGAGGTGTTTGCCATGCATGGACTCTTCCCAAAAAACATCTCGTGACAGACGTGTATCCCAATTACTGTCCCAAAAGGTAGAATTAGCAAATAAGTAAGCTTTTATCGGCTCTAGCTGGTTGAAGCGGTTAAGCACTGGGATGAGGTTTTTCTCTGAAATGTCAAGTTGCACTTGATTGCCACAAATAAAAGCGCCATAGTCTGGATAATCGTGAAAAGCACCCTCCTGCTCTTCTTGTGATAAAGCCAAATAGGCTAGTAACATTTGATAACGAGGCAAGGCAACTGGGCGATTATCGTTGATTTTCCAATGGGGGTGAACACCCCAACCTTGCAACTCGTGATGGTGCTTATGGAGATAGGGCTGGATAAGCTCCAGATAGCGCTTAAAGCGCTGGTCGATTTCTTGGAGAGTCAATGCTTTTTCAAAAGCGAACTCTAAGATATTGTAAGACACTTCAAAAAGGATAACATCTCCAGAAACGGGCTCTTTGACCTGAACATGGGCACCGTCTGCGTCTTTTTGCACGGATTGAAAACCGAATTCCTCTACTAAGTAGGCTAGCAGCGCCTTTGAGACGGCAATATCTGTCGCAGCGCCCAGTGTATTGACAATAGGAAATTCAAACTCGACTCCTATATAGGCTTGGGGATTGGTTTTAATCGGCTTGATATAGCGATTGTATAGCAATTCCTTTGAACGTGTCATGGCAACCTCTCACTTTTTCTTTTTAACATTATACCATACTTTTCTTTATTATCAGAATATTTCGATAGCAAAAAAGCGCTACTGCGCTTTTTCATTTTTCGTCTAAACCAATGCGTTTGAAGACTTCATCAACACGTTTGGCGTAATAACTTGGGTTGAAGAGTTCATCAATTTCGTCTTGGGTAAGGCGGCTGGTTACTTTTTCATCAGCTTCTAGCAGCGGCTTGAAGTCCACTTGATTGTCCCAAGAGTAAGCTGTTTTTGGCTGTACGAGGTCATAAGCTTCCTCACGAGTCATGCCTTTTTCAATCAAGGTCAACATAACACGTTGGCTGTAAATCAAGCCGAAAGTAGACTGCATGTTGCGTAGCATATTTTCAGGAAATACTGTGAGGTTTTTCACGATGTTGCCAAAACGGTTGAGCATGTAGTCGATAAGAATAGTAGTATCTGGTGCGATAATACGCTCAGCAGATGAGTGAGAGATGTCACGCTCGTGCCAGAGAGCAACATTTTCATAGGCTGTCACCATGTGACCACGGATGACACGTGCAAGACCTGTCATGTTTTCAGAGCCAATTGGATTGCGCTTGTGTGGCATAGCTGAGCTGCCTTTTTGCCCTTTAGCGAAGAATTCCTCCACTTCACGCTGTTCAGACTTTTGCAGACCACGGATTTCGGTCGCCATACGCTCTATTGAAGTCGCAATCAAGGCAAGCGTTGCAAAATATTCAGCATGGAGGTCACGTGGTAAGACCTGCGTTGAGATTTCTTGCGGACGAATACCTAGCTTGTCGCAGACGTATTTTTCCACAAAAGGTGGGATATTGGCAAAGTTACCAACGGCACCAGAAATCTTACCAGCCTCGACACCTGCTGCTGCACGCTCGAAACGCTCGATGTTGCGCTTCATCTCGCTGTACCAAGTGGCAAGCTTGAGCCCAAAAGTCGTTGGCTCTGCGTGAACCCCGTGGGTACGCCCCATCATGATGGTGTGCTTGTGCTCACGTGCCTTGTCCGCCACAATCTCAGTAAAGCGCTTCAAATCTTCACGAATGATATCATTGGCTTGCTTGTAAAGGTAGCCGTAAGCTGTATCCACCACGTCAGTTGAGGTCAAGCCGTAGTGCACCCACTTGCGCTCTTGACCAAGGCTCTCAGACACGGCACGAGTAAATGCCACTACGTCATGGCGTGTTTCTTGCTCAATTTCTAAAATGCGTTCGAGGTCAAAAGTCGCCTTCTCACGAATCAGCGCCACATCTTCCTTGGGAATCTCACCCAACTCAGCCCATGCCTCGTCAGCTAGAATCTCTACCTCTAACCATGCACGGTACTTGTTTTCTTCACTCCAAATGTTCGCCATCTCAGGGCGTGAATAACGTTCGATCATTTTGTTTTTGCTCCTTTAAAATTCATCTTTATCCCATGATTTACTCTTTAATTTATCCAATGTTATCCATTGATCAACTCCTTGATTATCACGTATAAGCTTTTTCACCAAATCTTGTGCATGATATCTATTTACTCCCCAAGCAACATAATTTAGGATAGATATAGCTATATTTTTAATGACTTGTGAAAAATTACTAGAAATAACTAAACATTAATCACACCTGATAAATCTGACAACGATTTAGTTATTTCGTATTCTCTATGAAACCTGCTAACAACCCCCTGATCTTCAAGTAAATTTTTTTTTAAAAATCTTGATAACGATAGGCTTTGTAAAATCTAAAACTTCATAAACTTCTGCAAAGCCACCTTCTCCCAATTTTCTTAGTTTGTCATACTTTTCTTCAATATTATACAAATATTTTATTGCTTCTTCTTCCGTTTCAAAACCTTTATAGTCTTGCCCAGGAAAGCCATTAATTTGCCTCTTTGCCTCTTCCTAATCGGAATAAACACCAGGTTCTGCACCTACTCGAACAGCATAGTACTTTTTCATTCTAAATCTTCTCCTAAAATATTTTTCTAAAATTCTTCCGCATCATCACTAAACACCGTCACATGACCCATTTTGCGGTTGTGCTTGGCGCCAAGCTTGCCGTAGAGGTGGAGGTGGGCAGAGGGGTGGGTGTGGACAAAGTCTTGGGCTTTCTCGACGTGCTGGCCGAGGACATTAAGCATAACGGCTGGAGCGTGAAGGCGAATCGCAGGAAGCGTCTCTCCCAGAACGCCTAGGATATGGGTGTCAAACTGCGAGAAGTCGCAAGCTTCAATACTGTAATGCCCAGAGTTATGCGGGCGCGGCGCAATTTCGTTGACGAGGATGTCATCTGCTGTCGCAAACATCTCGACGCAAAGCGTGCCTGATAGGTGCAGCTGCTCAGCGATTTTTATCGCCATCTGCTTGGCTTTTTCTGCTAGGTTCTCTGAAATGCGGGCTGGTACGATGGTTTTTGAGAGGATATTGTTGCGGTGGATATTTTCCTGCACGGGAAAGACGGTTACGTCATGCCCGTTACCAGAGACGATGACAGAAATTTCAAGGTCAAAGTCGACAAACTCCTCTAGCACGCAGTAGGCTTGGTCTGCCAAGTCACGAGCTGCCTGCAAGTCCTCTTGACTACGAATGACCACCTGACCGTGTCCGTCATAGCCGCCAGTCGCTGTTTTGAGGACGTAGCTTTTGGAGAGGTTAAGGGCGTCCAAGTCTTGTGCAGATTTGATGACCTTGTAAGGGGCAACTTTCGCCCCTGCTTGATTGGCTAGAAAGTCCTTTTCAAAAATGCGATTTTGCGAAATACGCAAAAGATCCGTGCCCTGTGGCAGTTGACCAGGCTTGATGACCTGATCCAGACCGTCTGCGTCCACATTTTCAAACTCGTAGGTCAGCACATCGCAACGCTCTGCCAGCTCACGAAGAGCTGCTACATCGTCATAGGGAGCGACGATAACCTTGCTGACACGAGAAGCCGGACAGTCCGCGGCAGGATCAAGGGTGATGACCTTGTGGCCCATGTAAATGGCCGAAATTGCCATCATCTGCCCTAGCTGACCGCCGCCGATAATGCCAATGGTCTTAGATGAGTTCATCGGTTGACGCCTCCGCAATCTTTCCTTGTTCCTCTGCAAAGTCTGCTAGCTTCTGTGCAAGGTCTGTATCCTCAATAGCGAGGATACGCAACGCCGTCAGAGCTGCGTTGGTAGCACCTGCTTCGCCGATTGCCATGGTAGCAACAGGCACACCGCCCGGCATTTGCACGATAGAGTACAGCGAGTCTAGTCCGCTGAGAGCTCGAGACTTAACCGGCACACCAATGACGGGCAGAGTGGTCTTGGCTGCGACCATACCTGGCAGGTGGGCTGCACCGCCTGCGCCTGCGATGATGACCTTGATGCCCCTGCTGCGAGCCTCTTCGGCATGGCGAAACATGAGGTCTGGCGTACGGTGGGCAGAGACCACCTTTTTCTCATAAGCAACGCCGAATTGGTCTAGTACCTCGGCGGTTTTTTGCATGGTTGCCCAGTCAGACTTGCTCCCCATGATGATAGAAATACTTGCTGTCATAGTGCCTTGCTCCCGATATCTGATCTGTAAAATAGTCCTGTCGTTTCTTGCTCTTTTAGTTTTTCGTAGATGGTCTTTTGTGCTGTGGCAACGTCATCTGCTGTGGTGACCAGCATATAGACACGTCCGCCGTTTGACAGCAGATCTTTGCCGTTTTCAGCAAACTTAGCGCCCGCATAGTAGGTCGTGATGTCGCCTGTCGTCTTCTCTGGCAAGCGCACGCCTTTTTCATAAGCTAGCGGATAACCTTCGCTCGCTACAACCACACCTAAGGTCACACCCTCATCTGTCCAAGTGATGTCAGGCGTCTTTTGCTCTAAAATATCCGTGATATTCTGCGCAAAATCGCTGGTCAAGCGTGGCAGGATAATCTGAGTCTCAGGGTCACCAAAACGAGAGTTGAACTCGATGACCTTGGGACCGTCCGCTGTCAAAATCAGTCCCGCATAGAGTATACCAAGGTAAGGGCGCCCTTCGGTAATCATGCCCTCAAGCACAGGCTTGATGATGGTCTCAACAGACGTCTCAACGACAGACGGCGCCAAGTGAGGAACAGGTGCATAAGCACCCATACCGCCTGTATTTGGACCCTTATCACCATCAAAGGCACGCTTGTGATCCTGTGCGGTCGGCATAATGTAAAACTTGTCACCGTTGACAAAGGCAAAGAGGGAGAACTCCTCGCCGTCCAGAAACTCCTCGATGACCACGCGCGCACCGCTGTCGCCAAATTTATTGTCCAATAGCATGTCGTAGGCAGCAGCTACCGCTTCTTCGACCGTCATAGCAACGACCACGCCCTTACCCAGTGCTAAGCCGTCTGCCTTGACCACGATAGGTGCACCTTCTTTTTCGATGTAGGCTTTTGCCGCCTCAAAGTCTGAGAAAGTCTCATAACATGCCGTTGGCACACCGTATTTTTTCATGATAGACTTGGCGAAGTCCTTGGACCACTCCAGCTCTGCCGCTGCTTTTTTAGGTCCAAAAGCCTTGAGCCCAGCAGATTCAAAGTCGTCCACAATCCCTGCTGCCAAGGCATCATCTGGACCCATAAAAGTCCAAGCAATGCCCTGCTCTTTGGCAAAAGCAATCAGCGCTGAATGTTCGGAAATCCCGATATCCACTAAATCCAGACCATCTAGCGTCATTCCGTCATTTCCCGGTGCGACAAAAACCTGACTCACCTCTTTTGAGTCCAACAGTTTTTTTGCAATAGCATGCTCACGTCCTCCTGAGCCAACAACTAAAAGTTTCACAACCTCACCCAAACGAACGCCTTAAAAGAGCCAATAAACGGATATTAGCAACTCTTTTTAGGTTCATCCTTTCAAATAACGAATTTTACAAGATTATTATAACATATTTGTTCGTCTAAATCTATTGGAAATCAAAAGGCTGAGAATTTCTTCTCAGCCTTTTCTTAAAATGGTAGCTCCTCTTCTTCTAAGACGAGGTCAGCAAGGTCAGCGCCTGTGTTGTTTTCACGCATAGCACGCTGGGCACGACTCTCTAGAAGCTGGAAAGACGATGCCAGCACTTCTGTGATGTAGTGCTTTTTGCCGTCTTTTTCGTATTTTCGTGTTCTCAGCTCACCGTCTACTGTGATGAGACTGCCCTTACTGCCATAGCTGGCTAGCGTCTCTGCTAGGCGCCCCCAAACAACGATATTGATAAAGTCAGCCTCTCGCTCGCCGTCTTGGCGCTTGAAGCGACGGTTAACCGCCAAGGTCACACGTGTGACCGACTTGTCATTGGGTGTTTTGACCATTTCTGGCGTAGCTGTTAGACGTCCGATAAGAATTACTTTATTATACATAACTTACCTCCTCACCTTACTTATTCGTCAAAAAATGCTAAAATGAAATCACTTTTTGAAAAAGGAGAAAGCTATGAGTGTATCGATTGACCATTATAAAAAAATGCTGGCGCAGCCTTGGGGCAAAATCCAGTACGAATTGACCTTTCACCACCTGCGCCATATCACAAACAAAAAAGTCCTAGACTTTGGTGCAGGCTTTGGCTTGACCAGCCAACACCTCGCAAAGCACAATCAAGTTACGGCTGTCGAGCCTAATTGTGACCTGCTTTTTGCCGACTCTAATCAGAACTTTACCAAAATCGCAGGCAGCCTTGAGGTGCTCGAGACATTTCCAAATAAGAGCTTTGATGTCATCCTCTGTCACAATGTCCTCGAGTACATCCCAAAGGAAGAGCACGCTGACTACCTCGCAGCGTTTGAGCGTCTCTTGACAGACAATGGGGAGCTATCGCTCATCAAGCACAACCTCACAGGCAAAGTCATGCAGGCAGTGGTGTTTGAAAACAACACGCAAAAAGCAAATGCTCTACTAGCAGGCGATACGCACTTTGACAGCCCTAGTTTCTCGCAAGGCAACAGCTACACTCTTGAAGAATTAGTCGCAAACACTCGTCTCAAACTACAGAGCTATCAAGGCATGCGCACCTTTTACTCTCTGCAACCAAACAACGTCAAAATGGAAAAAGACTGGCTGGAGCGAATGCTCGCTCTTGAGATACAGGTCGCTGACCTCAAACCCTACAAAGACATCGCCTTTTTACAATACGTGACGCTAACAAAATAGACCGCTACCTTAGGTAACGGTCTATTTTAACCTTGTGTCCAGTGTTTTTGGCTATCAAAGGCTTCACCTACGACGCTAGTCTCGTCTAGCTCGATGATACCACGTTTTTGAGGAGCATTTGGCAGTGCCAACTCACGAGGACTGCACATCATACCAAAACTGTCTTCTCCACGCAATTTTCCTGGGAAAATGAGGCTGCCATTTGGCATCATTGCACCTGGCAGAGCTACGATGGTTTTCAGACCGAGCTTGGCATTTGGCGCTCCAGCGACAATCTGCACCGTCTTGTCCTCTGCGATTTTGACTTGGCAGATGTTGAGGTGGTCACTATCTGGGTGTGCTATCATCTCGACAATCTCACCAACGACAAACTTAGGCGCATTGTCATTTACCAAACGTTCGCTAAAACCTTCGGCTTCAAGCTCTTGGTTAAGTCTAGCGACGTCTTCGTCTGTCAGAAAGACTTGCCCCGCACCGTCCAGTGTGATGAGACTTGAAGCGTCAAAAATATTCCACGCTACGGTTTCATTGCTGTCCTCTAAAAAGACACGTGCCACCTTTCCTCTGCGCTCAAAAGAGAGCTTTTGGTCTTTACTATCTGTGACAATCACCATCAGCACATCTCCGACGTGTGCTTTATTGTAGCTAAAAATCATGCCTGTGTTTTCCCTTCTAAATCGGCTAAAAATGCCATAATCTCTGCTTTTGTTTTACGAGCTTTGCTTACAAATCGTCCGATTCCCTTGCCCTTTTCGAGGACGATAAAACTTGGAATGCCGTAGACGTCCCAAGTCTTTGCTAAATCAAGGAAATCATCCCTGTCAATGCGAAGAAAGGTAAAAGTTGAAAATTTCTCCTCAATCTCTGGCAAAGCAGGATAGATAAACTGACAATCTGGGCACCAATCCGCCGTGAAAAAGAGCACCAAACGCTCACTCTTTTCAATATAATCTGCAATGTCTTCATAAGATTTTGGACTAATCATGGCACATTCCTTTCTGTACTATCTGCTCTTGACAGGTCAATATGGACTATCGTTTTTTATTTTACCATAAAATAGTGTAAAATAGAATTATAGAATCGAGGTAATTATGACTGAACTTTTTGACAAAATCAAAGCCGTCACAGAATTGGACGGTATCGCAGGACATGAGCACAATGTCCGTAACTACATGCGTAAGCGCATGACGCCACTGGTTGACAGCATTGAGACGGATGGTCTTGGTGGTATTTTTGGTATCAAAAAAAACGCTGACGCTAACGCTCCTCGTATCATGGTCGCAGCACACATGGACGAGGTCGGCTTTATGGTCTCTAGCATCCAAGCGGACGGGACTTTTCGTGTCGTAGGGATTGGCGGCTGGAACCCGCTCGTTGTCAGCTCTCAGCGCTTCACCCTCTACACACGCACAGGTCAAGCCATCCCTGTCATCTCAGGTTCTGTGCCTCCTCACTTCCTACGTGGGAAAAATGGCGGAGCTAGTCTTCCAAATGTCTCTGACATTATCTTTGACGGAGGCTTTAGAGACAAGGCAGAAGCAGAGCAATTTGGCATCGCACCTGGGGACATCATCGTACCAAAATCCGAAGCCATCCTCACTGCCAACCAAAAAAATGTCATCTCAAAAGCTTGGGATAACCGCTATGGCGTCTTGATGGTGCTTGAGCTGCTCGAGCAACTCAAAGACACACCGCTTGATAACACCCTCATCACTGGCGCTAATGTCCAAGAAGAAGTCGGTTTACGTGGCGCACACGTCTCCACAACCAAGTTTGACCCTGAGCTTTTCTTTGCCGTTGACTGCTCACCTGCTGGTGATGTTTACGGTGACCAAGGACATATCGGAGATGGCACTTTGATTCGTTTCTACGACCCAGGGCACATCCTGCTAAAAGACATGCGTGATTTTCTCTTGACCACCGCCGAAGAAGCAGGTATCAAGTACCAATACTACACTGGAAAAGGTGGTACAGACGCTGGTGCCGCTCACTTGCAAAACAGTGGTGTGCCGTCTACAACCATCGGTGTCTGCGCCCGCTACATTCACTCCCACCAAACCCTCTATGCTATGGATGACTTTTTAGAAGCGCAAGCCTTTTTACAAGCGCTCCTCAAAAAACTTGACCGTAGCACCGTTGATTTGCTGAAAGCCTACTAGGAGGACCTATGAAAATCGGATTTATCGGTGTCGGGAAAATGGCTAGCGCTATCATCAAGGGGCTAAAAACCACCCAGTATGAACTCATCATCTCAGGCTCGTCTCTAGAACGCAGCAAGGAAATCTCTAGGCAGCTCGACCTTGCCTACGCCAATTCGCACCAAGAACTCATCGACCAAGTGGATCTGGTCATTCTGGGAATCAAACCTCAGCTCATGGAGACTGTGCTAACGCCACTATCCATCACAAAGCCTGTCCTCTCTATGGCAGCAGGTATCACGCTCTCACGGCTAGCGCAGCTGACTTCTAGTGAGCTTCCGCTCATTCGTATCATGCCAAATATCAATGCCACAATCCTCGCAAGCACGACTGCCATCTGCGCAAATGAGTTTGTCTCAGAGGAACTGTTTGCTACTTGCCAAGCCATTTGTGACAGTTTTGGTGAGACCTTTGCTATTACTGAAAAAGACTTTGATACCTTTACCGCTCTAGCCGGCTCAAGCCCAGCTTATATCTACCTTTTCATCGAGGCGCTAGCCAAGGCTGGGGTCAAACACGGTCTCGCAAAAGACCAAGCGCTAGCTATTGTGACACAGACTGTTTTAGCCAGCAGCAAGCACCTCCTAGAAGAAAATGAACAACCACACGCTCTTATCGATAAGATCTGTAGCCCAGGAGGGACAACCATTGCTGGACTCCTTGACCTTGAAAAAACAGGGCTAACAGCCAGCGTCGTCTCAAGCATTGACGCTACTATCCAAAAAGCAAAAGAATTCTAAAAAAAGCTAGAACATCTGTTCTAGCTTTTTGAAGTATGAATAACGTAATGATAAAAGACCGCTCCAGTTAGCCCTGCCACTAAACAGCCAATGCCACGCGCTAGCCAGATATTGGCAACAAGTCCTTCAACAATATTGCTGAAAAAATGCCTACAATTGCTGCTAAAACCAACAAAACAAACCATTTTAAAACTGTTATCATACATTCTCCTTTTATTTCTATTATCTTTATCAAAGAACACCTGTTCTAGTTTTTTATTGCGCCATCATTAGGGCAAAGGCAAGGGCGTTGTTTAGGATGTGAAGCGTGAGACTATACTCAAAGCGCTCGGTCTTGTAGTAAAGAAAAGCCATGACCACTCCCATACCGCCGTAAATAATCCAATCGCCTAGATTATCAGCACCATGAACTAAAGCAAAGCCAAGTACACCCACGATAAAGCCGATAACTTCATGATTTTTAAAGAGAACCTTTGGAATCAGATAACGAAAGATCAGCTCCTCAATGAGAGGCGCTATAAGCACCACAAAGAGTCCCATAAAGGCAGGCGACAAGAGCGTAAACAACTGCTCAAGAGCTGCTTGATTGCTGGTCGTTGTCGCACCAGAACCTTCTATCAAAGTCATGCCCACCTGGTTGCAAACGATAATCAAGGCATAACCAAGCAGCTCCCACAAGATAAGTGACTTGGGCTTGATGGTCTTAAAGTCCAACAGTCCTTTTTTCTGCGCATAGGTCACAAAACCTGCAAAAATCGCAAGAGCAAACAGAATCCTTAGAGCAAAGGCAAGTGAGCTCTGATAAACACTTATTGCCATCATGACGACAAGTAAGCCCTGGTCAATGGCTGCAAAGCCAATAATCACGCCGATAATTTTTAACTTTTCAATAACTGTTTTCATGCTTTTTCTCCGATTGTAGTTGATGGTGGCGCAAGCCCCAGAAAAGCAGAGCGCCAGTTAGCACAAGCCACAAGAGTAGAAAAATCAAAGATTTATCCATGATCTGGTAGTGTTTTCTATCTAGGAGATAGTTAGTCATTGTACCCATAAAGGTAAAGTCAATGGCTTTTTTAAGGCTGTTATCCATCATGGCAAAAAATGGCATAAAAGCAACTACCAACATAAATGGCAAGCTCAAAATCGTTGCTTGCGTCTGTGTCTTACAGATGATACCAATGAAGATAAAAAGACCCAATGCCACAAGAGCCGTCAGAAGATTGACCACAGCATAGGTCAGCCCCAAGCTAGACAGCGATACACCGAGATAGAGCGGCAAAGCGATGAGATAGACCAGCTCAATGACCAAAGGCAGAGTGAGATTGGCTAGTAGATACTCTAGGCTCCCCATACCCGCTAACTGGAGACTCACCAGATTGTGCTTTTCATTTTCCTCGGCAATGAGATAGGTAATGGTTGTGCCGATAAAACCGAGTATAATCGAAAGCATAGTCGCCATAATCATATCAGATGACTGGCTTGACGGCATTTTACTAAACATGAACTGATAAAGTAGCACCATAGCAACAGGAAGAAAGAGCTGCACCAAAAGCGTTTTATTTGCTGCGATAATCTCCCACCGTAACCACAATAAAGCTTTAAACTGTTTAAACATCTAACTTTCCTCCTGTCAATGCAATGAAAACATCCTCCAAAGTCGGCTCTGTCGAGTGAATAGACTCAACAGCTGTCATATCAAGCTGGCTAAGCTCGCTATAAGTCAGCTCAACTTGACTATCATCGTCATAGGTGACCACGACTTTTTTGTCTGTGTGGTATTTTTTAATCAGGTCTTTTGGACGACCTGTCTCAACGAGACTTCCCTTATCAAGGAGCGCTAGGTTATCACACAAGAGCGTTGCTTCGTGCATGTCATGCGTGGTCAGAAAAATGGCTGTGCCTTTTTCTTTTAACTCCAAGAGCAGACGGTGGATGAGACGAGTCGTCATCGGGTCAAGCCCGCTGGTAGGCTCATCCAAAAAGAGAAGATCTGGCTCATTAAGGAGCGCTCGTGCGAGCAGCATACGCTGCTTCATGCCGTTGGATAGCTTTTCAGCTACCTTGTTGCGGTCGTCATAGAGATTGACACGCTTTAGTAGCTCGTCAACTCTCGCTTTTGAAACGCCGTAGAGCTTAGCGTAAGCCAGCATATTTTTGTAAAGGGTCATCTTTTCATAAAAACCGCTGGTGTCACTGACGATACCGATCTTTTCATAGTCCTCTCTTTTAAGCTGTGCTGGAGTCTTGCCAAGTACAGCAATCGCACCCTTATCAGAGGACAATTGCCCTGTCAAAATCTTAATAGTCGTTGTCTTACCTGAGCCAGACGGACCTAAGAAACCAAAGATTTCTCCCTTTTCAACAGCAAAGGAAACGTCTGATAGCGCTAACTTATCTGCAAATTGTTTTGCTAAATGCTTGACCTCAATTAAAGCCATAATAACCTCCTAATAAACCCTCTCCACAATAAAGCGAATCACGATAAAACCGTAAGATATCAAGACCAAAAAACTATAAAGCAAGGCTTCATAACTAATATCAAACCCCAGCAAATGATGACACAAAAGCAAGACCATGACAGCTACCGCAAGCAAACTATAGATAATCTTGACAGTCAGCTGTGTCAGATACTTGTTGCGCTCATCCATTGCCTTGATGTAATTAGCCTTTAAGCGCTTGTCGCTTTTTAGCACGTAGATATTTCGTCCGATACATGCGACAAGCCCTATAATCAAACCTAGAACAAAGCCACTGTTAAAGCTATCTAAGGACAGCTTATAGAACAGCACGGCAAAGACCAAGACTAGCACAAACAACAAAGCCGTCACTCGCTTTATCACCTTACGATAGTTTTCCACTGATGGCTTGCCACTTTTTGTCGTCATAAAGGTCACAAACATCTCTCCCTCCTTCATCATGCACCAGACCTCAATCCACCTCTTCGTAGATGAAAATATCCTCGATTGATTTGCCAAAAAAATGAGCAATCTTAAAGGCTAACTCTAGTGACGCAGTATAGCGCCCTTTTTCTAGCGAGATAATGGTCTGTCTGGTGACACCTAGTGCATCCGCCAGCTCAGCTTGGCTGAGCTTTTGTGTTTTTCGCAATTCTTGAATGCGTGTTTCCATGTTTCACCTCACATTCATTTAGTAAAGTTTGCTTTACATCTATAAGTATAGTACACTTTACATTTTGTGTCAAGCTTCCTTTACATTTTTTATAACAAAAAAGCTGTTGCAAGCAACAGCTTTTCTGGTCTTATCATAATATTCGATAACGAGGTTAATTATTTTTGAAAAACTCCACATCACGAGCAATCATGAGTTCTTCATCTGTTGGCACAACGAGAACCTTGACACGAGAGTCTGGTGTTGTAATCTCACCAACATGCCCAAAGACATTCTTTGCTGGGTCGATTTCCATGCCAAACCAAGAGAGCCCTTGGATAATATCCTGACGCATCATCGGAGCATTTTCACCCATACCTGCTGTAAAGACAATCGCATCCGCTCCGTTTAGCACGGCGAGATACTGTCCGATAAACTTCTTCAGACGGTCAATAAAGATATTATAAGCTAGAACGGCATTTGGATCATGGCGCTGCAGTCCATCCTCAATGTCACGCATATCACTAGAGATACCCGACACTCCAAGAAGCCCAGACTGCTTGTTGAGCATATCTACAACATCAGCGGCGTCTTTTAGCTCTGGATCTTGAGCGATAAGATAAGGGATGATGGCTGGGTCAATATCACCTGAGCGTGTGCCCATCATAGGACCTGCAAGCGGTGTGAAGCCCATTGACGTATCCATAGACTCACCGTGATAGTTAGCAGTGACAGAGACACCGTTGCCCACATGGGCTGTGATGAGCTTGAGCTCTTCAAGCGGACGCCCTAGCATTTTAGCGGCTTCTTGAGCGACGTACTGATGGCTTGTGCCGTGCGCTCCGTACTTACGCACCTTATATTTTTGGTAATATTTCTGTGGAATCGGATAGAGATAAGCATGCCTAGGCATGGTCGTGTGAAAAGAGGTGTCAAAAACAACAACACTGACAATATCTGGCAAAATCTCACGAAAAGCTCGAATACCAGCTGCCGCACCAGGATTATGTAGAGGCGCAAGTAGAGACAGCTCCTCCACCTGCTCAATCACTTCCTCGGTGACTAGAGCCGATTTTTTAAAGTATTCACCACCAGCAACCACACGGTGACCCACACCTGTGATTTCATCGTAGTCTTCGATGATACCGTGGCGCTTCAAATCCTCTAGCAAAATCGTAACCGCCTGTTTGTGGTCTACTATATCTAGCATCTGTGTATATGAGGTCCCGTTAAATTTTACGGTCGAGCGTGAGTCTTTAAGCCCAATACGTTCAATCAATCCTTTAGCGATAACGACTTCGTCTGGCATCTCATATAACTGCCACTTGAGACTTGAGCTTCCAGCGTTAATGGCAATTGTCTTTGTCATAAGTCACCCCATCTAATTTTATTTAAGCGTTTTCAACACATCTCTATTCTATCATAAAATTTTAGGATTGACCATTATCAGTTTTCCATTTTTGGAAATTTTCGATAAAAGCAAGCATGCTTTCTTGCTGCTGCAAGTCGCCAAGCTGGTAGACAAAGGTCTCTTGTGGCGTATCTATTTGCTTTTTAAGGACAAAGATGGACTTGGCATTTTTTTCATGCCCAAAAAGATTTTCTGGCAAGGAAATAACCGCTAGAACGCTAGCTGATTGATGGAGCCAAGCCTTTAACAAATCACTTTGCGGGCTGGTTAGGAGATTGTTTGGCGCTAGGAAAATAGCCAGACCATCCTTCTTTAGGTATTTGAGCGATTGCTCCATGAGCAGATGATGGGCATAGGTGTGCTCGCTCGTGCTAGCCACTTGGTAGCGTTTTGCAACAGCGTCGTTTGGATAATAGCCAATTGGCAAATCACTGATAATGACATCACTTGGCTTCATCAATTGCGGGCGCACAGCGTCTTCTTGGATAAACTGCGCATCTAACTGCATGACATCAGCCATACTTGCAGACAAGTCAATCAGCAAATCATCCACTTCAATCCCCATGTAGTGCAGTTCTTTTTGGCTGTTATTTAAAAGCGTATAGGCTAGATTTCCCGTACCACTGCCAATCTCCAGTACATCAAGACTCTTATCTGCCGTCAACTCCTCTAGCAAATACAAAAGAATAAAGCCAATGCTATCTGGGGTCAATTGATGATTGACCTGAAGTAGCTCTGTTTGTGACGCTTTTATCAGTAAAAACTGAAAAGCACGACGCCACTCCTCAGCAGAAAGATTGAGCTTTTCAAGCGCTTGGTTATTGTCGACAATACGAGAATCCTGCGCTTCCTTTGTCACATAGAGCGCATTTTGCTCAATCAGCGCATCGTAAAAAGTCGTTTTTAGCTGATTTTGAATGAGCTGTACATTCTCAATTAATAAGGCATAAGCCTTTTCAATGGTTTCAAAATTCATGTCTTCCTCCGTGTCCTATCATACCAAAAAATAAACAGAAAGAAAAGCTAGGCTAAGCCTAGCTTTTCGATGAATTGGGCGTGTCTTGGTCTGTCTTTAGCTCAGTCTCGAATGTAGAAGGTATCGTCTCTTCTTGGGTTGAGGCATATGAAACATTAGTTGAGGATTGAGATGAGGACGACACTTCTGTTTTTGGTGTCGTATGAAAAGTGTAGTGATACCTTCCTTTTGAGGAGAGAGTGACTGTTACATCCAAGCGTTTGTCTTTAGACTCTACTGTGACCTGTGTCCCTTCAAAGGTAAGAGCAGCGTCTTTTTGGTCTTTGACTAAGGTCGCAATCAGATAAGCCTTGCTGGCTTCTTCTTGCGCCAACTGCTGGATGTGACTGGCTCGAACACGCCCAAGGTAAAATTGTAATAAAAGAGTGAAGATAGTAGCCATCAGGAGAGCATAGAGGAGAACTCCCGCCTTAACTTTGCGCTTTAAAATCATAGATAAATGTCCTCTCTAAGCCGTCTTTAAAGGTCAAGTGCAGAGTGACAAGCCCATCCGTTTCCTGCACCTGACAAGCTTTTAAGCCAAAGATCATGGGCTGATAGCCTTTATTGTTACCATTTGTTTTACGAAAGTCATCGCTAGTAGATAAGCCGTAAGCCAAGTCTTGGTTGCCCTTTTTTTTAACGTAGACTTTTTGCTCTGTCGCATGGTCTAGCTGGCAGTTTTCCCACTCGCTTTGCAGCTGCTTAGCAAAGAGTAGCCAATTGCTTTGGTGATTGCTAGAAAAATAGTGAATATTACTTGAGAGCGTTCGTGTTAGCCCTTGATAGACAAGGACAGAACCTGATATGACTAAGAGTGCTGTCAAACACTCTATAAGTGTGAAACCTTTAGCTTTGGTTTTGGTGAGAAAACTGAGATATTTTTTCATACATTAAACTCCATATTTTGATACATTGGTAGTAACATTGCAGCGTAAATCATGACGATAACGAGTGCTACAAAGATAAAAATCAAGGGTTGGATGAGTTGGGTTGCCTTTTGCAAGCGTAAAAAGAATGTCTCCCAAGTCTCATCGGCATAGATGTCTAGCTCAGCGCCTAGTTTTGCCTTGACCTCGCCGTACTCGATGATAAGCCCTAACTCTCTTAGGAAAAAGGGGTAAGACAGCACCGTCTCACAAAAGGTCTGACCAGACAGGAGCTTTTCTTCTAAGTCACTGCCAATCTCGTTAAAAAGTTGTGACTTTTGCTCCTGCATGAGACGGACAATCTGAGATAAATCCACTCCTTGACCGATGAGATTGCCCCACTCACGAGCGTAGTAAGCTGTCAGATAGAGCTTGACATAGCTACCGATAAAGGGAAGCTTATTTAAGAGCGTAGCTGCCCTTATACGAGACATCTGCCGTAGCCAAAGATAGCACGCAGCTAAAATGGCGAGACCGCCAAAAAGAAAGGCGAAAAAGAGAAGAGGAAAGGAAGCCACTAGATGTGTCGCTAGATTACCACCATCCAGCTGAGGAATGAGGTAGTTTTTGAGCCCTATCATGATTAACACTAAAAAACTAAGGAGGATGATAGGATAGGTCGCTACTTCAACCAGTTTTTTCTTGAGTGTCGCCATGCTGCGCATATAACTCTCGATTTTGGTCAGACCCTTTTGAGTGTTGCCATGAACATCAGCAAGGGACATCTGGGTGACGATGGTATCTGAAAAGCCAACAGCTGCCATCATCTTTGCCATACTGTCTCCCTCTAAGAGCGAGGCTTCCATCTGGCTGGTGTAGCTGTCATTCAGCAACTGACTGCGTTTTAAAAATGTCACCATCTCACCGAGTGTAAAGCCACTAACAAAAAGATTGTTAAACAGTTGGATGAGTTTTGCCTGCTGTCTAGCAGACAATCTTTTCGATGGTAGCTTCTTTCTTAGTGATATGTCCGTCTTTAGCCAGCTGATCCATCTGGGCGTTCCACTGGTCTGCACTATGCTCTTGGAAGTTTTCTGTGGCAAAATCAATCACACCTCCTCCCCCAATCAAGCGTTGATAAGCAATCATGCGAAGGCTATTATCCAACTCTTCAAGACTAACACCAAGCTCTAGCAAGCGAGCGTAAACACCTGTGATACTCTTGGCATGGATGGTAGAGAAAACCATAGCCCCTGTTAGACTAGTACGGATAACCGCTCGTGCCGTTTGGCTGTCTCGAATCTCACCAATGATGAAAATATCAGGGCGGTGCCTGAGCGAGAGCTTGATGAGACTGTCATAGGTCATGCCGATACTTTCATTGAGCTGGAGCTGCAGCATGTTGTCTTGCTTGATTTCGACAGGGTCTTCGATGGTGATAACCTGCTTATCGCTAAACTGGTCAGCAACCAGCTGGTGCATAAGCGTGGTCTTACCACTGCCGACAGGGCCTGAAAAGAGATAAAGCCCCCGACCAGCGACTACTGGTTTTAGCCGCTCTAGTCCGTCAAACCAATAGCAAAGCTCATGGCGCCCCGAGTAGAGCAGGCGAATGACCAGACTCTCAAGCCCACGATAATCACCGACGCTGGACAAGCGAAGAGAGACCATCTCATCGTCATCAAAAGCATAATCACACGAACCCAGTTGGCTACGTCTCTTTTCACCAACATTCATTCCTGCAACAAATTTAAAGTGACCAATAAGACTAGCCATCCGATCATTCCCAAAAACATCTATAAACCGCCTTTCATCACCAATTCTCATAAAAACATCGTATTGCCTAGCTTTTGGAATAATGTAAATATCCTGTGCATTGGCAGCAACAGCTGTTTTGATGAGGTCTTTGGCTAACTCTTGTACCATGATTACCCCTTTCTAAAAGAGCAATTTCCTATTGAGCAAGACATAACACCACAGCCAACGACATTGATAAAGGATAGATTTTGAATGGTAATGAAATATAACGAAGGGTGTTAGCTGTGGTGCTATGCCTTGCTCACTTATTCTATTCGTAAGAAATCACAAAAGTTGAAGAAAATCGTAAAAAATTGAAAAAAACTCAGTTGTTTTACACAACTGAGTTTAGAGTTCTTTCATTTGACAGCTTTTGGGAGGTGTTTGGCTATTTTTTTTGATGAGACTTTTTCTGTGCCATTGTCTTGGCAGGGGCTTGCCGTCTTTTAGGAGGAGGAGCGAGTGGTATTGCTGGAGGTATTCGTTACACTCCTCACACCAACGCTCGTCTTCTTGGTTCCAAAAAGCGGCTAAAAAGTCTTGATGGCTATCGTAGCAACTATAGTGCCTACAGCCTTTTTGCCACTCTTTTTCATAGTAGCTAGCTGCTGACTCAAAGGTGGCAAATCGCTTTTGCGCTACAATATCATCTGTCCAACCGTCTAAAAACCACCACGGCTCCCAATCGCCGTACATTTTAATCACTTGATACATAACATTCACCCTTTTGGTTTATTATAACCCAAAGTGTTCTTTTTTTGTATTATTTTGATTTTAATAATGAGAAAAAAATTAGTTTTTGAGCTGATTGGGAATGACAAGGATACAGAGATTAAAGAGTAGAGCAAGAGACATGGCTGGCGGAAAGAGCGTGGCAGATAGGACGAGCCCGATAAGTTTTATCGGCATGTCCCACTTCATCCAAGACAGGCGCTTGATTTTGTAGCGATGAACAGCGTCTAGATTAGGATTTGCCTCCTCAGCGTGTAGGTATAATAGAGAACACTTATGGAGATAAGAAGCGATATCACACCGTAGACCACCTGCATGCTCGAGCTGTAAAAAGCAAGCGAAATCAGGCGTGTCGCATAGGGAAAGAGCGAGGAGAAAAAGAGGACAAGAAGAGCCGCCCAGACGGTTTTTTGGCTGATTTTCTCAACGGCACTGTACTCACGATGGAGGTTAATCCACATAGTCCCCAGCCAGAAAAAGGACAAGGTATAAGCAAAAAAGCTCTCTCGCAATTCCCAAAGCCCTTGTAAATCAAAAGTCCTTGGCTCTTTTAAATCCAGCACTAAAATGGTCATAATTATGGCTAAGACAGCGTCCATAAAGGCTCCTAGGCGCTCCTTTTCCATGGTAAATAGCATAAGGTTTCTCCTTTTATCATACGACAACAAAAGAAGTAAGAACACTCTCACTTCTTTTTAGTTATTAGATATTGCTCCAAACACTTTCTAAGATGTTGGTCTGGTCACGGTCTGGTCCGACAGAGAAAGTCGAGATACGCACACCGACCAGCTCGCTAACACGACGCACATAATTGCGGGCATTTTCAGGAAGCTCATCTAAGCTACGGCAGCCTGTAATGTCCTCAGACCAACCTGGAAGCTCTTCGTAGATTGGCTTGCAACGCTTGAGCGCTTCAAGGCTAGCTGGGTAATAATCAATACGCTCACCGTCAAGGTCATAAGCCACACAAATCTTGACCGTATCGAGCCCAGAGAGGACATCAATAGAGTTGAGGCAGAGGTTGGTGATACCTGAAACACGGCGGCTATGGCGCATCACAACAGAGTCAAACCATCCGACACGGCGTGGACGACCTGTTGTTGTACCGTACTCATGACCGACCTCACGAATGCGGTCTCCCACCTCATCAAAAAGCTCAGTAGGAAACGGACCGTCTCCGACACGGCTAGTGTAAGCCTTGCAGACCCCAACGACCTTGTTAATCTTGCTTGGTCCAACACCACTACCAATGGTCACACCACCCGCAACTGGGTTTGATGAGGTTACAAATGGGTATGTCCCTTGGTCAATATCAAGCATGACACCTTGAGCCCCCTCAAACAGCACACGCTTGCCACTGTCAAGAGCGTCGTTTAGGATGACAGAAGTATCTGTGACGTATTTTTTGATTTCTTGTCCGTAGGCATAGTATTCCTCGAAAATATCGTCAAAGAGAATCGGGTCTGCTTCGTACATTTTCTCAAAGAGGCGGTTTTTATCCGCTAGGTTGCGCTTGAGGCGCTCTGCAAAAATCTCACGGTCAAGCAAATCGGCAATGCGGATACCAACGCGAGCTGCCTTGTCCATGTAAGCTGGACCAATCCCTTTGATAGTTGTTCCAATTTTATTGTCGCCTTTGGCTTCTTCTTGCAGGCGATCGAGATGAATGTGATAAGGCAAGATGACATGCGCACGGTCTGAGATACGCAAGTTATCGGTCGTCACACCCTCATCGTGCAAATAATGCAACTCTTTTACCAATGACTTAGGATTGACTACCATGCCATTTCCAATAACAGAAATCTTTTCAGGAAAGAAAATCCCTGATGGAATCAAGTGCAGTTTGAACTTTTTACCATCGATGACAATGGTGTGCCCTGCATTGTCCCCACCTTGATAACGTGCGATTACCTCGGCATCTGCAGACAGAAAGTCTGTAATCTTACCTTTTCCCTCGTCCCCCCACTGGGTACCTACCACTACTACTGAAGTCATATCGTAAACACTGAGCTTTGCGCTCAATCCTTTCTTAGAAAACCACGGCAGGAATCTCACCTGCAAGTTTATCTTACACTCTATTATAAGAAAATTCCTACTTTTTTTCAAGAAATCGTAGCAAAACTCTGCCTTTTTCCGAACGATAGGGTAAACTATAGCTAAAGACAGTATTTTTTGAAAATAATGACAATGAAGGAGACCTTAAAATGACCATCAACCAGCTACTACAAAAACTAGACCCTAATCTCCCGCTTTTAGAGGGAACCTTTGGCATTGAGCGTGAGTCCTTGCGTATCCAAAAAGACTCAAGTAAACTCGCTACCAGTCCTCATCCAAAGGCGCTTGGCTCACGCAGCTATCACCCTTATATCCAGACGGACTTTAGCGAGTCTCAGCTGGAGCTCATCACACCTGTCACACGCTCGCCAAAGGAAGCGCTTAGATGGCTAGGGGCTATCACAGATGTCGCTGAGCGAACATTGACCGATGAGTACCTGTGGCCTTTGTCCATGCCACCTAAAGTCGCTGATGAGGAGATTGCCATTGCTCAGCTGGAGGATAGCTTTGAGCGTCATTATCGTGACTATCTGGCTAGCACTTATGGCAAGACCTTACAGACCATGTCAGGCATTCATGTCAATATGGCGCTTGACAGCTCCATCATTCAAGCACTCTTTGAGGCAAGTGACTATGAGGATAAAGCCAAGTTTCAAAATGACCTTTATCTCAAAATCGCACAAAACTTTCTGCGCTACCGTTGGTTGCTAACCTATCTCTACGGAGCGAGTCCCATTGCTGAAAAAGGCTTTTTGAAAGAAGAGTTGGCTCATCCTGTGCGCTCCATTCGCTCCAGTCAGCTTGGCTATGTCAACCACGAGGATATTGTCATCTCCTATACGTCGCTTGACGACTACATCACAAGTTTAGAGACGGCAGTGGCTAATAAACAGCTCATCGCTGAAAAGGAGCATTATTCTGCGGTACGCTTGCGTGGGCAAAAGGCTTGTCGTGGCTATCTTGAGCAGCCTATCAGCTATCTGGAGCTGCGCTGTTTTGACCTCAATCCTTTCACCCCTCTTGGTATCACGCAGGAAACTATGGACAGTGTGCACCTCTTTTTCCTAGCGCTCCTCTGGCTGGATGATGTGGAAAATGTCGATACTGCTATCGCACAAGCAAATGCACTCAACAATACCATTGCTCTTAGTCATCCACTAGAAGCGCTACCAAGTGCAGCGCCTACATCCGACATCCTAGACGCTATGGAAAGTGTCATCCAGCACTTCCATCTACCTGACCACTATAAGAACTTGCTTGAGACGATAAGAGAGCAAGTCGCAAACCCAAGCTTGACCTTATCTGGACAGTTGCTAGCGCATATCACAGACCAGTCGTTAGAAGCCTTTGGGCAAAAAGAGGGACAGGCACACCACGACTACGCTTGGCAGGCATTTTACGCCTTGAAAGGCTTTGAAAATATGGAGCTCTCCACACAAATGCTCATGTTTGACGCCATTCAAAAGGGAGTTCAGATTGAAATTTTAGATGAGGAGGACCAGTTTTTGCGCCTGAGCTACAAGGGGCATGTCGAGCTGATCAAAAATGGCAACATGACATCAAAGGACAACTACGTAGTGCCACTAGCTATGACAAATAAAGTCGTTACCAAAAAACTCCTGCAAGAACACGGCTTTCCAACACCTGCTGGTAGAGAATTTTCCGATAAAGCAAGCGCCAAAGCCTACTATCACCACATCCAAGGAAAAGCTATCGTCGTCAAGCCAAAGTCCACTAACTTTGGACTGGGGATTTCTATCTTTAAAGAGGGGGCTAGGCTTGAGGCTTACCAAAAAGCGCTTGACATTGCATTTTCTGAGGACAGCAGTGTGCTGGTTGAGGACTATGTGGCAGGCACCGAGTACCGCTTTTTCATCCTAGATGGAAAGTGTCTCGCTGTGCTCCTTCGGGTCGCAGCCAATGTCGTTGGTGATGGCAAGCACACTATTAGAGAACTCATTGACCTTAAAAATCAAAATCCTTTGCGAGGGCATGACCACAGGTCACCTCTTGAAATCATTGAGCTTGGAGAGATTGAGCGACTAATGCTAACGCAGCAAGGCTACAGCCCCGACAGTGTCCTAGAGGCAGGTGTCAAGGTTGAACTGCGTCGCAACTCCAATATCTCAACAGGTGGCGATTCGATTGACGTGACTGAGAGCATGGATGACAGTTATGAGCAGCTTGCCAGTCAAATGGCAAGCACACTTGGTGCTTGGGTATGTGGTGTGGACTTGATTATCCCTGATACGACCAAAAAGGCAAGTAAAGAAAATCCATACTGCACCTGCATTGAGCTTAACTTTAACCCGTCCATGTACATGCACACTTACTGCCAAGAAGGACCTGGGCAAGTCATCACGCTCAAAATCCTTGAAGGACTCTTTCCAGAAATAAGACAACAATAAACAATTGTCTATTCGCTTATTTTAAGCTACAATAAAGGTATATTGACAAAGAAGTAGGTAGTTTTATGGCGAGACGTTCCAAATCAAAGAGCTCTAGCGAGGCACTCATGACCATTATTGTTGTTCTCATTGCAGTTTACGTGCTGGTGCATGTGCTTTTGCCCCTAGCTGTGGTTGTAGGTATTGGCTATGGGTCTTACCGTCTCATTCGCTACATGCGTCAAAAGAAAAGACAAGAACAGCTGACCAACTCCACAGCAGCTATCGAAAGGCTGCAAGAGGATATTCGCCAAGCGGATTATCAGTTAAAAAAACTGGACACACTCTGGGAGGACAAGGACTTTTACGCTTATAGACAGCTTGCTGACAGGATGTTGCCTAGTATCCAGCATATCGAGTCTGAGCTTGACCAGCTAAAAGAGCACATCAATGCGACAACCTACCAGCGAGTCAAAGCGCATGCCAAAGCTTCCTACGATGAGATCAGAGAGCGCCTGTCTAGCCTTGTCACTAAGGAAGAGGATAAGCATGAGCTGACTATCGAGGAGAGTGTTGCCACTTACGCTCCAGAGCTTCAGACGACCTATGACAACATCATGCGTGACCACGAGACCATTTTAGAGAAAATCAAAAAGGCGGACAACAAAGAAGAACTGCTCGCCCTGCACCAAGCCAGCATGAATCGCTTTGAGGATGTGCTAACTGGCTATCTCAAAATCAAGCAATCGCCAAAAGACTACTATAAAGCAGACGAGCGCCTAGAGACGGCAAGGCTTGCGCTCGTGCAGTTTGATGAGGATCTGGACGAGACCCTACGTCAGCTCAATGAAAGCGACATGAAAGACTTTGACATCAGCCTGCGCTTGATGAAGGACAAACTGGAGAACGACTAAAGGAGAGAGATTATGGCAGACACCTTTAATTTTGATATTGATAAAATCGCTGAAAATGCAATCACAACAACCGATAAAACCACTGACATCATTACAAGCACTGACACCAGCGAGACTGGGCAAATTAGCTTTTTTGACAAGCTAACACCCGAGCAGCAAACAGCTATCACCCAAAAAGCGCCAGCGCTTGTCGATAGCTTTCTAGCAGACCAAAACGCCCTCCTTGACTTTGGGCAGTCAGCGGTTGAGGCGGTCAACAACACGGTCAATCATATCCTTTCTGAGCAAAAGAAACTGCAAATCCCGCAGGTTGATGAATTGCTTTTAAACGCCAACCGTGAGCTCAACGGCTTTATCGCCAAATACAAGGAAGCCACACCTGCCGAGCTGGACAAGAAACCCAATTTTCTCCAAAAGCTCTTTAGACAGAGCAAAAATAGCCTGCAGGAGTTTTACTTTGACGCTCAGAGCATTGAGCAAAAAATGGACTCTATGGCAGCCAGTGTGGTTAAACAAGAGGACTCTCTCGCTCGCAACATCGTCTCAGCGGAGCTCTTGATTGAGGACAATACCAAGTCAATTGAAAACTTGGTTGGAGTCATTGCCTTTTTAGAAGCGACACAAAAAGAAGCTGCCAACCGTGCCAAAGATTTGCAAGCAAGCCTCGAAAATCTTGATAGTGCAACGCCAGATTATCAAATCAAAAGCAATGAACTTGCCCACCTCACCGAGGTCATCAACACCATGGAGCAGCAGCACACCGAGTACATGAACCGCCTCTACGTGGCTTGGGCGACAACACCACAGATGCGCAATCTGGTCAAGGTCTCCTCGGACATGCGCCAAAAGCTGGGCATGCTCAGACGCAACACCATCCCAACCATGAAGCTCTCTATCGCACAGCTGGGCATGATGCAGCAGTCGGTCAAGTCTGGGGTGACAGCGGACGCTATTGTCCATGCCAATAACGCTGCGCTTGAGATGCTGGCTGAAACTAGCAAGGAAGCCATCCCTATGCTGGAGAGAACAGCGCAAAGCCCGACGCTGTCAACTAAGTCTGTCACAGCGCTGGCTGAGAGCCTTGTCGCACAAAACCAAGGGATTATCAAAGCCATTGACGACGGGCGTAAAAAACGGGCTGAGCTTGAGACTGCTATCATCAAGTCCGCCGAAACCATCAACGACTCCGTCAAACTCCGAGACGAAAAAATCGTACAAGCCCTCCTCAACGACAGCAAAGATGTCCAAGAACAAGTCGAATCAAAGGATGAGTAAAAGTAAAAAAAGGAAACTTGCTTTGCAGTTTCCTTTTAAGCTAGGCTAAACTGGACTTTTCTGGCTGAAAATGCCTTCCATAATAGACTAAGTAAAGTAAGCCCAAGCAACCAAGCGATGAGGACACCGTAACCTTGTGTGGCACTCATCTGCCAGTTGTCCAGCTGATGTTGTAGCAGACCTGTTGCCACTTCAAAGCTCTTGATATAGCCTGTTGGTAGCCATTGCACATAGGGTGCTAGTGGCACGACAACCAAGGGCAAAACTACCGCTCCTAAAAGAACAACGAGAGCGACAAAAAGGGTGGCGACTTTATTTTTGACCAGTTGAGCGATGAGATAAATGGCAACGCTCATCACAAGTAGCGACAGCACTTGTAGTAAAAGACTAGGCAGCACGCTGTCCTTTATGGCTGAAAAATAGAGCGTTTTATCAGACAGACGGTAATGCAATACAGGATAATCCCACTCCCCCACACCAAAAAAGATAGCAGCCACCAGAAAAACTGGCAGGACAGATAAAACGATCAGAGCTAGACTCACCACAAAACCAACCGTTATGTCCTTTAGCGCTAAGCGCCAAGCCCTCTCTGGCAATAGACGTGTCTTATCAATAGTCTTTGAGGCAAAAGCACTGGTGTAGAGATTGGATAGGATAAAGATAAGAGCAATAGGCAGAAGCGCTGGAAAGAGATAGTCGGTCAAAGACAGGACAAAAGGAAGCGCTTGGGTTGGAAAATAGGGGTCTTCGTAGGCAAAGTTTTCTTTAGCAAGCGCCTGATACATGAGCAGGTCACGGTTAAGCACACTTTTCATCGTGGCATCAATTGTGTTTTCCTTGGCGGTTTGTCTGACCTTCTCTAGCTAAGCGATCTGTTTTTGATAAACCGTCTTCCAATCGCCCTTTTGATAGGCGGCTAGAAAAGCCTATCGCTTTTAACGGTCGCCTCTCCCCCGCTGATATTTTTTTGCACATAGGGGTACTCGGCGCTGTCTTTTGACAAGGTCTTTAGGCGTTCCTTTTCGTCCGCTACTGCTTTTTGCGTTTGCTGAAGGCTCTCGCTAATCTGCACACCAAGATTGTTGTTTTGATTGGCTTTGGCATTTAGAAAAAGCGTGACAAGGCTAGCTGCGACAATGAGGAGCAAGGGCACATAGGTCAAGCGACTTTTTAAGAGACGCTTGAGTTGAAAGCATAGATAAGTCATAGAGCACTCACCTCCATCTTTTCATCCCTCAAGGTCAAAAGATAATCACAGTAAGCCTCGATGTCCTCCTTATAGTGAGAAGAGAGAATGACAAGCTTGCCTGCCTCTTTGAAACCTTTTAAAATCGAAAAGAAAATCTGACGGCTCTCCTCATCCAAGCCATTGGTCATCTCATCCATGAGGAGACACTGACTATCACTGATCATATACATGGCAATCAAGAGCCGCTGCTTCATCCCAAGGGAGTACTTACGGATAGGCAGACGGATGTAGTCCTCCATCTTCCAAGTCGCAATGACATCTGTAAGTGCGACCTGCGAGTGCCATTCTTTTTGGACAAAGCGGAGATAGTCAAGCCCAGAGAGGTCACTATCTAGCCAGTCGCTGGTCTCATAATAAAAAGCTGAGCCACTCTCTAGCTCAACCTTTCCCGATAGGATGGGGAGTAAACCCATGATAGAGCGGAAAAAGGTCGTCTTGCCAGAACCATTTGTCGCCACAATGCCGTAGAGATTTCCCTCCTTGAAATCATAGGAAAAATCCGTCAAAATCGGATGTCTCGTCCGTATCGTCAAGTGCTGAATGTTAAGCATGAACTCACCTACTTTCTCTCACTTTTCTACTTTTAGTATAGCAAAAGTAAGCGCTTTCATCCATCCTTGACTTGCTTTTCTAGCGACCAATCTCTAATCCCCATCCCATGCAAAATCAAGACTTTGTGGTATAATAACAGTTATGGATAAAATCATTAAATCAATCGCAACAAATGGTGCTTTCAGGGCTTATGTGCTGGATTGCACCGAGACCGTTAAAACGGCACAAGAAAAACATCAAACACTCTCAAGCTCCACTGTCGCTTTGGGGCGCACGCTCATTGCCAACCTCATCCTCGCTGCCAATCAAAAGGGTGAGAGCAAGGTGACGCTCAAGATTATCGGCAACAGCTCTTTTGGGCATATCATCTCAGTGGCTGATACGCACGGCAATGTCAAAGGCTACATTCAAAACCCTGGTGTTGACATCAAAAAAACAGCGACCGGTGAAGTTTTAGTAGGACCTTTCATGGGGCAAGGACATTTTGTGGTCATTACCGACTACGGCACAGGAAAACCCTACACCTCAACCACGCCCCTCATCTCTGGCGAAATCGGCGAAGACTTTGCTTACTATCTGACCGAAAGCGAGCAAACCCCTTCTGCCGTCGGGCTCAATGTTTTGCTTGACGAGGAGGACAAGGTCAAGGTTGCTGGAGGCTTTATGCTCCAAGCTCTACCTGGGGCGTCTGAGGAGGACATCAAGCGCTATGAGGAGCGCATCCAAAACATGCCTGCTATCTCTAGACTGCTAGCGTCTGACAATCACATAGACGCCCTTCTTGACGCTATCTACGGCGAGGACGATTACAAGCGTTTGTCTGAGGAGAGCGTACGCTTTCACTGCAACTGCTCCAAAGAGCGCTTCAAATTCGCTTTGCTCTCGCTTGCAAAGGACGACCTTATCGCTATGAAAGACGAGGACCACGGTGCAGAGATTACCTGCCAGTTCTGCAATGAACACTATCACTTTTCAGAAAAAGACCTTGAGGAGATAATCAATGACAAAGCTGAATAGTTCCTTTCATATCGGGTCGGTGGAAATCCCTCACCGCACGGTCTTAGCGCCTATGGCTGGTGTGACCAACTCCGCCTTTCGCACTATCGCCAAGGAATTTGGCGCTGGACTTGTCGTCATGGAGATGGTCTCAGACAAAGGGATTCAGTACAATAACGAAAAAACCCTGCATATGCTGCACATCGACGAGGGGGAACATCCTGTCTCTATCCAGCTCTTTGGCAATGACGCTGATAGCCTAGCACGTGCTGCTGAGTTCATCCAGAAAAACACCAAGGCTGACCTTGTCGACATCAATATGGGCTGCCCTGTCAATAAAATCGTCAAAAACGAAGCGGGTGCCATGTGGCTAAAAGACCCTGAAAAAATTTATCAAGTGGTAAGCACTGTTAAGTCTGTCCTTGATATTCCCCTCACGGTCAAGATGCGTACAGGCTGGTCTGACAGCTCTCTAGCTGTCGACAATGCGCTGGCTGCTGAGTCTGCTGGTGTCTCTGCCCTTGCCATGCACGGGCGCACCCGTGAGCAGATGTACACAGGGACTTGCGACCACGAGACCCTAGCCAAGGTCGCAAAAGCTATCACAAAAGTGCCTTTTATCGCAAATGGCGACATCCGTACCGTCCAAGACGCTAAGTTTATGATTGAGACGGTGGGCGCTGATGCGGTCATGATTGGACGTGGCGCACGTAGCAACCCTTATATCTTCACCCATATTAACCACTATTTTGAGACTGGTGAGGAGTTGCCAGATCTTCCATTTGACAAGATGTTAGACATCGCAGAGGACCACCTAACCCGCCTTAGTCAGCTAAAAGGCGAAGTTATCGCTGTCAGAGAGTTTCGTGGACTAGCTCCGCATTATCTGCGTGGCACTTCTGGTGCTGCCAAAATCCGTGGCGCTGTATCACGTGCTGAAACTGTTGACGAGGTCAAAGAACTCTTTGCTAGTCTACGTGCCTAAGTACAAAAAATCCACTTATGCTAAAGCATAGGTGGATTTTCTTATCTATGATTTTCCTGCTTTTTTTGGCACTCTGGGCAAATCCCGTAAGCCAACAGCTGTAGCTTGGTGATTTTAAACTGGGTTTGCTCGTAAGCTTCCTTGGAAATATCCAGCAGCTCAACGTCTATAAAATCCACAATCTTGCCACAGGACTCACAGACGATATTGATATGATCATGCCCCATGAAGTCATAGTAGGTCGTGCTGTCATTGGTGATTTTTATCTCCTCAACAAAACCCTCATCTACTAGAACCTTGAGATTATTGTAAACCGTCGCAAGACTCATGCTTGGATAAAGCGGCAGGAGATCTTTATAAATCTTCTCGGCACTAGGGTGCTCCTTGCTATCAACCATATAAGCAATAATCGCCTTGCGTGTTTCTGTTATTCGCACACGTTTTGCACGCAGATGCTCTAGAACATGCTCATAAGCTCTCGTTGAACGTGGTGATACCTGACTCGCCATGATCTCCTCCTTTCTCATCGTCTTTATTATAACAAAAAAACGCTGGGTTCGCCTATATTAAAACTTGACACTTGACTTTATGTCGATAACGACATATAATGATGGTGTTGATTTTAAAAGGAGGCTAAGATGACAAAACACTTTAAAACACTAGAAGACTTTATCGGAACACACTTTATCTACACCTATGACAATGGCTGGGAATACGAGTGGTACGCTAAAAATGACCACACCGTTGACTATCGTATCCACGGTGGCATGGTCGCTGGACGCTGGGTCAAAGACCAAGAAGCCAATATCGTCATGCTGACAGAAGGCATTTACAAGGTCGCTTGGACAGAGCCGACCGGCACTGACGTAGCGCTGGACTTTGTCCCTAATGAAAAGAAATTAAACGGCACTATTTTCTTTCCTGCTTGGGTGCATGAACACCCTGAAATCACCGTTTGCTTTCAAAATGACCATATCGACCTCATGGAAGCGTCTCGTGAAAAATACGCCACCTATCCAAAGTTAGTCGTGCCAGAATTTGCCACTATCACTTACATGGGTGACGCTGGGGTAGATAACGAAGACGTCATCTCTGAAGCACCTTATGCTGGTCTACCTGACGACATCCGAGCTGGTCGATACTTTGACGAAAACTACAAGCGTTTGAGAAAATAATTGGGTTCTGCTCAAAAACTTGATATACTAGAAGCAATCAAGTCACAAGGAGACCCTCATGCCAAAAGAACGCATTCTGCCCTATGTTATTTTAGGAATTGTAAAGACACATCAATCCCTCACTGGAAAGGCAATCAGCCAGCAGTTTGAAACGGAAATCGGTGAGTTTTGGAAAGCTTCTCACAGTCAGATTTACCCAGAGCTAAAGCGCATGATTACAGACAAATGGCTAGAGCAAACCACCGACCCAAACAACCTAAAAGAAAAATACTACCAGCTCACCTCGCTTGGTGAGGAGACCTTGAACACATGGTTGCTTGCGCCTGTGCTTGAAGCTCCGACTCAAAAAGACCTCTTTTCACTCAAAATGTTTTTCATCCACAGCGCAGATGACAGCCGTGTCCAGTCTCTCTTGGAGGAAGAAAAAGAGCTGCTAGATAAGCAATTGGCGCATTTAAACAAGCGCCTTGAGCTCCTCTTTCCCAGTCAAGAGGCAATTGCGCAAGAGTATGGTCACTACCTCATCCTCAGCCGAGCTATCTCTCGAGTGAGAAGCCAGCTGGACTGGATAGAGGACACCCTAGCGCATTTAGCCTAAGATAAGAGCCTTGAGGTTTTCTCAAGGCTCTTTGTCGTCTGCAATCAAGTAGAGGATAAAGCAACACCAAGCAGGATAGAGGAGATTGACCTTGTGCTCTATCAGCAAGTCCATCCCAAACACCAGCAGCATGGACACAATGAGAGTAAGACGAATGATTTTAAAGATACGTTTATTGAGCTTATAAGCATTGGACATCAAAACCACCTCCTAGAAAAGCTGGGCGAGATATTAAACCAGCAAACCATGCAGGACGACAATCACCTCTGACACGACAGTGAAGCCGACTATCAGCCCCACCAGACACTTTGGCAGAAAACCGCTCAAGAGCTGAGGTTTCTTGGTTTGCAGATAAAGCGCCAGCACTAAAACAAAAATCGCAAACATTTTCAAATCAAATAAAGCAAGCATAGACTATTCTCCTTTTCTTTCCATACGGTAGCTAGTCGCATAAATAGCGAGATAGAGGATAATGACGAGCGATATCGGAACGGCATTCACGAGAGACAGGGACAAAACCTTCATGTCGTTTAGGATATAGAGCACACTCCAGAGGACAAAGAAAACGGTGGACAAGCTTGTGATTTTAACATTTTCATCGCTTTTCTCCTTTTTTGACCTTGCAACAAAACATAGATAAGGGTCGTTGCGCCAACGGTTGTTAACATCAAGACTAAGTAGGTCTGCGACAGGGTTTGCCCGTTAAAAAGTGTCGCTAGGACAAAGACCGACTGAATCAAAAGATTAGCGACATAGCAAAATGTGAAAATAGAACGTCCTCTTATCATAATCATCTCCTTTTTCATTTAGAAAAGCTTAGCTAGTTCCTGTCCGACCTCTTTTCCGATGTCAAAAAGTGCCATGCAAATGCCCGGTGCACACACTAAAAGCACAAGCCCTAAGAGCACTTTTGCAAACCATTCTAGCGGATGTTGTGACATAAATGCGTTTACTTTTTTCATTTCTTTCCCTCCCTATCTAGCAGATGTAAAAAGCCAAGCACAAAGGCAAGCAGCGTGACGTAGGTTAGTGAGTTGTCAAAGGATTTTCCTGACCAGTAAGCGCCTAAAAAGTAACAGCTACTACAGGACAGACTGGAAAATAGGATGATATCAACTGCTGTGAGTGATTTTCTCTTCATAACTCCTCTCCTTTCCCAAGGATGATAATGCCAAAGGCAAACAAGGAAAGGCTGGTGAAATCCGTAGCGAGTAACCAGCTCGGAAGCACTAGGACGCCCAAGTCATCAAGGATATAAAAGATGAGATAAATGAGTCCGATGGAAAAGATAGAGATTTCTAACAAATGGTAGTTGCGTTTTCTCTTCATATGCTCTCCCCTTTCTTGTAAGCCTTTTCTTTATACCTCTATTATACACGAAAAACAAAAAAGCAACAGGACATTGATATACTCCCCATATAGTAGACAGTGAAAAAAACAAAAATTCACTAGAAACTATAAGGGGAGTTTTCATATGTCTAAAAGAAGTCCAAAATCAGTTAATGAAAA
>NZ_JBCLSK010000018.1:0-35164 GCF_041225505.1 Streptococcus hyointestinalis | reverse complement strand
AATCTTTATGCTTTAAAATTTAAAGTGGAGGCAATCTTATTAACATACTCCTTACTACTTCATCAAAGTCAAATGGAAAATGGTTTTAGTCTAAGGTATTCACTTGCTTACGCTTAAGTAACTAGCACAACGGGTAATGAAATATAAAATATTTGATTTTAAAGGAGATAAAATGAATAGTGAATCTTTTGAAATCAATGTAAGTATTTTCCAATATAAAAAGTCTAAAACAACATAAAGTATTGTAGACTTATTGGTGAACTCTAGCTCAGTTCGTGTATTTTATATTAAAATTCATAATTGACAAAAAAATTTAATATAAAAAAACCTCACCAGAAAAATTCTGGTGGGGTTTTTGGTGGGGAACCAATCAATTTTGATTTATTTTTAACCTTTTATAATAACTGAAAATGCTGTTAAATCAACCATTTCACTTCAAATCATGTTTATAAATCATTCCCACTCAACAGTTGCTGGTGGTTTGCTGGTGATGTCGTAGACGACGCGGTTGACGTGGTCAACTTCATTGACGATACGAACGGAAATCTTTTGAAGAACGTCCCAAGGGATACGAGCAAAGTCAGCAGTCATACCGTCAATAGAAGTGATGGCACGAACGGCGATGGTGTAATCATAAGTACGACCATCTCCCATAACACCGACAGAACGCACACCAGTATTGACAGTGAAATACTGCCAAATATCACGCTCAAGCCCAGCTTTTGAGATTTCTTCACGCAAGATAGCGTCTGACTCACGGACAGTCTCAAGCTTTTCAGGAGTGATGTCACCCATGACACGGATAGCAAGTCCTGGACCTGGGAACGGCTGACGCCAAACGACCTCATCAGGCATGCCAAGCGCTGTCCCTAGAGCACGTACTTCGTCCTTGAAAAGGGTATTAAGCGGCTCGATAAGCTCAAACTGCATGTCCTCTGGCAGTCCACCAACGTTGTGGTGAGACTTGATGGTTTGCGCTGTCTCTGTCCCAGACTCGATAACGTCAGTATAGAGCGTTCCTTGTGCTAGGAAATCAACACCTTTTAGCTTGCTTGCCTCGTCGTCAAAGACATAGACAAATTCGTTTCCGATGATTTTACGTTTCTTCTCTGGGTCATCAACGCCAGCTAACAAATCTAGGAAACGTTTTGAAGCGTCCACACGGATGATGTTTAGTCCAAATTTTCCACCAAGCATGTTCATGACTTGATCGCCTTCGCCTTTACGAAGAAGCCCGTGGTCAACGAAGATACAGGTCAACTGGTCACCGATAGCACGCTGCAAGAGCACACCAACAACAGATGAGTCAACCCCACCAGACAAGCCTAGAAGGACCTTGCGGTCACCTACTTTTTGACGAATAGCAGCGATTTGCATGTCAATGAAATTCTCCATTGACCAATCACCTTTTGCTCCACAGATGTCAAAGGCAAAGTTATGCAAGATATCATTCCCAAACTCTGAATGACGCACTTCTGGGTGGAACTGAATACCATAGATACGCTTTTCGCTATCTTCGATGGCAGCATACGGACAATCAACAGAGTCCCCAACGAGGTGGAATGACTCAGGAATCTCTGTAACAGCGTCTCCGTGACTCATCAAAACCGTTTGCTCTTTAGGTGTTCCTTTGAAAAGCTTAGAGTCCGTTTTGACACGCAAGGTAGACTGACCGTACTCGCTATTACCCGCTTCAGAGGCAGGGACAACTTTTCCGCCTAATTTGCTGGTCAATAGCTGCATGCCGTAGCAAATCCCAAGAATTGGAATACCAAGTTCAAAAATTTCTTGGTCAATCCCAAAGGCATTGTCCGCATAAACAGAGTTTGGACCTCCAGATAGGACAATCCCGATTGGGTTGATGTCTTTGACTTCTTGAGCAGAAATCTTGTGGCTCTTTAGTTCTGAGAATACTCCAAACTCACGAATACGGCGAGCAATCAGCTGATTGTACTGGCTACCGTAGTCCAGAACGATGATTTTTTGCACATCATTCAATTGTTTCGCATTATCAATCATGTGTTTCCTTTCTTTTACGTTAGAAGCCTAACAGTTTATCTTCATTTTAGCATATTTTGCCAGAAATAGCAGTAGTCAATCGTATTTTTTTCTGCCTAAAAAAATGGTAAAATAGAGGAAAACTAAGCAAGACATAAAGGAGCAGATATGGTACCAGCTTATATTAGGATACATGATGTTATCAAAAAAGAGATTGAGGAGGAAAACTGGAAAATCGGTGAGCGTCTGCCAAGTGAGCGGGATTTGGCGGATAAGTTTTCTGTCAGCAGGATGACGCTACGTCAAGCCGTTTCGCTTTTGGTGGACGAAGGCATCTTGGAGCGCCGTGTGGGGAGTGGCACTTTTGTCGCTAGCAAGCGGGTGCAGGAAAAAATGTCTGGCACGACCAGCTTTTCTGATATTATCAAAGGACAGGGCAAAACACCATCCAGCAGACTGCTGTCTTACAAGCGAAAACTGGCTGACAAAACTGAACGTGAAAAGCTACAGTTAAGAGACGAGTCTGCCTATGTCATCCAGATGGAGCGGGTGCGCTATGCGGACGGTGTGCCCTTGGTGTATGAGGTTGCCTCTATACCTGAAGAACTCATCAAAAATATCGCACGAAAGGACATCACCGAGCAATTTTTCAAGGCGTTGACCAGTCATGGCTATGAGATCGGCAAGAGCAGCCAGACGATTTCAGCTCGCAATGCCTCAGAGCGTATCGCAGAAATTTTACAAACCAAGCGAGGCAGCGCTCTCTTGACCCTGGTGCAGGTCTCTTATTTTAAGGATGGCACACCTTTTGAGTATGTGCATAGCCAATATGTCGGTGAGCGCTTTGAGTTTTATCTGGAAAACCAAGGTTAGTTTACGTATATAAAATTATGTAGATTCTGTTTGTAAAAAAACTATAAAAGACCAGCATTTTTTGGTATAATAGAGGCTATGGAAATTGAAAAGACCAATCGTATGAATGCGCTTTTTGAGTTTTACGCAGCGCTATTGACCGACAAACAGATGAACTACATCGAGCTTTACTATGCGGATGACTATAGTTTGGCTGAGATTGCTGAGGAGTTTGATGTGAGCCGTCAGGCGGTTTATGACAATATCAAACGCACCGAGAAGATTTTAGAAACTTATGAGATGAAACTGCACATGTATTCGGATTATATCGTGCGCAATCAGATATTTGACGAGATTTTAGAGAAATATCCAAAAGACAGCTATCTACAAGAGAAAATCCAGCTACTAAGCAGTATTGATAATAGAGATTAGAGGAGAACATCATGGCATTTGAAAGTTTAACCGAGCGCTTACAAGGCGTCTTTAAAAATATCCGTGGCAAAAAGAAACTATCGGAAAAAGAAGTCCAAGAAGTCACCAAAGAAATCCGTCTCGCCCTTCTTGAAGCCGACGTTGCCCTACCTGTTGTAAAAACCTTTATCAAGCGTGTTCGTGAACGTGCGGTTGGTCACGAAATCATTGACACACTTGATCCGACCCAACAAATCGTCAAAATCGTCAATGAAGAATTGACGGAAATCCTTGGTTCTGAGACAGCTGAGCTTGAAAAATCGCCTAAAATTCCAACCATTATCATGATGGTCGGTCTTCAAGGTGCTGGTAAAACAACCTTTGCGGGTAAATTAGCTAACAAGCTCATCAAAGAAGAAAAAGCACGTCCCCTCATGATTGCTGCGGATATTTACCGTCCAGCAGCCATTGACCAATTGAAAACACTTGGTCAGCAAATCAATGTGCCTGTCTTTGATATGGGAACGGAACAGCCGGCCGTTGAAATTGTTCGTCAAGGTCTAGCACAGGCTCGTGAAAATCGCAACGACTATGTCATCATCGATACGGCTGGTCGTCTGCAAATCGATGAAAAACTCATGCAGGAACTGCGTGATGTCAAGGCTCTAGCTCAGCCAAATGAGATTTTGCTGGTGATTGACAGTATGATTGGTCAAGAGGCAGCAAATGTCGCTGACGAATTTAACAAGCAACTGGACATTACAGGGGTTGTCCTCACCAAGATTGATGGGGATACACGTGGTGGTGCCGCTCTGTCTGTCCGTGAAATCACTGGTAAGCCTATTAAATTTACAGGGACTGGTGAAAAAATCACAGATATTGAGACCTTCCACCCAGACCGCATGTCTAGCCGTATCCTTGGCATGGGGGACTTGTTGACCCTCATTGAAAAGGCTTCCGCTGAATACGATGAACAAAAATCAATGGAACTTGCTGAAAAAATGCGTGAAAACACCTTTGATTTCAACGATTTCATCGAACAGCTCGACCAAGTGCAAAACATGGGACCTATGGAAGATTTGCTCAAGATGATTCCTGGAATGGCAAATAATCCTGCACTGAAAAATGTCAAGGTGGATGAGCGAGATATTGCCAGAAAACGTGCGATTGTATCCTCTATGACGCCTGAAGAACGTGAAAACCCTGAGCTTTTAAACCCAAGCCGTCGCCGTCGTATCGCAGCAGGTTCTGGAAATAGCTTTGTTGAGGTCAATAAATTCATCAAAGATTTTAACCAAGCTAAGCAGATGATGCAAGGGGTCATGTCTGGCGATATGGACAAGATGATGAAACAAATGGGTATCAATCCAAACAATCTCCCTAAAAACATGCCAAATAACATGGATATATCAGCTTTAGATAGCATGATGGGACAAGGCATGCCAGATATGTCAGCGCTTGGTGGCAACATGGATATGAGCCAAATGTTTGGTGGGGGCTTGAAAGGAAAAGTGGGCGAATTTGCCACTAAACAAGCTATGAAACGTATGGCTAAAAAAATGAAAAAAGCCAAGAAAAAACGAAAATAAAAGGGATTTGTAAATGATTAAACATATTTTCCCTCAAACATACGCCAAGAGCGTGTTCGACATTGATTATCAGCAATTGTACCAAAAAGGGTATCATGCTATTATTTTTGACATTGATGCGACCTTAGTACCTCATGGTCGTGATATTACACCAGAAGTCGAGCAGCTATTTGACCAGCTTGTCGAGATAGGATTTTCTTTATTCTTACTCTCTAACAATTCAGACGAGCGTATCAGGCACTTTACACGTACACGTTCCCTGCCTTACATCCCACTAGCTGATAAACCCAATCCAGCAGCCTACCACAAGGCAGTTAAGCAATTGCAGGTAAAACCTAAGGAAGTAGTTGTTGTCGGAGACCAGATCTTCACAGACATCTTAGGAGCCAATCGAGCTGGACTGGATAATATCATGGTCCAATTTATTCCTCAAGAAAATGAGACAAAGTTGGGTAAAAAAAGGCGACTGGAAAAGCTTATTTTAGCTATTCATCGCTTGTTTTCAAGACAATCTTATAGCAATTAAAAGGAGAAGAGAGTTTTATGGTTATTGGTAATGTGGTCAAGTTTCTAAAAAAAGAGATCTTATTTTGTGATATCCATCCGATTTGTTATAACATTTCAACTCAAAAAGAAATTTTTAAGAGACATCTTCAAAATGCTAAAAGTAAAGATATCTTTGCACAAACATTTCAGGAGACCTTATTACCAGCAGTTATCTCAAGCTCTCAGTCTGCCCTCATCAAAACAGGTAAAGGCATAGACTCTGAACTCCAGTACAATAAAGCACTCAATATTGATATTGCTTCTCGTAAATTTAATCGTATTCTCATAAAACCAGGAGAGACCTTTTCTTTTTGGAAGATGGTCGGAAAAATTTCAGCTAAAAATGGTTATAAAGATGGGCGTGTTATTGTAGGTGACCAGCTGACAGCAGGAATAGGAGGAGGACTTTGCAACTTAGCAAATACTCTACACCTTCTCATTCTGCATAGCCCTATGGAAGTTGTCGAATTCCATAGTCATTCGGATGCCCTTGCTCCCGATGGTCCAAAGCGTATCCCCTTTGCAACAGGGACATCTGTTGGTTATAACTATGCGGATTATCGCTTTAAAAATCCTACTGACCAAGTAGTGCAATTACATATCTGGTGCGAGGATGAAACCTTGTACGGTGAGTTGCGCAGTGAAAAAGCGTATCCTTGGTGCTATCGATTGGTTGAAGAAGACCACCATTTTACTAAAAAAGGTGATAAATATTTTCGATTGTCCAAGATTTACCGTGAGCAACTAGACAGAGAAAGTGGAGAAGTCTTAGATAAAATACTCGTGTTGGATAATCACTCTGAAGTCATGTTTGATTATAGCCAAATTCCTAGTGAGCTTATCCGTTAAACATAAAAAAAACGACTGATACTAATATCAGTCGTTTTTAGCGTTAAGATAATCACAGACTTTATCAATCTGCTCTGCAAAAGTATCTCCAAAACAATGCTCAAAGAAAGCACTACCAATTGTGAACGCCCAAGGATTTGCTTCACACACTTCATCAAGACGCTCATAACTATCGATACTACCTGCAAGACAAACAGGAGCAGAAACTTCAGCCACAAAGCGTTTATTTAATAAGCTAGCATCACCTGTATAACGATAACCAAGTAAGTCAAATCCATAAACACCCTTGTCAAGATAGGACTTAGCCTCTCTAATCATCTCATCAATATCTCCCTCTAATATCGAAGGGCGACCTGTAATCTTACCTACAAAAGGCATGTATTTAAGATGATGTTGTTTACAAAAGTCATTGATAGAATCAAAGAAAACGGTTCCCATAAGAATATCAACACCACACTCAAGCGCCATTTGAGCACCCTCTAGGCATTCCGACTCCGTATAGGCAATGACCTCTAAAAAAGTGGTCTTCCCGCAGTCTTTCATATAAGCATAAAGTCGTTTCATCTCAGATAACGGAAGTGGCTTTTCCTTAAATCCCCAAAACTTAGCTTTTGTATGACGACAAGTCTCAAATATAGCATAGGCATCGCTGACGGTGCAGTCATTATGTGTTAACATCACAATCAATTCACAATCTGTAGTCATCGGCTTATTTAGCACCTTTCGATAAAACTTTCTTATTAAAAATAATACCATAAAAAAGAAGGATTGACTAGAAGAATTAACTTTCCCTCGAGAGTTGTTCCTAAGGATACTAACTAATCTAAAATGTATATCACTAATAAAATAAAGGAAGTAAATTTTCTTCATCTAATCTTTCCGAAAAACTGTAATTTTCTTGAAAATAAGATAGGGGTGTGGTATACTTCTCTTAAAGACAAATATCATGATTTTTAGAGGACATATTATGCGACGTGAATTATTACTAGAAAAAATTGATGAGCTCAAGGCGGTTATGCCTTGGTACGTGCTGGATTATTATCAGTCCAAATTGACCGTTCCTTACAGTTTTACGACGCTTTACGAATACCTCAAGGAATACCGTCGTTTTTTTGAATGGTTGATTGATTCAGACATTGCGCATTGTCAAAAAATTGCTGATATTGAGCTTGAAACTCTGGAACATCTTTCTAAAAAAGACATGGAGGCTTTCATTTTGTATCTGCGTGAGCGTCCCCTGCTTAACAGCAATACGACCAAGCAGGGTGTCTCTCAAACGACGATAAATAGGACATTATCCGCACTTTCTAGCCTTTTTAAGTACCTGACCGAGGAGGTAGAAAATGACGAGGGCGAGCCCTATTTTTACCGTAATGTCATGAAGAAAGTGTCCACCAAGAAAAAGAAAGAAACCTTGGCGGCTCGGGCTGAAAATATCAAGCAAAAGCTCTTTTTGGGCGATGAGACACAGGCGTTTTTGGACTATATTGAGCAGGATTATGCTACCAAATTATCAAAACGTGCCCTCTCCTTCTTCACCAAAAATAAAGAACGTGATTTAGCCATTATCGCACTTCTGTTGGCGTCTGGCATTCGCTTATCAGAAGCGGTTAATCTCGATGTCAAAGACCTCAATCTCAATATGATGGTCATCGAGGTCACCCGAAAAGGGGGCAAAAGAGACGCTGTCAACGTTGCCAGCTTTGCAAAGCCCTATTTAGAGCAATATCTTGCTATCCGCAAGGCACGTTACAAGGCTGAAAAGACAGATACCGCCCTCTTTTTAGCTGAATACCGTGGCAAGCCCAATCGTATCGACGCTTCTTCTATCGAAAAGCTGGTTGCCAAATATTCGCAAGGCTTCAAGGTTCGGGTTACACCGCACAAGCTTCGCCACACTCTAGCGACAAGGCTATATGACAGCACCAAATCACAAGTCCTAGTCAGTCATCAGCTTGGGCACGCTTCGACGCAGGTCACTGACCTCTACACCCACATCGTCAACGACGAGCAGAAAAATGCTCTTGATAAACTGTAAAAAAAAAAGACTTCTAAGTTTTATCTTAGAAGTCTTTTTTTGGTAGTTGTATTCTATTACATATTTTTAATTATGTAAACTATTCTTCGCTTGTCGCTTCTGCTTCACTGCTGCTTGTTGTTTGACTGCTGCTGTCTGTATCGCTATCGTCTGTCTCTCCAAATGGTTTTTGTTTTGCCATTGGGAAGTCGACTTTGGTACTAGAAGAGCTGTCTGTACTTGCTTGCGTACTTGTCTTAGTGTCAGCAGGTTTAGTCGTTGTAACTTCTGCTAGGGTATCAAGATTAACCGTCACTTTATTGCCGTTTGTCTGCGTGATAGTGGCTCGTTTATTAGCTTCAAAGTGAATAGCGTCAAGGGTGACTTGGTATTTGCTTGTGAGCTGATTGATTTTAGTTGACATGACATCACGGCTGTAGCCGTATTGTTGTGCCAACTGCGTGATTTTGTCTGTTTGTGTGTCTGCTGTTTTTGGTGTGGTATTTTCCGTGTTTGCTTTAAGGTCGAGACTAACGTCTTTGCCATTTGCTTGGAAAGTGACGTGACCGTCCGCATGCAGGCTCATGCTAGCGTAGGAAACCTTGTACTCAAGGGCGATATTGGTGAGTTTTTCATTGAGCGTATCAGCGCTCATGCCGTAGTCTTTGGCAAAACGGTCTAGGATATTGGTCATGTCTTGACTGCTCTTGCCAGAAAGAGCGATGGTGTCGTCTTGTAAATAGCTGAGCAGTGCCCCTGTCTCAATATCAACCGTTTGCTCTTTACCATTTTTATCCGTCAGACGAACTTGGCGTTTGTCCTTGAGGAAGGTCATGTGAGCGGGGCTGACATCATAACGTTCAGAAATGTCGTTAATCTTGTCCTCCAAGGTCTTAAAGTCCATCTTGTAACTTTCCGCTTGCTTACGAAGAACTTCACGTGTAGGCTTTGGCTTCAACTCTGGGTGCGCCAGCATATACTTGATGGTCGCAATCACGTCCTTTTCCAACCAATCATAAGAAATGACATGGTAGTGGTCATAGTGCGGCTGTACAAAGCCTTGCGGAGTGGCAGCGATGACATAGTAAAGGTCAGATGGCAAGTCCTTCAAAGGCATCTTCAACTCAGGTTTGATAGCTTCGATATTAGCGGGATAAAGGGCTGTCTTGGTCGTTTTTTGGTCTTTAAATTTCTCACGAATAGCATCCAACTCGCTGTCTTCTAAATCTTCCCAGCGGATATAGTGCAGGTGGTCACCGTGCTTAGCGATAATGGCTTGGTCAACCACATCCGTCACAGAGTCAATGCTCAAGGTATAGCCGTCAGAGGTTGTGTAAGGCTTGCCATCGCTACCTTGAGCAGACTTTTTGATGTTGTCTGGGATGAGAGTGCTTGTTGATTTGCTAGTGTTTGTAGAGGTGTTGGTTTGGCTTTCAGACTTGGTGTTTTGCGTCTGATTGTCGCTTGTCTTGCTATCTACTTTTGCTCCAGAGGCGAGAAGGCGTGTGATTTGCGCTTCTAGGTCTGACATTTGGCTGTAAGGGATAAAGTGATAGTGGTCGCCGTGCGGAATGACTGCCCCTGTTGCGGTAAAGCGGATAACCTTTTGCGGATCGTAGACGAGACCATCCGCTTCAACGTGACGGGAGGTCAATGGCTGAGCGTAGAGTTGATTAAGGAGAGTAGTTAGAGACGTTGAGTTATTGGTCTGTGGCTGCTCTTTTTGACTCTGCGCTTGGGTACTTGTGTGGGGCGTAGATGGCGCACTTGTTTGTGAATGATGTGTCGTCTGCGTGCTTTGGCTTGTATGCCAAGCGTGACCTTGTGTAATAGTTGGTGCAAAGTGTGTCGTTGAGGACGGCAATTGCGGTGTTGCTTTAGACGTACTATCTGTTTTTCTAAAAATAGTCTGTGCTTGGTGTGTTTGCTTAGCCCGTCCAGAAAGCCCATTCCAATAAGCTTGAGCAGCGGACAACTCGCTAGCAGACAGGTCTGACTTTGGAATATAGTGGAAATGATTGCCATGTGGCACTAGGAAAGCGTCTCCTAAGTCATCAATGACATCTGTCGGACTAAAGACGTAACCGTCATCGGTCGTATAGCGCCCTTGCGCTCTGGCTTGTTTAACAGATTTGCTCACTTGTTGTGTCGATTTACTGCCGTGTTTGTGGTGCCCTTTACCAGCCACTTCTGCTTTTGCTTCTTCTTGCTGCTCTTCGATTTGCGCCTTGGTGCGGACATTGACCCGCTTGCTGCCTTCTTTGAGATAGAGGTAGTATTTACCATTCACCTTGATAATATAGCCATCTCTCACTTCGTTGACCACATCTTCTTGCTTAAAGACATAGGATGGGTCGTTCATAATCAGCTCCTCGCTGATAATAGCGTCATAGGGCACCTTACCATTGTAATAGTGATAATGGTCACCGTGCGAAGTCACATAGCCGTCATCAGTGATTTTGATGACAATCTGCTCTGTTGAAATGCCTTCTTCCTTGCTGACCTCATCAGGTGTCTTGCCCTTGGTGTCAGAGACGATTTTGTGTTTCTTTGATTTGCCGCTATTGACATAGGAAATGCGATTGTTTTCGACGTGGCTTTCCTGTGCTTGATAGCGCCCAAGCTGGCTTGCAGAAGTCGGGAAAGCTAATAAAGTCAATTTTAGTCAGCTATTACAAAAAGCAATTCGGGAGGAATTGCAAGTTTAGTATTGAACGGTTTGAAGAACCGTTCTTTTTTATTTCAAAAAAAACAAATAAATGTTGACTCAGTACTTTGAGATTCTGCTCGATGTTTTCAAGCAGACTAAGATTATTTTGCGGATCAGCCTCAAGCGGACTTAGTACTTGAATACTAGCTCCAGTGCTGTGGGTAATGGTTTTGGCTGCCTTGGTCGAAATAGCATTTTCGACAAAAATCGTTTTGACCTTGTAGGTTTTGACAAATTCTTCTATTTCTGCCAGCTGTCTTGCGCTAGGTTCTTGGTTGGTCACGCTTGATATGCCCAACTGCTTGAGACCAAAGCGTTTTGCCAGATAGTAAAAAGCTGTGTGCTGGGTGACAAAATATTTAGACTTTGCCTTGGCAAAAATCTCCTGGTATTTTGCGGTCAAGTCCTTGGCAGATTTGCTGAAGTCGTCTGCATTTTTTTGGTAGGTCTTGGCATTTTTAGGATCCAGTTTTTTCAGCTGCTTGGCGATATTTTGCGCTTCATCAGCAAGCAAGATAGGGTCGTTCCAGCTATGAGGGTCGTATAGCCTTGCTGGGTCGATATTGTTGGTCACAGGCACATCCTCTAAGCCCTCTACCCTACTAAGTTTGAGCCCTTTAGCAGCTTCGATGACCTTGACCTTTGAACCTTGTAAGCTCGGGTCTAAACTTCCTGCCCATGACTCTAAAGTGTGAGAGTGATAAATAAAGACATCGGCACGATAAATAGCCTCCACATCAGCCGTTGACGGTTCAAAGTCGTGAATACCTTGACTGGACTGTATCATCTTGACATCGTTTAAGTCACTAGAGACAGTCTTTGTCAGCGCATAGATGGGATAAAAGCTTGTGACAATCTTGAGTTGTCTTGTTCCTTTGGTAGCGCTTGTGTTGGTATGACATCCCGCCAAACACAGTAGCAGACTTACTAGAACAAGAAAATACCATTTTGATTTCATTAGTCCTCCTTTTGATTAACCAGTTAATTAACTGGTTAAGTTTAATTTTAGCAAGTTTTAAGCTTTTGTCAATAGGCAAATGAAAAAACTTCAAGAAAATTCTTGAAGTTAGGGTCTTTGTTTAGAAGAGATAGTGACATCGGTGCCTTTAGAAATCCTACTTGTCACCTTTATGGAAAAGTCAAGTTTATCAAGCACTTGCTTGGTCATATAAAGCCCTAAGCCAGTCGCCTTTTGATGTTCATGTCCATTAAAGCCTGTGAAGCCTTCGTCAAATAAACGAGGCAAATCCTCTTCTAGTATGCCAATACCATCATCGCTGATAGTCACTTGTGTCTCTGTGATTGCGATTCTTATCTGAGCGTTGTTGTGCGAGTATTTGACAGCATTGTCAAAGATTTGTGAAAGGGCAAAGCTCAGCCATTTTCTATCAGTTTTAAAGGTCGTATCGCCTGTGATGGTGACGGATAAGTTCTTAGCTAGACAAGCTGTGCGGTATTTTTTGACCACTTCTGCTACTACTTTTCTGGCTGAAACCTTCTCAAAGCGAAAGTCATCCTGATGTTGGTTGAACTTGACATAGTTGAGCAGTGTATCCAGATAGTTTTCTAGGCGCAGGACTTGCCGTTTGGTTTCTTCTGGAGTCAGCTGGCCGGTTTGTGCCATGAGAGAGATGGCGGATAAGGGAACTTTCATCTGGTGCGCCCACATCTTGATGAGACTCTCTAGGTTATGCTTTTGACTGGTGGCGTCAAGCTCTTTACGATTAGCAGCGTGGCGTAGTTTTGCGATAGCTGTGCGGTAGGCAAGGTCGCTTGGGCTGGTAAAGTCCTCAAGCTCACTATCATAGACAAAGTGCGCAAGCGCCAGCATTTTTTTACGAAAGAGAAAATAGCGCCACAAGCTGACAACGACGAGAATGACAAGGTTGAGCGCTAGAGCGTTCGCAAAATAGACTAGTGGCAAGTGATAGAGCCAAAAGTTGAGGAAAAATAAGAATACCACGCCGAGATAAGTCGCATACCAGACGGCGTTTTCTTTAAAAAATGGTTTGATCATTTGAGCAAATAGCCAACTCCTCTCACGGTATGAATGTGATTAAAGCCAAGTGGCGTCAGCTTTTTACGCAGGCGTGTCATGTTGACATTGAGCGTATTTTGGTCGATAAAGCTCTCGTCCTCCCAGAGACTCTCCAGCAACTCCTCCTTGGTCACGACTTGATTGACATGCTCAAAGAGAAAGCGCAGTATTTTGTACTCGTTTGGCGTGAGTGTTACCTGCTGGTGAGTCGGGCTAGTAAAGATACCATCTTGATTGAGCTGATAGCCATCCAAATGGTGTTCTGGCGTTGCTGTTTGGCGAGCACGGCGTAAAAAGGCTGCAATCTTAGCCTCCAAGACAGTCAGTGAAAAAGGTTTTGAGATAAAATCATCTCCGCCCATATTGAGCGCCATCACCATATCCATCTCATCGCTGCTTGATGAGATAAAAATAATCGGCACAGATAAACTTTTCCGAATTTCTGTCGTCCAGTAAAAACCGTTGTAATAAGGAAGCGTAATATCCATCAAAATCAAGTCTGGTTGAAAGGCTTCTGTCTCTCGCTTGACATCACGAAAATTCTGAACACTTCCCACCGTATAAGTCGTCTGCAAACTGTTTTTCAAGAGATGTACAATGGTCTGGTCATCCTCGATAATAAAAATCCGCCTGTCCGTCATAAGCCCTCCTTTTTCTCTATTTTATCATAAGTGTATCGTTTTCACAAAAAAGACTGGGCAAGCCAGTCTTTTCTTAGCGCTCGATAATCTTATAGTAGGTTCTGCTAGTGAGACGATAGATGACAAAGTAGAGCGCTGCGATAATGGCGATGGTAATGCTACTTACGATATATACCAGCTTAGCATCTGTTACTCCAAAGGTCAATAGCATTTGTCTCAACATCGGAATGGCAACAAGATAGTGTAGTGTTGCAATACCAAGCGGCATAAAGAAGAAGAGAACGATCTGTGAGTTGATGGTTTTCTTGATTTGCCCCTGTGTCATCCCAACTTCTTGCAGGATACGATAGGACTTCTTGTCCTCGTGCCCTTCAGAGTACTGCTTGTAGTAGACGATAAGCGCTACACCGAGAAGGAAGCTAATTCCAAGAAGGAAGCCTGTAAAGAGGAGACCGCCAAAGAAATTGTACATCTCAGATAAGGTGTCTGCTTTGGTCTGAAGGATACCAACAAATTCACCTTCTCCGACTGTATTTTGCCCTGTTGCGACTTGACCATTTACGATTTTAGCTATTTCTGCTTTTGATAGATCGAGGTGGATAGCATAGGCTTCTGAGATGCCCATACCTTTATCGCTGTAAGCACGATAATGTTTGAAAATTTCCTCGCAGTCAGCCTTGCTTGGCAAAACCAGAACAGCACTGTTTACCGTATTTTGCAAGTCTGGGAAAATGGCACTTTTAAGATTGGTTACCTTGTACTTCTTGCCAAAAAGGTCAAAGGAATGGATAGCGCTGTTGCCTTTTTGGGTCAAAAAGAGAGTTTCATCACTTTTTAGTGTTTTGATACTATTTCCAAGTCGCTTGAAATCGTCTTGTGAGATGAGATAGACAAAACCTGTTGCCATAGAAGCTTCGGCAATATTATTGTCGTTGACGGTGACATCTTTTTTATCCTTGTAGTTGAGTGAAATCATACCTGTCTGATAAGCAATGACATCTTTACTTGAGCGACCAAGCTTATCAAGGACATCTTTTTTGAAGTTTTCTTCAGCTTGTGTGATGCTGCTATCTTTTGGTATATCGTAGTTGATACGGGTGTTCTTGATAAAGAGAGAGCCAACCATATTTTGCGTATTGCTGTAGAGGGAGACGGTTGTACCGATAGTGACTAGCGCCATAACTGCTAGTAGGCTAATACTAGCCAACCCTGCAGCATTTTGCTTCATTCGGAAAATCATCTGTGACGTAGAAACAAAGTGCTCTGGCTTGTAATAATAGTTTTTATTTTTCCGACGACGCTTTAAGTACCAGGTCATAAAGCTGATGTAAAAAAGGTAAGTCCCAGCAATGACAAGGAGCACAGCAAAGAAGAACTTGTAAATGACCTCAAGGGGAGCTAATTTAGCAGAAGTGACCGCCATATAGTAGGCATAGCCGATAGCGATGACGCTGAGCGCAGCCAGAAAGACATTGCCACGCGGTTCTTTTTCCCCTTGCTCTTGATTGTGAAAGAGACTGAGCGGTGAAGCGAGTCTGATATGCGCTAGGGCGCTGAGCCACAGAATAAAGAAGATACCTGCAAATATCACAGCATTTAAGATAAATGGGAACACGCTCAGTGTGAGATTGAGCTTGGTGTAGCCTGTCAGATTGACAAAAATGACGTAGATGAATTTGGCAAAAATACCGCTGAAAATCGTCCCAAAGATAACTAGTATCACAAAGATAATCATCAGCTCAAACGTAGCCACTACGCCTACTTGACGCTTGTTCATCCCTAGAATATTGTACAAACCAAACTCGCGGCTACGCTGTTTGAGAAGGACTCGGTAGCTATAGCGCTCCATAACCAGTGAGAAGATACTAAGCACAATGGCACCTAGACCGACAGCTGTCACCCCTGTTCCCATGGATTTTCCGACGGGGCTCAGCAGGATGAGAAAGGTCGAGCAGGTCACCGAGTAGAGGAAAAAGCTGGCGAGCATAAAGGGAATATAGCTTGAGAGGCTGTTTTTGAGGTTGTTCCAAGCCATTTTGAAGTAAAACATGCTACTCACCTCCTAAAAGAGCAGACATGGCAAGCGAGATGTCCTTACCAAACTCTTTGGTGGATTTATTGCCACGATAGACTTGGTGGAAGATACGTCCGTCCTTGATGAAAAGGACACGTCTAGCATGGCTTGCGGCGTTAGCTGAGTGGGTAACCATCAAAATGGTTTGCCCGTCCAAATTGATGTCCTCAAAAAGCTCTAGGAGGTCTTCAGAGTTGCGATAATCAAGCGCAGCTGTCGGCTCATCTGCTAGTAGCAACTGTGGTTTTGTCATCAAACTACGAGCAATCGCCACCCTCTGCTTTTGCCCACCAGATAACTCAAAGGGACGCTTGTCTAGCAAATCCTCGATACGCAACTGCGGTGCAAGCTCATCTAAGCGCTGTGCCATTTCCTTGTAGCTCTTGCGCTCAAGCACCAAAGGCAAGAAAATATTGTCTCTGATAGACAGGGTGTCTAAAAGGTTGAAGTCTTGAAAGACAAAGCCGAGATTGTGCAGGCGAAAGCTGGCTAGTTTGTTTTCCTTAATCTTTGTGATGTCTTGTCCGCCTAGGATGACAGAGCCTTTGGTTGGCTTTTCCAGTGTGGCTAGGATATTGAGCAGTGTGGTCTTACCAGAGCCAGACTCTCCCATGATAGCGATGAACTCGCCGTCCTCGACTTTGAAGTCGACGTCTTGAAGCGCACGGGTTTGCTCCTTTGAAAAGCGAGTGTGGTAAACTTTCTCTAAGTGATTGATTTCTAAAAACATAGTAACTCCTTTAATTTTCCTTTTGTAGTAAATGATAGTCATTGTTGATAGCAACGACTAAGTCGTCAGCGTTTTCCTTGGTATGGTAGATGTCGCCATAATCCCAGCTCGTCCTATCAGCAGCGCTAGCGTCTGTTAGCTTGGTAAGGTCGCTCTTATCCAGAATCTTGCCCGTTTTGGTCTCAAAAGTCACACTCTCTGATAAGGTTGAGACATAAGAGCCAAGATTGTCTTTACTCATTAGTATATCAGAAATGTGGTAGGCTTGGTTGCCTATTGTGAGCTTGCGAGCGTCGGGTGATGAGAGCTGGACATCTCTAGACTCACTGTCGCCCTGCTTGATCAGTGCTGTTAGGTCGAGTTTATCGCTACTCTTTGCACTTGTCTTTTCAAGCTTATAGTAGCTGTCTGTTATCGAAACAGCCAGTCCGTCTGCCGTCTGATAGACATTTCCGATAAAAAGTAGTGGCGTACTAGATGTAGTTTTTTTATCATCTAGCTGCTCTTTGGCATAATCCATCAAAGCTCGTATAGACTTGGATTGACGAAGTTTATTGTCACTATCTAGGACGAGATAGGCTTTAAAGCGATACGCCAACTTTTGAATGGCGTCTTCTGAAACTTCTTTGTTAGAGATGTCGTAGGTTACGCCTTTTATTTTTAGCGTTTGGCTGTTGGTGTCAAGCGACACCTGCTGCTTTTCCTTTGTTTGGCAAGCAGTTAGTAGAAACACCGCAGCCAAAAGAAGAAATAAAACACCTATTCCATAACCGATGGTCCTTTTCATCATGTTTTTCCTCCTTGACTTTCTGATACCATTTTACCGCAAAAAAAGGCGCCCAAACCTTACACTTGGACGCTCAAAACTTACAATTTTGTAAGTTTAGTATGACTTTAATAGGACAAGTAAGTCTCTAAGTCAGCCAAAGCACGCTCAGCGATCTTTTCATATCTAGCTTTTTTGTCACGAATACGTGGACCATCTAGCTCTTTGATAATACCGAAGTTGACATTCATAGGTTGGAAGTGCTTGCTGTCAGCGTGGGTGATGTAGTGCGGTAGGCTACCGATAGCTGTCGTCTCTGGGAAGATCAGCTCGCTCTCACCTTTGAAGAGACGTGCAGCGTTGATACCAGTAACCAAACCGCTAGCAGCAGACTCGACATAGCCTTCAACGCCTGTCATCTGCCCTGCAAAGAAAAGATTGTCCTGCTGTTTGGACTGAAAGGTCTGCTTGAGGAGATTTGGTGAGTCCATGTAGGAATTGCGGTGCATGACACCATAGCGGACAAACTCAGCATTTTCAAGCCCTGGTATCATCTGAAAGACACGCTTTTGCTCGCCCCATTTGAGGTGAGTCTGGAAGCCCACGATATTGTAGAGAGAACCTGCTGCATTATCCTGACGGAGCTGAACCACGGCATAAGGCGTCTTAAAGTCGCCGTCACGCTTGCCCTTGTAGTCGTCTGGATACTCTAGCCCCACAGGTTTCATAGGACCGTAGAGCATGGTCTTGATACCACGCTTTGCCATGACCTCGATTGGCATACAGCCCTCGAAGTATTTTTCCTTTTCAAAGCTGTTGAGCGGTGCTTCTTCGGCATTGACCAGAGCGTCGTGGAAGTTCATGAACTCCTCTTTGGTCATAGGGGCATTGAGATAAGCTGCCTCGCCCTTGTCATAGCGGGACTTGAGATAGACCTTGTCCATATCGATAGTATTGACATCCACGATAGGCGCTGCGGCGTCGTAGAAATAAAAGCCGTCGCCACCGTTTAAGGCGTGAATCTTCTCCGCCAAGGCGTCGCTGGTCAAAGGTCCCGTCGCAATAACGGTAATGGCGTCTGTCGGAATCTCGGTGATTTCCTCACGCATGACGGTGATGAGCGGGTGATTGGTCACCTCATCTGTCACCGTTTGTGAAAAACCTTCACGGTCAACTGCAAGCGCTCCGCCTGCTGGCACACGAGTGCTTTCTGCTGCTTTCATGATGACAGAGTCAAGCCTCCTCATTTCTTCTTTGAGGAGGCCGACAGCGTTGGTCAGGTTGTCCCCACGCAGAGAGTTGGAGCAGACCAGCTCGGCAAACTTGTCTGTCTTGTGCTGCGGTGTGGACTTGACCCCACGCATCTCGTATAGACGCACTGGAATGCCACGCTTTGCGATCTGATAAGCAGCCTCAGAGCCTGCAAGCCCCGCACCGATAACATTGATATAATCTTTAGATAAAGATTGAGACATGAAACTCTACCTCTTTGCCAGATAAACTGGCTCAAATCTTTCTATTGCTCTATAATAAGTGCTAAAATAGCTACTTGTCCTATTATACCATAGATGAGTAGCTAGTGACAAAGAGCAAAGACTTGATTTTTCAGACACAAAAGTATATACTAGTGTATACAAAGGAGGTGCCTTATGAATACAGTTAAAACACGTAAAGTTGGTAATTCTCTAGCGGTCACGATTCCTAAGAGTTTACATGTCGAGGAGGGGACAGAGTTTGTGGTGTCTAAAGGGCGCAACAACGTCATCATGCTCGTCCCTAAAATCTCTAATCCATTTGATGGGGTCACTGATTTACGCATGGACGATGACTTTGAGGGAGTTCAATTGTTAAACGATGAATGGTAATTACATTCCTAAAAGACAAGACATCGTCTGGATTGATTTTGACCCCTCTCGTGGCAAGGAAATCAAGAAACGTCGCCCTGCTGTTGTCGTCTCAAGTGACAATTACAACAAGCAAACTGGCATGATAGCCGTCTGCCCCATTACCCACGGACAAGAGCGCTTGAGAGACAAGGGACTCCTCGTTCAAGTCATTTCAGATAAAATAGACGGCTTTGTCAATCCCTTTCAGCTCCACACCTTTGACTACCAGTCTCGTAACGTCCAAAAAATCACGACTCTAGACAATTACGCCTTTGCCCAAGTCGTCCAACTCTACAACTACATCTTTGAGTAAGCCAGTTTTACTGGCTTTTTTCTTGTCAAAAAGAAAAAATAAGGGCTTGCATTATCGCACGATTCATTTTACAATAGAAATAGATGAAAACGCTTAACGCTGTGCTATGGCACTTAGGAGAAAAAGGAAATGGTATGAAAAAGCTATTTAAAAACATTAATCAAAAGAACACCTCTTTTACCAGCTGGATAGGAAACAATCCTGCTAAAAGTAACATTTTGATGTGGGTGCTTATCGCAACGACTATTGTTTCTCTAGGATTTGCGAACTCTAAGAACTCTGATATCAAGCAGCTACAAAAAGAGCTCAAACAGACACAACAGCAGTTTAAACGCACTCAACAAAAAACCACCTCGTCCTACGAAAAGAAAATAGCTAGTCTTGAAAAAGACGAAAAGAAGCTTGAAAAGCAACTGGATAGCCTTAAAAAAGATAAAAAGAAACTCCAAAAACAATTAGCTAACCAAGAAAGTGAAAAGGCTAAAGAGGAAAAGGAAAAAGCACAGCAAACAGAAGCCGAGTCTGCCGTCAAAAACCTTGAAGCCAATCAAACCAAGGAAAATATCACCTCCGCTCAGGCAGCGGTTGATAAGGTCACTGATAAGCAAGTCAAAGAGAGTCTGCAGGCTAGAGTCACTACCGTCCAGACTGCCATCACACAAAAAGAGGAAGAAGCTAAAAAAGCCGCTGAACAAGCGGCGCAACAGCAGGCAGCACAACAAGAAGCCGCCGCTGCTAGCCAGCAGCAAGAAGCTGCTGTACAACAAGCACAGGCTACTGCAAGGACAGTGTATGTCGCTCGTGACGGGACAGCTGATGTCTATTGGTACTCTCTTAGCAACATGCCTCGCAACACCAACTTTGGTCGTGTCGTCTCAATGACTGAACAAGAAGCGATCGCTAGAGGAAAACGTCACACCGTAAAAGAATGATAGCAAGAAAAGCTCTTTTCTATGAGCTTTTCTTTTTAACTCTCAAAAACTGACAGTCTGGCAATTTTATGATAAAATGATACTATCATATGATTTTGAAAAGAGATGATTTTTATGACTATTACCGGACATAGCAATCATAAAGGGAATAATCACTTACTTCCCTACCGATACTATCAAACGACCGTTGAAAATGGGCGTCCTGATACCTTGTTTCATTGGCACCCAGAGCTAGAGATTAACTACGTCAGAGAAGGGACAGCTAGGTATCACATTGACTATGATTTTTTCAATAGCGAAGCGGGTGACATTATCCTCATTCGCCCTAATGGTATGCACTCTATCCACCCCATTCACAATGAACGTCACGTCACAGATACCTTTCAGTTTCACCTTGATATGATTGGCTACTCGATTATTGACCAAGTCAGCCTTAGGTACCTGCAGCCCCTTCAAGCTAGCACTTTTAAGTTTGTGCCTGTTATCAAACCGCAGGAGGCGGGCTATGAGGACATCAAGGACTGTCTTTTTCGCATTTTTCGTCTCATAGAGGCTGAGGATCGTCACTTTGAGCTGTTGTTAAAGGCTTATCTCAATGAGCTCACTTATCTGCTGTATTACCATCGCTACGTCATTCGTAAGCTATCAGATGACGCTTATCGCAAAAATGACCAGATTAGACGGGTCATTGACCATATCAACCGCAACTACGATAAACCGCTGACCATTGACTATCTAGCAGATTTTATGGGCTACAGCAAGACCCATTTCATGACGCTTTTTAAGCAACATACAGGCACGTCTTGCACAGAGTTCATCATCCAAGTGCGCCTCAGTAAAGCCTGCGAAGAGCTAATCAATACCGATAAGGCTGTCATCGACATCGCCACATCTGTCGGTTTTAATAATTTATCGAACTTCAATCGGCAGTTCAAGCGCTATCACCAACTAACCCCTAGCCAATACCGCAAGCAATTTAAGCAAGAAAAGGACAGCCAGTCCCTAATCAATCCCTCCTAGCCTGTCTATAAGCTTTCCTTAAGGCTTTTTTCAGCTCTTGTTAAGCCTCCTTGTCTAAAATAGAGACAAGATTTGATTGACAAAGGAGGACTTTACTATGGTTAAGACAACATCACAAAACGCAAAGCTACTCAAACAAGATACCTTGGTGGTCAATCCGATTTACCAACTGAAAAGTTTCACTTCCTTAGCACTTAGCAAATCCCATTATCACTATGCAACGATTATAGACGCATAAAGACAGCAAAAGACTGGACATCCAGTCTTTTTATTATGATTGACCTAGCAAGTTAGGCTATTGTGTGTTAAAATAGTGCTATGAAAGCAAAATTATCCAAGTTAAGCGCTTACTTTCCTGCGCTAAGACGGTTTTTAATCGCCAGTCTTTTTCTCTATACCATTTATTCTTTTATCGTTAAAGGGATTTTACAGTTTATCTTCAATCGCATTCTCATCTTTGCAGGGGTGACAGGGCTATCAAAAGAGACCATTCTCACTGTTATCAAAGACCCGATTGCTCTTTTCTTTTTGATTCTCTTTTTAGTTCTTGTTGCCTTCTTTTTAATCGGTGAATTTGCCGTCTTAACCTTAGCAGTCACCGACCAATGGCACCGTGACTCGCTGAAAATCCTGCTCAAAAAATTCCCACAAAAAGTCAAGCAGTTGTTGAGTTGGCAGTTTATCATCGTCTTTTTCTATCTGTGTCTCATGATACCGCTAGGCAATCTCGGTTTTAACTCGCTACTGCTTAGCCACTTGAAAATTCCAGACTTTATCGGAGAGGAGCTAGCGAAAACGCAGACAGGTAGTCTCCTTTACGGCGGCTTGATGGTCGTTATCGCTTATCTCAACATACGTCTCATCACTTTCTTACCAATCCTTGGGCTGACAGACAGCTCACCTTTAAAAGCCTTTCAGATCAGCTGGAGAGAGTCAACCTTCAAGAAACTCTTGAAGCGAGCTGCAAGACTTGTGCTCCTTACAACCTTGAGTTTTGTGATTACCATCATTTTAGTTATTGGAATCACCATCATTTTTGCCAATCTCGATAGTAAAAATGACAATCTGCCTTTGGCGACGCTTTTCTACTCACTCATCGCCTTTCTCTACACGCTTTTCTTGCTGTCAACCAAGTTCTTCTTCATCATAGAAGCCACTCGTCAGCTAGATCTTCCTAAAGAGCTGCAAACTCGCACGCACACTAAAATGTCTAAAAAAGGACGCTTCGCACTTGTTAGCTTTATCCTCTTCTTTGGAGTGCTATGGGTAGCTTCTAACGCCCTTGACATTTATCTGGTCAAGAAAAATCCTGACGAGATTGTGATTGCTCACAGGGGAAATGTTAAGGCTGGCGTTGAAAACTCTATCGAAGCCATGCAGGCAGCAAAAAAAGCTGGCGCTGCTTATTCTGAGATGGATGTGGTCATGACAAAGGACAAACGCTTTGTCGTTATCCATGACAATAACCTCAAACGACTAGCCGGCGTTGATAATACAGTCTCTAATATGACCTTAAAAGAACTGCAAAAGCTGACCCTTCACCAAGGCAAGTTTACCAGCCATATCGCTAGTCTCGAGGAATTTCTAGCTGCCGCTAAGGCTGTCAAACAGCCCATACTTATCGAGCTCAAGCCATACGGACACGAGCCAAAAGACTATGCAGAGCGCTTTTTAAAGGTTCTCAAAGAGCAAAATGCCACAAAAGACAACAAGGTCATGTCGCTTGATTTGGATGTTATCCAGAAAGTCGAAAAACTATCTCCCGAGATAAGTACAGGCTACGTCATCCCAATCCACATGGGACCTCTGCCAAACTATGCTGTTGATTTTTACGCTGTCGAGGAGTTCTCATACAATACCCTCTTTGCCCTCACTGCTGAACAGCAGAAAAAAGACGTCTACGTCTGGACGATTAACGATGAAACTTTGATGGATAAAATGCTCATCGGTCCTGCAAATGGTATCATCACAGACGAGCTTGGCATTTTTAAAGAAGCCAGCCAAGACATGAAAGCTGATACCAGCTATCTCCAACGTGCTCTAAGACTCTTTAACAGCAGACAATAATCCTACATCTTTATCAGCCACCAGCTACACTAGTGGTTTTCTCGTTTTCTCTACGAAAAAATACATAACAAAACCGTAGGAAAATCCTACGGTTTTGTTGTCTAATCCAAATAAGCGAGCACACGAGCGGGTGAACCTGTCGCTTTTTCAAAATGCGGATAACTGATGTGGATGAAACTACCTGTCGCTGGCAATTCGTCCAGATTAGCCAAGACCTCTATCTGATAAATACCTTGCTCAAGCAGATAATATTCATTATGGAGAACGCCATTATTTTTAGCTGCTGTCTGACCACTGTCAGTGTCTAGCGTCTCGTGTCCAAGGGCTGCGACTTGTCTTTCTTTGATGAGAAATTCTAAAGCCTCAAAACTCCAACCAGGTGTTTCCTGCTCGCCTTTGGCATTTAGATTTCTAAAAGCGTCTTGGCTTGGCCAGCGCTTGGACCAATCACTGCGAAAAGCGACAAAGGCACCAGGCTCAATTTGACCATGCTTTTCTTCAAAAGCTAAGATGTCAGCCACGCCCAATTCGTAACTAGGATTTTGTGCAACTTCCTCAGACAAATCAATGACGTAAAGTGGCAAAAAGAGATTTTCAAGTGGCAGCTCATCTAGCCACTTGCCACCAGCGACAAAGTGAATGGGAGCGTCAATGTGCGTGCCGTATTGCCCAACGACGCTGAACTGTTGCACGTGAAAGCCATCTTTTAAGGTGAAAATATCCTTTTTCTCAAGAGCTGGCAGTGCTGGAAAATGGGGACTATTTTCATTGATTTGGTGGGTAAGATCCACTACTCTTGCTTCTTTAAAACGCTCAAAAGCTTCTCTTAATGTAACCATAAAACCTCCTAAATGCTGTTCAATGCTTCTTCTAAGTCTGCAATCAAGTCAGAGACATTTTCAAGTCCAATAGAGAGTCGGATTTGATTGTCCGCAATGCCACAGGCTGCAAGATCGCTTGGTGACAATTGTCCGTGCGTGGTCGTTGCTGGGTGTACGACGAGTGACTTGGCGTCTGCGACGTTTGCTAGATTTGAAAAGAGACTCAAATGATCAATGACACGTCTCGCCTCATCTGCTCCGCCTTTGACATGGAAGGTAAAGATAGAGCCTACGCCTTTTGGAAAATACTTTTGCGCCAAGTCATAGTAAGGGCTAGATGGCAGACTCGGGTAGTTCACACTCTCTACCTTGTCATGCTTTTCTAAGAAAGCAACGATTTTTTGCGTGTTTTCGATGTAGCGCTCTAAGCGTAGTGAGAGGGTTTCTAGCCCCTGCAACAGCAAGAAAGCGTTAAACGGTGAGAGGGCAGCGCCCATACCACGAAGAAGTTGGGTTCTCACAGCTGTGATAAAGGCAGCTTTTCCGATGTTACGAGTGTAACTGAGATTGTGATAAGAAGGATCTTCGTCGACAAATTGAGGGAATTTACCGCTAGCTTCCCAGTCAAACTGTCCACTATCGACAATAACACCACCGATTGTCGTGCCGTGACCGCCGATAAACTTAGTAGCTGAATGCACGACGATATCAACGCCGTATGAAAAGACATTGATGAGATAAGGTGTGGCAAAGGTATTGTCCGCAACGAGCGGAATGCTGTGTTTATGCGCAATAGCTGCGATTTTTTCAATGTCTGGAATGTTGATGAGAGGATTGCCGAGCGTCTCGATATAGACGAGCTTGGTATTGTCCTTGATGGCTTCTTCTATAGCCTCTAGGTCATCAACGTCTACAAAAGTCGCTGTGATACCGTATCGTGGCAATGTTTCTTTTAGTAAATTAAAGGTACCGCCATACAGGGTTGTTGCTGCGACCACATGATCTCCAGCATGCGCCAAGGCTAGGATGGTGTTGGTAATAGCTGCCATACCCGAAGATGTCGCAAGAGCACCGACACCCTTTTCCAGCGCTGCTATCCTGTCCTCAAAGACAGCGACGGTCGGATTGGTAATGCGTGTATAGAGGTTGGCTGGCTTTCTCAAAGCAAAGATGTCCTCAGCGTCCTGTGCACTATCAAAGACATAAGACGTCGTTTGATAAATAGGCACTGCACGTGATTTGCTCGATTCATCAACGCTCTGTCCAGCGTGTAATTGTAAGGTTTCAAAATGCAGTTCTTTTTCTTTTGTCATGTCCTTTCTCCTTTTTGTCAATGTTGTCTCTATTGTACTCCTTTAGACCAATCTTGACTAATACTTATTCAAAGCAAAAAGGTATAGTTTAAAATTATACCTCTATTTTTAACCTTATTTTTTCTCGATAGGAGCGACGCTGGCGAGCACTTTTTTGAGTCCGATGTCTGGGAAATTGATTTTGAGTTCCTGCGTTTGACCGCTACCAGAAACTTCTAGGACGACGCCATCTCCCCATTTGCGGTGATGAACAGTGTCGCCGACTTTCCAGTCGACACTAGAATGGCTAGCGCTAGCATTGCGCCCAAATGGTAAGGCAGAAGCCGTTGGTTGAGGACGGTTGCTGCCTTTTCTTGCTTGTAAGGCTTGTTGCAAGCTCATCCCTTGTCCAAATTGACTCGTTTTCTCACCAGAATAACGCACACCAAACGAGGACTCGACAGGACGAGCGTACCCTTGGAATTGCAAGAGTTTCTCATCAATCTCACGGATAAAGCGGGTTGGGCGGTTGTGTGAGCTACGACCGTACAGAGTTCTTGAGCTGGCATTGGTTAGGAAAAGCAACTCCTCAGCTCGTGTGATCCCCACATAGGCAAGACGACGCTCTTCCTCCAGCTCATCGGGGTCCTCACTAGCTCGTGACAGCGGAAAGACGCCCTCTTCCATACCGATGAGAAAGACAACTGGGAATTCAAGCCCCTTAGCAGCGTGCAAGGTCATAAGGGTGACTTCTGCTGTCTCACGCTCACCATCATCTGTGTCCGCAATCAAGGCCAAGTCATTCAAGAAGCGCCCCAAGCGCTCTAAGCCTGTCTCGTCGCTATTTTCAGCACTGGCTTCGTCTGACGTTTTGGTGACAGAGAGAAATTCCTCGATATTTTCAATGCGTGATTGACTCTCTAGTGTATTTTGCATTTGCAGGGCTTGCAAGTAGCCTGTCCTGTCTAAGACAGCCTCGACAAGCTCAGTCAGTGTCATATCATCCAATTGATTTCGCAATTGAAAGAGCGTTGCAGACAGCTCGTTGAGTGCAGCTGCTGCTTTGCCACGAATTGGGAGCAGCATATCGCCTGCTGCCGCAAGGAGGGATTGACTGTTGCTGCTTGCAAAATCACGTAATTTCTCAACGGTACCAGGTCCCACGCCACGTTTCGGTTCATTGACGATACGCTCAAAAGAAATGTTGTCCGCTGGGTTGGCGATGACGTTGAGGTAAGCAATGACATCACGGATTTCCTTACGGCTGTAGAACTTGGTGCCACCGACCATCGTGTAAGGGATGTTGGATTTCAAAAGCGCTTCTTCAATGGTACGAGACTGGGCATTGGTACGATAAAGCAGGGCAAAATCTTTAAAGTTTTTGCCTGTCTCACGGACGATATTGTCAATGGTTGAGGCAACAAAGACAGCCTCTTCTTGTTCATTGCCAGCACGGTAGTAGACGATTTGCTCCCCATCTGCATTTTGTGTCCAGAGTTTTTTAGGACGGCGTTTTTTGTTGTTTTTTATGACGTCATTAGCCGCCTGTAGGATGGTTTTGGTCGAGCGGTAGTTTTCCTCAAGGAGCACCACTTTGGCTTCTGGATAATCCTTTTCAAAGTCAAGGATATTTTGCATATCCGCTCCACGCCAACCGTAAATGGACTGGTCTGCGTCCCCAACGACACAGATGTTTTTAAAGCGAGACGCCAACAATTTCACCAACTGATACTGAGCGTGGTTAGTATCTTGATACTCATCCACATGGATGTACTGGTAGCGTTGTTGGTAGTAAGCCAGCACATCAGGATTATTATCAAAAAGTTTGAGTGTCAGCATGATAAGGTCATCAAAATCCATAGACTCCGACTGACGAAGCTCTTCTTGATAAGCCTTGTAACAGCGGGCAACGGTCTGCGTGTAAATGTCACCAGCCTGCTGCTCATAAGCCACCTCATCCAGCAAATCATTTTTAGCATTTGAAATAGTTCCTAAAATGGCACGCTCATTCCACTTTTTCGAGTCGATATTGAGGTTCTTTAGAATACGCTTCATCAGCGTTCTTTGCTCACCTGGGTCAACGATGGTAAAATTGCGATTGTAGCCGATGTGGTCAGCGTCACGGCGCAAAATGCGCACACACATGGAGTGGAAAGTCGCAATCAGCGTGTCTTGCGTAGCAGGATTGAGCTTCATCGCCCGCTCACGCATTTCTCTAGTCGCCTTGTTGGTAAAGGTAATGGCAAGGATATTCCAAGGATTGACCATTTTCTCATCAATCAGATAAGCAATGCGGTGGGTCAGCACACGTGTTTTCCCAGAACCAGCCCCCGCCATGATGAGCAGGGGTCCTTCTGTTGCTTGCACAGCTTCTGCTTGTTTATCGTTCATTTCATTCAGTAAAGGATTCATTTGTAACTTCCATTCTACTTTATATCTAACCTTAAAATTATACCATTTTTTTGCGAAAATTGCTTGCGCTATCAAAAAAAGACCCGAAGGTCTTTTGGTTTAGTCTTGACTTTCTTTTGGTAAAATCAAATTCAAAATGACACCGACAATCGCGTTGAGCGCTGTCCCAGATAGTGTCAAAGCATGCAAATCAAGTACAGCACCACCCAGTCCAAGCACAAGCATAGAGCTTGCGATGATGAGATTTCTGATGTGACCAAAGTCCACACGATTTTCAATCAATACTTTTAGCCCGTTGCTTGCAATAACACCATAAAGCAAGATAGACATACCACCCAAGACAGCACTTGGAATGGTTGAGATAAGCGCTGTGAACTTACCAAGGAAAGAAAAGGCAATCGCAATCAAGGCAGCGTTACGAATAACAGAGACAGAGGCAATGCGTGTCATCCCAATAACCCCAGTATTTTCACCGTAAGTGGTGTTGGCAGGTCCACCAAGAAAGGCAGAAACAGTTGTCGCAACCCCATCACCAATCAAAGTACGATTGAGCCCTGGGTCTTTCAAGAACTGGCGTCCGCAAATCTGACTAAGCACAGTGTGGTCTCCGATGTGCTCAGCCACTGTCACGATTGAAATCGGCAAAATTGCAAACATCTCAGGTCCAAAGTAGAGGTCGTAGTGCTTAAAGACACCCGTTTTAAACGGCAAGATAAAGCCTGGCAATTCAAACCACGCTGCCTTAGCGACTGGAGACAGGTCTACCATACCAAGGCACAAAGCCACCACGTAACCTCCGATAATAGCAAAGAGGAAAGGAATAATTTTGACAAACCCTTTACCTTTAGTGTTGATAAAGGCAGCAATCAAAAAGGTAACACTGGCAACCAGCATGTTTTTCCAGTTTCCACCAGACACAAAACCAGCGTTAGTCACTGCCGAATTGGCAAGACCTAGCCCTATAACAATAATCATAGGACCAATGACAATCGGTGGCAACAAGGTATCAATCCACTTGGTTCCAATCAGCTTCACCAAAGCAGCAATCACGACATAAATCAATCCAACAAACAAGATACCGGTCTGTGCAGCTGAGATATTGCCATCCATTTGCTTAATAGCAAGTGACATCGCCGTGATATAAGCAAAAGATGAGCCCAAATAAACGGGCACTTTAAAATTCGTCGCCACTTGATAGATGAGTGTACCGACACCAGAGGCAAAAAGCGCCACTGATACAGGCATACCAAGCGTCAAAGGAACGAGGATAGTCGCTCCAAACATGGCAAAAACGTGCTGAAAACTAAGCAAAAGCCCTTTTAGCGGGGCAGGCTTTTGGTCAACATCTAGCAGCAAATCAACCGTCTTTAACTCTGAATCAAGTAACTCCGGTTCTTTAGATTGAGACATTGCAGTCATGTAAAACTCCTTCCGGGCACAAAAAAAGCCCTCAAAAATCTCATAGGCTCCCAAAGATATTCCGTCTTTCTCACCTCTCTGGATGAGTTTAAAAACCTACGTCCTTAGTATTATACCACAAAGATACTCTAAAAGCTAGTCTTATTTGAAACTTAAATTTTTTCAAAAAGATTATTGACAATTGTCCACTTTTCCTTTAAACTTATAAGCAATTACATAAACCGAATGACGTCAATCAGGAGAAGAAAGCTCTGCTTTCGCCGAAGGAATCACACTCTCAGGTGTCGCTAGACAGGACTGATTGATCGACGGGCTTCTGGAGAGACTTGTCCATTAGAGACAGGCGCCGAAGGGGCAAAGCATATGCTCAATCTCTCAGGCAAAAGGACAGAAGATAAGTACATGCCAGTAAGGCTTTTTTGGCTTATCTTTTGTGGTGCAGAAGTTCCGTTGGAGCTTCTCTTTTTTTGCGTCATCCTCTTTGTCTCTTTGAGACAAGAAAAAGTGGAAAGGACTTAAAACTGTGCTTGATTTTTTTAACGCTTTGGATAACTTGGTCTGGGGACCGCCGCTTCTGATTTTGTTGGTAGGGACAGGGATTTATCTCTCCACTCGCCTTGGTTTTCTGCAGATCATCCGTCTGCCAAAGGCTTTTAAGCTGATTTTCACTAAAAGTGACGGTGAGGGGGATATTTCCAGTTTTGCAGCTTTGGCAACAGCTCTTGCTGCTACTATCGGAACAGGAAATATCGTAGGTGTCGCAACGGCTATCAAGACTGGCGGACCTGGCGCACTCTTTTGGATGTGGGTCGCTGCTTTCTTTGGTATGGCGACAAAATACGCCGAAGGGCTTCTTGCTATTAAATACCGCACGCAGGATGACAATGGGAATATCTCTGGTGGTCCGATGTACTACATCGTCAACGGTATGGGAAAAAAATGGAAACCGCTGGCTATCTTCTTTGCCATCGCTGGTATCTTGGTTGCCTTTTTAGGTATCGGGACTTTCTCTCAGGTCAACTCCATCACATCATCCCTGCAAAATAGCTTTGGCTTTTCACCTGAGATCGTCAGCATTATCATTGCTATTATCGTTGCTATTATCATCTTTGGTGGTATCCAGTCTATCTCTAAGGTGTCTGAAAGCGTCGTGCCTTTCATGGCTATCCTCTACATCCTTGCGACACTAACGGTTATTTTTGCCCATTATGACAATATCATCCCTGCTATTTCACAAGTTTTCAAGGGCGCTTTCACAGGGACAGCTGCTGTTGGTGGATTTGCTGGCGCTGCTGTTAAAGAAGCCATCCAAAAAGGGATCGCACGTGGCGTCTTTTCAAATGAATCAGGTCTCGGTTCTGCACCAATCGCTGCTGCCGCTGCCAAGACCAATGAACCTGTTGAGCAAGGACTCATCTCGATGACAGGAACCTTCATTGATACCCTTATCATCTGTACGCTGACAGGACTCTCTATCATCGTTACAGGTCAATGGACAGTCAAAGGCTTAGAAGGCGCTCCGCTGACACAAGCAGCCTTTTCAACCGTCTTTGGTAGCGTTGGAAGTATCGCATTGACGCTCTGCCTTGTGCTCTTTGCCTTTACGACTATCCTTGGCTGGAGCTACTACGGAGAGCGCTGCTTTGAGTTCCTCTTTGGGACAAAAGGTATCTGGCTCTACCGTTCTATTTTCATCCTTATGGTCGCTGCTGGAGGCTTCCTCAAGCTTGACCTCATCTGGATTATCGCAGATATCGTCAATGGTCTCATGGCTCTGCCTAACCTTATCGCACTTCTCGCCCTATCACCTGTTATCTTTAGAGAAACGAAAAAATATTTTGATAAACAATAAAACAAAGTCAGCCGACTTTGTTTTTTAGTGCCAATATCTTCTTAAACGACTTAACGAACAAGGGCTCTTTATGGTATAATAACATAATGCTTAGGAGGTTTTATGACAACAAATCCTGTTAAAAACTTAAAAATCGCTATGCGTGGCCCCATCGTCAGTATCATTGCTTATCTGACCTTGACCATCGCAAAACTCGTTGCAGGCTATACTATGAATGCAGAGTCGCTTGTAGCGGACGGCTTTAACAACCTGTCTGATATTTTAGGAAATGTCGCCCTGCTTGTTGGACTCTATCTCGCCAGTCAGCCTGCTGACAACGACCATCGCTTTGGGCACTGGAAATTTGAAGATTTAGCCAGCCTCATCACATCCTTTATCATGTTTGTCGTAGGTTTTCAGCTACTCTTTCAAACCTTGCAAAAGATTATCCACCATACAGAGACTCAGGTGGACCCCCTTGGAGCTTGGGTTGGTGTCCTATCTGCCATCGTCATGCTCGGCGTCTACGCCTACAATAGACACCTTTCTCACAAAGTCAAATCAAGTGCACTCGTTGCTGCCTCAAAAGATAATCTCTCAGACGCAGTGACCTCTCTAGGGACTTCTCTAGCTATCACAGCGGCGTCTCTACATCTGACGATTATCGACCGCTTGGCTGCTATTGTCATCACCTGCTTTATCTTAAAGACTGCCTACGATATTTTTATCGAAAGCGTCTTTAGTCTGTCGGATGGTTTTGACGATAAGCAACTCAAAGCCTACGAAGAAGCCATCCTTGAAATTCCTAAAATTTCTGCTGTCAAGTCACAACGTGGTCGAAACTACGGTAGCAATATCTATCTTGACATCGTCCTTGAGATGAATCCTGACCTTTCCGTTTATGAAAGTCATGCCATTACCGAACAAGTCGAAACCATGCTCAGCCAGCGCTTTGCCATTTACGATATTGACATCCATGTCGAGCCTGCTGCTATCCCCGAGGATGAGGTCTTTGGCAATGTGACACGCAAGCTCTTTCGCAATGAAAAAATCATCCTCTCCAAAATCCCAGGTTATGAAGATTATATTTCAAAAGATTTTATCATGATCGATGAAAAAGGGGACTATTACACGAGAGACGAGTTTTTTGAAAGAGAGGTCTTTCATCCTTGCAACTTCACAGATTTCACTATCCAATCCATCAGCCAAAAGACAAAACTCATCACTTACTCTTTAGACGGCGCCCATCACACCAGCCTTTGGCGACGTCATGAAAAATGGTTCTTAATCTTTCACCAGATTACCCCTAAACAGTAATGATAACCACCCATTTAACGGGCGGTTATTTGTTTGGCTCTAAAAAATCACATCACACAAAAAAGCGAGTGTACACTCGCTTTTTTTAATTTTTAACTTCACTGGTTGCAACGTCTTCGCCGAACCATTTATTAGAAATCTTTTGGAACTCACCTGATTGGTAAAACTTACGTAGGGCTGCGTTGACTTTCTTGATTAAAGTCTTGTCTGCCTTACGTACGCCTGCTGCAAAGTCTTCACTCTCAAATGACCCTGTGATGATATTGTAATTATCCAACTCACCTTCTTGTTTGAGATAGTAATTGGCATAAACACGGTCAATCAAGAGCCCATCAATACGGTCGTTTTTAAGGTCAATAAGCGCTTGTGTGAAAGTCTCGTACTGTGTGGCATCGTTGTCCTTGACAAGATTTTTAAGCACTTTAGGCTGGTCATTAAAGGCTGCATAACCTGATGAGCCTGCTTGTGCACCAAGTGTCTTTCCTTTCATGCCTTCAAAACTTGTAATACCTGACGATTTTTTAGTGACCAGTACTTGGTCATTTTTCATATAAGGAATGGTAAAGCTCACTTTTTTAAGGCGCTCATCTGTAACAGAGTAACCATTCCAAATCATATCAATTTTCCCATTGGTCAGCTCTGTTTCCTTAAGATCCCAGTTGATGGGTTGCCATTTAACAGTGATACCATATTGTTTGAAAACGGCATTGGCTAGGTCAATGTCAAAACCAACATTTTTCCCTTTTTCGTTCTCATATCCCATAGGAACAAAAGTATTGTCAAAACCAATGGTGATCGTTTTTTTCGATTGGTAAGTGTCCCAGTTATCTTTTTTGGTGTTACTACTTGATGAACAAGCTGTTAGCGACACCAAACCAAGGGCGACTACTGCACCCACTATCCATTTTTTTAGCGTCATCACAAACCTCCACTTCCCTATTTAGGGTTAATTTTTATCATAACATCAGAAATATTCTCGGCAAATTGCAAGTCGTGGGTCACGACAATCTGCGTCATTCCAGCCTCACGGTTTTGCAAAATCAAGTGCTCTACTTCCTGACGCAACTCAGGGTCAAGGGCACTGGTCGGCTCATCGTAGCCGATAATCTGCGGGTCAATCATCATAGCACGAGCAAGCGCAACACGCTGCTTTTGCCCACCAGACAGTGAATAAGGATAGGCATTAGCATGCTCACCAAGCCCTAGGCGCTCAAGCAATCCTGTCGCTTTTTGAATAGCGTCTTCTTTACGCATACCAGCTGTTTTCACGGGAGATAGGATGAGATTGTCCATGACAGAAAGATGAGGAAAGAGCTGGAAATCTTGGAAAACAAAACCAAGTAAGTTTAATTTTTCCAATTCTCCAACAGGGATAGTCTGACCGTTATAAATCACCTCGCCAGAATCTACTGTCTCTAGACCTGCCAACATGCGCAGCAAGGTCGTTTTACCACCACCTGATGGACCGACCAATGATAAAATCTTGCCATCTTCAACTTGTAGGCTAAAGTCTGTAAAAATCACTTTTTGTCCAAAACGTTTGGAGATATTTTTTAATTCTAACATTTAGCCTCCTTATTTGTAATAATCATATTTCTTTTCGACTTGTTTTGAGATAAGGGTAACAATCCCAATCATAATCAAATAGATGGCTCCTGCGATAAACATAGGCGCAAGGCTGGCATCACGGTTAGCTGCTGTTCGACTTGCCAAAAGAAGGTCACCAACCCCAATCACGTAAACAAGTGAGGTGTCTTTCACCAAGGTAATGACTTCGTTGAATACGCTAGGCAATACAATCTTAATCACCTGCGGTAAGATGATGTAGCGTACCGTTTGTACAGGTGTGAATTTCAGCACCTTTGCTGCTTCGTATTGCCCTCTAGGGATAGAAGCAATCCCTCCACGGAAAATCTCAGCAAAATAAGCTGCATAATTCAGCGTAAAGGCAATAATAGCAGCTGGCATACGGTCAATGCTAATACCTACACTTGGCAACACATAGTAAATAAAAATCAGTTGCAAAAGCAGCGGTGTTCCCCGCATAATCCAAATATAGACCGTCAGCAAATAGCGCAATAATCGAAACGGAATTTGCATCAAAAAAGCAAGTATCGCACCTAGAGGAATAGACAATATAAGTACAATGAAAAAGACTTGCAGAGAGACACTAGCACCATCTAAAAGACTAGGTAAAACCTGTGAAATATAAGACATAACCCTTCCTTTAAACTAGAACAATTTTATCTATTGTACCAAAAATTTAGGTATTTGTATATGTTTATTTTAAAAAGGTATGTGGTAGAATTTTTTAGAATACACATCTCTGTATTCCGAAGGAGAACTTGTTACCGAGTTGTAAACAAAAAAGACTGAACATTTTTTCTTGCTCAGCCTTGACAGTTTTGTCATTATCCTTTATTATTAGGATGACTGAGTAAGAAGGGTAGATTCTTACTCGGTGGTGATACGGTGTAGGAGCTGTATCACCTTTTTTTATTCGTTTAAGCTAGCTTTATTATAACACACCAAGACACACGAATCAAGTGTTTTTTTGTAGAAAAACAGCACAAAAAGACCTTATCTGAAAAGGTTTTTGTTATATAACTTTATGTGTATCTTTTTATCTACAA
>NZ_JBCLSK010000017.1:0-35363 GCF_041225505.1 Streptococcus hyointestinalis | reverse complement strand
AAAGGACTGAGTCCTGTGCAATACAGAACGCAATCCTTCAATTAAAATATTGTGTCCAACTTTTTGGGGTCAGATCATTTTCTAGAGCTTTTTCTTATTTTATCTGTCCCCGTACAGATAGCTTTTTACAGGCTTGAGAGCGGTGAAGTTAGCGTGGTATAATCTATAGAAAAAAGTTACCGACGGAGGTTTTTGATGAGTTCTCATATCTTAGCGATTTCAGGAAATGATATTTTCAGCGGTGGTGGTTTGCACGCTGACTTGACGACCTTTGCAGCCAACAAATTGCATGGTTTCTTGGCGGTGTCCTGTCTGACAGCTCTGACGTCTAATGGCTTTGAGGTCATTCCCATTGATGCGACGGTGGTCAAGCAGCAACTGGATAGCTTGGTGGATGTTGACTTTGCAGCCATTAAGCTGGGGCTTTTGCCAAATGTTGAGGTGGCAGAGCAGGCGCTCCACTTTGTCCAAAACCATAAGGATACACCTGTCGTGCTAGACCCTGTCCTCGTATGTAAGGAAAAGCATGACCTTGAGGTCAGCTCACTACGGGATGAATTGGTCAAGTTTTTCCCATATGTGACGATTATCACGCCAAATCTGGTAGAAGCGCAGCTATTAGCCCAAATGGAGATTAAGACTCTTGATGACATGAAAGCAGCAGCCAAGAAACTACACGAGCTTGGCGCGCGTTACGTGGTCATCAAAGGTGGTAGCCGTTTTGACGACAAGGAAGCCATTGACCTCTTTTATGACGGCGAAGACTTTACCTTTTTACGTGCTCCCATCCTTGGTGGCAATAACATCGGTGCTGGCTGCACCTTTGCCTCAAGTATCGCTAGCAAAATCGCTAAAGGCGAGCCTGTCAAAGAATCTGTGCGTCAGTCTAAAGACTTTGTGCGTGACGCTATTAGTCATGCGGACGACTATGGTGTCAATCAGTTGTTTTAGAAGGAAACGCTGTGTAAAGACTAAAAAGCTGAGATTATTCTCAGCTTTTTTAGTCTTCAAGTCCTTGTTTAATGTAGTTGACATAGGCGCTCAGTGCGCAAGCGCCACGTGCACCACGATAATCATCGAAAGGCAGAATTTCGATTTCTAAATCGGTTTTATTTGGAATAAAATTCAGTTGCTCACGAATTTGCTCGAGCAGTTTTTCTTTGAAATCGAGATGATTGAGCAAATCGCTATTGATGTACACTTTATTGGCGTCGTAGAGGATAAGCGTGTTTGCAATAGAAGTCGCAAGAAGTTTTAGTCCTGTGTCAATCTTGTCTACTAGAAAGCTATCTCCCAACTGATAAGCAGTGATGATCGTCTCTAGAGTTATATCCTCAGGTTTGTCAATGAGGTTTTTAATGGCTGAGCTAGGATTAGACTGATAGAGAAGCTCTGCGTATTGGATAAGCCAAGTGGTTGAGATATAGGTCTGCAAGCACCCTCGCTTGCCACACTCACACTGTGGACCATTGATATCAACGACCGTGTGCCCAATTTCACCGATGTAGAAATTGCTTTTACTTGTAATGCGACTAGCATCAAAGAATGAGCAAAAAAGCCCAGGTCCGATGTGCATGAAAAGATAATTATCAGGTGTATTGAGAGGGTTGAAGAGGTATTCACCAAGCGCCATACATTCAATATTGTTATCAATCACAATGGGAAGTGATACCTCTTTTTTTATTTGGGATAAATTAAAGTGCTGCCAAATGTGGTTATTAGACACAATAGTACCCGTTTCTTGGTCGAAATGCCCAGGAATTGCAAGACCAATACTATGGATATACTTATCACTGTGTTTATCTAGCATTTGCTTGATGAGTGCAATCAAGGTAGCGTTGATGTCGTCCTTGTGATAATCTCTGTGGGCAATGTGGTTTTGGTCTATTTGTTTTCCAGTTACATTTGTAAGCACGCTACTGATACCGTTGCTGTTGATTTCAATGCCTAAAAAGTAGCAGTAGTCACTGTTTAGGGTAAGCACTTTTCGGCTACGACCAGAGCCTTTTTTGATACGAAATTGGTCGCCTGTCTCTATAATTTTATTTTCTTCAATAAAATGACTGGTGAGATGTGTGATAGCAGCAGGTGTCAGCTGCGTGTCACGTGCCAGGTCAATACGAGAACTTTGTTGCTTTCGATAGAGGTATTCGAGCACCTTTGCTTGATTGGTTTTATTGCTATCTGAACGTTTTGCCATGATAGAACTCCTTTTTTACACGAAATCTTTACCTTTTATTATAGCTTATTTTTTGCCTAAAAGTCAATTTATAATATTTTATAAAAATAAATAAAATATATTGACAGGAAAGTGTTTTCGTTATATAATTTATTTAGAAAAAATAAAACGGAGGGCAAAGACATGAACGGATTCATGAATTTCCTTGAAAACAAATTAGCTCCCTTTGGGACTAAGATTGGTAACCAGAGACACATGAAAGCTATCCGTGATGGCTTTATGATGGCAATGCCATTGGTGCTTATTGGTTCTATCTTCTTGCTGCTTATTAGCTGGCCAGATGAGTCGCTTCCTTTTTCAGTGCAAGGTTTCTTGCAAAATATTGGTGTCTATGACATCTTGTCGACTATGAACCAATCCACTATGGCTATCATTTCATTGGTGGCTTGTTTTGGGATAGCTTATAGATTGTCAGAATCTTATGGAACGGATGGTCCTTCAGCAGGTGTCTTAGCCTTGTCATCTTTCATCTTGATGGCGCCACGTTTTTCAGCTGAGACATTTGACGCAAAAGGGAAGGCTGTGACACAACTCTTTGGCGGAGCTATTCCATTTTCCAGTCTCAACTCAAGCACGCTCTTTATGGCGATTGCTATTGGTTTGATTACAGCTGAAATTTACCGTATTTTTATCCAAAAAGGTATCGTTATCAAGATGCCTAAGAATGTGCCGGATGTGGTGAGTAAGTCCTTCTCAGCTTTGCTTCCTGCTCTTACAGCGCTTATCTTTTGGGCATGTGTATTGAAAGGTCTTGACGCAGCAGGGGTCAAAGGTGGTCTCAATGCTGTTCTTGGGCTTATCATTGGACAACCGCTTCGTCTCATTGCAGGTAATGTCATTGGTATGGTTATTGTCGTTCTTGTCAACTCTCTTTTCTGGTTCTGTGGTGTCAACGGTGGACAAGTGCTCAATGCTTTTGTTGACCCAGTCTGGCTCCAAATGACTGAAGAAAACCAAGCGGCAGCAGCAGCAGGTCATGTACTTCCTAACATTATCACGCTTCCGTTTAAAGACCTCTTTGTCTTTATCGGTGGAGGTGGTGCGACCATTGGTTTAGCACTCTGTCTCATCCTCTTTAGTAAGAGCCAAACCTACAAACAACTCGGTCGTCTCTCTATCATCCCTTCTTTCTTTAATATCAATACGGCTATCCTCTTTAGTTTCCCGACAGTGCTTAATCCTATCATGATGATTCCATTTGTCCTTACACCAAGTATCAATGCCATCATCACTTATGTGGCTATGTCGACAGGACTTGTGCCGCTAACGACTGGTGTGGTACTGTCTTGGACAACACCTCCTATTATCGGTGGTTTCTTAGCGACTGGTGGTAGTTGGCAAGGAGCTGTCTTGCAGGTGGTTCTTGTCTTGGTTTCCTTTGCTATCTACTATCCATTCTTTAAAGTTGCTGATAAGAAGAATTTGGAACAAGAAATGTTAGGAGAATAGCCATGTTAGTGAAACTTTTTGAAAGTATTGAAAGCGAAACGGTGGATTTTGCCATTAGTGAGCTGAGCTATTATCTCAAACACGTGTTCGGTGCGGAGGCTATTGTCGCTAAATCAAAAGAAGAAGCGGACTTGGTACTCGATATAAAGGAAACAAGGGCTAACGATACGATTGCCATTCGGCTTGAAAATGGGAAAGGGCATATCGTTGCTAACAGTAAAGTAGCTCTCTTGATTGGGGTCTATCGTCTCCTGAATGCGTTTGGGGTCGTCTTTACCCGTCCAGGACGTAAAAACGAGTATCTGCCCAATCTCTCTGAAACAGACTGGCAAAAAGCTAGTATCACGATAGAAGAAACGGCTAGCTACAAGCACCGTGGTGTCTGTATCGAGGGGGCTGACTCTTATGAGAACATTGCTGATTTTTTGGATTGGCTACCAAAGATAAGGATGAATGCTTTCTTTGTCCAGTTTGAAAATCCTTATTCCTTCCTCAAGCGCTGGTACGAGCATGAATTCAACCCTTATGCGGAGAAAGAGCCTTTTAGCAATGAAATAGCGCAAGAGATGAGCGACCGACTGGACGCAGAACTCACCAAGCGTGGGCTGGTGCACCACCGTGTTGGACACGGCTGGACCGGCGAGGTACTGGGATATTCGTCTAAGTATGGCTGGGAGTCTGGCTTGACCTTACCGGAAGAGAAAAAAGCCTTTGCAGCTGAACTTGATGGTAAACGAGAACTTTATGATACGGCACCTATTTTGACCAGCCTGTGCTTCTCCAATCCAGAGGTGGGAGACAAGATGTATCAGCTCATCGTGGACTATGCCAAGAATCGTCCCGATGTCGACTATCTCCATGTCTGGCTGTCAGACGCGCGTAACAATATCTGTGAGTGCCCAGATTGTCAAAAGGACATTCCAGCGGATCAGTATGTACGCATTCTCAATCAGCTTGATGAGGTCTTGACAGCAGAAGGGCTTGATACCAAGATTTGCTTCTTGCTCTATCATGAATTGCTCTTTGCACCGCAAAAAGAAGCCATCAAGAATCCAGACCGTTATACCATGATGTTTGCGCCAATCACACGTACCTTTGAGATGAGCTATGCTGATGTGGACTATGAACATGGCATTCCAGCTCCAAAAGACTATGTGCGCAATCAAATGGTCTTGCCAAACTCGCTGGAGGAAAATCTTTCTTATCTCTTTGCTTGGCAAAAGACCTTCAAGGGAGACAGCTTTGTCTATGATTATCCGCTGGGGCGTGCCCACTATGGTGATCTTGGCTATATGAAGATTAGCAAGGTAATTTATCGTGACATCGCTTATCTGCACCATCTAGGTCTAAATGGCTACATCAGCTGCCAAGAATTGCGTGCAGGTTTCCCACACAATTTCCCTAACTTTGTCATGGGACAAATGCTGTGGAACAATAAAGAAACTTATGAGGATTTGAAAGCTGTTTATTTCGAGGCGCTTTACGGCGAAAACTGGCAGACAGTCATCACTTATCTAGAAAAGCTGTCTGACTACTCATCCTGTGACTACTTCAACGCTATTGGTGACAGACAAGACGCAGATCTAGCGGCTAAGTATGCTATCTCCAGTCAGCTTGCCTTTAGCTTTATCAAAACGCTGGAGGAGAATATTGCTGTGACTAAAGGACTTCAAAAAGAAGCCTGGCGACAACTAGCCTATCACCGTGACTATGTGGTCAAACTGGCACATGCCCTACACCTCATGGCGTCAGGTCAGCACCTAGAAGGTCAGATTTACTGGCGTGATGTGCTGGATTATATCCGCAATCATGAAGCAGATTTCCAAGAAAATCTGGATGTTTATCGTGTTATTGAAGTAGCGAAAAATTACGCTGGCTTTACATTATAAAAAGAAAAAATAAAACGCTTTCATGCTATAATAAGAGTAAGCCTACCTTGGGGAGGAGGTGTATGATTAGATCGACCTTTTTATCGCTGTGCTTTTACTTTTTAGCATCGTTTGGCAATGCGCTAAGTATCAAAGCCAATATGGGAGTTGGCAGTTTTCTCTCACTCAGTGTAGCAGCTTCAGAGGGCTTAGACGTAAGTGTCGGTATGGTCACTATGGTGCTCAACCTCATCTTCTTACTTCTTTGTCTGTTTCTTGATGACAAGCGAGGTGTTAAGCATTACCTAGTTATCGCTCTTGCTCTAATCTGTCAAGGTAAGGTTATTGATTTCTTTTACTATCAAGTCTTATCTCCAATCGTACTCTCAAGCTATGTGGAGCAATGTCTTTGTTTGCTTCTTGGGATAATGGTCACAGGAATCGGCTTAGGGCGAGTATTGGCTTATCACATACTGGAGTTTCCGATTGAACATTTTTGTCAGCTTGTCGCAGATAAATGGAAGCGCTTTAGATTTGTGCAGCTGCGCTACAGCATTGATGTCTTTTGTGTGCTAGGGTCTCTTGCGATTAGCTTGTTCGGTCATCAAGCGCTTGTTGTGCGTGAGGGAACGCTCATCACCATGCTATTACTATCAGGAGTTATCTCTTGGTCGCAGTCTAAAAAATGGCTACATCGTTAGGATGGTAAAACGAAGGAGGAGTTTATGCGTAGGATTAAGATTGTTTGTCTACTAGCTAGTTTGCTAGCTTTAGGAGTTGTTCTTGGTGCTTGCTCAAGTCAGTCTAAAAGTTCCTCAGGGAAAACAGAGCTGACAGCTTGGGCTTGGGATCCAAACTTTAACATCAAAGCTCTAGAAGTGGCACGTGATGTCTATGAAAAGGAGAATCCCAATAAAATAAAACTCAAAATCACAGAAAACGCTCAAGATGATATTGTCCAAAAGCTCAATACCGCACTGAGTTCAGGTGTGACTAAAGGGCTTCCAAATATCGTTCTCATTGAGGACTATCGTGCCAAGAGTTTTTTAGAAGCCTATCCTGATAGTTTCTTTCCATTGACGGATTTCTTTAAAGCCAGTGATTTTGACAGCTACAAGATTAAAGCCACCACAGTTGGTAAGGTCAATTATGCCATTCCGTTTGATTCTGGGGCAACAGGACTTTATGTTCGTAAGGATTTGCTGGAGCAAGCAGGTCACAGCCTAGAGGATGTCACCAATATCACTTGGTCTCAATTGCAGACGGTTGGTAAGGATATTTTGGATAAGACAGGTACCAGGCTGTTGTCTTCTGATTTAAACTCAGGAACACTCATTCGAGGGATGTTGCAGTCCAGCGGTACTTGGTACACCAAGTCTGACGGCAAGACCCCATATCTAAAAGACAATGAAGCGCTAAAAGCAGCCTTCAAGCAAATCAAGTCTTTACGTGATGCGGGTCTTGTTAATATCCACAATAACTGGAGCGAAATGCTAAAAGCCTTTAATACAGGTGTTGTTGCGACAGTACCTTCAGGCAACTGGATAACACCATCCATCACAGCTGAGACGAGCCAGTCAGGCAAGTGGGCAGTTGTTCCTTGGCCACGCCAAGACCTAGACAAGTCTGTCAACGCTTCAAACCTTGGTGGAGCTTCCCTTTACGTGCTTAATATTGATGGCAAGGAAGCAGCAGCTGATTTTCTAGCCAAAACCTTTGGGTCAAATGTTGACTTTTACAAGAAAATTCTCAAAGAAGCAGGAGCACTTGGTACTTACAAACCCGTTGCCAAATCAGGTGCTTACGATGGCGAGGTCGAATACTTTGGCAACCAAAAAATCTATCAAGACTTTGCGACTTGGTCTGAAAAAATTCCAGCTGTCAACTACGGCAAAGACACCTATGCACTAGAAGATATCGTTGTTTCTAGCTTGCAAGATTACATTTCAGGCAAGGACTTGGATACTGTATTAGCTTCTGCGCAAAAGCAAGCAGAAACACAAGTGAATAAATAAAGATAAGGGTGGAGGCGGATGCTTTCATCCTTTATGAGATGAGTGAGGAGACCGATATGGTACGTCTGAAAAAACGATTAGTAGCTCTGGGGTTTATCACAATTCCCACCCTTTTGATTAGCATTTTCTATTTTTACCCGATGGTGCAGACCTTTATCATGTCGCTAACCTCAGGACCTGGTAATCAGTTGCAGTTTGTGGGTTTTGATAACTATAAGCGCCTGCTAAGTGATCCTGTCTTTTTAGCTTCTCTTGGCAATACCCTTTTGTTTCTGATTGTTCAAGTGCCTGTCATGGTGCTACTTGCTATCTTTTTCTCTGTTGTTCTCAACCAAAAAACGCTGAAATTCAAAGGTATCTTTAGAACACTTGTCTTTCTCCCAAGCGTGACCTCGCTTGTTGCTTATTCTATCGTTTTTAAATACCTTTTTAGTAACGAAGGAATTATTAACAAGATGTTGATGGGTCTTCATGTGATTGGTGAGCCTATTTTGTGGTTATCAGATCCGTTTTGGGCAAAAGTGTTGATTATTATTGCCATTACTTGGCGCTGGACAGGCTACAATATGATTTTCTTCTTGTCCGCTCTGCAAAATATTGACCCTGAAATCTACGAAGCAGCAGATGTCGATGGAGCAAGTGCCCGTCAGAAATTTTTCCACATTACAGTTCCTCTTTTAAAACCTGTGATTCTCTTTACCTCTGTGACGTCTACGATTGGTACCCTTCAACTCTTTGCAGAACCGATGAATATCACAGGCGGAGGTCCTGGAAATGCGACCATAACTATCTCCCAATACATCTACAATATCAGCTTTAAGTACACGCCAGACTTTGGTTATGCAGCAGCGATTTCTTATGTCATCGTTGTGTTGGTTGTTCTCTTTTCAGGCATTCAGTCAAAAATTGGAGGTAAAAAATGAAACGCTCTCATCTTCTCTCCTATCTATTTCTCATCATGATGTCAATTGTGTTTGCCTTTCCCTTTTATTTCCTGCTTGTCAGCACGACCAACACCAGCATAGATGTGACCAATGGGCGTTTGCTTTTTGGCAGTCATTTTCTGGAAAATCTCAGCCATTTGTTTGAGAGGACAGACATGCTAAAGGCTATTGCTAACTCTAGTATTATCACTCTGATTCAAACCAGCTTAGCGCTCCTTGTCGGCTCTGCTGCTGGCTATGGTTTTGAGATTTATCGGAATAAATGGACGGACATGATTTTTAACACGCTCTTGCTGTCTATGATGATTCCCTTTGCGGCGATTATGATTCCTTTGTTTCGTCTGTTTGGGCAGTTGTCACAGGTGAGTGATGTCATTGGTATTGACTCTTATGCCTCTATCTATCTGCCTTATCTCTCAACAGCTTTTCTCGTTTTCTACTTCAGACAAAACACTAAGATGTTTCCTCGTGAACTCCTAGAAGCTGGGAAAATCGATGGTCTATCTGACATTGGCTGTTTCTTTAGGATTTATATGCCGACCATGAAGACAACCTACGCTGCAGCAGGGATTATCACCTTTATGAATAGCTGGAATAACTATCTCTGGCCTTTGATTGTCGTACAAACTCCAGAAAAGCAGACTGTTCCTTTGTTGATTTCTAATCTCAGCTCGAGCTATTCGCCTGATTTTGGGCTGATTATGACAGCGGTGCTTCTTGCGACTTTGCCAACCTTACTCATCTTCTTTCTTTTGCAAAAATATTTTGTTGCAGGAATGCTTGGCGCATCAAAATAGGAGGTGGCTATGCTATTAGACAGAGTTTTTCACGAGGATATGACACAGTTTCATGTCCATACCCTTCCTAGACGTAATTATTATATTCCTTATTCTGACCAAGAAAGCGCTAGGCGAGCGTGCTTGCGGCAAGAGTCCAATCGCTTTGTTAGTCTAAATGGTAACTGGCAGTTTGCTTATTTTCCTTCTTTCGCAGAGATTATGGATAAGGATATCGCTCAGCTGAGTGCTAGTTTGTCAGAGACTATTTGGGTGCCGTCAGTTTGGCAGTACAATGGTTATGACCAGCTTGCTTATCTCAATGAACGCTTTGCTATTCCTTTTGATGTGCCTTACGTTCCTTGTGACAATCCTTGTGCGCTTTATCAACGGAACTTTAAGGTTTCTAGTGAGGATAGGACTCGTTTTGACTATCATTTGACTTTTGAGGGGGTGGATAGTTGTTTTTACCTTTGGGTTAATAGCCAGTTTGTCGGCTACAGTCAGATTTCTCATAGCCTATCAGAGTTTGACATCACACCTTACCTCTATGATGGAGAAAATATGCTTCGTGTCTTGGTTTTAAAGTGGTGTGATGGCACTTACTTAGAAGCACAGGATAAGTTTCGTGTCAGCGGGATTTTCCGAGATGTTTATCTGTTAAAGCGTGACAAAGGCAGCTTTTATCAATATCAACTCCATCAAACGACAGACAGCAAGGCAAAGACCGCTCTTCTTTCCTTTGAACTTGACAATTGGGAGTCAGCTGTTCCTTATCTCTGCTACGCTCCGTCTGGTGAGCTGGTCGCAAAAGGAGATGACCTCACGCAGATTGAACTCACCTCTATCTCGCTCTGGTCGGCTGAGTGCCCAAAGCTCTATACTCTACTTTTACGCTTTAGAGATGAATGGGTGTGCGAGCGCATAGGCTTTCGTGAGCTGACCATCACAGACGGTGTTTTTTACCTCAATCAAGCACCTATCAAACTCTACGGCGTTAACCACCATGATAGCAACCCTCTATCTGGACCTTGTATGACCTTGGAGGAGCAGAAAAAGGACCTGCTCATGATGAAAAAACATCACATCAATGCCATCAGAACGTCTCACTACCCCAAATCACCAGAGTTTTATCAGCTCTGTGATGAACTCGGTTTTTATGTCATGAGTGAAGCAGATATTGAGATGCACGGTATCGTCAGCCTCTATGGACTTGGTGGTTATGATAATTACAATCAGCTTGCTAATGACAGCCGTTTTTTAGCACCTATCCTTGATAGACTAGAGAGTAGCATTGTGCCGCTTGTCAATATGTCCTCTATCTTTTCTTGGTCGCTTGGCAATGAGTCAGGTTTTGGTACTAATTTCGAGGAAGGGCTGCGTTTGGTGAAGGCGCTAGATGCTAGTCGCTTGCGGCATTATGAAGGGGAATTTCATGCGGACAGCACAGCTGATGGCAGTTTACTTGATGTTCATTCTCGCATGTATGCGAGTTTAGAGGATATTGAGTTGCATTATTTGCAAAAGCGTGACAAGCCTTTTCTATTATGCGAGTATTCCCATGCGATGGGCAATAGCTGCGGTGACCTTTTTGACTATGATATGCTCATGCAAGCTTATCCTAACTTTCTAGGTGGTTTTGTCTGGGAGTGGTGCGACCATGCCTTTGTCCTTGAAAAAGAGGGAAAGCAGGTCTTTCGCTACGGTGGCGACTCAGGTGAAGAGGTACACGATGGGCATTTTTGCGTGGACGGCTTGGTGTCACCAGATAGACTCCCTCATACCAGTCTTGCGCTGTTTAAGCAAGTACACTGTCCTTTTAAAATAGATAAGCTAGCAGATGGCACTTTGCTTTTGAAAAATACCTACTTTTTCACGGCAACAAAAAGTGACCTTCGCTTGCTTTATCAGCTGGTGGTGAATGGCGAGGTCGTCAAGGAGCACAATGAATCTATTGTGGATATGCCAGCACGTAGTGAGCTGAAACTGTTCTCTCCGTTTACCAATTGGCAAGAGTATCATGGGCGTGTTGACCTGCGTGTGCACTTTATTTGGCGTGGTGAGGAGGCTGGTGTGAAAAGTATCTGCCTACGAGAAGTGACACCTGACTTATCTTCTTTCAAAAAAGAAAGCAAGTCTCAATTTTGGCAGGCTATAGAGTACGCCGCAAGGATTGAGCTAAAGCGTGGTGAGATGAGTGTCACTTTTGATAAGAGAACTGGCTTTCTCTCACAGGCTAAGCTTGGAGATACAGCCTATTTGAACGAGCCTATGCAGCTTGTCATTTGGCGTGCGCCAACCGACAATGATAGTAAGCTCCTGTCACTTTGGAAGGCTGCAGGTTACGACCGAGTACGCTCACGTGCCTACGAGACCAGTCTTTTGAAAACGTTAGATAGCATAGTTCTTGAGACCTCTATCAGTCTAGCAGCCGCTGGAGTGCAGCCTGTATTGAGAGCACAACTCACGTGGACTTTTCGCTCTAATGGTGCTATAAGCTTGAGTGCGCATTTTATCAAAGACAAGGTCTTTCCTAGTCTACCAAGACTAGGCTTGCAGCTAGTCCTTCCAAAAGAGCTGACACGGCTTTCTTACATGGGCAATGGTCCTAAAGAAAATTATAGCGATAAGCGTCAGGCGAGTTACTTTGGGCGTTTTGAGACAAGAGTCTCTGAGATGAGAGAAGCCTACATTTATCCTCAGGAGTCTGGCAATCGTTGTCAGGTTTATGCTGCACGATTGAAGAGTCGGGACTTGGCTTTAAGTGTTGTGACACAGCGGGCGATATCTTTTAATGCTAGTCCCTATAGTCTAGAGGAATTGACGAGATGTAGCCATATGGACCTTTTGAGAGACAGTCAAGCGACTTATCTTTATCTGGATGTTGCGCAGGCTGGCATTGGCTCTCATAGCTGTGGCCCAGAATTGCTAGAGCGCTATCAGCTAGGACAAGAACATTATGACTTAGAGGTAACCTTTTGGTTTTAGTAAGGAGACGATATGACAATAGAGACTCAGGTTGTTGAAATGATAGAAGAAAAAGCTATTACACAGATAAAATTGACCAATAACAATGGTATTGAAGCCGATTTTCTGACTTTAGGAGCGACTTGGCAAGCCTTTTACGTGCCAAGTGAGAATGGCGACAAGCAAAATCTCCTCATCGGTTTTGACAAGCCAAGCGACTATCTCAAAAATACACTTTGCGCTGGGCAGTCTATCGGTCGTGTAGCAGGTCGGATTGACAAAGGACAGGTCACTTTGGATGGTCAAAAAAGACAGCTTCCGCAAAACGAACAGGGAAACTGCTTGCACGGTGGTTTTGAGGGATTTCACAAGCACATCTGGGATTATGAGACCAGAGAAAGTGAGAATAAGGTTGAGGTCATTATGACCTATCGGGCACGTGAATCTATTGATGGCTTTCCAGGGGACATGACGGTGGAGGCATGCTTTTCGCTTGATGACAATAACCGCTTGAGTATCGCTTATACCGCAAAAGATGTGACAGCACCTACGCTTTTCAATCCAACGAATCATGTGTACTTTAATCTTGGTTCTAGGCAAGACTTGCTGACGCATGAGCTTAGTATAGCCAGTCACCATTATCTAAAAACTCGAGAAGACCTTGTGCCAACAGGTGACTTGTGTGCTGTAGAGCATACAGACTATGATTTGCGACAAGTACGAAACCTTGGACAAGTTATCCAGCAAACAGGCGGTTTAGACGATACCTTTATCGTTCAGCCGACACTTACGACTCCTGTAGCGACTCTAGCTGACAAAGAGAGTGGTCACACAATCAAGCTCTACTCTGACCGCACAGCTCTTGTGGTCTACACGATGGGAAGTGTAGAGGAAGGTGTCTATCCTATGCGTGATAAGGGAAAATCTACCAGAGCCTATGGAGCTGTGGCTCTTGAAGCACAATATCCGCCAGATACGCCTAATCATGCGGATTTTGGTGATATTATCATCCGTCCTGATGAAACCAAGACATACACCATTATGTTTGCGTATGAACGGACCACATAAGAAAAACCACTCTTAGACATCTAGATAATATGCAGTGTCATAAGAGTGGTTTTTGATTTTTTAGTCCACCTCAAGACAAAAGGCATCCCAAGGTTCTAGGGTGAGTGTTTCAAGTGTTTGTGGGGTCTGGGTATTTGTGATGATGGTGTCTTTTATCGTGTAGTTGCTAGTAAAGCTTTGCGTCTCATCGGAGAGATTGACAAGGACGAGGTAAGTCTTATCAGCCGATTTTCTGAGGTAGGCAAAGACCTTGCTACTCGTCTCGAGCAGTTCATAGTCAGCGTCCACCAGCCAATCCTCCTCCTTGCGGAGCTTGATAAGGGCTTGGTAGGTGTAGAAGAGACTGTTTTTGTCAGCTAGGGCTTTAGCGACGTTGATGGTCTGGTAGTTAGGATTGACAGGTAGCCAAGGTTTAGCAGTTGAAAAGCATGCTTGCGGGCTATCATCCCACTGCATGGGCGTTCTGGCATTGTCACGGCTAATTTTGCGAATGCTCTTGATGATAGACTCTTCTGACTTGCCAGCTTGTTTGGCTTCAGCGATGAAGTTGCGAGATTCGATGTCCTCTATCTCAGAAAAGTCAGCCTTGAAAGGATAGTTGAGCATGCCGATTTCTTCGCCTTGATAGATGTAAGGTGTCCCACGCAAGAGGTGCAATAGAATGGCAAAGGCTTTGCCGGATTTGTCACGATAGGTTGTCTCATTCCCCCAGATGGAGAGGACACGAGGCAGGTCGTGATTGTTCCAAAAAAGAGAGTTCCAGCCCTCGGTAGGGTCAAGCTCAATCTGCCACTTGCTAAAGATAGCCTTGAGCCGTGGCACATCTAGGCTAGTAAAGTCCCACTTGGGGTGGTTGTCAAGGTGCTGCAATCCGATATGCTCAAACTGAAAGACCATGGAAAGCTCGTGGTTGTCTGGGTTTGAGTAGGCTTTGGCAATAGCAGGTGTCGCTCCCCAAGTCTCCCCAACGGTCAATAAATCCTTGTCTTTTAGGGTTGCTTGGTGCATTTCCTTCAGGTAGTCATGGAGCTTAGGTCCATTTGTCGTGATACCCTTATCTGGGACTTTGCCGATCATGTCAATAACGTCCATGCGAAAGCCACCGATACCCTTGTCAATCCAAAAATTCATCATGTCGTAGACCTTTTGGCGCAGGTCAGGATTTTCCCAGTTGAGGTCAGGCTGTTTCTTGCTAAAGAGGTGGAGATAGTACTGCTGGGACTTTTCATCGTATTGCCAAGCAGAGCCACCAAAGAGGGATTCGAGGTCATTGGGCTGGTCACGCCAGATGTAAAAATCACGCTCAGGGCTGTTTGGATTTTCCTTGGCTGTGACAAACCAAGCATGCTCATCAGAGGTGTGGTTGACTACCAAGTCCATGATGATACGAATACCACGGCGCTTTGCCTCTAGAAGCAGCTCATCCATATCACTCATATCCCCAAAGCACTCGGCAATCTTCTCATAATCGGAAATGTCATAGCCATTGTCATCCATAGGGCTCTGGTAAACGGGTGATAGCCAAATAGCAGAAATACCCAGCTCCTCTAGGTAATCCAGCTTTTGGATAATCCCTCGTAAATCACCGATACCATCGCCATTACTGTCCTTAAAACTCTTAGGGTAAATCTGGTAAATTGTCGCTTTTTGCCACCAATGCTTCATCAAATAGCATCCTCCTTCTAATTCTCCAAACTAGTATAGCGCTTTCGCAAAAGAAGTCAAGTGATTTATAGTGATTTATAAAGCTTTTCTGAAAGTTTTTAGTGGAGTGAGTTATAAAAAAATCATCCGAATCGTTCGGATGATTGTCTCTTACCAAATCCCCATAAAGTACTGCATGATGAGACTAGCTACACTGACGGCAACCCAGCAACAAGCACCAAGTCCGATAGCAGAGCCACCAGTTTTGATGAGCTTGACGATGTGGGTGTTTAGCCCGATAGCTGTCATTGCCATCACGATGAAGAATTTAGAAAGCAATTGCAAATAGTGGAAAATGCTCATATCCCAGTTCATGCTACTAAACAAGGTCGTAATCAATGAAGCGACGATGAAATAGATGATAAAGGTTGGAAAGACCTTAGAGAGTTTAAAGGTTTGGCTGCCACCTTGTCCTTTGTTGATTTTGTAGTAGCGATAAGTCGATAGGGCAAGGGTGATAGGAATAATCGCCAGTGTTCGTGTCAGTTTCACGATAGTGGCTTCGGCTAGGGTGTTACTGTTGTGGATAACGTCCCAAGCAGCAGAAGTTGCCGTTACAGATGAGGTGTCATTAACCGCTGTTCCTGAGAAAATGGCAAAACCGTGATTGCTAAGCCCTAGCCACTCACCAAGGCTAGGAAAGACCAGCGCTGCGATAAGGTTGAAAAAGAAAATAACCGAAATCGAAGTCGCTACATCATCATCACTTGCTTCGATAACAGGAGCCGTCGCAGCAATGGCAGAGCCTCCACAGATAGAAGACCCCACTCCAATAAGAGTCGCACTATCAGATGGCAGTTTAAAAGCTTTGGCTAAGAGATAAGCCACAATCAAAGCAACGCTGATGGTCACGATGATGATAGGTAGAGATTGCGCTCCTACACGCAAAACCTGTGTCATGTTTAGCCCAAACCCTAAAAAGACAACTGCTGTTTGCAGTAGATATTTAGACGTAAAGGCAATTCCTTCAGCCGTTTTGTCTCGGTTAGTGTAGCCCATACCAATGGCAATCCCCATCAATAAACCAAAAACAGGGGCACCGATAACTGGGAAATAATTTCCCAAAATCCAAGCAACGACTGAGATTAAAAGGCAAACGCCGATTCCTGGCGCATAACGACGAACCATGAATACCTCCTAAATGAATGAGAAATTTATGATAAACAAAACACTACTATTATAATCCCTTTTGCAAGGAAAGTAAACAAAAAAGCGATATCTTTTTTCAAAGTGTGCTGCCACGTTTGATTAGTCTCGTGGAAAGTCTTGTCATGCTAGAGATGTCATCGTTTTCGTGGATTTGTTTGCATAGGATATCAAGGGCACAAGCGCCCATTTTTTCCGTGTGAACCCGCACGCTTGAGAGCGTTGGAAAGACCTGCTGTGTGAGACTAGTATCGTTAAAGGAGATGAGCTCAACATCATCTGGAACAGAGAGCTTGTGCTCTTGCAATGCTCTGAGGCTGCCGACAGCCAGCGTATCGTTAGCGATAAAAAACGCCTTTGGCAATTTGTCGCCTAAACTTGTGATAGCTTGTGTCATCAGCGTGTAGCCTGCTTGGCTGGAAAATTCGCCAGTGAAAATCGCTTCAGGATTGTAGCAGCCTTTTTCCTTAGTATAGCGCTCAAAGGTAGCTAGTCTAGGGTCAGGGACAAGCTCTTCTTGGTCGGTTGTCATCTCTTTTCCAGCTATCATGCCAATGGTCTTAGAGTGTGTCAGCAGACAATCAATAGCTTGACGCACACCATTATCAAAGTCAGAGGTCACACAGGAATAGCCAAGAGACAAGGTATCACTATCAATAAAGACGAGTTGCTTGGTAAAAGTTTCAAGCTCTCTAATCTGCTCACGACTGAACTTGCCAATAGCGATAATACCGTCAATATCATCAGGAATCTCTGAAAAATCATTGTGAAAGTAGCGGAGCAGCTGGTGTTGCATCTCCTGTGCTCGCTTCTCAAGACCCAGACGAATGGCATAGTAGTAAAGGTCATTGAGTTCTTCTTGTTTGCTGTACCACTGTACAAGAGCGATTTTAAGTGTAGCTGGGGAGTCGTTTTGTACCTTGCGGTGCTTGGTGTAGCCAAGCTCCTTTGTTGCTTGTAGGATATTTTGCCTGGTTTGTTGACTGACAGATAAGGTCTTGTCTTGGTTAAGAACACGTGAGACGGTGGCAGGTGAGACACCAACACGCATTGCAATATCTTTTAAGGTTACCATCATATTCTCTTTTCTACTTAGTCTCTACTATTATAGCATGCTCATAATAGAGAAAGCAAGAAAAGTTTACTAAAGTTTTACTAAAATAAAATTGACTTTTACTAACTGAAGGTATACAATACAAGTGAAGAAACAAATAAAGGGCTTTCATTTTAGAAAGTAGAGGTGACCAGAATGAAAACAGAAGAGTTAAAACACGCTTTTTATACGACTTTTGGTGAAGAAGCCGACGCTCTCTTTTTCTCGCCAGGGCGTATCAATCTCATTGGCGAACACACAGACTATAACGGCGGACATGTCTTTCCAGCAGCTATTACCCTAGGGACTTATGGCGCTGCTAAAAAGCGTTCTGATAGAACGCTACGCTTTTACTCAGCCAACTTTGAGGAGGCTGGTATCATTGAGGTGTCACTAGACCATTTGACCTTTGATAAGGCAGATAGCTGGACCAATTACGCCAAAGGCGTCTTGAAGTTTTTGCAGGAAGCTGGGCATAAGATTGACAGTGGTATGGATGTCTTTATTTATGGCAATATCCCTAACGGCTCAGGCTTGTCGTCCTCTGCTTCTTTGGAGCTTTTGATTGGTATCATAGCTGAGGAGCTGTTTGACCTTGAGGTGACTCGTCTTGATTTGGTCAAGATTGGCAAGCAAACGGAAAATGACTTTATCGGTGTCAATTCTGGTATTATGGATCAATTTGCCATCGGTATGGGAGCTGATAATAAAGCCATCTATCTGGATACCAACACCCTAGACTATGACCTTGTTCCCCTTGATTTGGGTGATAATATTATTGTCATCATGAATACCAATAAACGCCGTGAGCTGGCGGACTCCAAGTACAATGAGCGTCGAAGTGAATGCGAAACAGCTCTAGGTGAGTTGCAAACCAAACTTGCGATTAAGACTTTAGGTGACTTGGACCTTGAGACTTTTGATGAGTACAGCTATTTGATTAAGGAGGAAAACCGTATCAAACGTGCCCGTCACGCTGTCTCTGAAAATCAGCGCACGCTTGAGGCACGCAAGGCTTTAGAAGCTGGCAATCTCGAGCGGTTTGGTCGCTTGATGAATGCTTCACATGTGTCTTTAGAGCATGATTATGAGGTGACAGGACTTGAGCTTGATACCTTGGTGCATACGGCTTGGCAGCAAGAAGGTGTCCTCGGTGCTCGTATGACCGGTGCAGGCTTTGGAGGTTGTGGTATTGCCATCGTTGAAAAAGATAAGGTAGAAGACTTTAAAACAGCAGTTGGCAAGCGCTACGTTGAGGTTGTCGGCTACGCTCCAGACTTCTATGTCGCTGAAATCGCAAGTGGCTCTAAAGTTTTGTCTCATAAATAGAGGTGATTAGATGAAAACTGTTTTACAAGCTTTTGTAGACCAAGTCATTGCAAATAGTCGTTTTGATGAGCTAGACCGTATCTATCTAAATAATCGTATTATGTCTTTGGTAGGTGAAGAGGGTGTGACGGCAGAAGCAAAAAGTGGTGAGTTGATTGTCCTCAAAGAACAGCTAGTAGCCGTTGCTTATCACAATGGTAAGGTAGGTGACAGTTTTGCTGAGCAGGACTGTCTAGGGACTACTCTTATGGACTTTATCACCCCTTGTCCGAGCCAAGTCAATCATGACTTTTGGAAGACCTATGGAGACTCCCCAAAACAAGCAATCGCAGACTTCTATCAACTTAGCAAGCGTAATGACTATATCAAAACAAAGGCAATCGCTAAAAATATCGCCTATAGCACAAAAACAGCCTATGGAGACTTAGAGATTACCATCAATCTCTCAAAACCTGAAAAAGATCCTAAGGCAATCGCTAAAGCTAGAGAACTCCCCCAATCAGACTATCCTAAATGTCAGCTCTGCATGGAAAACGAAGGCTATCAAGGAAGAATCAATCACCCAGCTAGAGCTAATCATCGCATTATTCGTTTTGACCTAGAGGGAGAGACTTGGGGCTTTCAGTATTCTCCTTACGCTTACTTTAATGAGCATGCGATTTTTCTCTGCGGCAAACACACACCAATGCAGATTAGTCAAGTGACTTTTGAGCGTTTGCTAGCAATTGTCGAGCGTTTTCCTGATTATTTTGCAGGAAGCAATGCAGATTTGCCTATTGTCGGTGGCTCGATTTTGACACACGAGCATTATCAGGGCGGGCGCCACACCTTTCCTATGGAAAAGGCAGAGATAGAGCACTCTTTTGTTGTGAAGGGATTTGACAAGGTAGAGGCGGGTGTAGTAAAATGGCCTATGACCGTTATTCGTCTTAAAAGTCGACAAAAAAAGGAAATTATCTCCTTAGCAACCAAGATTTTTTTAGCGTGGCAATCTTACTCAGATAAGAGCGTTGGCGTTTTAGCTAGGTCACATGGTGAATCTCATCATACAGTAACACCCATTGCTAGAAAAAAAGGAGATGTTTTTGAGCTGGACTTGGTGCTGCGTGATAACCAAACGTCAGAGCAATACCCAGACGGTATCTACCACCCACATCCAGATGTTCAGCACATCAAAAAGGAAAATATCGGACTGATTGAGGTCATGGGCTTAGCCATATTGCCGCCCCGTCTCAAAGAAGAGCTAGAAGAGGTGGAAAAGTATCTCTTGGATGAACCCCACCAGATGGCAGCCTACCATAGAGAGTGGGCAAAAGCCATCAAAGAAACTCACCCTGATGTGACAAGAGATGAGGTAGTAGAGCTTGTCCATGAAGCTGTTGGTTTGGTTTTTGCTCGTGTGCTTGAGGATGCAGGTGTCTATAAGCGTGATACTAAAGGGCAAAAAGCTTTGCTGCGTTTTATTGATAGCTTAGGCTTAGAATAAGGGTTGAAAGATAGAAAGGATAAGCGCTACAGGTAGCGCAAGGGATGCTTATGGCAATTTTAGTCTTAGGTGGTGCGGGCTACATCGGCTCACACATGGTGGATCGTTTGATTGAAAAGGGAGATGAAGAGGTGGTTGTCGTTGACAACCTTGTGACTGGTCACAGACAGGCTGTTCACGAAAAGGCACGTTTTTACGAGGGAGATATCGCTGATAAGGACTTTATGCGCAAGGTCTTTAGCGAAAATCCAGAGATTGATGCTATTATCCACTTTGCTGCTTTTTCACTTGTCGCTGAGTCTGTCGCTGAGCCGCTCAAGTACTTTGACAATAACACAGCCGGTATGATTAGCCTGCTTGAGGTCATGCATGAGTTTGATGTGAAAAAGATTGTCTTTTCATCAACTGCAGCAACTTATGGTATCCCAGAGGAGGTTCCAGTCCCTGAGACGGCTCCGCAAAAACCAATCAACCCTTACGGTGAGAGCAAGCTCATGATGGAAACCATCATGAAATGGACAGACCAAGCCTACGGTATCAAGTTTGTAGCGCTGCGCTACTTTAACGTAGCAGGAGCTAAGCCAGCCGGTTCTATCGGTGAGGATCACGGGCCAGAGACGCACTTACTTCCTATCGTTTTACAGGTGGCGCAAGGCAAGCGTGAGAAGCTCATGATTTTTGGCGATGACTATCAGACACCAGACGGGACAAATGTCCGTGACTACGTGCACCCATTTGACCTTGCTGACGCTCACCTTCTTGCTGTCGACTATCTAAGAGCTGGTAAGCCATCAACAGCCTTCAACCTTGGCTCATCGACTGGATTTTCAAATCTCCAAATCGTTGAGGCAGCTCGCCGTGTGACAGGAGCCGCTATTCCTATGGAAATCGCAGAGCGTCGCCCTGGCGACCCAGATACCCTCGTTGCTTCTTCTCAAAAAGCAAGAGAAGTCCTTGGCTGGAAACCTGTTTTTGACGACATTGACAAAATCATCGAAACCGCTTGGGCATGGCACTCTAGCCACCCAAATGGCTATGAAGACTGATTAAAAGAAGTTGGGATAAGAGTGAACTGCAGCTCAAAAGTTAGACATACTAGTCTTATGCTTGGGGTGCAGTTTGTCGTTTTTAGCTCCTATATTTTATGAGCCCTATGTTCCAGACGCAGTGGTTGAGTGGGCTCTAATACGTTGATAAATCAACTTTTATAGCCCTATTCAACTTGTGCGGAGGTGTTAAAAAGGTTCGGGGAAACCTTTTTAATCGGGAAATAGCACTTACGAAGTAAGTGTCTAAACTTTGTATCGAATTTCTACGAAATTACCGATTTTTGTCTCACTCTCTTTGCGTAGCGATTAGTTGCCTTTTTAGGCTAAAAAAGGTATCATGAAAGCACTAAAAACCAAAGGAGAACAACTATGACATTTGATGAAGCTATTAAACAGATGACAGAAGTGCGCATTGCTGACTTAGAAGGAGCATTCACAAAAGGTGAGGACGTGATTGCCTTTATCGGGCGTCCAACTTGTCCATACTGCCAACTCTTTGCTCCAAAACTTGCCCAAGTTATCAGTGAAACAGGCGCTAAGGTCAGCTACCTAGAGAGCGATAACATCGAGGATGCTAATGCTATTGCTGCTTTTCGTGACGCCAACACTATCCCAACAGTGCCAGCTCTTTTAGTGGCTAAAGCTGGTGAGGTGCGTGTGGTGTGTGACTCATCACTTAGCCCAGAAGCAATCAAAGATTTTATCGGCGAATAGCTGTTAGAACTTGCTAGAAGCCAAGAATTTTGATATAGTATAATGGCTCTTAGAAAACGAAGGTTCGTTTTTTAGTAAATGACAGATTAGAGGAGACATTATGCCAGCAATAATTATGATTGTGCTGATGGTGGCTATGATTTGGTTCATGCAACGTAGCCAGAAAAAGCAAGCACAACAACGTCAAGAACAATTAAACGCTATCCAACCAGGTGATGAAGTTGTCACTATCGGTGGGCTTTATGGTAAAATTGACGAAGTTGATCGTGACGCTCAAAAGATGGTTCTTGACATCGAAGGGGTTTACCTCACTTTTGAGATTGCAGCGATTAAGCGTGTCGTTTCAAAAAAGGAAACAGCAAGTGAAGAATCAACAAGCATACCTGCTATCGAAACAACGGACTCTGCTGTGTCAAGTGATGATGACAAAACAGACGAAGCTGTAGACACAAAAGACTAAGCTTTTTAGAGCTATGACATAAAAAGAGACTAGATATTCTAAATGTCATTAAGTTAAGGATTTCGGAAGTTCGTAAATCGAACTTTCGAAATCCTTTTTTTGCTATACTTAGGCTAAAGGAGGTGGTTTTAATGCCAAATCAAGTAAGGAAGCAATTGCGAAATAGTATTACTACTGTGATGGGGCAAGATAGGAGAAGTTTGCTCTCTAAACCTTCAGATTTTACTCGAAATCGAGAATTATCTCTTGAAAACGTAGTAAATTTAGTTCTCAGAATGGGTGGAAAATCTCTTTCAAAAGAATTGTTAGATGCTAATATTTGGGTAACGGAATCTGCTTTTGTACAAGCTCGCTATAAAATTAAACCCACTGCTTTCTATAAAATATTTAAAGAATTCACATCAAAAATTCCTATTCCTGATTCTATCCCTATTCTAGCGGCAGATGGTAGTGACGTGAATATCCCTAGAAATTCTAAAGATGAGGGGACTTCTTTTCAAGTTGGCGAAGGAAATAAGTCGTATAACCTGATTCATCTTAATGCATTTTATGACTTAAACACAGGTATTTATACTGATGTAAGAGTGCAGGATAAAAGAAAGGCGGATGAGCGGCAGGCAGTCATTGAAATGATGGAGGTTTCTCCCTTTTGAAACAGCTCTTGTGATAATGGACAGGGGATATGAAAGCTACAATCTCATGGCACATTTCGAGGAAAAAGGATGGAAATACATTATTCGTGTTAAGAGTGGAAAGAAATCTTTTGCATCTAGATTTCATTTACCAGATGTTCCAATTGAGGAAGAGGTGACCATCAAATTGTCTAAGAATCAAACAAACAAGATGAAATATCTCTACAAACTTAATCCAGAAAATTACCGATTTGTACCAAATAACTCTAGATTTGATTTCCTACCGGACTCTGTCGATTATGGAGGTAATCCTCAATTTTATGAACTAGATTTTCGGATTTTAAAGATTCCTATAGGGGAAGGAAACTATGAGGTCCTCGTTACAAATTCAGACCTACCTTTTGAAGATATTAAAAAACTCTATACCCGTAGATGGGGCATAGAGACAAGTTTTAGGGACCTAAAATATAGTATAGGCCTCGTTAATTTTCATGCAAAGAAGAAGGAGGGTGTTCTTCAGGAAATTTATGCACGTTTTACAGAGTTTAACTTCTGTAGATAGATCACAATGAAAATTAGTGATACCATGTCCAGCTTAGAAAACTACCAAATCTGCTTTTCTGATGCTGTTTATGCCTGCAAACAATTTCTAAAAAACAAGCTCACTTCTTCTCAGTTGAAAACTTACATAGAGAGACATTTGTCAATCATCCGTCCAGGTCGAACCTTTAAGAGGCGACTGAGAAATCAATCAGTAGTAAGCTTCACCTATAGAGTATCATAATTTTTTAAAAAAAGGTCACAAAAACCTTTATTTGGCATGCACAAAAAGACCACTTTTGAAAGTCTGATGTAATTATGAGCTTTCAAATGTGGTCTTATTTTAGATTCTAGGTCTTAACTTAATGACATTGTAGATATTCTAGTCTCTTTTTTGTAAGTAAACAGCTAAACACGCTAAAAACGTTTAATATTGTGCCTAAATATGGTAAAATAAGGGAATAAGAAATTTTGTCTTTTTAGAACAAAGCTAAAAAGATCGGTTAAGGATTATGATGTTTACGTTTAAGAAAAAACAAACAGCGACGACGCTGGAAAAAATTCCCAACCACATCGGTATCATCATGGATGGTAACGGTCGTTGGGCTAAAAAACGCTTACAACCACGTGTCTTTGGGCACAAAGCAGGTATGGATGCGCTGCAGGATGTCACTATCGCAGCGTCTGACCTTGGTGTCAAGGTGCTCACAGTCTACGCCTTTTCAACGGAAAATTGGTCACGACCAGATGACGAGGTGTCTTTTATCATGAATCTCCCTGTCGAGTTTTTTGATAAATACGTGCCAAAGCTCCATGAAAACAATGTGCGTGTCCAAGTGATTGGCGAGCTTGCGCGTTTGCCTGAGGCAACACTTGATGCTATGAACCGAGCTATTGCAAAGACCAAGCACAACTCTGGTTTGGTGCTTAACTTCGCCCTCAACTACGGTGGACGAAGTGAGCTGGTTGAGGCGACCAAGCAAATCGCCCAAGCAGTACAAAAGGGCGAGCTTGACCCAGCTACTATCAATGAAAACACGATTGCCAGTCACCTTATGACTAGCGAGCTGCCTTACCTGTACCGAGATCCCGATCTCATCATCAGAACAAGCGGTGAGTTGCGTCTTAGCAATTTCTTGCCTTGGCAGTCTGCTTACAGTGAATTTTACTTTACAAAGACCTTGTGGCCTGATTTCAAACGAGATGGGCTTTATGAGGCAATCAAAGAATACAATCAACGCCAACGCCGATTTGGTGGTGTTTAAGGAGTTATTTTATGAAAGAACGCATTATCTGGGGTGCGATAGCACTGGCTATTTTTCTACCTTTTCTCTATTTTGGTGGTTTGCCGTTTCAGCTTTTAATCGGTATTCTTGCTATGATTGGAGTGTCTGAATTGCTCAAAATGCGCCGTTTAGAAATTTTTTCATTTGAAGGGGTGCTTGCCATGTTAGCAGCCTTTGTGCTAACGGTGCCACTGGACAACTACCTAGGCTTTTTGCCAGTGGACGCTAGCTTTTCAGCTTACAGTATCCTTGTCCTTTTGATATTGGCAGGCACTGTCCTTAATAGCAGTCGCTACTCTTTTGAGGAGACAGCTTTTCCGATTGCAGCGAGTCTTTATGTGGGGATTGGTTTTCAAAACCTCATCAATGCCCGTATTGCAGGCTTTGACAAGGTGCTCTTAGCCCTCTTTATCGTCTGGGCTACAGATAGCGGTGCTTACTTTATCGGACGCAGGTTTGGTCAGCACAAGCTTTTACCTGCTGTGTCGCCCAATAAAACGATTGAAGGTAGTCTAGGTGGTATCTTGTCTGCTGTGGTGGTGGCTTTTGTCTTTATGCTGGTGGACAAGTCTGTCTACGCTCCACACAATTTTATCGTCATGCTGTTTTTAGTGGTGCTCTTTAGTATCTTTGGGCAGTTTGGGGATTTGGTGGAGAGCAGTATCAAGCGCCGCTACGGTGTCAAGGACTCTGGTAAGCTCATTCCTGGGCACGGCGGTATCTTAGACCGCTTTGATAGCATGATTTTTGTCTTTCCGATTATGCACTTCTTTGGCTTATTCTAGTCTTTGAAGGGAAGTCTATAAAGAAAGGAATGCTATGTTAGGAATTATCACTTTCATCATCATCTTTGGGATTATCGTCATTGTACACGAGTTTGGGCATTTCTATTTTGCTAAAAAATCTGGTATCTTAGTGCGTGAGTTTTCTATCGGCATGGGACCAAAGATTTTTGCCCATCGTGGTCAAGACGGAACGACCTACACGCTACGTATCTTGCCACTAGGTGGTTATGTGCGTATGGCAGGTTGGGGTGATGATACAACCGAGATTAAGACAGGAAGCCCAGCTAGTCTCACGCTAAATAGTGAGGGCATTGTGACTTGTATCGACCTCTCTCAAAAAACGTCCAATATGAATAGCCTGCCGATGAATGTCACAAGCTATGACTTGGAGGATAAGCTTGTCATCACTGGGCTAGTCATGGATGAGACCAAGACCTATCCAGTCGACCATGATGCTACTATCATCGAGGAGGACGGCACAGAGCTGAGGATTGCTCCACTTGATGTGCAGTATCAAAATGCTAGCGTCTGGGGGCGTCTCATCACCAATTTTGCAGGTCCCATGAACAACTTTATCCTGGGGGCTGTTGTCTTTGTCCTACTAGCCTTTGTCGCTGGTGGTGTATCTGACTACTCGAGCAATCACTTCCGTGTGACCTCAGACGGAGCTATGTATCAAGCAGGTGTGCGTGACAATGACCAGATTTTAAAAATTGGAAGTAAAAAGGTCACCAACTGGGAGAGCTTGGTTGAGGCTGTGGACAGCTCAACAGATGGACTCACAGAAGGTCAGACCATCGCAGTCACTGTCAAGTCTCACAATAAAACAAAGACCCTCAACATCACACCTAAAAAGCAAAATGGCTCCTATATGATTGGTGTTCAGCCAGCTCTCAAGACAAGTCTGACCGATAAAATCTTTGGTGGGCTCAAGCAGGCTTGGGACAGTGCCTTTCTCATCCTCAACAGTCTAAGAGGCTTGATTACAAACTTTAGCCTCAATAAGCTAGGAGGTCCTGTTGCTATGTATCAGATGAGCAATCAAGCAGCCAGCGCAGGCTTTGAGACTGTCCTGCAGCTCCTTGGTATGCTCTCTATCAACCTTGGGATTATGAACCTCATTCCGATACCTGCTCTTGACGGTGGTAAGATTGTCATCAATATCTTAGAAGCCATCAGACGTAAGCCCCTTCGTCAGGAGACAGAGACTTACATCACTCTAGCAGGTGCGGCTTTCATGGTTATCCTAATGATAGCTGTCACATGGAATGACATCATGCGTGCCTTTTTCTAGAAAGATATCAAACGAACAAGCTAATCTAGCTTGTTCCTATTTTGAAAAAAAGAAAGGAAGTCGCTTTTGCGACTAGTGTAGACAATGAAACAATCAAAAATGCTTATTCCAACCCTTCGTGATATGCCAAGTGATGCACAGGTCATCAGCCACGCTCTCATGCTAAGAGCAGGTTATGTCCGTCAAGTGTCTGCGGGAATTTACGCTTACCTGCCATTAGCACAGCGCACCCTTGAGAAGTTCAAGGCAATCATGCGTGAAGAGTTTGAAAAGATTGGTGCGGTTGAAATGCTAGCACCAGCGCTTTTGACAGCTGACCTTTGGCGTGAGTCAGGGCGTTATGAGACCTATGGTGAGGACCTCTACAAGCTCAAAAACCGTGACGGTTCAGACTTTATCCTAGGTCCAACGCATGAGGAGACCTTTACCAGCCTTATCCGTGACGCTATCACGTCTTATAAGCAATTGCCGATGAATGTCTATCAAATCCAGCCAAAATACCGTGATGAAAAGCGTCCACGTAATGGTTTGCTGCGTACACGTGAGTTCATCATGAAAGACGGCTATAGCTTCCACCAAAGCTATGAGGATTTGGATGTAACTTACGAGGACTATCGTAAAGCTTATGAGAATATCTTTACCCGTGCTGGGCTTGATTTCCGTGGCATTATCGGCGATGGTGGTGCTATGGGTGGCAAGGACAGCCAAGAGTTTATGGCGATTACACCAGACCGCACAGACCTTAACCACTGGTTAGTGCTTGACAAGTCTATCACGTCTATCCACGACATTCCAGAGGATGTCCTAGAGGAGATTAAGGCGGAGCTATCGTCATGGCTAGTCTCTGGTGAGGACACGATTGCCTACTCTACAGAGTCAGGCTACGCTGCCAACCTTGAGATGGCGACAAATGCCTTTGAAGTGTCTAACAAAGTTCAAGCTCAAGACGATGTCGTAAAAGTGGAAACACCAAACTGCAAGAGCATTGACGACGTGGCTGCTTTCTTGCAAGTTGAGGAAGAGCAAACCGTCAAAACCCTGCTCTTTATGGCAGACGGTGAGCCGGTTGTCGTGCTACTTGTTGGTAATGACCAAGTCAACGACATCAAACTGAAAAACCATCTCGGAGCCAACTTCCTCGAGCCAGCGACAGAAGCGGATGCTAACCGTGTCTTTGGTGCCAACTTTGGTTCCCTTGGTCCTGTCGGCTTGGCAGATGATGTGCGTATCATCGCTGACCGCAAGGTGCAAAATGTGGCAAATGTCGTTGTCGGAGCCAACGAAGACGGCTACCATTTGACAGGTGTCAACCCTGAGCGTGACTTCACAGCCGAGTATGTGGATGTGCGTGAGGTGAGAGAAGGTGAGGTTGCACCAGACGGTAAGGGTGTCCTCAAGTTTGCACGAGGTATTGAGATTGGGCATATCTTTAAGCTCGGTACTCGCTACTCTGAGAGCATGGGCGCTACGATTTTGGATGAAAATGGTCGCTCTATCCCTATCATCATGGGTAGCTACGGTATCGGCGTTAGCCGTATCTTGTCTGCGGTCATTGAGCAGTACGCTCGTCTCTTTGTGACCAAGACCCCTAAAGGCGCTTACCGCTACTCATGGGGGATTAACTTTCCAGAAGAGCTAGCACCATTTGATGTTCACTTGATTACAGTCAATGTCAAAGATGAAGAAGCGGTGAAATTGACAGACGAGATTGAAGCAGAGTTGGTAGCTCAAGGCTACGAAGTCCTTACAGACGACCGTAATGAGCGTGTCGGCTCAAAATTCTCAGACAGTGACTTGATTGGTCTGCCTATCCGTGTGACGGTTGGTAAGAAAGCTGCTGAAGGCATTGTCGAAGTCAAGCTAAAAGCCACAGGTGACACCATCGAGGTCAACAGTGAAAATCTCATTGAAACCCTTGAAATTTTAACCAAAAAAGACTAATAATCCCATCTCCCAAGACATTTCTTGGGAGATTTTGAGTTATGAGACTTTTTTATCTCAATCCTCTAACACTTTGATGACAAGCTTCTTTATCCTTGAGTTGTGCTATTTTACTATGCTATAATGGCAGTAGTATTAGTAGGTAGAAGGAAAGTTCAATGCGAAAATCATTTGTGGTACGTCTGGTCAGCGCTGTGGCTATTTTAGGGGTGGGTGTAGCCTTGGTCAAATCTTATAGTTCAAGTGGCACACAAGCAAAGGCAGAGACAGGGACGATTGTGTCTAGCACACGTAGTTTTATTGATGCTATTGCGCCAACAGCACGGCAGATTGGGCAAGAATACGACTTGTATGCGTCTGTTTTGATTGCGCAAGCTGTTTTAGAGTCTAGTAATGGGGAGTCAGCTCTTTCCCAAAGCCCTTATTACAACCTTTTTGGCATTAAGGGTAGTTATAATGGCTCTCAAGTGACCATGACGACTTGGGAGGATGATGGCAGTGGGAACACTTATCAGGTCAATGCAGCCTTTCGGGCTTATCCTAGCTATGCGGCGTCCCTTTACGATTATGCAAGTGTCCTCAACTCAGATTACTATGCAGGCGTCCACAAGTCCAATACCTCATCTTATCTTGATGCGACAGCCTCTCTGACTGGCACCTATGCGACTGATACCTGCTACGCTACAAAGCTCAATCAAATCATCGCAACCTATGGCTTAACCGCTTATGATACGGTGGACCTTGGCACAGGTAGTTATGCTAGTGGTCAAGTCTGGAACAGCTATCGAGGCAGCTATACTGACCAAGCCACCCTAGATGAGGATACCGCTTGGGCAAATCGTTAAAAGAGTTAGGACAAAAGTTCCTAGCTTCTTTTCATGTTTCGTCTTTTCATCGAAAAAGCTTCGCTTTTATGATAAAATAATGGAGAGAAAGACCAAGGAGAGTGTCATGTCGGAATTATTTAAGCAACTAATGGAACAGATAGAGATGCCACTTGAGATGAGACAGTCAAGTGCTTTTTCATCTGCTGATATTCGTGAGGTCAAAGTGCATGCTATCTCACGTCTGTGGGAGTTTCACTTTGTCTTTGATGGGATTTTGCCTATTGAGATCTATCGTGAGTTGCATGATCGCTTGACGTCAACCTTTAAAAAGGCGGACATCACAGCGACTTTTGATATTGCAGCACGGCATATTGAACTGTCTGATGAGCTACTAGCGGCTTATTATGAGGAGGCATTTGTACACTCTCTTTGCGATAGCGCAAACTTTAGAAGCTCTTTTTCGGGTTTGTCTATCCATTATGATGGGCAGAAGGTTCAGATTTTTTGCCCAGACTTTGTCAATAACGACCATTTTCGCAAGAACCATATCCCAAATCTCACAAAACAGTTTGCTTTGTTTGGCTTTGGTGAGTTGACTTTTGAGCTGATTTCGGATGACGAAAAGACCAAGGAACTGCAGATGTCTTATGAGACAAATCGTGAGCAGTTGATGGAAAAAGCGACACAAGAAGTCACAAAAGCGTTAGAATCGCAAAAGTCATTGGAGGCTTCTATGCCACCTGATGATGCGCAAAAGCCAGCTTATGATTTCAAAGAACGTGCCCAAAAGCGTCAGGCACAGTTTGACAAAGCAGACATTACACCGATGATTGAGGTGACGACTGAGGAAAATCGGATTGTCTTTGAGGGGCTGGTCTTTGATGTAGAGCACAGGACAACTCGCACAGGACGTCATATTATTAGCTTCAAGATGACCGACTATACCTCCTCTTTTGCCATGCAACGTTGGGCAAAGGACGATGAGGAACTCGCCAAGTTTGATATGATTGCTAAAGGCGCTTGGTTGCGTGTGCGTGGTAATATCGAGCACAATCAATGGACCAAGGTTCTGACCATGAATGTTCAAGATGTCAAGACCATTGTGCATAATGAGCGCAAGGACTTGATGCCAGAAGGCAAGAAGCGTGTGGAGTTTCATGCCCACACCAACATGTCTACCATGGACGCTCTGCCTACTGTTGAGGACTTGATTGACAAGGCAGCCAAATGGGGACATCCAGCTATTGCTATCACTGACCATGCCAATGTCCAGTCCTTTCCGCACGGCTATCATAAGGCGAAAAAGGCTGGTATCAAGGCGATTTTTGGCTTAGAGGCCAACATCGTTGAAGCTATGGTGCCTATCGCTTACAATGAAGTGCCCATGGATCTTCACGAGGCGACCTATGTGGTCTTTGACGTGGAGACGACAGGACTCTCTGCGATCAATAACGACCTCATCCAAATCGCTGCCTCAAAGATGTACAAGGGCAATATCATCGAGCAGTTTGACGAGTTTATCGACCCTGGACACCCTCTGTCTGCCTTTACGACAGAGCTGACAGGGATTACGGACAATCACGTCAAGGGGGCAAAGCCCTTACTTCAAGTCTTGCAAGAGTTTCAAGACTTTTGCCGTGATACAGTTCTTGTCGCCCACAATGCCACCTTTGACGTTGGCTTTATGAATGCTAACTATGAACGACAAGGTCTGCCAACCATCACGCAGCCAGTGATTGATACCTTGGAGTTTGCTAGAAATCTCTACCCTGAGTACAAGCGCTACGGTCTAGGAGCTTTGACCAAGCGTTTCCAAGTGTCGCTGGAGCACCACCACATGGCAAACTACGATGCCGAAGCCACTGGGCGCCTGCTCTTTATCTTCCTCAAGGAAGCCAGAGAAAATCGTGGGGTTAATGACCTTGCAGAGCTCAACACAAAGCTGGTCTCTAAGGACTCCTACAAGAAAGCACGGGTCAAGCATGCGACCATCTATGTGCAAAATCAGACGGGCTTAAAAAATATCTTTAAGCTGGTCAGCCTCTCAAATGTCAAGTATTTTGAAGGAGTGGCTCGTATTCCACGTCCTGTGCTGGATGAGTACCGTGAGGGACTCTTAATCGGCAGTGCCTGCTCAGAAGGAGAGGTCTTTGACACCGTTCTCTCGCAAGGTGTGGACGCTGCGGTTGAGGTGGCTCGCTATTATGACATGATTGAGGTCATGCCGCCAGTCATTTATCAGCCCTTGGTGGCACGTGAGCTGATCAAGGACGAGGAGGGCATTTATCAGGTTATTCGTGATGTTATTGAGGTGGCAAGGCGAGCTGGAAAGCCTGTTCTTGCGACGGGAAATGTCCACTACCTAGAGCCTGAGGATGAGATTTACCGTGAGATTATCGTCAGAAGTCTCGGTCAAGGGGCAATGATTAACCGCAATATCGGGCGTGGTGAGCATGCCAAGCCCGCACCGTTACCAAAAGCCCACTTTAGAACGACCAATGAGATGTTAGATGATTTTTCTTTCCTCGGTGAGGAGCTGGCTTATGAGATTGTCGTGACTAATACGCAAGCTTTTGCTGAGCGCTTTGAGGAGGTTGAGGTGGTCAAAAAAGACCTCTATACACCTTTCATCCCACGGGCTGAGGAGCAGGTCGCTGAGATGACCTACCAGCGTGCCTTTGAGCTTTACGGCAATCCACTTCCAGATATTATTGACCTGCGGATTGAAAAAGAGCTGGCGTCTATTTTGGGAAATGGCTTTGCCGTGATTTATCTAGCGTCGCAGATGTTGGTGCAGCGCTCCAATGAGCGTGGTTATCTGGTAGGCTCTCGTGGGTCTGTCGGCTCAAGCTTTGTTGCGACCATGATTGGTATCACCGAGGTCAATCCTATGCCACCGCACTATGTCTGCCCGTCTTGTAGACACTCTGAGTTTATCACAGACGGCTCTGTCGGCTCAGGCTTTGACTTGCCCAATAAAAACTGCCCAGAATGCGGCACGCTCTATAAAAAAGATGGACAGGACATTCCCTTTGAGACCTTCCTTGGCTTTGACGGAGACAAGGTGCCCGATATCGACCTTAACTTCTCTGGAGATGACCAACCGCATGCGCACTTGGATGTGCGTGATATTTTCGGTGAAAAGTATGCCTTTCGAGCAGGGACTGTTGGTACAGTTGCCGACAGGACGGCTTACGGTTTTGTCAAGGGCTATGAGCGTGACTATAGCAAGTTCTACCCAGAAGCAGAAGTGGATCGTCTGGCTCTAGGAGCGTCTGGTGTCAAGCGCAGCACCGGTCAGCACCCAGGAGGAATCGTTGTTATTCCTAACTACATGGATGTTTATGACTTTACACCGGTGCAGTACCCAGCCGATGACCTTTCTGCCGAGTGGCAGACGACCCACTTTAACTTCCACGATATTGATGAGAATGTCCTTAAGCTTGATATTCTGGGGCATGATGACCCGACCATGATTCGTAAATTGCAGGACTTGTCTGGCATTGACCCGCAGACTATCCCAGCCGATGACCCTGAGGTCATGAAGCTTTTTTCAGGGACAGAGGTGCTTGGCGTAACAGAAGAGCAGATTGGTACCTCGACAGGTATGCTTGGTATCCCAGAGTTTGGGACAAACTTTGTGCGTGGCATGGTGGATGAGACCCACCCAACCACCTTTGCGGAGCTTTTGCAGCTATCTGGTCTTTCTCACGGAACAGACGTCTGGCTTGGCAATGCTCAAGATTTGATTAAAGACGGCATTGCGACCTTATCAACTGTGATTGGCTGTCGTGACGACATCATGGTTTATCTCATGCACGCAGGGCTTGAGCCCAAGATGGCATTTACCATTATGGAACGTGTGCGTAAAGGGCTCTGGCTCAAGATCTCTGAAGAAGAGCGCAACGGCTACATTGCAGCCATGCGGGAAAACAACGTTCCTGACTGGTACATCGAGTCTTGTGGAAAGATTAAGTACATGTTTCCCAAAGCCCATGCGGCAGCCTACGTCATGATGGCGCTTCGTGTGGCTTACTTCAAGGTACATCATCCGATTTTCTACTACTGTGCTTACTTCTCCATTCGGGCTAAAGCTTTTGAGCTCAAGACCATGAGTGCAGGGCTTGAAGCGGTGAAGCGCCGTATGGAGGACGTCAAGGAAAAGAAACGCAACAACGAAGCGTCCAATGTTGAAAATGATTTGTTTACCACCTTGGAGCTGGTCAATGAAATGCTGGAGCGTGGCTACAAGTTTGGTCAGCTGGACCTCTATCGTAGCGACGCCACAGAGTTTCTCATTGACGGTGATACTCTTATCCCACCTTTTGTTGCTCTTGATGGACTGGGTGAAAACGTTGCAAAACAGCTGGTCGCAGCCAGAAGTGAGGGCGAGTTTCTCTCCAAGATGGAACTCAGAAAACGAGGCGGTCTGTCCTCTACACTCGTTGACAAGATGGACGAGATGGGTATCCTAGGCAATCTCCCAGAAGATAACCAGCTCAGTCTATTTGATGATTTCTTTTAAGGAGGCAAGACATGAAATTAAGCATTCAAACAGACAATAAGCACACAGACAAACACTTTACCTACAACTTAGAACTCTCTAGTATCAATATCGCAGCTATCACGCTGACGGCGTGCGCTTCGATGTTGACCGCACACTGGGTATCTACACACTATGCCAAAATTCAAAAATAATGCCGTCAAGGCTATGGTCGTCATGCGAAAAGCTTTTCGGACGGTTGATAGCAAGACCTCAGAGACCTTTAGAAGTCTTGGCTTGACGCCGACACAGTTCTCCGTTCTAGATGTCCTCTATGCTAAGGGCGAGATGACTATCGGTCAGCTGGTGGATAACATCCTAGCCACCTCTGGCAATATGACCCTTGTCCTCAACAACATGGAGAAAAACGGCTGGATTAAGCGGCAAAAGAGCTCCTGTGATGGGCGTGCCTTTACCATCAGTCTGACAGATAAAGGCACTGAGCTTATCGAGAAAGCTCTGCCCGCCCACATCAGCCGTATTGAGGAGGTTTTTGCTGTCCTCAGTGAGGACGAGCAGGAGCAGCTCATAAGCCTGCTAAAAAAATTCCGCCAAGCACGTTGAAAACCTCTTTATCTTGCATAAATTTTCATATCTGCTATACTAAAGATAAATGAAAAAGAAGGACAGAATCATGTGGACCATTAAGCCATTTGAAGAGTTGACGACCAAAGAACTATTTGATATTTATTATCTAAGGACTGCCGTTTTTGTGGTGGAGCAGGAGTCCTACTAGCAAGAAGTGGACGAAACAGACTTAAAGAGCCTTCATGTTTGCTTGACCAAGGCTGGTGAGCTGGTTGCTTATTGTCACCTCATCCCAGACCAAGACTCCACCCACCTTGGACGTGTGGTCGTGCCAAAGGCACATCGTAAGGACGGCTACGGACGAGACCTGATGCAAACAGCCCTTGACTATTGCAAGGAGCATTTCCCAAATCTTCCTGTCCACGCCCAAGCGCAAAGCTACCTCCAAAACTTCTACGCCTCCTTTGGCTTTGAGCCAATCTCAGACGTGTACCTCGAAGACGACATTCCTCATCTTGATATGATTAAAAAGTAATAACCATAAGGTTGTTGCTTTTTTTGAGTATATAATTAAAAAAGAATATACCCGTGGTGCTAGTTGACTTCAAAATACAATAAAAGGCCCAAAAGGACTATACTGTAAGTGTTCAAACAAACAGGAGGTTAGTCCAAATGAGCCA
>NZ_JBCLSK010000016.1:0-35808 GCF_041225505.1 Streptococcus hyointestinalis | reverse complement strand
TGTGGTGATTACAATTATATCTCTCTGAGGTGTTTTTTCATACTTTTAAGTGGCTAACTTCATTTTAGAACTTTTAACCGCTACCATAAAGCCTAGATAAAACACTTTTTAGTGGAGGGACTTGATGATTTCCACACGGGTAATCACGCCATTTTTGACACTATCCACACGCAGGGCGACATCGTTAAAATAAACCGAAGCACCAATAGATATGGTCTTGTCCTCTGCTTTTAAGTGCCGTGCGACAAAGTCACGCAGCAACTCGCCGTCACGCCCCTTGAGATTGACACGAGCGATGATGTTGGCAATCTTGACCTTTTGACTGCCTCGCACGATGATATTGTTGGAGTCGTCAAAGTCTGAAAAGAGGTACTTGCGTGTGGCAAAGAGCGCTGCTATGGCAATCACACCAAGGAGCATGTCAAGTGTGGAGCTGTGCGACACCACAATCTGACGAGCCACCGCAAAAAGTAACACCTCAATAATAGTGCCTGATGTATGCTTACTGAGCATTTTAATCAACTCGACACCGATAGCGATACTCATGGCTTGATTGATAAAACCTTGCAGATAGTCCTCAATGCTAGCGCTGCTGGTGTAGATACTGGATACCTCCAGCACCAAGCGCCCTGTGAGTAGCAATAAAACTAAAACTAAAATAATCGAAACCAAAATCTCCACATAAAAGGAGAGCTCATAGAGCAGTGTTTGTAAAAATTTGCGCATCCCATCTCCTTTAGAAAGCGTTTTTACTATTATAGCCTATTTTAGATAGTTTGGCTAGAGGTGTTTACTAAAACGCTTTATTTTGCGCACAAAAAAAGAGCACACGCTCTACATCGCTTAGGGCTGCTGGATTCCTCCCCTGACCCACTTCACGCAAGACCGTTGCTCCATAAGTATTATAGCATGAAATGAAAAATAGTGCAAATCTAAATCTTATTTTCTGCTTTTGCTGCTTTTTGCAGGGCTCTTTTATGCTTGAAAAAGGTCTGCAACAACTCTGCGCACTCTTTTTCTAGGACACCACTTTCGACCTCTACACGATGGTTGAGCCGCTCATCCGTTAAAATCTGATAAAGACTCTCAGCACCACCGAACTTAGCATTTTTAGCACCATAGATGACCTGTGGAATGCGAGCAAGCCCAATCGCTCCGCTACACATGACACAAGGCTCAATGGTCACAAAAAGCGTCGTATCCAGCAAGCGCCAATTGCCCTCAAAGCTGTTAGCTTGATTGATTGCCATGACTTCTGCATGGAGGATAGCCTGCTGCTGTTCCTCACGTGCATTGTGCCCTCGTCCGATAATCTCGCCATCCTTGACGATGACACAGCCAATGGGAATCTCGTTTTTATCCAGCGACTTTTGCGCTTCAAGTAGCGCCTGCTCCATGTAGTAGGCTTTTTCCATTTCTGAAAATGTCGCCATTAGAGCGCTCCTAAGTCCCATGATTTATGTGGGCTAGCAAGGTCAACTGGAATACCCTTGCTGTAGTGTTCAGCTTGCTCACGTAGCACTTCTAGGTAGTTCTCTTCTGGAATACCTTTTCCTGGAAATTGTGGAACGTGCGTAAGCACCAGTTTTTTGACCTTGGCTTTGCTGGCAATCTCACCAGCTTCTTTTGAGGTCAGATGTGCAGGGTGATTTTCATTGCCCTCAAAAAGATAGACGTCTGCTAAGAACAAGTCCGCTCCCTTTGTAAAAGGTGCTAGTTTGTCAAAATAGCCTGTATCGCCTGTAAAGACAAGGGTTTGACCAGTTTCACGCTCTACGATACGCATGGCATAGCAGACAACAGGGTGCACCGTTTTGATAAAGGTGATATCAAAAGGTCCAATCTGCTCAACACCCGCCGTATGGTAAGCAATCCCCTTTGCCACATCAGGCAAAGTCAGTTTTGAAAACTCATAGCTGTCTTCGTCATGCCCATAGACTGGAAGCACCTTTGGACTCCAGAGATGTTTTGGGTAGAGCTGGCGGTAGTGAAAGAGCACGCCCAAGTCTGCGATGTGGTCTGGATGGTAGTGGCTGATAATGACAGCATCCACATCCAGCGGGCTGATTTCTTTTTCTAATTCATTGACCGCACGACTCCCCACATCCATAAGCAGTTGAAAGCCATTGTCAGCGGTGATGAGGTAGCTGGTTGTGCCAGCGTCTTTATAAGGATAGCCTCCCCAGCAGCCGATTGTTGTTAATTTCATACGAACACCTTCTTTTGTTTAGATACTTCAATTATATCAAATTACAGCAAAACTGCCTTGGATAGAGCTGCTCCTAGACTAAAAATGTTAGCCTTATTAGAAATTACGTTTAGAGTGATTGTAGCCGTAACGCTCCACAAAGTCTTCACGAAACTCTAAGAGATTGTCGTCCATGATAGCTTGTCGGACTTGCTTCATGAGATTGACAAGGAAGTAGAGATTGTGGTAGCTGGTTAGGCGCAGTCCAAAGGTCTCGTCTGCCTTGATAAGGTGGCGAATATAGGCTCTGGTGTAGTTGGTACAGGTGTAGCAATCACAGTTAGGGTCAAGTGGGCTAAAGTCCTCAGCGTACTGAGCGTTTTTAACCACGAGACGCCCCATGCTGGTCATACAAGTCCCGTTTCGTGCGATACGTGTCGGCAGCACACAGTCAAACATGTCAATCCCACGAATGACACCGTCAATCAGACTATCTGGCGCTCCAACGCCCATGAGATAGCGAGGCTTACCTTGTGGCAGCATTGGCACGGTAAAGTCAAGCACAGCATTCATCTCCTCGTGAGACTCCCCAACAGCGAGTCCTCCGATAGAGTAGCCAGGGAAATCCATAGAGACAAGGTCCTGCGCTGACTGGCGACGTAAGTCCTCAAAGCCTGCCCCCTGCACGATACCAAAGAGTCCTTGGTCATGCGGACGGCGGTGCGCTTTAAGCCCACGCTCTGCCCAACGGCTGGTGCGCTCAATAGACTTTTTGACATAGTCATAAGGCTGGTAGAACTGCGGGCACTCATCAAAACTCATCATGATGTCAGAGCCGAGGTTATTTTGGATAGAGATAGCTTTTTCAGGGGATAAAAACATCTTGGCGCCGTTGAGGTGATTTTTAAAGGTCACCCCTTCTTCGGTGATATTGCGGTTTTCAGCCAAGGAATAAACTTGAAAACCACCACTGTCGGTGAGAATAGCTTGGTCCCAGTTCATAAACTTATGCAGTCCCCCTGCACGGGCAATCAACTCATCCCCAGGGCGCAACCAAAGGTGGTAGGTATTGGATAAAATAATGCCGCTACCCATTTCCTTCAGTTCTTCAGGCGATTGAGTCTTGACGGTAGCTTGGGTGCCGACTGGCATAAACATAGGCGTTGGAAATGTGCCGTGAGGTGTGATAATCTCTCCCAGACGAGCTCCTGTATGCTTTTCCTGCTTGATTAAGCGGTATTTAATTGGATGTTCTGTCACTGTTATTCTCCGTATTCTTCATTTCGGCTGGTGCCGATGATTCTAGCGTAAGGCAAGACACGCCTAAGCTAGGATAACCTTATTGATTGTACCAAAAAAAGAGAAGCTTGTCATGAGGCATTCGCCTAGCCATAGAATATGGTATAATAGAGCTAACGACGACATAGTGTAAAGGAGAATTATGCGCATTTCTGACATCAAAACTACCGCAAGACGCCTGATTGCAGGCACTAAGGGCAGCTACGCTTTATATGCCGTTGCTATCATGCTGGTCTATGCTTCGCTGCTACTTGGCTTTACACCAAGTGAGACAGGCGTTGGCTTCAATCTTACTAGCCTGTTGATTAGCGTTTTGACCTTGTTTTTCACTTTATCAGCTAACTTTACCATGCTGTTAGTCGTAAGAAATCAAAAACAGTCCGTGCAGTTTTCAGATAATCAACTTGCCTTTTCAAGGCAGTACGTTTGGCGTTTGCTACTGCTTTACATCATCCAAGGTATCTTTTTAATGCTCCTCTTAGGAGTAGCGCTTTTAGGGGTTAGTCTCATTATTCTCGGGAACTACTTGGTCACGATTGATACGACCAGCTACTATCCTCTGGTTTTCACCTGCTTAGGTTGGATTTTTAGCGTGTATGGTGTTATCGCTGTCGTTCGCTACTACTTTGCCTATCGCATGACAGCTTACATCGCTTTTGATAGGATTAACCGTGACCCCGACAACTACCCTGGCACGCTTGCCATTATCAAGGACAGCATTGCTCTTATGAAAGGATACAAGTGGCAGTTGTTTCTGCTGGATCTGAGCTTTATCCTTTGGTATCTGCTGATTTTGATGACCTTTGGTCTAGCTTACATCTACGTCCTCCCCTACACCAACGCAAGCGAAGTTATCTTTTATGAACAATTGAAAAAAGCTTAAAACCACTGCTAGCAGTGGTTTTTATGTATTCTTATCCTCACCTGTGACAAACATGGTAAAGGTCGCTTTGACGATGAGCTTGCCAGCTTGATTGGTGATGGTCGTCTCAACAATCTTAGTAGACTTGCCATCATGCAGACAACGTCCTTCAATGGTCAAACAATCCTCCAGCTGACCTGCTTTTAGGTAGTTGATACTGGATTGCATAGTAACAGCATTGTAGCCTAGCGTCCTTGCTACTAGACCACTAACTTGGTCACACAGGGTAAAGAGATAGCCACCGTGAGCATGCCCGTAGTAATTGAGTGCATGCGGCACCACCTTGGTCGTCACCACGACATGCCCAGCGTCAAACGCAAGCAACTCATAATTTTCAAAAACACGTATCTCATGCAAATAATCTGTCATCGCAAGACCTCCTTAATCCTCTATCAGCAAATCACGAATCATATTTTTCAGCAACAAAAGGCAGATTGGGTTGAAGCGCTCCTTTGAGTCGGTAAAGTTTGAGCGTATCCACTGCGCCATCACGCCTGAAAAAAGACCAGTCAGGGCACTGGAGAGGTATTCCTGCGGGATACGCAATCTTTCTTGGATATCACGGCTCTGCCAGATATCCTCTAGCACTGCTCCCATCTTGGATAAGAAAGCAGGATCTACCTCATCTTTCATGATGAGCGCTATCAGCTCTTTCTTGTCATAGATAAAATCAATAATCTTTTTAGTGTGGGTGAGCTGCTCAAAGGTGGTAATCCCGTGTAGTTCACGCCCAAGAAGCAGGGCGTCCACGTCTTCTAGGATGACAGCCTTCATCTCAAGAAGCAGGTCAATCTCTATCTGATCCAGCAAATCAAACTTATCTAAATAATGGGCATAAAAGGTTGAGCGATTGACGCCAGCCTTTTTGATAATCATGCTGACGCTTATCTTAGAAAAAGGCTGTTCTTCTAAAAGGTCTAGAAAAGCAGAGCTGATTTTAGCCTTGCTTCTAGCAGCTCTAGGGTCTGTTTTGGTCATTTTTTGTCCTTTCCGACAAAGTCTGCTCTTTTGTCGGAGAAAAAAGACACTTCACCAACAAGACCAGTCACATTGTCGCTTGTTTTTCCTTTTGAGACTAGTATAATACAGGTATTACCCGTTGTGCTAGTTAATTGTAGAAATAATAAAAAAACTTGCGTATCATAAACTCAAAACCATCACGAATTGAGGACATGATATGCAAAGCCAATTACATTATCTCGCTAATCCTTCTCAAACACAAGTAGTTTTCAATAAAATTTTAATGAAAGTGACTAATCTGTACGAGAAATATGTTCCAAAGTCAGTTCGTTTCCGTAAGAATGTCCACTTACAAATTCAACCCGATGTTATTTTGATTTCTAGCTACATTTGGGCTCTACAACAAGGTTGTAAATCAGCTATTAACATACTCCTTACTACTTCATCAAAGTCAAATGGAGAATGGTTTTAGTCTAAGGTATTCACTTGCTTACGCTTAAGTAACTAGCACAACGGGTAGGTATTCTAAAAAAACAACAGGTGTTTGAGAAAGGAGACACGACATGGCAAAAGCAAGACTCATGAACACAGCAGAGGACTATAAACGCTTAAAACTCAATCCAAATCACATCGAGACTTGGGAGGACGGCTGTCGAGATGATTTTAAGGCAGGGAAGTTTGAGTGGTGGTACTTTGACGCTATCTTAGACGATGGCACAAAGATTGTAGCGGTCTACTCCACCAAGGTGCAACCCTTCACCTTCTTGCCTGGAGCGCACCCTGCACTGACTTTTCATATCACAACACCAGACGGTAAGGACCACCAAGGCAAATTTGCCAAATTCAAAAAAGAGGACATCATCCTTGACAAGGACAAATGCGACGTCCATTTTGGTCCACACTTTATCACAGGTGATTTGAAAAACTATCACCTAAAAGCCGAGCCGCTTGAGGGCTTGGGCTTTGACCTGCGTTTGACCAATGAGGTTTCTTCTTGGCGTGGGGAGACAGGCTACCTTTGCTTTGAGGATAAAAAGGACGAGAAATACTTCACTTGGTTCTGTGCGGTGCCAAAAGGTCGGGTGGAAGGCACTGTGACCATTGACGGTGTCACACATCAAGTGACAGGACTAGGCTACCACGACCACCAGTGGGGCGATACCATTCAGTTTGAGTTTCTCAATCATTGGTTCTGGTCTCGTCAAAACACAGACAAGCACAACATTGTCGTCTTTGACTTTGTCATGAACCAGCACTTTGAGTTTGAGCGCATTCCCCTTGTCTTTTTGCAAGATGAGTTTGGCAATGTCCTCTTTGAAAGTACGGACAATGTCTCCTGTCAAGTCAAGGAAGAGTTTTTCCAAAGCGCTTCCCAGACCAATTTCCCAAAAATCGTCAACTATACCTTTAAAAACGGCAGTAAAACCTTAACCTACCGTGTCGAGGTGCTAGATGAGCTAGACGGGCGCTTTATCTACAAGGACACGCCAGCCTTAATGCGATGGCTCTTTAAGGGGAGTCATCCCAAATACGGACGCTACCACGCCAAAGGCGACTTTAGCCTCTACGACAATGGCGAACTTATACTCCAAGACAGCGGCGATTTGATTTACGAATTTGCCTATGTACAGGACGACTACAAGACTCACATGGAAAGCAAGTAAAGGAGAAAAATCATGTCAGCAGTACGTTTAATGAACCAAGCAGCAGATTATGAAAAGCTAGGTGTCAATCCAGACCACATCGAGGTCTGGGAGGACAGCAAGCGTGTCTCTAGTCAGGCAGACTTTTGGGAATGGTGGTATTTTGACGCCATCTTAGAGGACGGCACAGCGGTTGTCATTCAGTTTTTAGAAAAATCCTTTGCCTCAATCGGAAAGGACAATCCTAAAAAAGGTATTACCTTTAAAATCACCCTACCAGACAGGACGGTCTATGAGGAAAAACTACATATCGCAGCCAAAGACTGCTACTATGGTGGAGATAAGTGTGATGTCCACTACGATAAAAACTTTTTCGTCGGTGATTTGAAAAACTACCATATCCATGTCGAGCAGATAGGGAAAATCGCAGCAGATCTGCACCTAGAGAGCTTAGCGACACCTTATCGACCAGGCACAGCTTATTTTGAGTTTGGGGACGACCAGTATTACACTTGGCTTTGCGCGGTGCCAAAAGGGCGTATCAGCGGTACACTCACCATTGATGGCAAGACAATCGAGGTCACTGGCTATGGCTACCACGACCACCAATGGGGCAAATCCCCTTACATCAAGCACTGGAACCACTGGACTTGGGCACGCCAGAGCTTTGACGACTATACTTTGCTGGTCTTTGACATGACAACGACCAAAGACCTAGGCGCCAAACGCTTTCCGCTTGCCTTTGTCGAAGATAAAAACGGCAAGATTATCTTTGAAAATGAAGACCTCATCAACTATCAAGTCCTTGAGACACAGGTAGACCCTGCTAGTGGCAAGGTTTACCCTAAAAAGACCCGCTACACCTTTAGCGGACAAGGTAAAGAAGTCACCTACACCCTAGAAGCCAAATCAACCATTGAAAGCTTTGGACCAAAGACCATGACCTTCCCACAAAAACTGGCTATGAGAGCCCTCCACCTCTCCAACATGTCCTACAGCCGTTTCTTAGGAAAAGGAGAGATGATTATTAAGGACAAGGGCACAGAAATCAAGCGCGAAGGCGAGTTGATTTATGAATTCATGAACCCAGGCAAACCCTCTCTAGAACTAAAAAGCAAATAAAAAAGTTGGCAATGCCAACTTTTTTATTATTTTACAACGATATTGACCAGTTTATTTGGTACTGCGATGGCCTTTCCAGAGTTCTTGCGACTTTAGGCGCTTAGAAATCTGGACCTAGATGCGACCTAGCAACTAGGATCCGTGGTTGTTAAGCTTTATTTTACAACGATATTAACTAGTTTATTTGGTACTGCAATAACCTTCACTACATCCTTCCCAGCGATTTCGGCTTGAATTTTGTCGTTTTCAAGCGCTACTTTTTGCAGGTCTTCACGAGAGAGGTCTTTTGCGACCATGAGTTTGGCACGGACTTTGCCCTTGATTTGGACGACGATTTCAATCTCGTCTTCGATGAGCTTGCTTTCATCCCAAGTTGGCCAAGCCACATAAGAGATAGACTCGCCTGATTCGGTCAAAACTTGCCAGAGCTCTTCAGCCAAGTGCGGTGCAAATGGTGCAAGCAGCTGTAAGAAACCTTTGGCGTAGTCAGCGTAGAGAGTTTCTTCTTTATTGGCACTATTGACAAAGACCATAAGCTGAGCAATAGCCGTGTTGAACTTGAGCTGCTCGATTTGCTCAGTGACAGACTTGACGGTTTCATTGTAAACCTTGTCAAGCTTGCCGTTATTTTCAGTAGTGATAGGCTTAGTCGTGATGAGGCGGTAGACACGGTCAAGGAACTTGCGGCTACCTTCTAGACCTTCTTCGCTCCATGCGATAGAAGCGTCAAGCGGCCCCATAAACATCTCGTAGACACGCAAAGTATCTGCCCCGTACTGCTCAACCACATCGTCTGGATTGACCACGTTTTTAAGCGACTTAGACATCTTGGCAGGCGCTTGCTCCAGCTCTTCGCCAGTCTCGATATGGAAATACTTGCCATCACGCTTCTCAACCTTATCGGTCGCAACTAACGCCCCACGGCTATCACGGTAGCTGGTACCCAAAATCATCCCTTGGTTAAAGAGTTTTTGGAAAGGCTCCTTGGTTGGCACGACACCGATGTCATAGAGGAACTTGTGCCAGAAGCGAGCGTAGAGCAGGTGAAGCACGGCGTGCTCTGCTCCACCGATGTAAATGTCCACTGGCAACCAAGCCTTGAGCAGATCCTCGTCAGCTAGCTTTTCACTATTTTTCGGATCGATATAGCGCAGGTAATACCAGCTAGAGCCAGCCCACTGTGGCATGGTGTTGGTCTCACGGCGACCCTTGACACCGTCTTCACGAGTGACTGTCAACCAGTCTGTCAAGTTAGCAAGGGGACTCTCACCTGTACCAGACGGCTTGATGTTGTCTGTCTTTGGCAGAACCAAAGGCAATTCACTCTCTGGTACAGCTGTTGATGTGCCGTCCTCCCAGTGAATAATCGGAATCGGCTCACCCCAGTAGCGTTGACGGCTAAAGAGCCAGTCACGCAGGCGATAGTTGACCTGCTTTTGCCCAAAACCTTTTTCTTCAAGGAAGTCAGTCATCTTGTCAATGGCTGCTTCCTTGTCGAGACCATCTAGGAACTCTGAGTTGATGTGTGGTCCGTCCTCGGTGTAGGCTTCCTTTTCCACATCGCCACCAGCTAGAACTGGGATAATCTCAAGTCCAAAGGTCTTAGCAAACTCCCAGTCACGGGTATCGTGGGCAGGTACCGCCATGATGGCACCTGTGCCGTAGCTAGAGAGCACATAGTCGGCAATCCAAATCGGAATCTCACGACCGTTGACAGGGTTGATGGCGTAAGCACCAGTCCAGACACCTGTTTTTTCCTTAGCCAGGTCAGTACGAGCGAGATCAGACTTGAGGCTAGCTTGGTGTTTGTAGTCCACAACAGCTTCAGCCTGCTCTGGTGTAGTAATAGCATCTACCAGCTCATGCTCAGGCGCAAGCACGGCATAGGTGGCACCAAAGAGGGTATCAGGGCGAGTGGTGTAGACGGTAAAGGTCTTGTCGGTGCCTGCGACTTTGAAGTCCACATGGGCACCTGTTGACTTACCAATCCAGTTGCGTTGCATATCCTTGATAGACTCTGGCCAGTCAAGCTCATCAAGGTCATTGAGGAGACGTTCAGCATAGGCTGTGATTTTCAGCATCCATTGGCGCATGGGCTTGCGCACGACTGGATAGCCACCACGCTCAGAGGTACCGTCAGGTAGCACTTCCTCGTTGGCGATGGCTGTGCCTAGCTCTTCGACCCAGTTGACTGGCACTTCCGCTTCATAAGCAAGCCCTTTTTCATAGAGCTTGGTGAAAATCCACTGTGTCCACTTGTAGTAGTCAGGGTCGGTGGTGTTGATCTCACGATCCCAATCGTAGGAGAAGCCTAGAGCATTGATTTGGCGCTTGAAGTTAGCGATATTTTCTGCGGTAAATTCAGCAGGGTCATTGCCCGTATCCATAGCATACTGCTCTGCAGGTAGACCAAAAGCGTCCCACCCCATAGGATGGAGGACATTGTAGCCCTGCGCACGCTTGTAACGGCTGAGAATATCTGTTGCTGTGTAACCCTCTGGGTGCCCTACGTGAAGCCCCGCACCAGAAGGATAAGGGAACATATCTAGCGCATAAAAGTTCGGTTTTGTGCTGTCTGTTCCTGTTTTGAAGGTGTGATTGTCCGCCCAAAAAGCCTGCCATTTGGGCTCGATATCTTTGTGATTGTAGTAGGTCATATCTTTCTCCAAATCTTGTAGTTCTCTCTATTATACCCTTTTTTAGGGATTTTTGAAATAGCTGAGTAAGAGATAGCTGGGAGAAAGTTTTTAGAAAACTAGACCAGCTTTTTCAAGAAGAACTGGCTCACAGCCTTGCTTTCTTGAGCTACATAGTCGGGTTTCCAGTAGGTTTCGATATGATTAGCTCCTTTTATCAATACCAGCACCTTATCTAGCGTACCTGTAGCTTTCTCAAAGACAGCGTCTGTCATGTAGCGTGTATCAGAAATATCCCCAGCCCCCATCAAGAGCGGTTGGTCAATCAAGTCCACTTGATTTTCAGCGTCCCAAACCATCAAGTCAAGCAAACTCATAGCCGTATAGCGACTTTGGGAGTTAGGATGATAGTGCGTATCGCTATAATACTGAGTCCCGTCACGATAAAGCCCCGCAGGAATCTTTTCCAACTCCTCCTGCGTGTAGTGTGTCTGATGAGTGATAAGCTCACCGATATAGTCCACTTGACCGGTCTTTGCATAGTGTGCGCGTGCTTGGCTGGCTGCTTGCAAACGCTCAGCCACTGTGTCAAGCAAGCTGTCTGCAAAGCCATTGCGACGAACACGCCCTGTGTTAAACATGCTAATCGTAGCCACTGCCTTGATACGCTTATCGGTCTTTGCGATTTCAATCGTGTAGCCACCGCCACCACAAATACCTAGAGCGCCGATATTGTCCGTATCGACAAAAGGCTGGGTGAAGAGGTAATCAATACTTGAGCGAATGTCGTCCACACGATTGCTTGGGCGGTCTATCTGACGAGGATAGCCACCGCTCGCTCCTTGATAAGCCGCATCAAAAGCGAGCGTGACAAAGCCTGCTTCTGCCAACTTTTGTGCAAAAAGCCCTGACACCTGCTCCTTGACACCACCATTTGGGTGCGCAACAACAATGGCTGGGTAGCGCTTGGTCTCATCAAAGTGAGCTGGTGTGTAGAGATTAGCTGCAATGTCAAGCCCTGTACTGTTAGGGTAAAAAACGTGTGTCAGATGGACCTCTCCGTCACGGTTTTCACGGATATCGTCAGCATAAACTAAACCAAATGGATTTTGTGTCATCTTATTTTCCTCTTTTCTATTATATCGTGCTATTTTACACCTTAGACTAAACTCTAAGTCAAGGCTTTTGCTACAGTTTTTTGAGTAGGTTATTGGCAGTCGTTACTTGACCGCTCGTTGCAATGGTCACTAGATTCATCTGCATGACGTCTGCAAAGCGAGTCATCATATAGGTCATCTGCGTTTTTGCCTCCTCGCTAGGACTAGCCCCTTGATAGAAAAAGACCAAGTTCTTGCCAGACAAGTCCGCCTCATGCTCTGACAGCCTATCAATCAGCACCTTTAGCGAACCGCTGACCGTATGCCAATAAACAGGCGTCCCTATGACCAGCGTATCCGCCTTTTTCATAGCAGACAAGATAACATCAAACTGCTCATCTGAAAACGCCTGCCCCAGACTGTTGACACGGTAGTCCACCAGGTGAATCGTATCGTGGTCAATCCCCTGTAAAATCTCACTTCCCATCTGCATGGTGTTTCCATCCTTATGCTGACTAGCATTTATCAATAATGTTTTTGTTGTCATACTTATTTCCTCCTGTGTCTCTGTCCGACTCCTTGTCCAGTAAAATCCAGACGCTAGAACCGCCAGTAAAATAAGTAAACCGATAGCTATTTTCATTACCCTTTTCATACAAGACTCCCTTCAAATGCGGTATAATAGGAGTATAAACCTTAGAGTACACTCTAAGTCAAGCACTTTTTGAAAGGAAATGTTATGGCAGGTATCAAGGACATTGCTGAGCAATTTCACATCTCAGCGCACAGCATTCGCTACTACGAAAAGGAGGGGCTGATTAGCATTCCTCGGGATGAGCATGGCAACCGCCAGTTTGATGACAAGGCAATCTCTCGCATGAAAGCCATTGTCTACTATCGCCATCTGGGGCTATCTATCAGTGAAATCCGTGACTTGCTGGCTGATTTTCACAATCACGAAAAGTCTCTCACCATCCTCAACCAACATCTAGCAGATTTGCGAGTCAAAATCCAAGAGCTAAAAGCCACCGAAGACTACATTCTTGAAAAAATCGAACTGCACGAACTGTTACTTTCACTTGAAAAAGCTGGCAAATCCAAAGCCGAACAAGACCAAGCTTATCAGGAATTTATCAAAAAACGCTAGTAAAAAAGGGGATAGCATCCCCTAAAAATCACTTCAATAGTCTCATTATCACAAGCTCACAATCGTCAATCACGTTTAAATACTTACACTTCACTGACTTTACTTAGCCTTCTTAACCGCCTCACGGAAATCAACCTTGCCTGGGTACATGAACTCATAGATGAGTTCACCCTTGCGACTCACTATTTCCTTGTCATTTTCAAGGAGCGTCATGTGACCATTCGCTACATAGCGGGCGTAGCTTGGATTCATGCCTTTTAGTTTCACAGCTATTTTAAACAAAAATGGCAACTTCATATTTTTAATGATTTGCTTTTGTTTTAGCTCATAAATCAAGGTTTTATCGCCATTTTTAAAGACAAAACGCTGACTACTTGGATAGGTCTTACCACTATAGTCGTCTTGATAAGTCTCTTGATAATCATAGTCCACGCCCTCATTACTATGGAAAATCACATTGCCTTTAGCGTCTTCTAAAAAGACTAAGGGATAGCGTTTAAAACCATGACTTTCTGAGCCAATCATATCAAAAACAAGGAGAGTATAGTCCCCAAATTTTTGACGTGCCCATGTCCAGTGGTTCCACAAGCTATGATAAGTCGTAGACCCCCACTGGTGGTCATGGAAGCCTCTGCCATGCACAGGAATAGTCTTGCCATCATAGGTCACTGTCTCTGTCACCTCGCCACTTGGCACAGTACAAAACCAAGTATAATACTCATCATCGTCAAAGGTAAAATAGCCTGTCTCAGGTCAGTAAGGTTTTGACTGTGAGGCAAGGGTAATGTCAGCGCCAATTTGCTCTTTGCTGTCATTGACATCTGCCTTGATACGGTAAGTCTGTAAATCTCCTGTAAAGAGAGATTGCCCAAACCGCAAGTCTGCCTTGTCCTTACCAAAGTAGCAATCTTTGGCGTCATACTCGACATTTTTCTTGAGGACACGACCGTCTGGTAAGGTCAGTGTCATACGATAAGAGGGGCTATCTTCAACGGATTTTTTAGACGGTTCTTTAGGGAAAAACTGTAAAACAAGCTGGCTACCATCATCAAGGAGCGCATCAAAATACCACCACTCCCAATGCCCTTTTACCGCTTGATCACGACGTCCATCCTCCCACATCTCTATCTGATCTGGCTTGAGACCCAAACGCTTATAATCTGCTGCTTCTTTTCGTAACGTAATATCTGACATAGGAAACTCCTCCTAGTGATACTTTTGTATCACTTGTTTTGATGATTTGTATTATAGCACCTAAAAACTTATGATACAATAGATAGCACTAGAACAAATAACAGCAAAATGTCTCACTAGAAAGGAATAGGCATGAATTACGGAGAAAAGGAAAATCGGCGTGTCAAATCACAAATCGTTGAAGGATTGTTTGAGCTCATGGCAGACTATGATTATCATACGATTACCATCACCCAAATTATCCAAACAGCCAATAGTTACTATCGTAATTTTTATAACAAGGAAGACATTATTTCTTACTATCTCAGAAACCTTTTAGAGCAATTGCCAGAAAGAACACCCGTCCCCAATCAAGATGAAGAGTTAAAAAAACAGTTTATAGACTCTCTCAATCTTGCAAAACAAGAAAAAACGAAATTCCTTTGTCTTCATAAAAACGGACTAGGGCACCTTGTACAAGCTGTCATGCTAGAAGCTACCTCAAGTGTTCTGCCACCAATAACTGTTGATAATCCTGACATCTATAGACTTTACTTTATCAATGGTGCCATCTATCACCTATTTATGGCTTGGTTAGAGCGTGACCTCAAAGAATCCCCCGAAGAAGTCGCTGACATTGCTCTGAATTACCTCAAAAAAGGTGTTTTACTCTAAGATAAACTATTTGTTATTAAACTAATATCCAAAAAAGGTTGCTTTTGCAACCTTTTTACTGTCTCTTTTCAAAGACATGATAGGCATAAGCTGGCAAACGAAGTTCTTTGGTCAGTGTTTCACAAGAAACGTCTTGACCGAGGTCGAGTTCTTGCCAATCATTTTCTAAAATGCTATCTGGTAATGTCACAGAGGCTGGGTGGGCAGTCAGATTGGCCATCACGAGCAACTCCTCATCACCTAGGACACGCTGGTAAGCAAAAACAGCTGTATTTCCCTCATCAACAGGATAATAATGCCCCTCTGCTATCAGCTCGCTCTCATGTCGTAGTGCGATGAGTTTCTGGTAGAGGTAGAAAGTCGAGTTCTTATCAGACAGAGCTTTTTTAACATTACACTCAGCATAGTTGCTATTTAACATCATCCAAGGCTGAGCTTTGCTAAAGCCTGCTTGAGGGCTGTCATCCCACTGCATGGGGCTTCTGGCATGGTCTCGTGACCAAGCGCTGACCTTATCAAGCGCCTCCTGTGGCGTAAGTCCCTTCTCTATATAGCTATCATAGGTCTCAACATCACGCGCCGTCACGCTATCCATCTGACTAAGCTCCGTGAAATGAAGTCCAGACATAGCAATCTCCTGCCCTTGGTAGATAAACGGTGTCCCCCGCAGGAGAAAATAAGCTACCGCAAAGGCTTTGCTAGCTGCCACAGACCCATCGCCAAAGGACTGGACGATACGAGGAATGTCATGATTTTCCAGATAAAGCCCGCACCAACCATCAGGATCCATATCCTTTTGCCAGCGATTGAGAACAGCCATAAAGTCAGGGATACTACCATGATTGTCAGCGTCTCTGGCATTATGTTCCCACTCAAAAATCATGGTCATATAGCCGCCATCGCCTGTCCAGCTGCTAGCTTCGGGACTACGCACACCACTCGCCTCACCGACTGTCAGAGCACCATTTGCATCAAAGATTGCCTTAAGCTCTGTCATATAAGTCTTGATACCCTCGACATTCATAAAGGGTGCCCAAGGACCATCGCCCTCCCAGTCAGTCACTTGTCTGTCATAGGCTGCCTTTTGCAGATGACTAATGGCATCCAAGCGAAAACCATCAATGCCAAAGTCAAACCAAAACTGAATCATGTCGTAGATAGCCTGCCTGAGCTTGGGATTTTTCCAGTTGAGGTCTGGCTGACTCTTGTCAAAGATATGTAGATAATAGCTCTGCGTCGTCTCATCGTAAGTCCAAGCCGACTCGCCCTTAAAGGACTTCCAGTTATTGGGCGGACAGTCCTTGTTGCCCTCCACCCAGTGGTAAAAGTCACGGTAGGGATTGCCCTTAGACGAGCGTGACGCACAAAACCAAGGGTGCTTGTCAGACGTGTGATTGACCACAAGGTCAAAGAGAACCTTGAGCCCAAACGCATGCGCCTCATCCACTAGCTCACGCACATCGTCAAGCGTCCCATACTCTGGATTGATGTCTTGATAGTCCGAGATGTCATAGCCGTTGTCTTTATTGGGAGATTTAAAGACAGGATTGAGCCAGATAAAGTCCACCCCTAGTTTTTTGAGATAAGGCAGTTTTGCAATCACTCCTTGAATGTCCCCGATACCATCCCCATTGGTATCTAGGAAACTGCGTGGGTAAATCTGATAACCCGTTGCGTATTTGTACCAGTCAGCTGTCATCTTTTCCTCCTTCTTAAAGCGCTTACACTATTTTCCTGCTAAAAAAGCCTAAACAGGCTTTTTATTAAAGTTCTGCAATTTGGTAAAGTTCCACTTCAGCTTGTGTTTCTGAGCCGAACATGCTAATCATCAATTTGACCTTATTGCCATCAATCTCAACAACACGTCCTTCTTGACCAGTGAAAGCTCCATCAACGATTTGCACCACATCACCCTCTTTGATGTTGGTGTCAAAGACATCAACGGTTTGACCCATTGAGATGAGGATAGAGCGGATTTCTTCTTCCAAGAGTGGTGTTGGTTTTGAACGGTTCCCGTGTGAGCCGACAAATCCTGTAACGTTTGGTGTGTTACGCACAACAAACCAAGCTTCATCGGTCATAACCATCTCAACCAAGACATAACCAGGGAAACGGTTTTCCTCAACTTCTTTGACCTTACCGTTTTTTTCCACATTGACCGTTTGCGTTGGGATTTCCACACGCAAGATGTTGTCCATCATGTTGTAGGTCTGCGCACGTTGGAGGAGGTTTTCTTTAACTTTATTTTCATATCCTGAGTAGGTTTGCAAAACAAACCAGCCCTTATCAAAACTATCTAGCATACTGTGTCCTTTCCTTAATAAAAAAGCCTATACGGCTCCACTTCTTTTCTTTTATTATAGTAAAAGTCCCTCGTCTTGTCAATGACAAAAAGAACTACAGCTGATAAACTGTAGTTCCTATCCATTATCTGAAAAACTCGAGTAACTTCATCAAGCCTAGCTGTAAAAGCTTATCAAAGATGTAGATGATAACTGCGAAAAAGGCAGTGTACTCTAAGATAGCAATGAAGTCTGTCCAACGTTGCTTTCGATTTGGCCAAGTCGTATCACGCAAGACTCTAAATGTCCCTGTAATAAACTTCACAATTCTCCTCCTAACTAGCGTGTTTCCTTATGTAAGGTGTACTGTTTACAATGTTTACAAAATTTATTAACCTCTAGTCGTGTGGGTTTTGGATTGCTGCTGACAGCAATAGAGTAATTGCGGCTGCCGCAATCAACACACGCTAGACTTGCTTTTTTCTGTACCATAGTGCCTCCGTATGTGCTATTTTATCATGAAATGCGAGAGCTTGCAAGTTATCTGAAGAAATCAACGACACTATCCCAGAGATTCTTGGCTTTCTCGCCGATATTGGCGTCTTCGACAGCCTTGGTGATAGACTCCGCAGCGTTGCTAGCCGATTCTTTGATACTGTCGATGATAGACTGAGACTGGCTGTTGTTGTCAGAGCTGGTATCGCTACTGCTATAGGTCGCAGCAATACCATTTTCAGCGTAAGCATTTTTCACATCAAACTTAGTCCCTTCGGTATAAGGCAGGATATAAGACGCCTGCGTGCTAAAGATAGTCGAGGCAGTGCCTGAGCTAGAGTCGGATAGGTAGTGGTTTTCATCGGTTTTGTTAAAGCCGAGCCACTGACTGATGACGACATCTGGCGTATAGCCGATAACCCACTGGTCATTAGCAAGGTCAGCGTTAAAGTCCGTCTCTGTTGTCCCTGTCTTACCTGCCAAGGTATAGCCGTAGACATTGGCATTGACTGCCGTTCCGTTTGAAAATGTCCCAAGCATCATGCTGGTCATTTTGTTGGCGACAGATTGGCTGATGACACGCTTGGCGTTATCTGTGAATTTCTTGACAACTTCTCCACTTGCCGTCTCGATACGTGTAATCAAGTGTGCCTTATGCATGACACCGCCATTAGCAAAGGCAGAGTAGGCTTGCGCCATCTCAAGCGGATTGGTCGTGACACCCCCACCAAGGGCAACGCCCAATTCTTTTTTGGTGTTGTCCATATTCAAGCCAAACTTTTCACCGTAGGTAAAGGCTTTATTGATACCCAGCTTATTGAGCGTGTAGACAGCTGGGATGTTGTAGGAGTTTCCCAACGCCTGATACATCGGCACATCCTCACTCTCGTAGTTGCCATAGTTGTGTGGCTGGTAACCGTTAAAGTTTGTCGACTGATTAGGCAATTCTGTCTCAATAGACCAACCAGCAGCCACAGCAGGCGCATAAACAACCAAAGGCTTGATGGTCGAGCCTGGGCTTCTAGCAGATTGTGTCGCGTAGTTGAAACTTCTAAAGGTGACGTTTTCGGTGCTGTTGACACGCCCAACCAAGCCACGCACACCACCCGTCTTAGGGTCAAGAGCGACACTCGCAGACTCAGCATAAGTATTGTCATAATAAGACACTGGAAAGAGGCTGGTGTCTGCATAGGTCGTCTGCATGCCTGTCTGATAGTTTTGGTCAAGCTCGGTATAGATTTTATAGCCGTTGTTGACGATGTCCTTTTCAGACAGTCCATAAGTACTGATAGCCTCGTTGATAACCGCATCAAAGTAAGATGGGTATTTGTAGTCATCTGACTTGCTGACGTAGGTATCGCTTAGACGATTTCCCATGCCAACTGCTGCCGCTTCTTTTGCCTGACTTTCGCTGATTTTACCAGCGTCCACCATGGCATAGAGGACTGTGTTTCTTCGATTGGTCGCATTTTTGATAGAGTAGTATGGATTGTAGACCTCGGGTCCTTTAAGCATACCAGCCAGCGTCGCTGCTTCATCCAGCGTCAGATTAGCTGCGCTTGTTCCAAAATACTTTTGACTAGCGTCCTCAACGCCCCACACCCCATTACCAAAGTAGGAGTTGTTGAGATACATGGTTAAGATTTCTTTCTTGCTGTACTTTTTAGTCAACTCCAGCGCTAAAAAGAACTCCCGAGCCTTACGCTTAATAGTCTGGTCTTGAGTCAGATAGGCATTTTTAGCCAGCTGCTGGGTGATGGTAGAGCCTCCACCAAACCTCCCCAAGGTCACAACTGCAAGCAGAAAACGTGAAAGATTTATCCCGTTATTTTGGTAAAAGGTGCGGTCCTCTGTTGTGATAACAGCATTTTCCAAATCATCAGAGATGGCATCTAGCTCCACATAAGTTCCCTTTTGCCCCGAAAGACTGCCTGCATACTCGCTATTTTTATCGTAGATTTGCGTGGTCGCCTTGAGCGCATTTTGCAAATCCGACACCTTAGCTGTCTTTGACAGGTAAAAGAGATAAGAGCCAGTCGTTAAAACTACGATGGACAAGGTAATTAGCAAAATCTTTCCGATATTGTAGCGCCGCCAAAAGCGCCGGATGGGATTTTCCGGAGAGGGCACAAACTTTGAGAGCGTCTTAACCCACTTGGGGCGATTTTTTTCACTCTCTTTGCGAGCACGGCTGCGCTGGTAGACAGACTGGCGCTCAATCGGAGCCTCCTCCACCTCAGGCTCAACGTCTTTTACCTCGTCAGCCTTTTTGTGAAACGATAATTGCTTGACCTTATCCAAGGTCTTCTTCAAAGATTCAAGTAATTTCATACAGTCATTGTACCAAAAAAAACTTAAAATCCAGCGGAAAAACCTCATTTCCAAAATGAACATGGTATAATAAGCCTATGACATTTCAAGTACATTTTCAAAACCCTTACCCAAAACTCTCTGTCAAAGAATTGCTTGAGGACAAGCTACTTATACCCAGAAAAATCCGCCACTTCCTGCGAACCAAAAAGCATGTGCTCATCAATAACCAGCCTATCAATTGGCAAAGCAGCGTTGAACACGGAGATGATGTCACCCTAATATTTGATGACGAAGATTATCCCGCTAAGACTATTTTATTTGGTGACAAACAGCTGGTCCAGCCTGTATATGAGGACGAGCACCTCATCATTGTCAATAAACCCGAAGGCATGAAAACCCATGCCAATCAGCCAAACGAGCTGGCACTTCTCAATCACGTCTCTGCTTATGTCGGACAGACCTGCTATGTCGTCCATAGACTTGACAAGGAAACCAGCGGACTTGTCCTCTTTGCCAAAAATCCTTTTATCCTCCCCATTCTCAATCGTATGCTAGAAAAAAAGGCGATTAAGCGCTATTATTGGGCGCTTGTGGATGGAAAAACACTGCCTAAAACCATCACCTACAAGGATAAAATCGGACGACACCGCCACGACCGTAGAAAACGCATTGTTGACAACAAACACGGACAAACTGCCATCACACACCTAAAACGCCTCAAAACCTACCCAAAAAGCCAGCTTGTAGAATGCCAACTAGACACAGGGCGCACTCACCAGATACGTGTACACCTCTCCTATCATGGACATCCTATTATCGGAGATCCCCTTTACCATCCTCACCCAAAAGGACGTCTCATGCTACACGCCTATAAGCTCACACTGACACATCCTCTGACAGGACAGCAACTTTCTTTTCAAGCAAAATCAGATAGTTTTGAGCAAAAACTAAACACCCAAGCGTAGTAAAAGCTGGGTGTTTTTCTATCCACATAAAAACAAGAAAAACTTGCTTACGATAAGTTTTTAAGGCTAAAGACCTATCGTAAACAAGCCTTGCTTGTTACTATCATTATGATGAGTGTTCCCGCTAAAGGAGTTCTCCTTTAGCGGTAGACCAGAGCTAGACTAAGATATCACACGTGACACCCATCATCATAACACTCAACAAAATTGATGATTTAAACTAATTCAATGATAGCCATTGGTGCTGCATCGCCACGACGTGGTTCTGTTTTAAGGATACGAGTGTATCCACCGTTGCGTTCAGCATAACGAGGTGCAATATCATCGAACAATTTTTGAAGAGCTGTAGTAGCAGTGTACTTATCAGTTGCTTCATCATAGTTTTCGCTTGCGATTTCGTTACGAACAAAAGCAGCAGCTTGACGACGAGCGTGCAAATCACCACGTTTACCAAGAGTAATCATCTTTTCAACTGTTTTACGGATTTCTTTAGCACGAGCTTCAGTTGTAACGATTGATTCATTGATAAGAAGATCAGTTGTCAAATCACGAAGCATTGCTTTACGTTGTGAGCTAGTACGTCCTAGTTTACGGTAAGCCATGAGTTCCTCCTCTTTTAATTTTTATTTATCGTTTTTGAGTCCGAGACCTAGTTCAGCCAATTTTACTTTGACTTCTTCAAGACTCTTACGTCCAAGGTTACGGACTTTCATCATCTCAGGTTCAGTCTTTTCTGTCAAATCAAGCACGGTATTGATACCAGCACGTTTGAGACAGTTGTAAGAACGAACTGACAAATCAAGCTCTTCGATTGTACGGTCAAGCACTTTTTCATCATTGACTTGCTCTGCTTCTTTCATGACTTCAGTTGTTTTAGCCACTTCTGTCAAGTCAGTAAAGAGATTCAAGTGTTCGATAAGGATACGTGCTGAAAGACCGAGAGCATCTTCAGGAATGATTGTGCCATTTGTCATGATTTCAACAGTTAATTTATCAAAGCCGTCATTGCTTCCGACACGAGCCGGTTCAACTTGATAATTAACTTTTTTGACTGGAGTGTAGATAGAATCGACAGCCAAAGTTCCCACTGGTGCATCGTCTTTTTTATTACCTTCAGCTGGCACATAACCACGGTTTTTAGCCACAGTCATTATCGCTTTAAGAGAATGTCCCTCAGCAATTGTAAAAAGATAATGATCAGGGTTAACAATTTCAATATCACTATCTGTCAAAATGTCACCTGCAGTTACTTCTGCTGGACCTTCGACATCAAGTTCAATCATCTTTTCGTCTTCGACGTAAGACTTTACAGCAAGTCCTTTTACATTAAGGATAATTTGCATGACATCTTCACGGACACCTGGGATAGTATCAAACTCGTGTAAAACACCATCAATTTTGATAGATGTTACTGCCGCACCTGGAAGTGAGGACAAGAGAACACGACGAAGAGAATTTCCCAAAGTTGTTCCGTAACCACGTTCAAGTGGTTCGATAACAAATTTGCCGTAATCTTTATTTTCATCAATTTTTGTTATCAATGGTTTTTCAAACTCAATCATTTGGTTGCTCCCTCTTAAACGAAAAGTTGTGTACGACTATTGTTACGATTATACACGACGACGTTTTGGAGGACGAGCACCATTGTGTGGTACAGGTGTTACATCACGGATTGATGTTACTTCAAGACCAGCTGCTGCAAGAGCACGAATAGCAGATTCACGACCTGAACCAGGACCTTTTACAGTAACTTCAACTGTTTTAACACCATGTTCTTGTGCTGATTTAGCGGCAGCTTCAGCAGCCATTTGAGCAGCAAATGGTGTAGATTTACGTGATCCTTTAAAACCAAGTGCACCAGCTGATGACCATGCAAGAGCGTTACCATGCACATCTGTAATCATAACAATTGTGTTATTGAATGTAGCGTGAATATGTGCAACACCAGATTCGATGTTCTTTTTCACACGACGTTTACGTGTTGGTTTAGCCAATTTTTTTACCTCCTATTTTATTTTTTCTTACCTGCAATCGCAACAGCTTTACCTTTACGAGTGCGAGCATTGTTTTTAGTGTTTTGTCCACGGACAGGAAGTCCACGACGGTGACGAATTCCACGGTATGAACCGATTTCCATCAAACGTTTGATGTTCAAGTTCACTTCACGACGAAGGTCACCTTCAACTTTGATGGCATCCACTTCACGACGGATTGCGTCTTCTTGGTCAGATGTCAAATCTTTCACACGGATGTCTTCAGATACACCAGCTGCTGCCAAGATTTTTTTAGATGTTGCAAGTCCGATACCATAAACATAAGTTAATGAAATTACTACACGTTTGTCATTTGGAATATCAACTCCAGCAATACGAGCCATTTTTTCTCCTTTCTATTTTATCCTTGACGTTGTTTGTGTTTTGGATTTGATGGACAAATTACCATAACACGACCGTTACGACGAATAACTTTGCAGTATTCGCAAATTGGTTTAACCGATGGTCTTACCTTCATTTTTTAATCCCTCCAAGTATTTCGATTATTTAAAGCGGTATGTGATACGACCACGAGTAAGATCATAAGGACTCATCTCAACTGTAACTCGGTCACCTACTAAAATACGAATATAGTTTTTACGGATTTTTCCTGATACGGTTGCTAAAATCTGATGTCCATTTTCCAACTCGACAGTAAACATAGCATTAGGCATCGTTTCAACAACTTTGCCTTCAATTTCAATCACATCTTCTTTTGCCACGCAAAAGTACCCCCTAAAATTTCGATTAGATAGCCTCTGAAAACAGAGGTAACAATTATAAGTCAGACTAGTCTATTATATCACGACTTGTCTAACTTATCAAGTATTATAGATAAAATTATTTCATCGCTGCGATAGCTTTTTCAATATCTGCAAAAACAGCATCGATTTCTTGATTACCTTGAATATCTGAGACGATGCCAGCTTTGCGATAGTGTTCAATAATCGGTGCTCCTTGAGCAATATTGACATCCAAGCGACGTTTTACAGTCTCAGGTTTGTCATCCTCACGTTGGTAATAATCGTCTTCATTGTAATCCCCTGCTGGTGGATTAAAGACTTTGTGGAAAGTTTCACCTGTTTTCTTGTGAATAATACGTCCACTCAAACGCTCAACCAAGCTGTCTGGGTTCACTTCGATATTGATAACACCATCCAGTTTAAGACCTAGTGCTTTAAGTGTTTCATCAAGCGCATAAGCTTGCTCAATAGTACGTGGGTAACCATCCAGCAAGAAGCCTTTTTCAGCGATGTCAGACTCAGCAAGACGCTCTTTGACAATACCATTTGTCACTTCATCTGGAACAAGCTCGCCCTTGTCAATATAGCTTTTTGCAAGCACACCCATTTCAGTCTTGTTTGCCATTGCTGCACGGAACATATCCCCTGTCGAAATATGCGCCACACCAAATTCCTCAACAATTTTTGCTGCCTGAGTCCCTTTACCAGCACCTGGTAGCCCCATGATTAAAAGATTCATGACCTTCTCCTTATTTTGTTTTTAAATAAATCCAACACTCTAAGGCAGTGCTAAATTTATTTAAAAACAAAATAGAAAGGGTTAGTTGCCTAACCTCTCTATTTCATTTTGCTAACACCCTTTGCGAAATGCTAGTTAACATCAGTATTCATAAAGCCAACATACTTTCTCTTAAGAAGATAACCTTCCAATTGTTTCATACTTTCAATACCAGTAGAAATCAAGATAAGAAGACTTGTTCCTCCAAGAGCGATACCAGATGATAGCTCAAAGATTTGCTGTGCTGCAATTGGGGTCAAAGAAATGAAAGCGAGAAAGACTGCCCCAACTGTTGCCAACTTTTTAAGAAGTGATGACATATACTGCTCTGTTTCACGTCCTGGACGAACACTTGGAATATAGGAACCATTTTTCTGTAAGTTTTCCGCTGTCTTTTCAGGATTGACTTGGACAAACGTGTAGAAGAATGAGAACAGAACAATCAGCACGGCATAGATAAGCATACCTGTTGGTGATTGGAAATTAAGGATTTCTTGAAGTTTTACCAACCAAGGAATATCACGACCATTTTCAAAGAATGGAATGATGGTACTTGGAATTGTTGTAATCGAGCTGGCAAAGATAACGGGAATAACGCCGGCTGGATTAACTTTCAGTGGCAAGTAAGAACTTGTCGGAGCACCTTGTGCCAATTTGGTATATTGGATTGGAATTTTGTATTCTGCCTGTTGGACAAATGTCGTAAAGAAGATAATCGCCAACACTGCAAGAACCAATAAACCTACGATGATGTAAGACTGTGTCAACTGACTACTTCGTACATTGACAAAGAAGTCTTCGTAGATAGATGTGAGTGAATCAGGTATTGATGAGATGATCCCTGCAAAGATGATCATGGAAACACCATTCCCAAAACCTTTATCAGTAATTTGATCTCCCAGCCATGTCACAATGACACTACCTGCTGTCATTATCGCACCAATCAAAAGAAAAGTGCTTGGACTTGGTGATTTGACAATCCCAACTGAGGACAAACGATCAAAACTATAGGTAATTCCGATGGATTGGATAAATGCAAATACCACCGAAATATAGCGTGTCGCTTGGTTTAGCTTTCTTCGACCAACTTCACCTTGCTTGCCCCATTCGACAAACTTAGGATAGATATCCATTTGCAAGAGTTGAACGATAATGGATGCGGTAATGTAAGGGCTAACCCCCATTGAGAAAACTGAGAAGTTTTTCAAAGCATTACCACTGACCAGATTAAGCATATTTAGAAATGGTAAATCTCGCAGTTGGTCTAAGTTTCTAGCATTGATACTAGGAACCGTAATTGTCGTTCCAAGTCTAAAAACAAAGATGATAAAGATTGTAAACAAAATCTTCTTGCGAACATTTTTAACCTTAAATGCATCTTTAAGCAGTTTAAAGAACATAATGAGTTACCTCTCATTAAATGACTTCGATTGAACCACCCTTAGCAGTAATCGCTGCTTCCGCAGATTTTGAGAATTTAGCTGCTTTAACTGTTAATTTTTTAGTTAATTCACCATTCCCAAGAACTTTAACACCTGATTTGAAGTTACGAACGATACCTGCTTCTTTAAGAAGAGCTGGTGTTACTTCAGTACCATCTTCAAAGACGTTAAGTTGATCAAGATTTACAAGCGCGTATTCTTTAGCGTTTACATTAGTAAATCCACGTTTTGGCAAACGACGGAAAAGAGGAGTTTGTCCACCTTCAAATCCTGGGCGTACGCCACCACCGCTACGTGCTTTTTGACCTTTTTGTCCGCGACCAGATGTTTTACCGTTACCTGATGATGTTCCGCGACCAACACGATTACGAACTTTGCGTGAACCTTGAGCAGGTTTCAATTCATGAAGTTTCATTATTTTTCTCCTTATTATACATGCTAACGCCTTATGGATGGTTAAAGGATTAAGCCATCCATACGACTCGCTTTTTATATTGTCTTAAATCGCACCAACTTCATTAGTGCGATTAGACATCTTTAATTATGCTTCTTCAACAGTTACCAAGTGTGATACTGCATTAACCATACCACGGATAGCTGGAGTATCTTCTTTAACAACTGAAGAGTTCAATTTACCAAGTCCAAGGGCAACAACTGTTTTACGTTGTTCTGGTTTGCGTCCGATTGGAGACTTAGTCAAAGTAATTTTAATTTGAGCCATGATAATCTCCTTTCTTAAGCCAAGTCAGAAACTGAGATGCCACGAAGAGCAGCAACTTCTTCAGCACGTTTCAATTGTTTCAATCCTTCAACAGTTGCACGAACAATGTTGATTGGAGTGTTTGAACCTAATGATTTTGAAGTAATGTCTGCAACACCTGCCAATTCGATGACGGCACGAACCGCACCACCAGCAGCTACCCCAGAACCTTCAGCAGCTGGTTTCAACAATACACGAGCGCCACCAAATTCAGAGCGTACTTCGTGAGGAATTGTTGTCCCAACCATTGGCACTTCAATCATATTTTTCTTAGCAGCGTCAACTGCTTTACGAATAGCTTCAGGTACTTCTTGAGCTTTACCAGTACCGAAACCAACACGACCATTACGATCACCAACAACTACAAGCGCTGCAAAACGAAGACGACGTCCACCTTTAACAACTTTTGTAACACGGTTAATCGCAACAACGCGTTCTTCAATTTCTACTGCATTGTCTTTAAATGCCATTATCTAGTGTCCTCCCTATTAGAATTTCAATCCGTTTTCACGAGCTGAGTCAGCCAAAGCTTTTACACGTCCGTGATAGAGATATCCACCGCGGTCAAACACCACTTCAGAAATACCTTTAGCTACTGCACGTTCAGCAACAAGTTTACCGACTACAACGGCTTGTTCAGTTTTAGTTCCTTTTGAAACTTCCTTGTCAAGAGTTGATGCACTTGCGAGCGTTACACCCGCTACGTCATCAATTACTTGAGCGTAGATGCCTGTATTAGAACGGAATACGTTCAAACGTGGGCGATCAGCAGTTCCAGAGAGTTTACCGCGAACGCGTTTGTGGCGTTTTTGGCGGATTTTATTTTTATCTGGTTTCGAAATCACAATTTTCACCTCTTAATTTATTGATACTATCACAAGGACAGCTTATAAGTAAACCTGCCATTGGCTAGAAAAACTAGCCAATCAACAAGATTATTTACCAGTTTTACCTTCTTTGCGGCGTACGTATTCACCAACGTAGCGGATACCTTTACCTTTGTAAGGTTCTGGAGCACGAAGGCTACGGATGTAAGCTGCTGTTTGTCCAACAACTTCTTTGTTGATACCTAGTACATTGATTGTTGTAGGTGTTGGAACTTCAAAAGTGATGCCTTCTGGAGCAACAACTTCGTCTTGGTGAGATTTACCAACTGAAAGAACCAATTTGCTACCTTGAAGTTGAGCACGATATCCGACACCGCGCATTTCAAGTTCTTTTTTAAACCCTTCAGAAACACCAACAACCATGTTGTTCAAGTTTGCACGAGTTGTACCATGGATTGTTTTCATTTCTTTAGAGTCGTTTGGACGGTGAAGAGAAACTTCATTACCTTCAACTTTGATTTCAATGTTTTTGTTGAACTCACGAGTAAGTTCACCTTTAGGACCTTTTACAGTAACAACATTGTCATTGTTAGTGATTTCAACACCAGCAGGCAATGTGATTACTTTATTACCAATACGTGACATAGTTTTATTTTCTCCTGTTAGATTATCAAGCCGCTTGTGCGACGAGTTTTCACGGGGTTATTCAAATCATTTTCTACCAGTCGGTAGATGGGCTAAGCAGTGCGAAAAAGAAATTTTCGACTTGCTTGCCCTTTTTATGATTTTACCAAACGTAAGCGATAACTTCTCCACCAACGTTCTTTTGACGAGCTTCTTTATCTGTCAAAAGACCTTCTGAAGTAGATACGATCGCAATACCAAGTCCGTTAAGAACTTTTGGCATGTCTTCACGTTTCGTGTAAACACGAAGACCTGGTTTTGAAACACGTTTAAGGTTTGTGATAACACGTTCACCGTTTTGTCCGTATTTAAGGAAGACACGGATGATACCTTGTTTATTATCTTCGATCACTTCAACGTTTTTTACAAAACCTTCACGTTTAAGGATTTCTGCAATTCCTTTTTTGATGTTTGATGCAGGCACTTCAAGCACTTCGTGTTTTGCTTGGTTAGCGTTACGAATACGTGTTAAAAAGTCTGCAATTGGGTCAGTCATAACCATTTTTTATTTTCTCCTCTTACTAGTAGTTTGATAACTCACTTGCTAGTTAATGTATCAATGCTTCATCAGATGTCTCTAACGAAGTATTATTATTCAAATTGAGTTTGAGAACAAGCAAAAAGATAAACTCATCTTTGCTTTATCTGCCTCATCCTCACAGCTTATTTTACCAAGAAGCTTTGGTAACGCCTGGAATTTGACCTTTGTAAGCTAATTCACGGAAGCAAACACGGCAAAGTTTAAACTTGCGGTAAACTGAGTGTGGACGACCACAACGTTCGCAACGAGTATAAGCTTGCGTAGAGAACTTCGCAGGGCGTTTGTTCTTAGCAATCATTGATTTTTTAGCCAATCTATTTACCTCCTAGATTATTTTGCAAAAGGCATTCCAAGACCTTTAAGCAATTCACGTGATTCTTCGTCAGTATTTGCTGTTGTTACGATAACGATGTCAAGACCGCGTACTTTGTCAACATCATCAAAGTTAATTTCTGGGAAAATCAATTGCTCTTTCACACCAAGTGTGTAGTTACCACGTCCATCAAATGATTTTGTTGGAACACCGTGGAAGTCACGAACACGTGGAAGTGAAACAGTCACTAATTTATCCAAGAATTCGTACATGCGTTCACCACGAAGAGTGACTTTTGCACCGATCGCAACACCTTCACGAAGACGGAAGCCAGCGATTGATTTCTTAGCTTTAGTGATAAGTGGTTTTTGACCTGAAATAAGTGCCAATTCAGCAGCAGCTTTTTCAAGGTTTTTAGCATTGTTTACAGCGTCACCAACACCCATGTTAAGAACGATTTTCTCAACTTTTGGCACAGCCATTACAGATGAGTAGTTGAATTTTTCTGTCAATGCAGGAACAACTTCATTAGTGTATTTTTCTTTTAAGCGATTTGCCATTATGCTTCTCCTTTCCTTCGTGATTAATCAAGCACTTCGCCTGATTTTTTGTTGTAACGAACTTTTTTGCCGTCAACAACTTTGTAACCAACACGACCTGCTACACCATTTTTGTCAAGCACTTGTACGTTTGACACATGGATTGGTGCTTCTTTTTCCACTATAGCACCTTGAGGGTTTTCGCTATTTGGTTTTTGGTGTTTTTTGACGATAGCTACACCTTCAACAACAACTTTATTTACTTTTGGAAGAGCCTTAAGAACAACTGCTTCAACGCCTTTGTCCTTACCAGCAATTACGCGAACCTTGTCGCCTTTTTTTACAAACATTGGTATTTCTCCTCTATATTTCTTACGCCCTAATGGGCACCCTAGGAAAACCTAGGGGACTACGTTTGTTTTTGATTAAAGTACTTCTGGTGCCAATGAAACGATACGCATGTAGCCACCTTCACGCAATTCACGTGCTACAGGGCCAAAGATACGTGTTCCACGAGGTGTTTTGTCATCACGGATGATAACAGCAGCGTTGTCGTCAAATTTGATGTATGAACCGTCTGGACGGCGTGCACCTGATTTTGTACGAACAACAACGGCTTTAACAACATCACCTTTTTTAACAGCTCCACCAGGGATAGCTTGCTTAACAGAAGCAACGATAACGTCACCGATGTTAGCGAATTTACGTCCTGAACCACCAAGAACTTTGATAGTCAAGATTTCGCGAGCACCGCTATTATCAGCAACTTTTAAGCGAGTTTCTTGTTGAATCATTAGAATTTTCTCCTTTTAGTTTATTAGATAATAACAGCTTCTTCGACAACTTCTACAAGACGGAAACGTTTTGTAGCTGAAAGTGGACGAGTTTCCATGATACGAACGATATCGCCTTCTTTAGCGATGTTGTTTTCATCATGTGCTTTGTATTTTTTAGAATAGTTGATACGTTTACCATAGACTGGGTGGTTACGTTTTGTTTCAACTATAACTGTGATAGTTTTGTCCATTTTATCAGACACAACACGTCCAACAAGGGTTTTACGTTGATTACGTTCCATTATTAGAATTCTCCTTTCCCAATCTATTATTTAGTTTCAGATTGCACGGTTTTAACACGAGCAATTTGTTTTTTCACTTCGTCAAGGCGAGCAGTTTGTTCTAATTGTCCTGCTGCAGCTTGGAAACGAAGTTCAAACAATTCTTTTTTGAGTTCGTTTTCTTTTTGAGCAAGCTCTTCTTGAGACAAGCCACGAAGCTCTTTAACAAAATCTTTAATTTCTTGAAGTTTCATGTCTTCTCCTTATTCTGCTTCACGTTTTACGAATTTAGTCTTAACTGGCAATTTGTGGCTTGCAAGACGAAGCGCTTCGCGAGCAACTTCTTCTGATACACCAGCGATTTCAAACATCACTTTACCACGTTTAACTGGTGCTACCCAACCTTCAGGTGCCCCTTTACCAGAACCCATACGTACACCGATAGCTTTAGCAGTGTATGATTTGTGTGGGAAGATTTTAATCCAAACTTTACCACCACGTTTCATGTAACGCGTCATAGCGATACGGGCAGCTTCGATTTGGCGGTTTGTAATCCAGTGGCTAGTTGTTGCTTGAAGACCGTATTCTCCAAATGTTACTTCTTTACCACCTTTAGCTTCACCGCGCATTTTTCCGCGGAATTCGCGACGGTGTTTAACACGTTTAGGTACTAACATCTGTTATTTGCCTCCTTTAGTGTTTTTACGAGCTGGAAGCACTTCTCCACGGTAGATCCAAACTTTAACACCAAGTTTACCGTAAGTTGTGTCAGCTTCTTCCCAAGCGTAATCAATATCTGCACGAAGTGTGTGAAGCGGAACAGTTCCTTCTGAGTAACCTTCGCTACGGGCAATATCAGCACCGTTCAAACGACCAGAAACTTGAGTTTTGATTCCTTTTGCTCCAGCACGCATTGTACGTTGGATAGCTTGTTTTTGTGCACGACGGAAAGCAACACGTTGTTCCAATTGACGAGCAATGTTTTCACCAACAAGATGAGCATCAAGATCAGGTTGTTTGATTTCGATGATGTTGATGTGAACTTGTTTACCAGTCAATTTGTTAAGTTTTGCACGAAGTGCATCAACGTTACTTCCACCTTTACCGATAACCATACCTGGTTTAGCAGTGTGGAGAGAAACGATAACTTTGTTAACAGCACGTTCGATTTCGATAGTTGAAACAGAAGCGTCTGCCAATTCTTTATTGATGAAGTTGCGGATTGCTAAATCTTCATGAAGGTAATCCGCGTATTCTTTTTCAGCATACCATTTTGCATCCCAATCACGGATGATGCCGACACGCATTCCAATTGGATGTACTTTTTGACCCACGATTTTACCTCCTTATTTTTCTGCGACAACTACTGTCACATGAGTTGTGCGTTTGTTAATTGGTGAAGCTGAACCTTTCGCACGTGGACGGAAACGTTTCATTGTTGGTCCTTCGTTTGCAAATGTTTCAGATACTACCAAATTAGCTTTTTCCAAACCAAAGTTGTTTTCTGCGTTAGCGATAGCAGAGTTAAGAGTTTGCTCAACAACGCGTGCAGCTTTGTTTGGAGTGAATTTCAAGATTGCGATTGCGTCCGCAACGTTTTTACCACGGATAAGATCAAGTACAAGACGTGTTTTACGAGGTGAAACACGGACTGTACGAGCCATTGCTTTAGCTGAAGTAATTTCTGCCATTGTGTCCTCCTCCTATTAACGACGTGTTTTCTTATCGTCTGCAGCGTGACCTTTGTAAGTACGAGTTGGTGCAAATTCACCAAGTTTGTGACCTACCATGTCTTCTTGGATGTAAACAGGAACGTGTTTACGTCCATCATAAACTGCGATTGTATATCCGATGAAACTTGGGAAGATCGTAGAACGACGTGACCAAGTTTTGATGACTTTTTTCTTTTCGTCATTAGCTTGAGCTTCAACTTTTTTCATCAAATGCTCATCGACGAAAGGTCCTTTTTTAAGACTGCGTCCCATTTTAGTGTGTTCTCCTTTAAAATTGTTACCACAACGGCTTGCGCCCATAGGGCGCTACCGAGCTGGCGGAATGAAATGTTATCTTAAGCGACTTTTAGCTTATTTTTCGTTACGACGACGAACGATAAGTTTGTCTGATTTCGCTTTTTTGTTACGTGTTTTAAGACCAAGTGCTGGTTTGCCCCATGGTGTAGATGGTGCTTTACGACCAACTGGTGCTTTACCTTCACCACCACCGTGTGGGTGATCGTTAGGGTTCATTACAGAACCACGAACTGTTGGGCGGATACCTTTCCAACGGCTACGTCCTGCTTTACCGATGTTAACAAGTGATTGTTGTTCGTTACCAACTGTACCGATAGTAGCACGGCAAGTTCCAAGAATCATACGAACTTCACCTGATTGAAGACGAACAAGAACGTATTTACCTTCTTGACCAAGTACTTGTGCAGAAGCACCAGCCGCACGGATAAGCTCAGCACCTTTACCAGGTTGCAATTCGATATTGTGGATAACAGTACCGACTGGAATGTTTGCAAGTGGAAGTGCGTTACCAACTTTGATGTCGGCGTCTGGACCTGAAACGATACGTTGACCGACTTCAAGACCTTTAGGTGCGATGATGTAAGTTTTCACACCGTCAGTGTAGTGTACAAGAGCGATGTTAGCTGTACGGTTTGGATCGTACTCGATTGTTTTAACAACTGCTTCAACGCCGTCTTTGTTACGTTTGAAGTCAATCAAACGGTAGTGGCGTTTGTGTCCACCACCATGGTGGCGAACAGTGATACGACCGTTGTTGTTACGTCCTGCTGTTTTCTTTAATGAAACAAGCAATGATTTCTCAGGAGTAGATGTTGTGATTTCAGCAAAGTCCAAAGAAGTCATATTACGACGGCCATTTGTCGTTGGTTTATAAACTTTAATACCCACGTGATTTCCTCCTTTGATTATTCAGCTTCAGCAGCAAAGATTTCGATTGCTGGTGAATCAGCTGTCAATGTGATGATAGCTTTTTTCACTTTACTTGTGTAACCTACGTAACGTCCAACACGTTTTTGTTTAGGTTTCACTGTGATTGTGTTGACATTAGCAACTTTGACACCTTCAAACGCAGCTTCAACAGCTTGTTTGATCAAAAGTTTGTGTGCACGAGTGTCAACTTCAAATACGTATTTCCCTGCTTCAAGCTTCGCCATTGAATCTTCAGTGATAACAGGTTTTTTGATTACGTCGTACAAATTCATTATGCAAGAACCTCCTCGATTGTAGAGATTGCTTCTTTTGTTACAAGAAGTTTGTCTGCGTTTACGATATCAAGAACACTTGCTGTTGCTGCAGTTGCAACTTTAACGTTTGGAAGGTTACGTGCTGACAATTCAGCAAATTTGTTTCCTTCTTCAAGAATAACAAGCACTTTTGAATCAATGTTCAATGCTGAAAGAACAGAAGCAAATTCAGCTGTTTTTGGCGCTGCAAATGAAAGTCCTTCTACAGCAACCAATTTTTCTTCAGCAACTTTTGCTGAGTAAACAGATTTCAATGCTAAGCGACGCACTTTTTGTGGAAGTTTGTAAGCATATGAACGTGGAGTTGGTCCAAAGACAACACCACCACCACGCCATTGAGGTGCACGGATAGAACCTTGACGAGCACGTCCAGTTCCTTTTTGGCGCCATGGTTTACGACCACCACCTGATACTGCAGAACGGTTTTTAACCGCATGAGTACCTTGGCGAAGGCTAGCGCGTTGGCTGATAACGACATCAAATACTACTGATTCGTTTGGTTCGATACCGAAGACAGCGTCGTTAAGTTCAACTGTGCTAACTTCTTTCCCAGTTTGGTCAAATAGTTTTACATTTGCCATTTTAACTATTTTCTCCTTCCTTCTTATTTAGCAGCTTTAACTGCAGATTTGATGGTGATAAGAGATTTCTTAGCACCTGGTACGTTACCTTTGATAAGGATAACGTTCTTTTCTGGAACAACTTGTACGACTTCAAGATTTTGGATAGTCACACGGTTGCCACCCATACGTCCTGCCAAGTGTTTGTTTTTAAACACACGGTTTGGCGCAACAGGTCCCATAGAACCTGGACGACGGTGGTAACGAGAACCGTGAGCCATAGGACCACGTGATTGACCGTGGCGTTTGATAACACCTTGGAAACCTTTACCTTTAGTTGTTCCTGTGACGTCAACAACATCTCCAGCTTCAAATTGTTCAACAGTAAGTTCGCCACCTACTTCTACGCCTTCGATGTTTTTGAATTCACGAATGAAGCGCTTAGGAGCAGTGTTGGCTTTAGCAACATGGCCTTTGGCAGGTTTGTTACTCAATACTTCACGTTTGTCATCAAAACCAACTTGAACAGCTTCGTAACCGTCTGTTTCAACAGTTTTCACTTGAAGAACAACGTTTGGAGTTGCTTCAATGACAGTAACAGGGATGAATTCACCAGATTCAGTGAAGATTTGAGTCATTCCCACTTTTTTCCCTAAGATTCCTTTTGTCATGAGAAAATAATTCCTTTACTTTATTTTTTTGTTTAAAAAGTTTTTAACGAGCGTTTTTTGTGCTCTGAAATCAATTAAAGTTTGATTTCAACGTTGACACCACTTGGCAAATCAAGTTTCATCAATGCATCAACTGTTTTTTGAGTTGGGTTGATGATGTCGATAAGACGTTTGTGTGTACGCATTTCAAATTGTTCGCGAGAATCTTTGTATTTGTGAGTCGCACGAATAATTGTGTAGAGGCTACGTTCAGTTGGAAGTGGAACTGGTCCAGCAACTGTAGCGCCTGTGCGTGTTGCAGTTTCAACGATTTTTTCTGCCGCTGTGTCAAGTGTACGATGTTCGTACGCTTTCAAACGGATACGGATTTTTTTGTTTGCCATCTTTTCTCCTCTCGTCTATTTACGATAATAGGCTAGCTCCTCAAGAAAACCAACACGTGCCGCGTGGCAATGCAGCCGAGCGTGTCGCAACCTCTTGTATCATAGCTAAAGCTGCTCATTTTTACAGCACCATAAAATAATACCAAATTTCCCTAGGGAATGCAAGGCTTTTTGCCTTTTTTTCTCAAAAAAATAAAGAAAGAGCTTTCGCTAAAAGTTCTAAAATGAAGTTAGCCACTTAAAAGTATGAAAAAACACCTCAGAGAGATATAATTGTAATCACCAC
>NZ_JBCLSK010000015.1:0-38175 GCF_041225505.1 Streptococcus hyointestinalis | reverse complement strand
TTAGCGGTATACTGTAAGTGGCTCATTTGGACTAACCTCCTGTTTGTTTGAACACTTACAGTATAGTCCTTTTGGGCCTTTTATTGTATTTTGAAATCAACTAGCACCACGGGTATTTGATAAATATTTATAGTCTTGTGGAACAACGACATCAATAAGCGCTGAACCATCAGCTAATACACTAAACTGAACAGTAGAACCGTTTTCACTAAGGGCTGTATTGATTTCTGAATTTAGAGCGGATGCAAAAGCGCTATTTACTGAGTCGTCGTATTCTTTCCCACTTGAGCTAGACTCAGTGCTCGAGGAGCTATTAGACGATGAGCTAGATTTAGATGAACTTTTCTTCTTAGATGAAGAACTTCTAGATAATGAGTTCTTTTTCTTACTTGAAGTAGCAGTTTTTCTTTTAGAAGAAGATGGTGATGACGTTTTTTCTTTTTTCTTACTGCTTGATGTCTTTTTAGTAGATGTTTGTTCAGTTTTCGCTGTTTTAGTTGAGGAGTCCGTTTCATCATCGGGTGCCATCAAACTACCAGCGACAAATAGCACAAGGCACACTAAACCCGCTATGAGCGACTTTTTACGCAATCCTTTATCTTTCTTAATAAAAGACCAAATAAAAACAACAAGAGCAGCAAAAAAGCCAAAAAATCCTACTGCAAATAGTAATAACCACATATTCCTTTTTTCTCCTACACAGCTTTTAGTGTGAATCAGTTACTGCACATAGCTTGATTTAATTTTGTCGTCTCTACAATTACATTATACCTTACCCACCACACACTGTCCATATGTTCTAGATAATTGATAACTTACTTCAACTATACTCCACAAAAGTAAAAAAAGAGCTATTGGAAATTTCCAATAGCTCTAAAACCTTGTTCATCAAGGATTATTTTTTCAAGTTGTAGAATGATTTCAAACCACGGTATTCTGCAACTTCACCAAGTTGATCTTCGATACGAAGCAATTGGTTGTATTTAGCGATACGGTCTGTACGTGACAATGAACCTGTCTTGATTTGACCAGCGTTAGTTGCAACAGCGATGTCAGAGATTGTTGAATCTTCTGTTTCACCTGAACGGTGTGATACAACGGCAGTGTAACCAGCTTCTTTAGCCATTTCGATAGCTTCGAAAGTCTCAGTCAAAGTACCGATTTGGTTAACCTTGATAAGGATTGAGTTAGCTGCACCTTCTTTGATACCACGTGCAAGGTAGTCAGTGTTTGTAACGAAGAAGTCGTCACCAACCAATTGAACACGTCCACCAAGACGTTCAGTAAGAGCTTTCCAACCGTCCCAGTCGTTTTCATCCATACCATCTTCGATAGTGATGATTGGGTATTTGTTTACCAACTCTTCAAGGTAGTCGATTTGTTCAGCTGCAGTACGTTTAGCACCACCTTCACCTTCGAATTTAGTGTAGTCGTAGATACCATCTTCGTAGAATTCTGATGAAGCACAGTCAAATCCAAGGAATACTTCTTCACCTGGTTTGTAACCTGCAGTTTCGATAGCTTTGATGATAGTTTCTACAGCATCTTCAGTACCGTCAAATTTAGGTGCGAAACCACCTTCATCACCAACAGCTGTTTCAAGTCCACGTTCTTTAAGGATTTTCTTCAAAGTGTGGAAGATTTCAGCACCCCAACGAAGAGCTTCTTTGAATGTAGGTGCACCAGCAGGTACAATCATGAACTCTTGGAAAGCAATTGGAGCGTCTGAGTGTGAACCACCGTTGATGATGTTCATCATTGGTGTTGGAAGCACTTTAGCGTTGAAACCACCAAGGTAGTTGTAAAGTGGTACTTCAAGGTAGTCAGCAGCTGCACGAGCAACAGCGATAGATACACCAAGGATAGCGTTAGCACCTAGTTTACCTTTGTTTGGAGTACCGTCAAGAGCGATCATAGCACGGTCGATAGCTTGTTGGTCGCGAACATCGTAACCAATAAGTGCTTCGGCGATGATGTTGTTTACATTATCAACAGCTTTTTGAGTTCCAAGACCGTTGTAGCGAGACTTGTCACCATCACGAAGTTCTACTGCTTCGTGCTCACCAGTAGAAGCTCCTGAAGGAACCATACCGCGTCCGAAGGCACCAGATTCAGTGTAAACTTCTACTTCAAGTGTTGGGTTACCGCGTGAGTCAAGGACTTCGCGTGCGTAAACATCAGTAATAATTGACATTACATACTCTCCTTATGAGTTATATTTTTTACATGTTAATAATACCACAATCTGGCTGTAATAACAAGAAAAAACCTATAGAAAGCGCTTTTATAAATGAGTTGTTCTCTTTTTGTGACATTATCCTTGGCTTTTGGCTTTCATTTCTGCTTTTTTGGCTTTTTTTCGTTATAATAAAGGCAATTACCTACACAGGAGGCTATTATGACAGACCTTGATAAACAAATTTTACAAAAAGCAACAGGTGAGACAAGGCTTAACCCCGATGAGCAGCGTCGCTATTTCGGGACCTTTAGAGAGCGAGTTGTCTTGACCATTGCGCTTCAAGAAGCGCAGACAGAGGGGATACAAAAGACATTTTCTCAAGCTTTAGAGCGACTTTCACAGACTTTTTCGCCCCTTTCGGTCAAAATCTCGCCAAAACTAAACACTGAGACGCAGATTTTCTATATGAAAAAAGCGCAGGATAAGGGATGTTCTGCCACGATCGTTGATGAAAATGCCGCCAACTCACCGTTTGGTATTATCGTCCACACAAATAAAGCAGAAAATATCGAGAGCACTGATTTTGCAGTGCAATTTCCAGATTTGCTGGAAGCAAAACCAACGCCACACCCTAAAAAGGAATCTTTTTTCAAAAAATTATTTGGTCACTAAGACAAAAAGCTGGTTCTACCAGCTTTTTTCGTTTAGTTTTAACAGATTAGCGATACTTTGCGCTGTTCGTATGAGATTTTTTTCAGTATTCTGAAATAAAGTTTCCTGACTGCTTAGAGAAGGGATGATGGGAAAAGCTGCTGTGATGTTGCTAGTCGGAAAATCTGGCAAGTCATCAGCCAGACTGCCACAGATGGCAATGACTGGGGTATTTTGTGGCGTTCGTCTTGCGACACCGACAGGGGCTTTACCAGACAGACTCTGACGGTCCAATCGCCCCTCTCCGACAATGACTAGATCCGCTTTTTGCACACGCTCATCAAAGTGTGAGTAGTCAAGCACAGCGTCAATACCAGAGACAACTTGACCATTTAAAAAGGTCATCAAGCCCGCTGCCATACCACCTCCCGCACCGCTACCAGGTGCAGTGATGACAGCAGGGTTAGCTTTTTGGTAAAACTGGTACATCGCCTCATCAACAGCTTTCATATCTGCTACTGGCAAGCCTTTTTGCCCACCGAAGACATAAGTCGCACCGTTTGAACCACACAAAGGATTGGTCACGTCAGTGATAATGGTTATTTTTAACTTTTTAAGTGCTTTGGGAACTTGACTGCCATCAATAACGGCGATTTTAGAAAGATTGTCACCGATAGCTTCTAGCTCTATCCCATTGGCGTCTAAAAAGCGATAGCCTAAGCCTTTTGCCATGCCAATGCCACCGTCGTTAGTGCTTGAGCCACCAACACCAACCATAACCTCTGTGACACCCACTTGACTCAGATGAACGAACATCTCTCCAACGCCTTGTGTGCTTAGCTGTAAGGGATTACGCTGTGTCTTAGAAATGAGCTCTAAACCGCAGATACTCGCCATCTCAAAGACGGCAAGATTGCCCAAAACCGCATAAGGCGCTTCTCTCTTTTCTCCAAATGGATCGCTGACCAGAGTTGTTTTTGTAGTCATATGGAGGTTGGTGCTAAGACTCGCTAGAGTCCCCTCGCCACCGTCTCCAACGGGCAATAAATCAAAGGTCGCTTCTGGATAAACAGACCTAAAACCGATCGCTATCGCTTCTGCCACCTCTAACGCAGACAAGCTCTCCTTGAAAGAATCCGGTGCTATGAGAATGTGCATGCTGTCCTCCTTATTTGTCGTCCAAAATCGCAAGCACCTGCGTCAAGTCAGCTGTGTTAATCTGGTAAGGTGCTTGTTCTTTAACGATGGGCTTTGCGCAAAAGGCAATACCAATGCCTGCTGTCTGAATCATAGGAAGGTCATTGGCGCCATCTCCCATAGCAACTGTCTCAGAAAGACTAAGTCCATTTTCATGCGCCCACTGCTCTAGGCAGTTTTTCTTGGTTTCTTTGGTCACAATATCACCTAGGACACGTCCTGTCAGCTTGCCGCCCTTGACTTCTAGGCGATTGGCTTTGACATAGTCGATACCGAGCTCTTTGGCTAAGCTATCTACGCTCTCGTGAAAGCCTCCTGAGACCAAGCCTACCTTGTAGCCACGTGCATGCAAGGTCTCAACCAGCTCACGTGCTCCCTGTGTAAAGTGCATTTCCTGCAAGACGTCCTCAAAAATCGTCTCTGGCAGTCCTTTTAGTAGTGCCACACGCTCAAAAAGCGCTTGTCTAAAGTCCAGCTCACCTCTCATAGCACGCTCGGTGATGTCTGCCACTTCACTTCCAACGCCCGCTTTTTCTCCCAATAGGTCAATCCCCTCTTCTCGAATCAAGGTAGAGTCCACATCCATCACTAACAATCCCTTAACGCTCATTTGCTTCCTCCTCGTTTATTGTATTATTATTTTACTTGAAAATTCTGATAACTGCAAATGCTAAAAACTTCCGCTAGTTTTCTAGGGAAGTTTTCTGTCATTAACGAATTTCCGCATTAACCTTTTCTTCGAGAGAAGCTGTGATTTTAGCCATGTATTTGGCAACTTCTTCATCAGTGAGGCTGTCTGTTGGGTTTTGGAATGTTAGGCTGTAAGCCATTGATTTGAAGCCTTTTTGGATGTTTTCACCAGCATAGACGTCAAAGAGTTTGATGTCTGTTAGGCGTTTCACACCAGCGGCTTTAATCGCTGTGATGATGTCGCTGTGGCTGACGCTGTTTTCAACCAAGAGAGCGATGTCACGGCTAACGGCTGGGAACTTGGTAATTTCCTTAAAGATATGCGCTTTGTGGTAATGAGACTCGATAACATCCAGATTGAGCTCAGCAACATAAGTCTCACCAATAGCGTAATCTTTAGCGGTTTGCGGGTGCACTTGACCAACAAAACCAATTTCTTGACCATCTAGGACGATGAGCGCTGTGCGCCCTGGGTGCATGCTAGCGATATCCTTGGTTGGCACATAGTCAACTTCTAGTCCGAGCTTAGCAAACAAAGCTTCTAAGACACCCTTAGCATGGAAGAAATCAACAGGAACTGCTCTTGTCTGGAAGTCTTTTTCCGTTACGAGACCTGATAGGGCAAAGGCTAGGCTTGTGATTTCATTTGGCAGGTCTTCTTTTGGATTGCCAGTCTGCTCAAAGACTTTACCAATCTCATAGAGAGCTAGGTTGGTATTTTTACGAGCGCTATTGTAGGCGACAGTGTCTAGCATACCAGAGACGATATTCTGGCGCAGAACAGAGCGCTCCACGCTCATTGGCCACATGAGCTCTGTGATATTGCTTGGTTTGAGGGCAAATTCAACTGCCTTTTCAGGGGTAGTCAAGGCATAAGTGATGATTTCGGAAAGCCCCAGTCCTTCAACGATGGTGCGCACTTCACGGCGAAGGCGTTGTGAAGTGGTCAACTCACCAACGGTGCTACCAGATTCTGGCAAGGTTGTTGGCAGATTGTCATAACCATAAATACGAGCAATCTCCTCAACCAAGTCCGCTTGAATGCTGATATCCCAACGTCTGCGAGGAACAGACACGGTAAAGCTGTCTCCAGAAATCTCTAAACCAAAGCCAAGTTTCTTAAAGATATCCTTGATATCATCGGCAGTCAAATCTGTCCCCAGACGTGCATTGACATAGCTTAGGCTGCTTGAGACTTGGACAGGTTCTGATGGGAGATTACCTGCGACAACACGCCCTGCAAGGGTTTCCCCACCAGCTAACTCGGTCAGCATAGCAGCTGCAAAGTCCAATGCTTCAAGGACAGTGGCGTAGTTCACGCCCTTTTCAAAACGTGAAGAACTTTCAGAGCGCAGATTGAGACGTCCACTGGTCTTGCGGATACTTGTCCCATCAAAGACAGCCGCTTCAAGAACGACATTTTTAGAATTTTCATCAATCTCAGTGTCACGTCCCCCCATGGCACCAGCAAGCGCTACTGGCTTGTCACCAACGGTAATTACCAAGTCACCTGCGACAAGCTCACGTGTCTCACCGTCAAGTGTCACTAACTCTTCACCCTCACGGGCTTCACGTGCCACGATGTCACGTCCTTCAAACTTATCTAGGTCAAAGGCGTGCATAGGTTGTCCAAAGTACAAGAGGACAAAATTGGTGACGTCAACGACATTGTTAATGGGGCGAATGCCTGCATTCATCAAGAGGTTTTGAAGCCATTGTGGGCTTGGTTTGATAGTGACATTTTCCACCACACGACTAGCATAGGTCAAGACCTTGTCAGAGGCGATAGCTACTGAAATCTCATCAGCTGCTGGCTTTTCAACCTCAAAAAGCGTACGCTCTGGGAAATGCACAGCTTTGCTATAAATGGCAGCTACTTCGTAAGCGACACCACGCATAGAAAGGGCGTCCGCACGGTTTGGCGTGATGGAGAGCTCGATAATCTCATCGTCCAAATCAAGATAAGGGAAAATGCTATCACCAGGCACAGCCTCATCAGGCAAGATTTGAATGCCATCTGAAAATTCCTTAGGAATGATACTGTCTGGAAGACCAAGCTCTTGTAGCGAGCAAATCATCCCTAGCGACTCCATGCCACGGATTTTGCCTTTTTTGATTTTATAATTGTCAGCGATACGAGCGCCTGGAAGCGCTACAATCACCTTGATACCTGCTTTGATGTTTGGTGCACCACAGACAATCTGACGTGGACTTTCATCCCCTGTGTCCACCTGACAGAGATGAAGATGAGTGTCTGGCACATCCTCGCAAGATAAAACCTCACCAACGACTAATTTTGACAGACCTGTCTGTGGGCTTGTCACGCCCTCTACTTCAATCCCTGTCGTTGACATCTTCTCGGCTAGCTCAGCACTTGTCACATCCACATCAACAAGCTCTTTGAGCCATTTATAAGATAATAACATACACTTGTCACACACGCTATGGTGTGCTTGCTCCTTTCTATTACTTGAGATATTTACGCATTAACCAGTCGGTATCCACCTTGTCACCGACAGCAAACTGGTGCTCTGAGAATTTTTCAAAACCGTATTTTTTGTAAAGAGCTTGCGCTTTGGTGTTGTGTTCCCAAACGCCTAGCCATGCCCATGTAAAGCCTAGTTCATTCGCACGCTCTAGCGCAAAGGTAAAGAGACGTTTGCCCAAGCCTTGTCCTTGGAACTTTTGGAGAACATAGATACGTTGCACTTCAAAGCTATCGTCAAGCTCCTTTTCTGTCTGAGATTCGCCCCAGTTGACCTTGAGAAAGCCAGCCACCTCGCCGTCTACGCTCACTAGATAAGTCTCAGAATCCTCTGCTTTCAGCTCTTGACCAAGCACTTCTAGCGTATAAGCCTCATCAAAAAACTCTTGCAACTGCTCCTCGGTATTGTCATGTCCAAAGGTTTCACGAAAAGTGGTCATTGCTAGGTCTTGAATAGTCTCTAGCTGGTCAAAACCAGCTCTTGTAATAGCAATATCAGTCATACGCTCCTCCTAAAATTGCTCTGTGAAACGGGTGTCGCCTTGGTAGAAGCCGCGAATATCATTGATACCATAGCGTAGCATGGCGATACGCTCTTGACCTAGACCAAAGGCAAAGCCTGAGTATTCTTCAGAGTCAAGACCAGACATTTCAAGGACGCTAGGATGTACCATCCCAGCACCTAAAATTTCAATCCAGCCGGTTTGCTTGCAGACGTTACAGCCACTACCGCCACACTTGAAGCAAGACACATCCACCTCAACAGATGGCTCTGTAAATGGGAAGTAGCTTGGGCGCAAGCGGATTTGACGCTCAGCACCAAACATTTTTTGGATAATCATCTCAAGTGTTCCTTTGAGGTCACCCATAGAGATGTTTTTCCCAACGACTAGTCCTTCGATTTGATGGAACTGGTGAGAGTGTGTGGCGTCGTCTGTGTCACGACGGAAAACACGCCCTGGTGAGATCATCTTCAAAGGTCCTTTTGAAAAATCGTGGCTGTCCATAGTGCGGGCTTGCACAGGTGAAGTGTGCGTGCGCATAAGAATTTCCTCTGTGATGTAGAAAGTATCCTGCATATCACGCGCTGGGTGATCTTTTGGTAGATTCATACGCTCAAAGTTGTAGTAGTCCTTTTCAAGCTCGAAACCATCCACCACTTGAAAGCCCATGCCAAGGAAAATATCTTCGATCTCTTCGCTAGTTTGGGTGAGGACGTGACGATGTCCGACCTTCATTTGACGACCTGGAAGGGTCACATCTAAACTTTCAGACTCTAGTTTTTTAGCAATGCGAGCTTGTTCAACAAGTTTTGCTTGTTCTTCAAAAGACTTGGTCAAGACATCACGCACTTCGTTGACTTGTTTACCGACAACTGGGCGCATTTCATGTGATAAGTCTTTCAAGCCTTTCAACAGCTCTGTTAGCGAGCCTTTTTTCCCCAAGACCTGCACACGCAGTTCTTGCAATTCCTTGGCATTGTCAACATGCATTTCCTTGAGTTTTGCTTGCGTTGATGTACGCAACTCTTCTAGTTGTTCTTGTAAATCCATACTTCCTCCAATATCTTAACAAAATAGACAATAAAAAAGTGCCAATGCTCCATACACGGAGCGTTGACACGCGGTACCATCCGTTTTCATCTGCTAAGCAGATCTTAATTGAGATCTTCTCATGAGTGAATTCGCCCTGCTTTCTTTTAGCTAACTTCCAGTCACGGTTAGCACTCCCTGAAAAATGCCACAAGGTTACTAGTCTCATAGATCGCTATTTAGTTTCTACCATTTTATCAAAAAGGCTAGTAGATTTCAAGCCTCTAATCTACAGCAACTTCACCATTTGCATAGTTAAAGGTCAAGCCAGACTGGACATTTGGCACAAAGACGTTAAATTCTAAACTACCGTCAGAAGACTTGGCTTCAAGGTGCGTACCTGAGGCTAGGATATTGTCGCCGTCATAAATGAGAGTCACTCGGTAGCGCACTCGCTTGTTCTTATCAAGCGCTTTGCGAACCAGAGTCTCATAGTAGTTTTGCCCTGTCGAGTGGTCACTGTTGGCTTGATTTGCCCAAGCGGCTTGGGTCGCAATGTTTTTGGGATTGCTGGTTGAGGCGTCATAGCCTTTCAAGCCACCAACCAAGGCGTAGCCCAGCAAATGCCCTCTGTCCACAGCGTGGTTGTAAGCGCCTTTTAGATTGTAGAGCTGGTGCCAACCTGCTGGTGTCCAAGAGGTCGATCCATTTCCTGTCTCCTCACGGCTCTTGTACTGACGGGTAGCCTTGCTCAACAGTGCATTAGCGACAGTTGGGATGGTTTGTCCTTGGACGGTTTTGGTTTTATTGTTGGCATAAGGGGCGCTTGACACCTTGGCATTGAGATTTGTTTTGTTGTTATTGATGATAAAAGCGCCAGCCTTATTCCATGTGATGTCTCCCTTTAGCTGACTTTTGACAGATGTGGTTAGAACCGACTCGGCTAGACTTTGGCTAGATGTTTTGCCGACAACTTCTGTCTCTTCTGTCGTTGACTTCGTGGTCTTAGTTTCGAGACTGCTTGTGATTTGACGGACGGGATTGTCCTTGGGTAAAATATCCGAATAACCAAGAGCTAGCGCCAGTACTCCGACAAGAAGAGCTGCTAGTGAGTAAGAAGCACGTTTTGCTGTTTTTTTCTTTGCCATATCAGTTTCCTGTGAATTTTCCAATCAAATCATGCCAAGTCCCTGGCGAGAGGATAGAAAAGGGATTTTTCCCATCACCAATCACGCCGTAGCCAATCACAAGACCCAGCGCTAAAAAGATAATGCAAAGCAGGGCAACCAGCCCCAGCAAGCCAAACTGCTTGACAACGTAACGCCAACCTGTATTCATTACCCTTCCTCACTTACACGACGAATAGTAGCACCTAGCGCTTGCAATTTTTCGTGGAACTTGTAGTAACCACGATCTAGGTGATTGAGTTTGCTGACAGTTGTGATACCATCAGCTACCATCCCAGCTAAAATCAGAGCTGCACTTGCTCGCAAGTCTGTTGACATGACTGGCGCACCTTGCAAATGCTCACCTCCGTGGATGACAGCGGTATCACGCATGATTTCAGAGCGGAGTCCCATACGACGCATTTCCTCTAAATGTTGGAAACGATTTTCAAACACCGTCTCAATCATGGTTGATTCTCCAGAAACAACTGCCATGAGCGCTGTAAACTGCGCCTGCATATCCGTTGGGAAGCCTGGGTGAGGGAGGGTTTTTACAGTCACTGGCTTGAGTTTTGCCACGTCAGACTTGACACGGATACCATTTTCCTCCTCAGTCACCTCAACACCCATTTCCATCAATTTGGAAATCAAAGGACGATTGTGCTCCCAGATGGCGTTCTTAACAAGAACATCACCTGAAGTCATAGCAGCGGCTACCATAAATGTCCCAGCTTCGATACGGTCTTGAACCACATCGTGCTCAACACCGTGCAAACTGTCCACGCCGACAATCGTCAGTGTCTCAGTTCCTGCACCTCTGACCTTAGCACCCATTTTATTGAGTAAAACAGCAAGGTCAACAATCTCTGGCTCACGAGCGGCATTTTCGATAATGGTCGTACCCTCGGCAAGAGTCGCTGCCATCATCAGATTTTGCGTAGCGCCTACAGACGGAAAATCCATGTAAATGGTCGTGCCTTTTAGCTTATCTGCTGTCGCTGTGATATCCCCACCAGTCTGTGTAATCTCAGCCCCAAGCGCTTCAAGTCCTTTTAAGTGCAAGTCAATAGGACGGCTACCAATGGTACAACCACCTGGCATAGAGACAACGGCATGCCCTTTTCTAGCAAGAAGCGGACCTAAAACCACGATAGAGGCACGCATCTTGCTGACGTACTCATAGGGAGCAACGTCTAAAATGTCACCTGTCGCATCTACGGTGACTTGATTGTTTGCCTCGTCAAAAGTGACATCCACATCTAAACCACGCACCACATTATTCATGGTGTAAACGTCTGACAAAATAGGGACATTGGTTAATGTCGTCTTGCCTTCTTCAGCGAGGATAGTTGCTGCAAGCAAGGGCAAAACAGCATTTTTAGCCCCTTCAATCGTTACTTGACCTGACAATCGTGTATTGCCACCTTCAATTATGATTTTATCCATGATATTCTCCATCTAAAATAGTATCTTGATTATAGCATAAAGTTTTGTGCTGGTCATTTTTTCTGACTTTTACTGACCTAACATAGCAGTCTGCATGATTGAGAGGACCTCAAGCATAAAGTGGCTGACCATATAGCCAATGGCAATGCTGATTAAAATCAAAAACACACGCAATTGCCCCAGCTTATCTTGAGCATTTTTGACGATTTTAGACCAATCAAAAAGCGTCACCAAGAGGCGGTGCACCAGCAAAATAAAAATCAGATGACTCATCAAAGTCACAAGTGATAAGATATATTCCATGTTATCATTATAGCATATCTTGCTGTAGTCACCAAACAGCAAGTAAGAGTATAGTCCTCTCCCACAACAAACCACCTCTAGCTAGAGGTGGTTGTTGTCTTTAAGGGAGGCTTAAATTTTTGGTTTAGTTTAGTTTTGTTTTCTTTTTTTATTTTTAGAAAGAATAGCTGCGCTGGCCGCTACCAGCCCTAATCCAGCTATAGTGCTAGCTGTGCTACTGTTTTCACCAGTTTGTGGTAGGCTAGTCGCTTTAGCGACTGCTGGGGTTGAGCTTGATTCTTCCTTATGTGCTGTTTGTTTTGGAGCCGGTGTTGACTCTGACGGCGCTTTAGAAGCTGGGATGACTTCCTTGAGACGGTAAACGTAAGTAATTTCCGTTGTGCCCTCTACAACTGCACCTGTCTCATCTCCAATGGTACGGCTTGGAATGAGCTCGTAAACGGAGATAGAGCCGTCTGGATTGGTCACACGGATAACGGTCGGTTTGTTATAGGTTGTGTCGTAGTGAGTTCCAACAGGTGACTCAGGAGTGTCTGTCACCGTCTCCTTAATCACTTCGCCTTTTTCATTGATGTAGTGAATGATGACGTCTCCCTTAAGTGCTGGGGTTACAGAACCCGTATTAGAAAGGGATTCAGACTCGGATGACGATAGCGAATCGCTTGTGCTTTCAGAAGTTGAGAGGGATTCAGAAAGCGAGCTACTCTCACTCAATGAGATACTTTGTGAGACAGAAAGACTTATACTTTCAGAAGTTGAGCTACTTTCACTTTTTGAAACGGACTCGGAGGCAGAATTCGAAGTACTCTCTGAACTTGACGTAGACTCTGACGTGGATGTGCTTAACGATTCGGAAGTTGAAACCGATTGGCTTGTTGATTCTGAACTTGAGGTACTCTCACTTGTTGAAGCTGAAGTTGAGACACTCTCTGAACTTGACGTAGATTCTGACGCTGAGGCGCTTAATGATTCTGAAGTCGAGGTTGATTGACTTGCCGATTCAGAACTTGAGGTACTCTCACTTGTTAAAACTGAGCATCATCGCCGCCACCACCCTTATCGGTTAATTCCACGATACCAAAGAGCACACGCCCTTCAGTTTGGTCGGCAACCCACTTGAGATCAGTTGAGCCAAGTGCGTCGCTTGCGACTTGCTCTTCTACAGGTTTCACGCTTACAGTATTACCATCGTAGGTAAAGACACTGGCATCATAGGTTATTTCTGTGTCATCTAGTGCCACTAGGGTACCTGCAACTGTCGTCTCACTGTTTAGCTCTTCTTGAGTACCCTGTGTACCACTAGCCTCACTCACTGCCTGCTCACTTGATACCGTCATAGTTTCACTAGTTGTCGTGATAGCTTGCGAACCTACCTCCGAGCTACTTTCTGCACTTTCTGACTGTTTATCTAGCTCTGTTTGACTATCTGCTTGTACTAAAGATTCGGAAAGCGACACCGAAACAGATAAGGACTCCGACTGTGAAAGAGACAGCGAGAGGGATTCTGACAAACTGGCAGAGCTGATTTCAGTCTCACTCTGTGTAGTGCTTTCTTCTTGCACTTCTGAGACCACACCTTCAGAAAGCGTTACCACTTCTGCATTTGCCAAATGAGCACTTTCAGCTGAAAACTCTTCGTCCATACTGATAGCGATTTCATCAGCGAATGCAGACTGAGCAGCGCCGCCTGCCACGATAGCACTTAGTGCCGCAGCACCTTTTAGGAGATGATGAGACAGCTCCTTTGTCTCCACCTCTTCTTTTTGCGTCAGCCTTAGTCTTTGCTCCACCAAGCCTTTACAAAAACGAATCAAACCAATAGATGACACGACAGTTGTCACCCAGTGTTTTCCCGATTTGTGCATTTTGACACGAGACTTGCGAGAGGATTCCCCGAAACAGTGTCCCAGTCTTTTCTTCATGTTCTCTTATTCCTTTCCATAATAGGGAAAATCTATGACATTCACAGCAGTTAGTCACTCAGAAGAGAGCAGTTTTTTTGTACAATTTTATTAGATTTTCTTTCGTTTTAACAGGACTTCTTCCTGTTAAAATACTATAGCAATAATTTTCTCATTTTTCAAATTATTGTATGCTCTTTCATCTATACTTTTTGCCTCTTTGCCGTATTTCTCCTAAAAATCGCCTATAGACCTATGAAAATACAGCATTTAACGCTATAATAGACATAGAAAGTTAGGTGACTTATGTATCAGAAACGATTCTTTCTCCCCTCATTTCATAGATTGCGCTCTTTGATTTTTGAAAGTCTCAGAGATTTATTTCCTTTTGCCTTGCTCTATGCATGGATTCAAATCTTTCAGCAGCTTTTCTTTTTTGAAAATGCCTTTTTCCAAGAAACAACTGGTTTTCTAAAGGGCAATCAGATTGTTGTGGCGCTATCGATGGGGCTAGGCACGCTCTCAGACATCCTTCTATCTTTTTTGATGGGGTATTTTGTGGCGACCTTCATTCGCCGCAGTCTAGAGAACAGCGCTATTGACTGGCAACTGCCGTCTTTGATTGGTTTTTTGACCACTTGGCTCTTGTTTACCACAGATAGCACTAGCGGGCGGATTTATTATAATAACCAGCCATTTTGGTTGCTTTTGGTTCTCTTTGGTTTGGTGATTGTCTTTGTTATCAAGCATATGAGAAGCCGTTTTGCTTATGTCAATAGTTTTTTAGGCATTCTCCTACTGTATGGGGCTTACAGTTTTAACCAAGCCGCTCAACGAATCCCTTATCTCAATCTGGATTTTTTGCTACAAACTGTTTTTGAAAGCATTTTAGGCAATGGACCTGGTCAACTGCTTAGCGTACTTTTGTGGTCCGTTCTTGCTACTATCATGCTGGTATTTGGGTTTACGCCACCTTACATGCTGCAAACGCCCGATATTGGCGTGACTGTAGCTAGTGAGAATATCACAGCAGCTCTAGATAATACTGTCTCAACCATCCCACACCTCTTTACCATCTACACCTTACAAGACAGCTTTGCTCTTTTTGGAGGGATTGGTATGCTCCTAGCGCTACTGATCAGCGTCCTAGACAGAAGCCGCAAGCTTAACAATAAACGCTACCATCACATCGCTCTATTGTCTGCTATTCCGCTTCTTTTTGACCAACAACTGCCATTTTTTCTTGGCTTGCCCATTCTCTTTCAGCCGATTTTGTTGATTCCTATGATAATCTCAACTGTCCTCGCTGAGTTGCTTGGTGCTCTAGCCCTTTCTCTACATCTGCTCAATCCTGCAGTCTATGCAACACCTGTTGGAACACCGAGTGTCCTCTTTGGTTTTCTCGCTTCAAATGGCGATTGGCGCTATCTCGTCTTTACTTTGGGGCTTTTGGTCATGTCCGTTTTCATTTACCGCCCCTTTGTCACACTCGCTTTTAGAAAGGAAGAAAAACAAGATGAAATGGTTTAAAGGCTTCATTGCTCTCCTGCTTTTCTCTCTTCTAGCGACCATGGCGGTTTTGGGACGGCATTATGTCAATGACATCACAACCACGCAACACCGTATCAATAATTCTAAGATGACGCCGACCATCCTAGTTCCAGGCTCCAGCGCCAGTCAAGAGCGTTTCAATACACTTCTCAAACAGCTCAATAAAATGGGCGAGAAACACAGTATCCTAAAGCTGACGGTTAAAACCAGCGGTAAAATCGTTTACACAGGCAAGCTCGATACCAATGACCGCAAGCCTTATATTGTTATCGCTTTTGAAAATAACAAAGACGGCTACAGCAACATTAAAAAACAAGCTGCCTGGCTCAATGAAGCCATGCTAGCGCTGCAAAAACGCTATAAATTCAAACGGTTCAATGCTATTGGGCACTCTAACGGCGGCTTGAACTGGACAATTTTCCTAGAGCAGTACATTGACTCTGATGACTTTGATATGAAGACACTGATAACCATCGGAACACCTTATAACTTTGAAGAGAGCAACAGCTCTAACCGTACGCAAATGCTCAAAGATTTAATTGCCTCTAGAGCAAATATCCCAAGCAATCTCTCTGTCTACAACCTCGCAGGAACAAACACCTACGATGCCGACAAGATTGTCCCACTGGCTAGTGTCGAAGCTGGTAAATACATTTATCAAAAAGTCGTCAAACACTACACACAAGTAACCGTGACCGGTGATAATGCCAGTCACTCCGACCTGCCAAGTAACCCCGAGGTCATCAAATACATCGCTGAAAAAATCGTCTACAAAGATAAAAAAGAAAAAGGAAACGCCAAACTCTAGTCTCCTTTAGAGAAAGCAAAAAACGATTGAATCTTTCAATCGTTTTTTAGTATTTATTACCAACGTTGATACGGTTAAGCGCACGTCTAAGAGCCACTTGAGCACGTTGCACCTCATCAGGTCTGTGCTCTTGCTTAGCGACTTCGATAGCACGCTCAGCACGCAATTTAGCACGCTCAGCACGGCTAACGTCAATGTCACGCTCACGCTCAGCAGAATCCGCTACAATCGTTACAACATTGTCTTTGATTTCAATGATGCCACCATTGACTGCAATCCAATCTACATGATTATCATCATCTACACGGCGTACTTTCAACTCGCTAACCTTCAAAGGAGCAATCAGATTGATATGCCCTGGCAAAATACCGATTTCCCCTTCTCTAGTCACTGCGTGAATAAAAGTCGCACGGTGATCGTATTTCAGACCATCAGGTGTCACTACTTGAACAGTCATTTCTGCCATCATGTCACCTCATTAGTAATTCATTTTTTTGGCTTTTTCAACAACATCATCGATACCACCAACCATACGGAAGGCATCTTCTGGAAGATCGTCGTGTTTACCTTCAAGGATTTCCTTGAAGCCACGAACCGTTTCTTCTACAGGTACATAAGAACCTGGTTGTCCAGTAAACGTTTCAGCCACGTTGAAGTTTTGTGAAAGGAAGAACTGGATACGACGAGCACGTCCAACCAAGGTTTTTTCCTCTTCAGACAGCTCATCCATACCAAGAATAGCAATGATGTCTTGCAATTCACGGTAACGTTGAAGGACACGTTGCACTTCAGTTGCGACTTGGTAATGTTCCTCACCGACAATCTCCGGTGCCAAGGCACGTGAGCTAGAAGCCAGTGGATCCACCGCTGGGTAAATCCCCATTTGGGTCAATTTACGCTCAAGGTTGGTTGTTGAGTCCAAGTGAGCAAATGCTGTTGCTGGCGCTGGGTCAGTGTAGTCATCCGCTGGTACATAGATGGCTTGGATAGAAGTAACAGAACCTTTTGTTGTTGACGTGATACGTTCTTGCAATTGCCCCATTTCAGTAGCAAGTGTTGGTTGGTAACCAACGGCTGATGGCATACGCCCAAGAAGCGCTGACACCTCAGAACCTGCTTGGGTGAAGCGGAAGATATTGTCGATGAAAAGAAGCACGTCTTGCCCTTCAACATCACGGAAATACTCCGCAATCGTAAGACCAGTCAAAGCCACACGCATACGAGCTCCAGGTGGCTCATTCATCTGACCAAAGACCATGGCAGTCTTTTCAATAACGCCAGATTCCTTCATTTCCCAGTAAAGGTCATTCCCTTCACGTGTACGTTCCCCAACACCTGTAAACACAGAGATACCACCGTGTTCTTGGGCGATATTGTGGATCAATTCTTGGATAAGGACGGTCTTACCAACACCGGCACCACCAAAGAGTCCGACCTTTCCTCCTTTTAGGTAAGGCGCAAGAAGGTCGATAACCTTGATACCTGTCTCTAAAATTTCTGAAGAGGTTGACAATTCATCAAATGATGGGGCTTTTTTATGGATAGGTTCACGCTCTGCATCTCCTGCAAAAGGTTCTTCAAGGTCAATGGTATCCCCAAGGACGTTGAAAACACGACCAAGAGTCTTGTCTCCAACAGGAACACTAATAGGACGACCTGTATCAAGAACTTCCATTCCACGAGTAAGCCCATCGGTTGATTCCATAGCGATTGTACGTACAACACCGTCTCCTAACTCAAGAGCTACTTCGAGTACGATTTTTTGACTTTTATCGCCATTTTTATAAACAATCAATGCATTGTTTATCTCAGGAAGTTTGTCATCTGTTGAGAATGCAACGTCAACAACAGGACCCACGACCTGAGCAATTTTGCCTGAGCTCATTTATTTCTCCTTCTAAACTAAGATACAAATCTTGCCTCTTTTGGTAAAAGAGGACATTTTATAAAATTGTAGATAAGAGTAAGTTCGATTTACTCTAGCGCATTGGCACCCGCTACAATCTCTGTAATTTCTTGTGTAATAGCAGCCTGACGAGCACGGTTATATTGGATGGTCAAGTCATTGATGACATTTCTAGCATTGTCAGTTGCTGTCTGCATAGCTGTCATACCGGCAGCATGCTCTGCAGTTTTAGCATCAACAATAGCTCCATAAATCAAGCTTTCTGTATATTGAGGCAATAATTGCTCCAAAATAGCTTCACGATCTGGCTCTAACTCAAAGCCTGAAACACCATCCTCACTCGCTTCGTCCGCATCAAGGTCTGCAATTGGAAGCATCTGCTGCACACGGACTTGGCTGGTTAAGCTATTGACATGGTGATTATAGCAAACATAAAGCTCATCATACAGCTCGTTTTTATACATCTCAACAGACTTGGAAATAATCTTTCCAACTTGCTCAAAGCTAGGCTGATCCTCTAAACCACGTAATTCAAATGCAACATTTAAACCACGTGCCTTGAAGAAATCAGACCCAACACCACCAATAGAAATAATGGCATAATCATCTTTTTCAGCATGATATTCTGCAATCAAATCCATCATCGCTTTTAAAATCTTTGAGTTGTAACCGCCAACGAGCCCTTTATCTGATGTGATGACGATATAGCCTGTCTTTTTGACAGGACGTGACACCAACATCGGATTGTCAGAACCTGTTGTCAATTCCGATTTCAAAAGGTCAGTTGTAATCTGACGGATTTTTGAAGCATAGACTTGAAAATCACGTGCGGACTGCTCAGACTTAACGAGCTTAGCAGAGGATACCATCTGCATGGCACTTGTAATTTTACTCGTTTTTTCAGTTGAGGTAATACGCTCTTTAATTTCACTAAGAGAGCCTGCCATATCATACCCTCCTATGCTTTAAATTCTGATTGGTCTTTAAATTCTTGAATAGCTGCATCAAGCACTGCTTCTTCAGGCAAATCTTTTGTTGAAACGATTGTTTCAAAGATGTCTTTATGATGCGCATCAAAGTAGTCGTACAATGCTTCTTCAAAGGCTAAAAGGTCATCTACTGGCACATCATCCAAGAAACCATGTGTCAAAGCATAAAGAATAACAACTTGCTTTTCAACAGGAAGTGGCTTGTGAAGCGGTTGTTTAAGCACTTCAACTGTTCTACGACCACGATTTAGTTTAGCTTGAGTCGCTGCATCAAGGTCAGAACCAAACTGTGTGAAGGCTTCAAGCTCACGGTAAGACGCTAAGTCAAGACGTAAGGTCCCTGCCACTTTCTTCATGGCTTTAATCTGTGCAGCACCACCAACACGTGACACAGAAGAACCTGCGTCGATGGCTGGGCGGATACCAGAGTTAAAGAGATTTTCTTGCAAGAAAATTTGCCCGTCAGTGATAGAGATAACGTTGGTTGCGATGTAAGCTGAGATATCACCGGCTTGCGTTTCGATAAATGGCAGAGCTGTGATAGAACCACCACCCAACTCATCAGAAACCTTAGCAGAACGCTCTAGCAAGCGACTGTGGAGGTAGAAGACATCCCCTGGATAAGCTTCACGACCTGGCGGACGACGAAGAAGAAGGGATAATTCACGATAAGCTACCGCTTGTTTTGATAAATCATCGTAAACAATCAAAACGTGCTTGCCGTTGTACATAAACTCTTCAGCCATTGCAACACCAGCATATGGTGCAATGTAGAGCAATGGAGAAGGTTGCGAAGCAGACGCTGTTACAACGATAGTGTAATCAAGCGCACCGTACTTACGAAGCGTTTCTACTTGTGTACGTACTGTTGATTCCTTTTGTCCGATAGCGACATAGATACAAATCATATCTTGTCCTTTTTGGTTCAAGATTGCATCAATCGCAACAGACGTTTTACCTGTTTGACGGTCACCAATAATCAACTCACGTTGACCACGTCCAATTGGCACAAGGGCGTCAATCGCCTTGAGACCTGTTTGAAGTGGTTCTGAGACAGACTTTCTCTGCATAACACCAGGAGCTGGTGTTTCTACAGGCCGTGTCGCTGTTGTCTTAATCTCCCCAAGACCATCAACAGGCTGACCAAGTGGGTTAACAACACGACCGATAAGGGCTTCACCTACTGGCACTTCCATAATCTTACCAGTACGTTTCACCTCATCGCCTTCACGAATTTCAGAGAAGTCCCCAAGGATGATGATCCCGACATCATTTGACTCCAAGTTTTGTGCCATACCATAGACACCGTTTGAAAATTCGAGAAGTTCACCACTCATGGCATTGTCAAGACCACGAGCTCTGGCAATACCGTCACCAATATAAGTAACGACCCCAGTTTCTGTGACGTCAAAATTTGGCTGGAAGTTTTCAATTTGCTTTTTAATTAAAGCGCTAATTTCTTGTGCATTGATTGCCAAAAATCTACACCACCTTCTATTTTAGATTTTGTTTGAATTGACGTAATTGACTCTTGATACTTGTGTCAATTACCTTGTTATTAGCATTGATAATAAAACCACCGATAATGCTTGGGTCAATGGTTTCAACCAGTTGACCATGCGCTATGGTTAATTTTTCTTTTGCCAAGGCTAAAAGACGCTCTTTTTGCTCATCAGACATCGCAATAGCTGTTGTCACACAAATGTCGTGGGTGTTTGTTGCTTGTGCTTCTTTGACCAAGAAAGTCTGGCAAATGGCATAAAGCAGTCCTTCACGTTCATTTTGCATGATGACCTCAAGAAAATTGCTCACATAAGTCGAGCTAGACTCTTGAAGCAGCTTTATAATAGAAGCTTTATCCTCTTTTGATATAGCAAAGTCTGACAGTACAGCTTCTAGATTATTCTCTTCAAAGACAGCAATGATTGCCTCAACATCAGCCTTGACAGTTGCTAACTGTTCATGCTCAAGCGCTACTTCTAACAAACTCGTAGCGTATTGCTCAACGAGAGCCTCTGTTTTTTTGTCCATTAGGCGTCTCCTAGCTGTTTGAGATAGCTATCAATCAAATCACTTTGTGCTTTTTGATCTAATTGTGTTGTCATTACTTTTTCAGCAAGCAAGATAGTAAGATCAGCGACGTCACCTTTAACACTTGTGAGCGCCTCTGTTTTACTTTGTTCGATGTCTTGCTTAGCCTTATCTTTTAGACGACTAGCTTCTGTACGAGCTTCTGCGATGATTTGATTACTTTTTGTATTTCCGATTTCCTTAGCTGTTTCGATAATTTGACTAGCTTCGCCTTTGGCGCTGTCTAGTTCTGCTTGACGCTTAGCTGCTAAGTCTTCTGCTTCTTTACGTGCTGCTTCTGCTGTATCAATATCAGTTGCAATCTTATCTGCACGTTGTTCAAAGATACCTGTGATTTTATCCCAAGCAAACAATCGAATGAGAACAAGTAAAAGAATCACAGAGCCTGTAGTGATAATGATATTACCAAGCGTTGTACTATTGATTAGTATTGACATATTTCTCCTCTTCTATACTTATTCACCTTCACCGTTAACTTTTTTACCGATGTAGCTTGAGCTCAAAATGATAAAGACATAAGCTTGAATGAAGCCGATAAAGACTGAAAAAGCAACCCAAACCATATTAAGCACAAAAGCAACTGGACCAGTAAAAATAGATAAGTGAGCGAGCTGTAAGATAAGTGAGGTTACCACAGCACCAGAATAAATGTTACCAAACAAACGTAGAGCAAGTGAGGCAAGATTAGTCACTTCCTCTAAGAGGTTCATCGGCAGCATTGCTGGATAAGGCTCTAAAAAGCCCTTTAGATAACCTGAAACACCTTTTTTGCGTACACCTTCAACGTGACAGATAATAGTAATAAGAAGTGAAAGGGTGAACGTCACACCAAAATTTTCTGTTTCACCCATCCACAAATTATAGCCGTTAACTTCTAACTTTGTCAGAAGCCCCAAGTTATTTGCCACAAAAACGAAGGTGAAGATGACAAACATCAAAAGGCTGTTGTTTTTTGTGTAGGTTCCTAGATTCTGTGAGATGGTGCTGTTTACCATTTCATAGAGGAACTCAAGCACATTTTGCTTGCCTTTTGGTTTTAATGTCATCCTGCGACTAGCCCAGAAGACCAAGAAAAAAATAATCGTAACAGTCAAGAGAGACATGGCAAGGATGGTCAAATCAAACTCAATGCCTAAAAAAGATACGGTTGGATTAATAGTTGTTTCCAATCCTCATCCCTCCTTCTTTCTAACACTACGGCTATTTTACCAAGAATGTAAAGGCAAAGAGAACGAAGAAAGTCCCTTCAATAAAGGCAACACCTGTGAACATCAATGTTTGCAACTTACCAAACATTTCTGGTTGACGTGCTGCGGCTTTGGCGATATTGGCAACCAAGATACCTTCACCGATAGACACGCCCATTACGGCAAAACCAAGTGCTAAAATAGCTAAATTCATGACAGAATTCTCCTTTTTATAAATTTTACTCTGTTTATTTTAGACCTATTTAAGTCTAATGTCAATGAAAAGAGATGGTTTTGATGGCGTTTTCATTAAAATGACTTACCTTTTTTCACCATTACTGGACATTGTTCTCTCGTTTGACTAAGTTCTATCGGATTTTTGCTCTACAATAATCTTTAAAAAATACAAAAATAACAGCATTATCTCATAATGCTGTTTGTTATCTAAGATTGTTTTTCCAAATCCTCTACTTCATTTGCAAACTTTTGGGCGATTGCCTCCATTGCCAAGTCCTCTGGGTCAAGAAGCAGCGCATCATCTGAAATCTCATCGGTATCTGCAAAAAAGGTGATGTGATTTTTCAGATTGGTTAGGGTGATAGGGGCGTCACCACCATACTCACCGTCTAGGTTAATCATCATACGCTTATCAGACTGCGGCTCAATGACAATCTTGCTGGTCTTGATATACTCGATACGCTTATCATAGATGTGTTTTCCTGAAAGGAGCAAGCGAATCAAGCTTAAGAGATGAAGGAGATTGGCTGTCTTGACGATGATAAGGGTAAACAAACCATCATCTAGCTTAGCGTCTGGTGCGATTTGCTCAAAACCGCCGACAGAGTTGGTGATAGCTGCAAAAATCATAGAAGCTTCCCCGTCAAAGACACCCTCATCATGAGTAATCTTCACAGGAACCTTACTGACTTGAGGAAGAAGCTCTGCTCCCTTAGCCAGGTAAGCAAGGTAACCAAAAGTCGTTTTTAGCTGGCTAGGCACGCTGTAAGTCAGCTCTGTCAATGACCCAGCTGCTGCAATATTGATAAAGTAGGTGTCGTTTCTGGCACGACCAATGTCCATTTTGACCATTTGATTTTTGCCGATGACTTTGGCAGCTGCGACAGGATTGCCTCGTGGGATCTTTAAAGCTCTTGCAAAGTCATTAGTCGTCCCAGTTGGGATAATCGCCATTTTAGGACGGTGCTTGAGTGGGGCAATGCCGTTTACAACTTCGTTGATGGTTCCATCGCCTCCCGCTGCAATGACTAAGTTAAAGCCAGCTTTTGCGGCACGTTCAGCTTCATTGCGAGCTGAATTTTTCTCTGGTGTCGTCTGAAAAGCCGAGCTTTCATAACCAAATCCCTCTAGAATATCTAACACTTCTCCGACATGGCGTTTCATCAACTCTTGACCTGATGTCGGATTGTAAATCAAACGTGCTTTTAATTGTTTATGCATAGCACACTCTTCTTTCTAAGGTCTATAAACTTCTAAGCCAATTTTCATCACGGACTTCTATGCCTAGCTCCTGCGCTTTAGCGAGCTTGCTGCCAGCGTCGCTACCTGCTACGACGATATCGGTCTTTTTCGACACACTGCCTGTCACTTTAGCGCCCAAGCTCTGCAATTTTTCCTTGGCTTCGCTGCGAGTCAGCTGCTCTAACTTTCCTGTCAGGACAATGGTCAAGCCAGATAGACTAGCGCTACTACTTGCGACCTGCCCTAAAAAGGTCATATTAACACCATAAGAAGCCAACTCATCCATGAGCTCATGCACTTCAGCTTTTTCAAAATAGCTGGTAATGGAACTTGCAATCACCTCACCAAGCCCTTCAATCTGAGCGATTTCCTCAAAGGAAGCCTTACTCAACTCATCTAGACTGTGGAAAGTCTCCAAAAGCTGACGAGAGACTTTACTGCCGACATGTCTGATACCAAATCCAAACAGCAAGCGCTCTGCCGAATTGTCTTTAGAAGCTTGAATAGCAGAAACCAGCTTGGTAGCAGATTTTTCCTTGATACCCTCAAGGGTCATAAAATCATCCAGTGTCAGCTTGTAAATGTCCGCCACATCACGCACCAGGTGCGCAGCGTAGAGCTTTTCAACCAGAGAAGGACCAAAGCCTGTGATATTCATGGCGTCACGGCTGGCAAAATGAGCGAGACGCTCCTTGATTTGGCTCGGGCAGATAGGATTGATACAACGCAGCGCCACTTCGTCCTCAAAATGAATCAAGTCGCTCCCACAGGACGGACACTGATTAGGAATGTCCATAGGTATCTGCTCTTTGCGCTTTTGCTCAACGACACGCAAAACAGCAGGGATAATGTCACCAGCTTTATAGACAATAACGGTATCACCTAGGCGGATGTCCTTTTCAGTGATGTAGTCGACATTGTGAAGCGTCGCACGACTCACTGTTGTTCCAGCCAGCTGAACAGGCGTCAAGTTCGCCGTTGGTGTCACGACACCAGTACGTCCAACCGTCCAATCAACGCTCAAGATTTCCGCTTCTTTCTCCTCAGCTGGAAATTTATAAGCAATCGCCCAGCGGGGAGCTTTGACGGTGTAGCCAAGCTCTTCTTGCATAGCAAGGTCATCTACCTTAATGACAATCCCATCAATATCATAAGAAAGCTGCTCACGCTCACCTGCAATCGTCTCGATAAACTGCCAAATCTCATCCATGGAAGACGTCACCATATAGCGGTGATTGACTGAAAAGCCGTCTTTAGCAAGTGACTGCAAGACCTCTTCTTGGGTTTGATGATGGCTTGGACTCACTTCTTGGTAGAGAAAAGTCGCAAGATTGCGCTTAGCAACAACAGCTGTATCCAGTTGTCTCAAGGTTCCTGCAGCAGCGTTTCTCGGATTGGCAAACTCAGGCTCACCATTTGCTTGACGCTCTTGGTTAATCTTATCAAAAGAAGCCTTTGGCAGATAGCATTCCCCACGAACGGTGATATCTAGTGGCTCATCCAGCACCAAGGGAATATCCTTGACACGCTTTAAGTTCTCCGTAATGTTCTCACCAATCGTTCCATCACCACGAGTCGCTCCAACCTGCAGGACACCCTCACGATAAGTCAAAGACACCGACAAGCCATCAATCTTCAGCTCAACCACATAACGAGCGGTAGGAAAGCGCTCTTTCACCCTGCGGTCAAAATCAAGAAGCTCCTCACGTGAAAAAGCATCCTGCAAGGAATAAAGAGGATAGACATGTGTGTATTTTTCAAAGTTTGACAGGACAAGACCACCCACACGATGAGTCGGACTGTCTGGCAAGATGTCATCAGGGTACGCTTTTTCAAGCTCCACTAACTCTCTATAGAGCTTATCATACTCACTATCAGAAACACTGGGATTATCCTCGGTATAGTACTCCTTTGCATAACGGTTAAGAAGTGTTACGAGTTCGTTCATTCGATTTAACATAGTCCTATTTTACCATAAAACTGCCATTTTCTGTGGGATTTTAGCTAGCTTTTGCCAAGTTTTTCTATCTTTCATAACATCAAAAAAAGAGCAATGAATGCTCTCTTTTGTTTATTTTGTAAAATCAATTCTCTTTGCAATGCGGTCAATGACGATAGCACCAACAAGAAGGGACGCTAACTCTCCAAGAGCCGTTGTCAACCAAGTCATCCAAAACGGTGCGTCAGCAACAATAGCCAACTCAGCAGCCACAGTCACCATAGAGGCTGAAAAGAAGAAAGCAAAGAAGAAAAAGGCTTTGTTAAATATGCCACCGAGAATACGCTCGTTCATGTAGCGCTCAAACAACCATACCCCAAGGCTAACAAAGACCAAGGTTGATAGACTTCCAACAACCACATCAATCAAGCCAAAACTAAAGAAGTTGGCAATCATACAACCAATGGTCAAGCTAATGATATACTTGCGGTTGTAAAAGGCTAAAAAGTTCAGCATTTCAGCTACACGAAACTGATAAGCTCCGTAAGAGATGGCATTGAGCGGTGGTGTGATGGTTAAAACCACATAAAGCGCAGCGACGATGGCTATCTTAGCAAAGTCGTTTACAGTAAAAGTTTTCATGAGTGTCTCCTTTAACACTTAGTTCTACTAAGGTTTGTAATATGCTTGGCGAAAGAAGTGAAGCACCAAGGGCTGTTCTAACAGCTTGTCTATTCTATCATAAATAAAATCCCTTGCCAAGGTTTATTTAATCTTTCTTTAAGTCTCTTTTGCTGCTCTTTTGTGGTATAATAAAGACATGAAACAATTGATAACACTCTCTAAAAAGCTCCTGCAAAGTGAAGGAATCTTATACCTTATCTTTGGTGGATTGACGACACTGGTCTACATGGTCACTCGTCTTTTGCTGTCTGCTTTTGCTATTGATGCGGGGCTATCTGCAACGATAGCCAATATCATCTCGGTACTGTTTGCCTTTATCACCAACGACACCATCGTCTTTCGGCAAGAACGAAAGGGCTGGCTCTATCGTCTTGGAAAATTTGTCCTAGCCAGATTAGCCACTGCTTTGATTGATATTGCCTTAGCTTATCTCCTTGTGACACGCTACCCAAATCTCATTGGGCAATTTGTCAACAACGACTATCACTTGGTTAATCTGATTGAGATGCTCTTTTCTCAAGTCTTGATTATCCTCCTCAACTATGTCTTTAGTAAAGTCTTTGTCTTTAAAAATACAGCCAACTAAAAACCAGCTTTCATTAAAGCTGGTTTTAATGTTCTTTATCTGTATGTTCTTTCTCACCTTTTGAGCGGCTTTGAAGAATAGAAACCAAGTCACCTTTTCTGCTTTCAGCAAGACCTTCATGCAGCTCTTGATAAGTGGCATTTAAAATAGCACCAAAAATAATGAGATAAGCTAGGAAAATAAACCAAACCATCAAGATGAAGATGACAATAGACCCAAAAATCTTGATGTCCACCAAGCGCTCGATACGATTTAAAACGTAATTACTAACTAAATTACTAAAGAAAACCATGACAACGGTCACTAAAATCGTCCCCGGCAGTAAATAGCGCAAACGTTTGATTCGGACATTTGGCAGGAAAAAGTAAAGGGTCAGCATACCTAGAAAAATCGTCAGTGCTGTCACTGGCTGTGATAAATTCAACAAAAGCGTCGTCAAGCGGTCCCACATGTCATAGCGATTGACTATCAACATGATAAAGGGCTTTGAGAAGGTTGAAAAAATCAAGACAAAGGTCAGCATGAAAAAGAGCAAGAGACTCATGGCAAGCCCGACTAATCTCCCAATCACAAAGTCACGGTGCTGAGTAACACCGTAGGCTTTATTCATGGCTTTTTGCAGGGAGGTCAAACTTTTGGACATGGTCCAAAGAGCCGTTAATGTCGCTACTCCCAAGATACTCTTTGATGGGTTTGAGAAAATACTGACAATAACAGATGAGGCTGGTTGGTAGACATTCTTGGGAAGATTATCTTTTAAAAAACTCAAGAAGTCAGTGATGTCAATATTGAGATAGGGAAAAATATTGGCAGCAATTACCACCAGCGGAAAAGCGGTTAGTAGCAGGTAATAAGCCACTGCAATCGCTGATAAATCCATCTCCGCACTTTGATAATGTTTGAGATAAACTTGCAAAGGAGGGTAATTGAGCTTATCCATCAACTTTTCAACAACTGACTTTTTAGCCATAATTAGTAAGTTCTTTCTTCGCCTTGGCTGGTTAAAATAACAGGTCCGTCTTTTGTGATGACAAATTGGTGTTCGTATTGGCAAGAAAGCCCGCCGTCTAGCGTCTTGTGCGCCCAACCTGTTTCCATATCTGTGTCAATTTCCCAAGTGCCTGTGTTAATCATAGGCTCAATAGTAAGCACCATGCCCTCACGCAGACGCAAACCACGTCCAGATCGTCCGTAGTGAGGTACATTTGGCTCCTCGTGCATGGTTGGTCCAACGCCGTGTCCCACTAAATCACGCACTACACCGTAACCGCGGCTTTCAGCGTATTCTTGGATGGCTGCACCAATATCACCGATACGATTACCGACGACAGCTTTTTCGATACCGATATAGAGCGCTTCACGAGTGACATCCATGAGGTCTTTGACTTCTTGTGAAGCATTACCAACAGCGTAAGCCCAGCAAGAGTCCGCTAGACCACCTGTGTAGCTTTGGGTATACTTTTTGACTTGCGCAACATTATCAAAATCAAGCTTAGAAACGTCTACGACAGACTTGTCAAGAGGCTCGCTAAGCACCATGTCCACCTTGAGAAGGTCGCCATCCTTTAGGATGTAATGGCGTGGAAAAGCGTGTGCCACTTCATCATTTAGCCCACAGCAAGTCGCATATGGATAGTCCATGATAGCACCGTCAACGCCGATTTGAAGCGGTAGGACATTTGCCTCTTTACAGCGTCTGCGGACATACTCTTCTACTTCCCACATATCAAGCCCTGGCTTAATCAAGTCTCTCAGTCCGATATGAATGCTGGCTAGAAAATCACCAGCACGGTCCATAGCTTCAATTTCGCGTTTTGATTTTAATGTAATCATTGTGTCTCCTTTTAATCTTCGTTTTTAGTTTATCTTAGCTGTGACCATTGCCTTTGCAATCAGCTGGTCATCTAAACAAATATCAAAATCTAATAAAGCGCTGCGACGCTTTTCGCTAATCACTTTTGGGCGTATCCGCAAAATATCATCAATCTGTGCTACCTGCAAGAAATGAATAGACAGCTCTTCAACGATGATATTTTTAGGGCTTTTTTTGGTTAATTTCCGATTGGTGATGGCATGAAGCGCCTCTACCAAAACACCTTGTGCGATGTTGCCTGAGCTGTCTACCAAAGCAGGCTCTACAATCAAGCAGTAATCGCCATGGTCATACTGGAGATTGGTGATAATCTGATCACTCACAGTGTAGACCTCTCGTGGCTGAGTGTTAGGAAGATTTTCCATGGCTTGACGTCGTGTAATCACACCTAGCAACTGCTTGTCATCCGTGATGACTGGCAGCATATTGAGGTCCTCAAAAATCATCTTTTGGCTGATATTGGCAAGACTCATATATGGTTTTGCTGTGATGACGTCTTTTGACATGACAAGCTCTATCTGAGTGTCATTTGGTTTGCTGACTGTGTCTTGCACACTGATGACACCCACGACATGATTGTCGCTATCCACCACTGGAAAACGCACATGCTTGGTCTGTTTGACCAATTGGTTAAAGTCTTTGATGGTATTGGTCGTGGTCAGATAGCCATAGTCGTGCTTTGACTGATAGACTTGATTGACCGTTTTTAAGTCGGTCTTAATCCGCACATCAGAGAGAGCGTGGTTTATCATAGTAGCCACTGTAAAGGTGTCGTAGTGGGTCACCATGACAGGAATGCCTAAGCTGTCTGCCGTTCGTATCACACGCTGTGACACCCCAAAGCCACCAGTGACTAAAATGGCATTGTGTTTTTCAAGGGCGAGGAGCTGGATATTCTCCCTATCTCCGACAATCAACAAGCCACCACGCACCAAGTAGCGTCCGATATTTTCACGTGTCATAGCCCCAATCGAAAACTTGCTGAACTCATGACTCAGCCCAGCCTCACCAGCCAGCACCTCTGAGTCACTGATTCTAGCAATCTCTGAGTAGGTCAGCGTTTCAATCTGTACCTTGTTGGCTTGGGCAATCCGCACCGTGCCACTGCGAGGCTTGGTCTCAACGATACCTCGATTTTCAGCCTCTTTTATGGCACGATAAGCCGTGCCTTCGCTAACATGCAAATGATTGGAAATGCTACGAACGCTGACACGCTTGCCAATAGCCAGATTTTCAAGATAATCTAAAATGTCTTGATGCTTACTCATAGCGATAATCCCTTCTACTTAGACCATACTCGGTGTAAGAACGCATCTGATGCGTATAGCTGTCGCTTCCTTTGTAATCACGCAAGAACGTGAAACCTGCTTTTTGAGCCACACGTTGACTGGCTTTATTTTCCTCGTGCGTGACAATCGTCAAATGCCTAAGCTTCAACTCATAAAAAGCCAGAAAAACAAGATTTTTCAGCGCTTCTGTCATATAACCACAACCCCACTCGCTCTCTTTTAGAAAATAGCCGATCTCACAAGTCTCCTCGTGATAATCCAGCTTTTCAAAGCGAATGGCACCAATCATCTGCTGCCTGTCTTTGAGCTCAATCGCCCAAACACCTAGAGGCGAGCGCATGAACTGCTCGACCATCATAGCTGTGCTTTCTTCTTTGGTTTTAGGACTTGGAAAAATAAAGCGAAGATTACTTGGTCTTTTGGTAATCTCCCAAAAATCCCTCTCATCTGTAAATGCAAACGGGCGCAAGATTAAACGCTCCGTCTCAAAAGTCGCAAACTGCGCTAATCGTGTCCAAATGTTCATAAAGCTATTATAACACAGCAAAGACAATTTGCCTAACCCTGATATGAGGCAAGACACGTAGAATGTCTAGAAAACAGCAAAAAGCCCGAGTTGCTCGGGCTTTTCTTTAATTTTCTTCAAATTGAGAATTATAGAGGTCAGCGTAGAAGCCATTTTGAGCCATAAGCACGTCGTGGTTTCCTTGCTCGATGATATTACCATCTTTCATCACTAGAATCAAATCAGCGTTTTTAATAGTTGATAGACGGTGAGCGATGACAAATGAAGTCCGTCCTTCCATAAGCTTATCCATGGCTTTTTGGATGAGCTCTTCGGTACGGGTGTCAACAGATGACGTCGCTTCGTCAAGGATAAGAAGCGGTGCGTCTTTTAAGAGAGCACGAGCAATGGTTAACAATTGCTTTTGACCGACAGACAAGGTCAAGCTATCATCTAGGACACTATCGTAGCCGTTTGGCAAGGTTTTGATGAAGTGGTGAACACCAACAGCTTTTGCAGCAGCTTCCACCTGCTCATCAGTGATACCTTTTTGATTGTAAATCAAGTTTTCCTTGATGGTACCTTCAAACAACCAAGTGTCTTGAAGCACCATAGAAAAGGCATCGTGGACTTCTTCACGTTTCATGTCATGGACATTAACCCCATCGATACTGATAGTCCCACTATCCACTTCATAGAAGCGCATAAGGAGGTTAACCAGCGTTGTCTTACCAGCACCAGTTGGTCCGACAATGGCGATTTTTTGCCCAGCTTTAGCGTGCGCTGAGAAGTCATGGATAATCGTCTTATCTTTTGAGTAACCAAAGTGGACATGCTCAAAAGTAACGTCTCCTTTGATAGTGTCAAGTTGTTTTGTTTTATTGCTTTCTTCTTCCATTTCGTCTTCTTCTAGGAATTCAAAGACACGGTTCATACCAGCGCTCGCTTGTTGCAATTGTCCAAAGGCTTGCGCTAATTGTGACAATGGTTGTGAGAAGATACGCACGTAAATCATGAAGGCAACGATTGTTCCCATGCTGACCTTGCCATCAATCATCCAGATGGCACCAAAGACGCAGACCATAACGTAGCCGAAGTTCCCAATAAACTGCATCAAAGGCATCATGATACCGGAGAAGAACTGTGATTGCCACATACTCTTATAGAGAGCATTGTTTAAGTTCTTGAACTGCTCTTTGACCTCATCTGTCGCAGAATAAGACTTGACAACGTTGTGTCCTGAGTAGATTTCCTCAACATAACCAGAGACGTTAGACAGGTTCTTTTGCTGACGCTTAAAGAGCGGTTGAGAACTAGCGATGATAACCATCGTGATGATAAAACCGATAAGAACTGAGAGAATCGCTACAGCGGCTAAACGTCCGTTAGTCTTTATCATCATGATAATCGCTGCAATCAAGAGAATGGAACTTGAGAAAATTGTTCCCAAACTTTGTTGGAGAGATTGCGCCATGGTATCAACGTCGTTGGTAACACGAGAGAGGGTATCCCCTTGCGTGTGTGAGTCAAAGTAAGCCAGCGGCACACGGTTGATTTTCTCTGCGATAGCCTTACGCATACGATTTGAGAATTTTTGGATAATCGTTGTGAAGGTGTATTGTTGGTAGTAGGATACTAAAGCCCCAACGCTGTAGAGAACAACCAATTGCCAAGCCAACTTAGCGACCTTGGCAGTATCGACATCCGCATTGACACCCATAGCTTCTTTAATATTGCCCGCTTTTAGATAAACGGCAATTTGCGAAGCGTTTTTGAGAGCGTCTGAGATGGTATTTGTAATGTCGCTAATAATATCTGGACCGTAGACGGTAATCCAACTTGAAATCACCGCACAAATCAGCGCCAAGATAAATGGCAGACGGAAGCCTTTCGTATAAGGAAGGAGGCGCTTGATTAGAGAGGTTTTTTCTTTATTTTCCATTTTCTAATTCCTCCTTAGACAATTGAGAATAAGCAATTTCTTGATAAACGGCATTGTTTGCAAGCAATTCTTTGTGTGTACCTTGTCCGACAACAACACCCTTATCGAGTACAAGAATTTGATCCGCATCCATGATGGTTGAGATACGTTGTGCCACGATGAGTTTTGTCGTATCTGCCAATTTCTCATGCAAATCATGACGCAATTTCTTGTCCGTCTTGTAGTCTAGGGCAGAGAAAGAATCATCAAAGATGAGCACTTCTGGCTTACGAGCAAGGGCACGTGCGATAGCCAAACGCTGACGTTGACCACCTGAGAAGTTGGTTCCGCCCTGGGCAACCTCTGTGTCGAGACCCTTTTCCTTGCCTTCTACAAAATCTTTAGCTTGAGCCAACTCGAGCGCTTCCCAAATCGCTTCGTCAGAAAGCGGTGTTTGGGTGCTTTCTCCAAAGTTCATGTTTGAGCGGATAGTTCCACTGTAGAGCACAGCCTTTTGTGGAATAAAGCCAATCTTATCGTTCAAGTCTTTTTCAGAATAGTGTTTGAGTTTGACACCGTCTACTTTGATGTAACCACCAGTCGCATCGTAAAAACGTGGGGTAAGGCTAATCAAAGTGGATTTACCAGAACCCGTTGAGCCGATAAAGGCAACCGTTTCCCCTTTTTTAGCGGTGAAACTCACATGCTCAATGACATCACGAGATGTTTTTGAGTAACGGAAAGAAACATCATGAAACTCAACTTCACCTGTTGTATCAGGTGTTTTGCTTGTTTCTTCTTTAAAGTTAATAGAAGACTCTAAAGCGAACACTTCATTGATACGACGTGCAGACACGAGGGCACGTGGCAAAATCATAAAGACAAACGCCATCATCATGAAGCCCATGACTACTTGCATGGCGTAACTTGTAAAGACAACCATGTCTGAAAAGACAGCAACACGGTCTTTCATGCTAGAAGCAAAATCTGTCGCATAAGAACCATTCGCTAGCGCTTTTTGTGTCAACTCTGGTAGCTTGACATCATTGATCAGGTAAGCCCCAATCCAGTAAACTGCCAAGGTCAAACCAGATGAAACAGCTGTCATGACAGGATTCATCAAAGCCATCAAGCGGTAAACAAAGAGGTTTAGGCGAGTGATATTGTTATTGACCTCGTTGTACTTATCGTCTTGATAATCTTCGGCGTTGTAGGCACGTACCACACGGATACCTGTTAGGATTTCACGTGTTGTAGAGTTGAGCTTATCGGTAAGGACTTGAACCTTACTTTGTTTTGGAAAGGCTAGGATAAGAAGAATAGCTAGCATGATGACAACAACAACAATAGCAACACCTAATGCCATTGTCCAGCTAGAGCTCTTATCCCAAATCTTGGTCAATGCCCAGATTGCCATGATAGGTCCCATGGTGACCACTTGAAGCCCCATGGTAATTAACATTTGAATTTGGGTGAGGTCATTGGTCGTACGTGTCAAGAGACTTGGGATACTAAAGTTTTTAATTTCAGCATCTGAGTAATCCATAACACGATTGAAAATATCCTCACGCAAACGTGTTATGAAACTAGCCGCAACACGTGCTGCAATAAAGCCAACAACAACCGCTGAGGCAAATCCTAGAAGTGAAAATCCAATCATCTTCCAACCTGGATCCATCACATCAGCAACTTTTGTACCGCTATTTTGCAGTAACTTTGTGATACTAGACATGTAGTCAGGCACTTTTAAGTTTGCCCAGACTTCGATACATACAAACACTACACTCAGTAGCATCATCAGCCATTCTTTGACTGTCAAGCGTTTGAAAATTTTTAGCATCGCTTACTCTACTCCTCAATTTCTAAATTTTCCCGAATCTTTCGGATGACTTTCTTAGCTATCTTTAGGTCGGTTAGGTCGATGTCTTTTAGGACTTTATCGTGAATGGTCCGATGAAAATCAGCCAATTTCACTGCTTTTTGACTCCCAAGTGATGTCAAAACCAGTTGCTTGTAGCGCTTATCTTTTTGAGATGGGATGACTTTGATAAAGTTGTTTTTTTCCATCCGTTTGATAAGGTTACTCGTAACAGATTTTGAAATCTTCAGTTTTTTTTCGATATCTTTGATAAACACTTCCTCGCCAGAGTGCTTGTAAAGATACATAACTACAAAGCCCTGCGGACCGCCCAGGTGCTCAACATCATGCTCTTTTGCAATCTGCTGAACACGCCCTTCAACCAGAGTGACTAAGTTCCGAAAGTCGGTGAAAGGGTCTTGCATAAAAACACCTCACTTTTTCAGAAAACTTTCAATTGGTTTCTGTGGTAACTATTTTACCTTTATTCCAAGAAGATGTCAACAAATAAGTTCCTAAGAGAACTATTTTTTTGATTTTAAAAAAACAGTCGATAGGTCGACTGTTTACTATTCATAGCGAAGAGCGTCGATAGGGTTGAGTTTGCTGGCTTTATTGGCAGGAAGCAACCCAAACAAAACCCCGATAACTGCTGAAAAGAGCAGGCTAATCAAGGCCACTTGCATAGACACACTTGGTTTAATCACACTTTGCGCTGAAGCGATAAGCGTTGAAGCGCCATAGGCTAAAATCAAGCCAATCAAACCACCAATCAAAGTGAGCACCATAGATTCTATCAAAAACTGGGTCAAAATCTTGGCACGAGTCGCACCAATTGCCTTTCTAAGACCAATCTCACGGGTACGCTCCGTCACAGAAACCAGCATGATGTTCATGACACCTATCCCTCCGACAAGAAGTGAGATGGCTGCTATGGCACCGATAACACCTGTCATGATACCCACTTGCTGATTGACACTCTTGATAACAGTTGACATGTCGTAGCTAGCAAAGCGTCCGCCTTTAGCATGACTAAGCTCTGTCAGACGTGCCCCAATCTCCTCACCTAGGCGGTTAGCCTGCGTCACGTCCTCAATGTGGAAGTACATGCTGCCCACTTCTTTTTGCCCCATTTCAGAAGCCAGCTGGGTGTTGGTCATGAGGGCGTTGCCGCCACCCATACCGTAAAGGGAACTTCCTGCGTCAGGGTCTTTGTAGACACCGATGACACGGTATTCTTTGTTGGACACTGTGACCAGTTTGTTAAGTGCGCTCTTTGACGTCTTAAAGAGCTGTTTAGCGACATTCTCCTCAAGCAACATCACTCGAGAAAAGTTGTTATAGTCACTTTCTTGAAAGGAGCGCCCAGCGATTATCTTAAAGTTCTTTATCCCCATAAAAGTGCGGTTAATCCCTGTGATATTGACATTATCAACCGCTTTTTTCTGATAGTTGATTTTTCCTGTCGCTTGGTTAGTGACATAGTAGCCAGTGACTTCTGGGAAGTCTTTATCAATGGTTGCTAGCCATTCTTCTTTAACTTCAGGTTCGTTCATCTCACCGCCTTCAGTGCCTAGAATGCCTCCCATTTCCGCCGCTTCTTGCTCCATCTTTTCGGTCTCTTTAGACTTATAATACACTTGCAAATTCTTTTGCGTAGCTGTGATTTCATCCAAAACACTTGCCCGCATGCCCTCTCCTAAAGCCATAATCAAGACCACAGATGCCACTCCAATGATAATCCCTAGCATGGTCAATAAAGAGCGCATCTTGTGTCCCATGATTGAGCTTAGAGCAAATTTCCAATTTTCCATCCACTTCTCCTTACTCTATCCGAACGCTATCTGTCGTATCTAGCGTAATCTCACCATCACGAATGACAATCTTGCGCTTAGCATAATCAGCAATCTCTGGCTCGTGAGTGACCATGATAATGGTTTTTCCCTCTTGATTGAGAGCGGTCAAAAGCTCCATAATCTGCTCACCCGTCTTTGTGTCTAGCGCTCCTGTCGGCTCATCAGCTAGGATGATAGAGGGGCTATTGACCAAAGCACGAGCAATCGCCACACGCTGCTTTTGCCCACCAGACAGCTCTGATGGCAAATGGTGCATGCGCTCTTCTAGCTCCACTTTTTCCAAATATTGCTCTGCGAGCGCCTTTCTTTTCTTAGCAGACATGCCAGCGTAGACTAACGGCAACTCCACATTTTGCCTAGCATCGAGCTTTGAGAGGAGGAAAAACTGCTGAAAAACAAAACCGATTTCCTCATTGCGCACCCGCGCTTGCTCTTTTTCATTGAGTTCTTCGACATTTTCATCATTGAGCCAATACTCACCTGATGTCGGGTGGTCAAGCAGTCCAATCATGTTCATCAGCGTTGACTTTCCTGAGCCAGAAGGTCCCATAATGGCTAGAAATTCACCTTCCTCTACTGTCAAATCAATGCCCTTTAAAATCTGCAACTCCTCATCACCGTTTTGATAGCTTTTCACAATCTGACTGAGTTTGATTATCGTTTTGGGATTTGCTGTCATGATACATCACCTCAATCTTGTGTTTTATTCAGATACTACATCGGCAAGTTTTTGCCCATCTTCAAAGTCTGAACTTGGATTTTCTATGATGGTTTGCCCAGTTTGCAAGCCAGTTAAGATTTCTTGTGATTTAGCATCGGCTTTACCAAGGCTGACTTCTGTCTTAGTGATTTTTTGCTTGTCCTTATCATAGACCCAGACATAGTTTTTCTTATTCTTTTTAACGACAGCTGACACTGGCACTAGGATATGCGTCTCGCTATTTTGGACTTCAAGCGATACGGTAAAGCCCTGCTTCAACTCGTCTAGAGGGCTGGTAATATCTGCTTTGAACTCATAGTTTGACGCAGAAACACCGCTACTTGTCGTGTCTGTCGTGCTGACTGTAGACGTCTCGTTTGGATAGTTGGAGATATAAGAAATCGTTCCTTGCCAAGTTTTATCGGTGTAGACTTTTGACTTGATGGTAACTGCTTGACCGACCTTGACGGTTGATAGGTCGTACTCGCTAAGGTTTCCTTGAATTTGCAATTCACCTTCTGTTGCGATGTGAACCAGCGTTTTATTTTCCTTTGAAGACGGATCGATGTCGTTGTTGACCTCTACAACCGTCCCTGAAACACGGCTGGTCACAACCGTTTCATTCAAAGCAGCTTGCGCTTTATTGACCTCCGCCTGTGCGTCGGCATAGTTGTCGTTCAAATCTTGCAATTGCTGATTGTAGCTGGCTTTATCCTGTGCGGTTTGTTGCTGAATTTGTTGCACAGCGGCTGCACCCTCACCGCTACTTTCTGTATCTGTCGTTTGCGTTGTCGCTGGGGCAACCCCATAGGTTTTGAGATAGTTAATCTGACGTCCAATCTTATTGAGATTGCGTACAGCCGTGTCATAGGCTGCTTGAGCAGTTGTGGTGTCGTATTGGACGACCTGCTCACCGGCATTGACCTGTTGTCCGACAGACACTAAAACCTGCGCGCTTGTCCCTTTGCTGCTGTCATAGTAGACATACTGCTCGGCATTTGCCTTTACTGTCCCTGTCAATAGGGTTGATGTGGAAATGGTGCCTTCCTTGACTTGATAAGTCTTATAGGACTCAGCAGCATCCGCTTCTTGTCTGCTCGCATTTCCCATGACGATAGCGCCATAAATCCCCGCTAAAATAACGACTGCTGCTCCTCCAAAGATAAGTCCTTTTTTCTTTTTAGACCATTTTTTCTTTTGACGTCTTGCCATATAACCTTCTCCTTTACATAATACAATCTAACAATTGTATTATACCTTAAAGAAAACTTAAATGCAAATATTTTTTGATTATCTATAGATAATCATACAAAAAGCACACCTCATATTGAACAGCTCCCTGTCAAGTAGACAGTGAAATAATAAAATGATTAAGCAACCTGATTCCTGAATTCAAAAGGAGT
>NZ_JBCLSK010000014.1:0-43093 GCF_041225505.1 Streptococcus hyointestinalis | reverse complement strand
GTGGTGATTACAATTATATCTCTCTGAGGTGTTTTTTCATACTTTTAAGTGGCTAACTTCATTTTAGAACTTTTAAAGACAATAAAAACTGGTCAAAGACCAGCCTTTTATGATAATTTTTTGACGAATTCTGATTTGAGTTTCATCGCCCCAAATCCGTCCACTTTACAGTCGATGTTGTGGTCACCCTCAACCAAACGAATGTTTTTTACACGAGTGCCTTGCTTGATGTCTTTTGGTGCACCTTTGACTTTCAAATCTTTGATGACCATCACAGTATCCCCATCTGCTAAGCGTGTACCATTGCTATCTAAAACAACAAGTCCTTCTTCTTCGACTGCTTCTTCTGGATTCCACTCATAGGCACACTCTGGGCAAACCAAAAGGACGCCATCTTCGTAGACATATTCAGAGTTGCATTTTGGACAATTCGGTAAAGACATAGTTTCTCCTTATATATTAAATAGTGTCAATTTTTGAGAGTATACAATCTATTGTACCTAAAGTTGGCGCTATTTGCAATAGGTGTGAGACCTTTATTCAACTGTTACGGCTTTAGCGAGGTTACGTGGTTTATCAACATCAAGCCCACGCTGCAAGGACGCATAGTAAGCAATCAATTGCGTTGGAATAACCATTGAAATGGCACTCAAGAACGGATGCACTTTATTGACAATAATATCATCGCCTTCGCGCTCTAGACCTTCTTCTACAATAGTTAAAGCATTAGCACCACGAGCGACAACTTCTTGGATATTACCGCGTGTGTGCGCTGCTACAGCTTCATTTGATGATAATAGTGCAAGAACTGGTGTTCCCTCTTCAATCAATGAAATAGTACCATGCTTAAGCTCACCTGCTGCAAAACCTTCACATTGGATGTAAGAAATTTCCTTTAATTTCAATGCAGCTTCCATGGTCACATAGTAATCTGAACCACGTCCAATGTAGAAAGCGTTGCGTGTTGTCGCCAACAGTTTTTCAACCTTGTCTGCGATAAGATCCTTCTCTGATAGCGTCGCTTCGATAGCTTGCGCAACAATAGAGAGCTCATGCACCAAGTCAAAGGACTTAGCCACAGGACTGTTATTAGCTTCACCCACTGCTTTTGCTAAAAAGGCAAGTGTAGCTACTTGAGCTGTATAGGCTTTTGTAGAGGCAACAGCAATTTCAGGACCAGCGTGAAGTAACATGGTGTGCGTTGCTTCACGAGAGAGGGTAGAGCCTGGGACATTTGTAACGGTCAAGCTAGGAATTCCCATTTGGTTTGCCTTAACCAAAACTTGACGGCTATCGGCTGTTTCACCGGACTGGCTGATAAAGATAAAGAGCGGTTTCTTGCTTAAAATCGGTGTGTAGTATCCCCATTCAGAGGCAATCCCCAGCTCAACTGGCGTATCTGTAAGAGCTTCTAAGAAATTCTTTGCCGCAAAACCAGCATGATAAGACGTTCCAGCTGCGATGATATAGAGACGATCGGCCTCTTGCACTGCCTTGATAATCGCCTCATCTACAGTAACATTGCCATTTTCATCTGCATAAGTTAAGATGAGTTTACGCATAACAGTTGGTTGCTCATCGATTTCTTTTAGCATGTAAAATGGATATGTACCTTTACCAATATCAGACAAGTCAAGCTCAGCTTGGTAGCTGTCACGTTCAATGACGTTGCCATCATAATCTTGAACAGTTACTGTATCCTTGGTAACAACAACAAGCTCTTTGTCATGGATTTCCATGAATTCACTTGTTTCACGAATCATCGCCATAGCATCAGAGCAGACCATGTTGTAGCCGTCACCTAGTCCGATAAGAAGTGGTGATTTATTTTTAGCGACGTAGATAACCTCGCTGTCAGTAGCATCCATAAGTGCAAAAGCGTAAGAACCTTCGATAATGTGCAAAGCTTTTTTGAAGGCTTCCAAGACAGATAGACCATCTTCTTCGACAAATTTACCGATAAGGTGAACCGCAATTTCAGTATCGGTTTGCCCTTTCAAGTCATTACCAACCAAATAAGTATCTTTGATGTAGAGGTAGTTTTCAATCACACCATTGTGCACCAAAACAAAGCGTCCTGTCTTTGAGGTATGCGGATGTGCATTGTCCTCACTTGGTTTACCATGAGTTGCCCAGCGTGTATGCCCGATTCCAGCCGTTCCTGATACTTTTCCGACCACTTTTGCTTCCAACTCAGCGATACGTCCGACAGATTTCACAAGTTGTGCCTTGTTCTTATCCGCAACAAAAATACCAGCTGAGTCATAACCTCGGTATTCTAATTTTTCAAGTCCTTGAAGTAAAATATCTGTTGCGTTGGAATTTCCAACAACACCAACAATACCACACATAATTCTCATTGATGAGGAGTTCCTCATCTCTCCTTCTTATTATTTTGAAATTGGTATAGTTCAATTTCAACGCCTTATTTGACGGTAAAATAAGTATATAACGTTTTTCTATCCTTGTCAACTTAAAAATTGGTATAGTCTCATTTGGGTAAAAAAAGAGATTAGAAAATCTAACCTCTACTCTGTTTTAACAAAACCAAACTCGCTAAATGGATAGAGTTTGAAGCTAATAACACCTCTAATTTGGTTCTTTGAAATTAAACCAAATCGACGGCTGTCATTAGTATTTTGGCGGTTATCATTTAGCACAAGATATTTTCCTTTTGGAATGGTCTCATACTTACCATCTGTCAAACTGCTGACAGATAAATCCGATGTAAACGCCACCTGACTATCATTAGTCGACTGGAATTTGGCTTTTATACGCTCGATATAAGGTTCTTCTTGGTGAAGGTTATTGACATAAAGGATATCATCCATGACTGTAACTTGCTCCCCAGGTGTCCCAATCACACGGCTAATATAGTAAATGCCCTTTTCCTCATAAACAACAAAATCCTTGTACTGTGGCTCTTTATTTTTGTTAACCAGTACAATATCACCAGAAGATAGATAAGTATTTGCCGCATCATCGTGTACCTTAAAGGTTGAAAAGACGAAACGATGTAGCAAAAATATCGCTAAAATAGCTATGATGACTAATATAATATTACGAATAAAATCTCTTTTAACCATGACACTCCCTACTTTTTATCTATTATACCATGAAATAAAAAATAAAAAAAGAGAAGCCAAGTTAAAAACACAATTCAATTTTCAAGTATATTTTCACTTTTTATAAGCTATTTTTACAAAACAATAAAAGACTAGAAAACTCTAGCCTTTTATTGTTATTATTTAACAGTGCGGATACGCATTGTGTTAGTACCACCTGAACCAACTGGAACACCAGCAACGATAACGATGTTATCGCCAGATTGTACCAAACCAGATTGAAGAGCAACACGTTCAGCAACTTCGAACATATCGTCAGTTGAAGCTGGTTTGTCAGTCACAACTGGAATAACACCCCAGTTAAGCATCAATGAACGTTGTGTCAATTCATCAAATGTAACAGCCAAGATGTCTGTATCAGGACGGTATTTAGAAATCAAGCGAGCTGTGTTACCTGATTCTGTAAGTGCAACAACCAATTTGATGTCCATTGAGTTAGTAGCATCTTTTACAGCTGAAGCCACAACTTCAGTCTTAGTTGTACGGCTGAATTTAGTTGAGTCAAGACGACCGTATTCGTTAAGAAGTGTTTGAGCGTTCTTATCGATAGTTGCCATTGTAGTTACTGACTCAAGTGGGTATTTACCATTTGCAGACTCACCTGAAAGCATTGTAGCGTCTGTACCGTCGATAACAGCGTTGAAGACGTCAGATACTTCTGAACGAGTTGCACGTGGTTTGTCAGTCATTGTTTCAAGCATGTTTGTTGCTGTGATAACAACTTTACCAGCAGCGTTTACTTTGTCAATGATGATTTTTTGGTAAACTGGAACCATTTCAAATGGTACTTCGATACCCATGTCACCACGAGCAATCATGATACCGTCAGCTGCTTCGATGATTTCATCAAGGTTATCAATACCTTGTTGGTTTTCGATTTTAGCAAAGAGTTTAACGTGACCATTTCCAGTTTCTTCACAGATAGCACGCACTTCGTTAACGTCTTTTGCAGTACGAACGAATGAGATTGCGATGAAGTTGATACCTTGCTCTAAACCAAAGCGGATATCTGCGTTATCACGGTCAGCAAGTGCTGGGAATGGGATTTTAGTGTTAGGGATGTTAACACCTTTTTGTTTAGCGATGATACCGTCGTTTTGTACTTCTACTTCAAATTCACGAGTAGCAGCATCTTTTGCAAGAACTGTAAGACCAAGTTTACCATCGTCGATAAGGATAGTTTGACCTTCTGCTACATCATCAAAGATATCAAGACCACCAGCAACGTTCAAAGCGATAAGGTCTTTAGTTGATTTGATACCTTGTTTTGTCGCAACACGAAGTTTGTCACCTGTTTTGTAAGAGTATTCTTTAGCGTCGCCTTCGAACAACTCTGTACGCATTTCAGGACCTTTAGTGTCAAGCAAGTAACCAACACGTTGTCCAGCAATTTCTTCGGCACGACGTACAGTAGCCATACGTTCACCTTGCTCAGCGTGATCACCATGTGAGAAGTTGAAACGGAAAGTGTTTGCTCCAGCTTCGATCAATTTAGCAATATTTTGTGCTGAAGCTTCAACGTCAAGTTTTTCACCCCAGTAACCATCTTCACCAAATTTTTTACCGCCGCGAAGTTCTACCGCAGGACCAAGTGTTGCAACAATTTTTACACGTTTATTCATGATAAATATGAACTCCCTCTATTTGTGTTATTTTAATAACGTATTAAGAATAGTGATGATTTAGTGTGCTAAATCACGGTTAAGTGCCGCAAAGTCAAGACGTGCTTTGTGCGGAGTATTAACTTTGATTTTGCCATCGTCTGTAAGACTAAACAAGGCACCTTCTTCTTTAGTTCCTAAAATAGGACTCTCAACCAACTCTTCGTTGTGAATACCAACGGCTACCCCACCACGTCCTTCTTTTAGCAATTCGACTGCATGCGCACCCATCCAAGATGCTAACACACGGTCACGAGCTGTAGGTGTTCCACCACGAAGGATGTGACCAAGGTTTGTCACACGAAGGTCGCTTGTATCGCCAGCTTCTTTCATCTTAGCGGCGAACTCTTCACCACTCATAACCCCTTCAGCAAGAACGATGAGGTGATGTGATTTGCCTTTGTTTTCATAGCCATCACGCACATTAGCAACGACAGTGTTAATGTCGAATTCTTCTTCTGGGATGATGATTTGGTCAGCACCAGCAGCGATACCAGACCACAAAGCGATATCTCCTGCATTACGTCCCATAACCTCAACAACGAAAGTACGGTGGTGACTTGCAGAAGTGTCACGGATTTTATCCAAGGCTTCTGTAGCAGTTTGAACAGCTGTGTCAAAACCGATAGTGTAGTCTGTACCTACGATATCGTTATCAATAGTTCCTGGAAGACCTACTGCTGGGAATCCATGCTCAGTCAAGCGCATAGCTCCGTGGTAAGAACCATCTCCACCAATAACAACGACACCTTCAATGCCATGTTTTTTCAACTGCTCGATACCAGCCAATTGCCCTTCTAATTGAGCAAACTCTGGATAACGTGCTGAACGCAAGAAAGTTCCGCCGTGTGAAAGCGTGTTTGACACACTGCGAGCATCTAAAGGAAAGATGTCGCCATCAACCATACCAGCGTAACCTCGGTTGATACCATAAACTTCCATTCCCTCAGAAATTGCTTTACGAACAACCGCACGAATGGCAGCGTTCATCCCAGGGGCGTCGCCACCACTGGTTAATACAGCAATACGTTTCATTTTGCTTGATACTCCTTTAAATATTTTAACGTTACTATTATAGCACATGCGACACAAAATGGGGAAGTTTATGTCGTTTTTTTATCGAAAAACCGTTTTCAGCACAAATTTATGCAGTTCTTCTTCTAAAAAAGCGCTTTTTTCTACCATGTGATGTTGGCTTTGGAGCGTTTCTTTACTATCTTGATAGTGAAGAATGACTGGAATGTTGCCTGGGTATTTTTTGAGAATCTCCGAAATGGCTTGGTCATGCTCGTGATTTTCAAGTAAAAGCCACAAGCGCTCACTGATCACTTCTTCTGCTGTTTCTAACACCATTTGTAAGTGATTGTCCCGTTCGTTGATTTTGCCAGTGAGATAATAGTAGCTTTCTTCGTGTAAGCTCGCTTTGTACTTGGCGTAAACTTCAGGGAAAATAGTGACATCCAACCTTTTATTGGTATCTGTCACGCTTAGAAATGCCATTTGTTGCCCTGTTGACTTGGTGCGAATAATCTTGATACGCTCAATTTGGATGAGAATCGTTGCTCTTGATGATATCTCTAGACTGGATAGACTGGTATAAGGACGTGTAGCCTGCTTGGCTAAGACCTTTAGCGGATGTGGGCTGACGCCTATTCCTAATATGTCTTGCTCAAGTTTATATTTTTCAGCAGCGCTATAATCTTCAGCTTCTTGCCAATTATAAGAAGACTCAGCAAAGAGACTGCCTAGCTCATTGACAAAAACGAAGAGATTATCTAAATTATCCTGAACTTTTCTGCGATTGGGCTCAAAACTGTCAAATAAACCAATAGCCACCAGAGGCTCGATAATATCCTTTTTACGAAAATGAACTGGCAGACGAGTGAGGAAGTCCTCGATACTCTCAAAAGGACGATTTTCAATAATCCAATAGGCAAGTTCTCTTGGAAAACCCTTGATGTTATTCAATCCTAAGTGAATCTTCTTGTCCTTAACCTTATCCTTATAGGGAATAGTATTTAGCGATAGTTTTGCCAGTTGATAGCTAGCTTCAAGAGCGTCTGTAATGTAGTCAGCGCTTGAGTAGTTGAGCATGATGTCGTAAAAAATATCGGGATAGTGGGCTTTAAAGTAAGCAATCTGAAAAGCCAGTGCACAGTAAGCATAGGCATGACTGCGGTTAAAACCGTAGCCAGCAAACTTAGCCATACGCTCAAAAATCTGCTCAGCCATGTTACGCTCATGCCCCAAAGCTAACGCCCCTTTGATGAAATCAGCGCTCATCTCCTGCATCTCATCGGCTTTTTTCTTGGACATCGCCCTACGCAATAAATCGGCTTTTCCCAAAGTAAAGCCAGCATAGACCTGAGCGATTTGCATGACCTGCTCTTGATAGAGCATAATGCCGTAGGTCGGCTCTAGGATAGAAGCAATAACAGGGTCAAGCAGGTCCACTTTTTCCCGTCCAAAGCGTCGATTGATGAAATTGTCAATATAATCACTAGCGCCTGGGCGGTTCAAACTGGTTGTTGCAACGACATCCTCAAAGCAGGTAGGCTTGACACGTTTTAAAAGATTGATGGCGCCTGCCTGCTCAAACTGAAAGATACCTTTTGTGCGACCGCTGGCAAATAGGGCTAACGTCTCCTTGTCCTCCAAGTCAATGCTAGCAATATCGATGGTAACGCCGTAGTCTGCTAAGACTTTTTCTTTCATTTTTTGGACAAAGGTAAGGTTACGCAGTCCCAAAAAGTCCATCTTGAGCAGACCATTTGCCTCAACAGCACCAGCGTCGTACTGCGTAATCATCATATCCTCACCGCTCTTGAGCGGAATATGGTCAGTTAGTTCGTCATCACTCATCACTACACCAGCTGCGTGAATGGAGGTCTGGCGAGGATTACCCTCGATACGCTTTGCAATCGCAAAAGCCCTTTGGTATTCTGGACGGCTGTTCATCAACTGACGAAAGGCAAGATTTCTCTCATAAACTGTAGTCAAGGTGTCTCGAAAGCCTATTTTTCGGGTGATATTCGTCAGTTCATACTCTGGTGTGCCAAAGCGCTTAAACACGTCACGTATAGCCTGCTTGGCACCAAATGTCGAAAAGGTAACAATCTGCGCTATATGCGTACTTCCATAGCGGTCACGGACATAATGAAGAAACTCACTACGGTAAATATCTGGCAAATCGATATCAATATCAGGCATGCTGAAACGCTCTTCATTTAAAAAACGCTCAAAGAGCAATTTATTGCGCACAGGGTCAATGCCTGTAATATCAAGAGCGTAAGCGACCAAACTCCCTGCTGCAGAGCCACGTCCCATTCCCATATAATAGCCACGACTGCGCCCAAAGCGCAACAAATCCCAGACAATTAAAAAATAATCATCAAAGCCCATACGATGAATAATCGCCAACTCATGCTCAAGTCTTTCTTGATAGGCTTTTGTCCAAAGATTTTTCTGCTTGAGCCCATCCTCTGTTCGCTTGCGCAACTCTTCATAAGCAGGCATTTGACGGTTGAAACGTGGCAATTTTAATTGGCTATCAAAGCTATAGCTGATAGGCTCCACAAGCTTTTCGAGGTTTGTAAGCGCCTGTGGGTGCGACTGTTGAAACATGTCCTCAACAACATGATGGGGCAAAAAAGACTCTTCCTGCCTAATGGTAGGGACTTCTCTGAGGGTGACATTGTCTCTGATAGCACGAAGCACCTGCAAGCTCTCAATATCGCTACTATCAAAGTAACGGACACTCAACATGGCAAGAGTCGGTCTATCATAGTCTTTTATAGGAGACTTTGGAGACACACCCCAAAAAAAGGCAAGCCCTAAATCTAACCACTCCAAGTCCTCTTGGTAAGGCACAACCACAGCCAAATCCTCTTGGTAATCAATCAAGTCTTTATGCTCTAAGCCTGTTGTCATTGCCTTTGTCGCTAACTTCATCAGATGACGATAGCCTGTGCTACTGCGTGCTATCAGCTGGATAGGCACGTCTTTCTCATCCAAAGCAAGCTGGAACTCAGCACCAATCACGGGCTTTAAGCCTGCTTTTTGAGCCTTTTGAGCAAAATGATAGGCAGCGTACATGTTATTATCCATGATACCAATCGTTTGGTAGCCAAGCTCTTTTGCTTGTGAAATATAATGGTCAATGTCAACCAAACTGTCCATAAAGGAATAAACGGTTTTTGTATTTAGCTGCGCAAACATGACTGCCTCCAAAACTAGTGCTTCTTTTTTCTTACTATTATACTAAAAATTTGTATTAAGGGGAAACACTAACTAGGTGTAACACCTCGTTAATAAAGGCCAAGTCTTGACTTTTTGGTTAGGCTATTGTATTATAAAAATGTAACATAGTTTGCAAAGCTTTTTAGCTAATATTAAAACATCTCGAAAGGAGTGTCCTTGTATGGCCTGGACTTTTGATGAAAAGTTACCTATCTATGCACAAATTGCTCAACATATCAAGCTTAAAATTATTAGTCAAGAAATCAAGACAGGCGAAAAATTACCAACTGTCCGTGATTATGCCCAAGAAGCTGGTGTCAATCCTAACACCATGCAACGAGCTTTTACCGAGTTAGAGCGTGAGGGGATGGTCTACTCAAAAAGAACATCGGGGCGTTTTGTGACTGAGGATGAAGCATTGATTGCAAAAGTGCGTAAAGAAGTTGCAGAGACAGAGTTGGCTCAGTTCGTCAAAAAAATGACCAGCATTGGTTTTGAACAAAACGACATTGTCCCAATTTTGGATGATTACATCAAAGGAGAATAATGAGATGACGGATATTTTACAAGTGCATCGCATCACTAAAAAATATGGGAAACACACTGCTTTAGAGGATGTTACGCTAAACCTGCCAAGCGGGAAAATCATTGGTCTACTAGGACCAAATGGTAGCGGTAAGACAACACTTATCAAACTCATCAATGGGCTACTAAAGCCAACCAGTGGTGAGTTGGTTGTTGATGGCTACAAGCCATCTGTTGTAACAAAAAAGATTGTCTCTTACCTGCCTGATACCACTTATCTGGACGACAACATGAAGATCAGAGATATCTTTGCCTACTTCAAGGCTTTCTATGATGATTTTGATCAAGAACGTGCAGAACATCTCTGTAAAGATCTTGACCTAGATTTGAATGATCGCCTAAGAAACCTCTCTAAAGGTAATAAGGAAAAAGTACAGCTCATCGTTGTGATGAGTCGCAACGCTAGACTGTATGTTCTAGACGAGCCAATCGGTGGGGTCGATCCTGCGACACGTGACTACATCCTAAAGACTATCATCAATAACTACTCTGAAGATGCGTCTGTTATTATCTCGACGCACCTCATTGCAGATGTTGAGCCGATATTAGATGAGGTTGTCTTTTTGAAAAATGGTCACATCGTCTTAAATGGCAATGCAGATGATTTGCGTGAAGAGTATGGTCAGTCTATTGACCGTATCTTTCGTGATACCTTTAAGGCTTAGGAGGCAAGTATGTTTGGAAAATTAGTCAAATATGAATTTAAGTCCATTGGAAAATGGTACCTTGCCATTAACTTGGCACTTATTGCTGTCGCACTTATCATTGGGATTTTGCTAGGACAGTCAGCAGGTAGCATCTCAAGCAGTGGAGAAATCTCTTTTGCCAATGATTCTTCCACTGTTAGTGGTATCATCGGTGGAGTTTTAATTCTCAGCTTTGGTTTCTTGATTGCAGCATCTGTTATCGGGACACTTGTAATTATCATCAGACGTTTTTATACCAATATCTTTGGACGTGAAGGTTATCTCACACTGACACTTCCCGTCTCTAGTCATCAGATTATCCTTAGCAAATGGTTTTCTGCTATGATTATTGAGTTTATCAGCTTCATTGTGATTGTCATCGCACTTTTATGTGTGTTTACGCCTATCGCTGGTGTTGGTAATCTTCTAGCCATTTTACCATCTATTGGCAAAGTAGCAGCCACCTCAACTGGTATTTTAACGATTTGCTATTTCTTTGTTTCCTTTGTGACTTCGATTATCTTTTACTACTTAGCGATGGCAATTGGACAACTCTTCCAAAATCACCGTATTGTCATGGCAATCATAGCCTATGCGCTCATCTCTCTCATCAATAGTATCCTTGAAGCATGGGTGCACCTAGACTCTACGGATTTATTCCTCAATAGTGGCGGAGTTGTCAATAATCACTACCTCCTCTTTGGTATGGGGTATGATATCATCGTAGCTATCATCGCTTATTTCTTAACCAACTACATTATTCAAACAAAATTGAATATCCAGTAAAACAAAAATCCTTAGCTCAGCTAAGGATTTTTTATATTACACTGCCTCTTCTTCTAAAATCAAACGCAGTTGAAAGGCACTTGGTGAGACAACAGGAAGAAAGGCACCTTCATTCCAACGTCGACTAAAGCTAGAGGTTGAGTGTTTAAAATAACCACGTCCGCCGCTTGCCTGCAATTCTAAAAGCAAGCTGGCTGCTACAACATCTACGATGTCAATACGCAATTGAAAAAGAGCACGTGGATTGTCTAAAAATTGCTTGCGATTTTCTAAACCATCAAAGACACGCTCCTTAATGCCGTTTAAACTGTCCAGCGTTTCTTGGTAGCTAGTGCTTAAAATGCTACGATTACAGCTCAAGGTTTTCTCAACCTCGCTGAGTGAGCGCTCCGCTAAACCAAATGCCAAGCCAAACTGATAACCCAAGAACTCTGGACGTGTTTCCGCTAGAAAAGCTTGCGCATCATCGGATAAAATCCAGCGCTCATCAAGAGGCACCTTGTCAAAGGTCAGCGCAGCCGTGTTTGACCCTTGAAGGGCAATAAACTCTAAATCTTCTGAGCGAGAAAGGTTCTGTGCTGTTGAGGGAACTGTGACAATCAAAGGCTTTTTCCTGTCATCTTCAAACTTGGTCGCAAAGACAGCGATGAAGTTGTCCGACCGTAGATTGGTCACCCAAGGCAGACGCCCCTTGAGGTAGTACTGTCCGTCTTCCTCGATGACAGTGACGTTTAAGTCCTCGATGTCTGATAAAAACTTGGTAGCATTTGACAAAGCAGTGCCTGCCGTCAGCTTTCCAGTCAACAAATCCTCTAGCCAAGTCTCTCTGGCGTAAGGGTTGCTGCTACTTAGGATATTTTCAATAAAAGTGCGCTGCCCCCAAGAAATAAAGGAAGCTGTTAGCGAGTAGCCTGCTAGCTCTGACAAGAAACCAATCACGTCCTTGGCATCTCCGCCTCGTCGACACCTAGACCAAAGACGCCTTCTGCTGCTATTTTCTCTAACAACTCATCTGCTGGACCACCAGATTCTTGGTCAATAGTTGCTGCGTTTGCTTCTAACCACTGGGTAAACTCTTCTGATAAATAAGTCATATCATAATCTCCTTTGTCTATTATCCTAGTCGAGTGCGTAGGGTTGCAACTCTGGGTTGATTGGGGTGTTTGCTAGATTGTTAGCGTAGTTACACAGGGTCGCTAGACTGACGCCCAAGATAACATCAAGCGCATTTTCATGCGTGTAGCCAGCTTCCAGAAAATCAGCTAACGCTTCGTCACCGACACGACCCTTGGTATTGATAACAGCGATGGTAAATTTCGCCAAGGTATCAAGCTTAGGATCGTCATCGATTGGCGTGCGGTTTCTGAGTGCCTCTAGTAGGTCATCAGACATTTGGATTTGCTTGATGGAAAATGCCGTGTGCCCTGCCACACAGAAAGCACAGCCATTGGTCACCGCAGCGGTAATCTGAACCACCTCACGCTCTGTTGGTGTTAGGCTATTTCGACGGTTAATCGCCCCCACCGTACGATAAGTCTCAAGCGCTGTTGGCGCATTGGCAAGTAAACCGATGAGATTTGGGATATAGCCACCATTGTCACGCTCAACGGTCTCTAAAACTTCCTTAACTTCTTCTGGCGCGGACTCCTTGGTATGGATAATAAACTCTGACATACTAAAACCTCTTTTCTTTTGTTATGCTAATCATCATAACACAGAAAAGAGGTGCTGACTAATATATATTCTATATCACGCTGATAGATAAATCTTATCTAAGCCTTATAGATCACGATTGAAGTCGCTATCAATATCACGAAAAGACTTGATGTCTTTGACATACTCTAGAACACCTTGAAATTCCCCTGCTTCATCTCTGACAGCAGCGTAGGTGACATAGACAAACTTCCCAGAACGCTCAGACTTAAACCACATCTCGACCTTATCACGCTCACCACTACGCAAAAGCGCAAAGACTTTCTTGACCTTGTCTAAAACCTTTGGAGGATGGCAAAGCTCTACATGACGCCCAATCTGGCTCGGCGTACGCTTAAAAATCATCTCTTGAGCTGGAACGCTGTCATTGTAATATTGGAAAATGTCGTCTTTATTGACAAAGGTAATCTCCAGTGGCAGGTGATTTAAAATCAAGTTTGCCTGCTCTAAGGAGCAGTTTTTTCCTCCACAAAAGTTTCACGATGGGGCACCCATTTTTCGGTTGGCTTGATGATAGCGTAGCCGTAAGCATCGCTTTCCTTGGCGATTTGCAGCCAATCATCCTGCGTAAAGGGCTCCAGTAAAATCATCAAGAGAATAGACTCTTCCTTGAAAATCATCTCCTCAAACTCTTTGGCAAAGGCTTCAAAAGCTGATGAAACTTCCTCAATAGAAATATCTGGCAGGCTGTCTACTCTTTGCTGTGCTGTTTTAAAGAGGGCTCGGATGTCATCATCCACCCCCCCACATGACCTTAGGCGGTGCATCGTGCCCGTAGCGCTCCATGACTGGGAAAAAGAGCTTTTCCTTTCTCGTGTAATGCAGGTCAAACTGCCCTAACAAGTCAAACTGGTGCTTGAGCCCTTTGAGCAAATCACTACGAAAGTCAGCATTTTCTGGCTTGGCATAATTGTCCAAAATACGACGAATGCGAAGCAAAGCCGCACGCAGGGCGAGATTTTCCTCTTTGAAAACATAGACAGGGTGTCCAGGATTGTCCGTATCAACGACCTCTACACCTTGAACAGCTCCCTTAAAGAGATTGGCATGGACATTGCAGAGCTTCATGACATCTTCAAAAGTAACCCCTGTATCAGACGTCATCAGCTCATGCTCCATCATGGAAATCTCCATAGCCGACACTCCTGTAAAGTGCTTATCAAAAGCTTCTTGGACAGATTCTGGACTGGCACCGTGATGTAAATCCAGTAGAATATCTCTTAGTATTGTAATACGATTATCTGTCATCATTACCTCCAATCACTTCATAGCCGTTAAACTCAAGCGTTTTGATGATGGTCTCAAGTGGGATTTTAGCTAGTTTTGATCCTGCTTTTAAACTGGTGACCTTGCCAACGGTATTGAGCATGGCTGGGTTAGCTAGAGGTTTGAAGCCCAAATCCACCAAGATATCCTTGACCTCAGGGTGTTCCTTTAGCGTTTGTGCAACGGGTTTTGATAAATCTATAGTGTTCATGATGATACCTCACTTTTTACTGCCTTTATTATAGCGAAATTTTAGCCAATCATCCATAGTAGAAGCTGTTTTTACTCAATCAAGGGAATAAGCAAAGCCAAAAGTGCCTTTTTCAAAGCCGTATTGCTCATAAAAAGCGTGGGCGCCAGTCCTTTGTTCACTGATACCGCTGTTTAAGGCTAACGCCTTACTGCCATCTCTTTGAGCGCTTTCTTTGACAGCATTCACTAAATCCGTAGCAACTCCCTTGTGTCTATGCTTCTTTGCAACAACCAGCGCCAAGATACGATGATAACTGCCTCTGCGCTCAACAAAGTACAGTTTTGTGTGCACGATAAACCCTAAAAGCTGATTCTCCTCCTCCATGACTAGAAAGGCATAATCGGGCTGAGCCAACAAGTTTTGCAAAATCTCTCGAATCTCTGTAGCCTCCATAGGATAGCTCAAATCCGCATACAAAGGCACTAACTGTGTACAGTCTGATAGTCTAGCTGGTCTTATCATGTCTCTTTCTCACTTATCCTTTAGTTCTTCAAATTTAGCTCGCATGGTTGGGTTTTTGCGGGTCAGTTTTTTCACGGAAACGTCTTCGAGCTTGTTATTAGCGAGACGCAGTTGGTTTTCAGAGGTCGTCAGTGCTGCCTTAACCGCTTCCATGCGCTTGATGGCTTTGTCAATCTCATCAATAGCTTTTTGGAAATTTTTACTTGCCGAATTGTAATTCTTGGCAAAGGCAGTCTTGAAAACATCCAAATCTTCCTCAAAGTGGGTGATGTCAATATTTTGCTCGCGCATTAAAGCTAGTTCTTGCTTGTATTGTAGGGCATTTAGAGCGGCGTTACGTAAGATACCGATGAGCTGAATGAAAAACTGCGGACGGACCACATACATCTTGTCGTACTTGTGACTGATATCAACAATTCCTGTATTGTAGTAATCATTGTCTGCCTCAAGCATGGTGACAAGCACCGCATACTCACAATGTTTTTCACGGCGGTCTTTATCGAGTTCCTTGAAAAAGTCCTCGTTTTTATGCTTTTTCTGCGTGTTGTCCGCTTCGTTTTTCATCTCAAACATAATGGATAGTATTTCAATACCATTATCATTTGTTTCCCGATAGATGAAGTCTCCTTTTGAGCCACGGCTGGACACTTGATTGTCTTTTTCAAAGTAGGCATTTGGAAAGGCAATCTGGCGCACCTTGTTAAACTCTGTCTCTGCATAAATCTCTAGGCTCTCTCCGATAGCCTTGGTGGATTGCTGGGCTTTGAAGTTTTTATAGAACTCAACTTGTTCATTGGCGGCTTTTAGCTGGGCTTCGTACTGGTTTTTGACTTCAGATAGCGACAGAGCCTGCTCTTTTTCTTGGAGTTGCAGCTGATTTTGCAGCGCATCTCGCTCTTTCTCGATAGCACTGACAGAACTTTGCAGTTTATTTTCTTGCTCCAGTTGCCATTTGTCAATCTGCGCTTGCATTTCTTGGAGTTGGGCATCTTTTTTGGCTAATTGCTCGGATAGGCTGCGCTCGTTGTCTTTGATAAGCAGGGACTTTTCAGTATCAAACTGCTTAATCTTAAAGGTCAAGTCCGTGATTTCTTGGTCTTTTTCAAATATAGCTTGAGCGAGCTTGATTTCTTGCTGATTTTCTAGGTCAGTGAGCTGGTGCTCTAAGGTTTCAATTGCTTTATCTTTTTGATAAAGACTTTCTTGCAGTTGATTTTTTGCTTTCTCCTCTAAAAGAGCTGTTTCACGCTCTAGCCGCTCATGCACTTCCTTCTCAAAAGCATCGCTACGCACCTGTGCTAAAAGCTGGCTGTATTCGGATTCATTGATAGTAAAAACGGTGCCACAATGTGGGCATTTAATCGTGTTCATAGGCTTCTCCTTTTTGATGTAGAAAAAGAAGCGAGATGACCTCGCTTGCTTTTCCTTACCCTAACTTCAATAAGGTCAATAATTCTTGACGCAAGAGAGCGTCTTTTTGGTAACACCCTCGGCTAGCGGTTGTTATGGTTTTGCTACCTGGCTTTTTAATGCCTCGCATGGTCATGCACATATGCTCAGCTTCCACAAAGACATAAACGCCTTGCGGTTTCAATGCCTGCTCAATACCATCTGCAATCTCTGCAGTCAATCTCTCCTGCACCTGCGGACGCTTGCTTGCTGTCTCGACACAACGGGCTAACTTGCTAAGACCAGTCACTTGTCCATCTGTATTTGGCAGGTAAGCGATGTGAGCTTTTCCGTAGAAAGGCACCAAGTGGTGTTCACACATGGAGTAAAAGGGAATATCACGCACGATGACCGCCTCACCATTACCTTCATTGAAAACAGCTGTAAACTCATCTTTCGGGTCTTTATGCAAGCCTTGCCACATTTCTTGGTACATGCGAACCACACGAGCTGGTGTCTCTTTTAGCCCCTCACGCTCTGGATTTTCCCCCAAGGCTTCAAGAAGTTGATAAACCGCCTGCTCTGCCTTTTCTAAGTCCATAACAACCTACTTTCTAAACACTCATCTATACTCTATAATTACTGTCAAAATATGCTTTATTCTACCATAAGTCTCTAAACAGAGCAAGCACTCTCTATAAAAAGAGCTGGCGCTCAATATCTGCTTGAATTTTCTCCCACTCTTGATTGGCACGGGCTAGTTTGCGCTTATAATCTGCTAACCCCTGCACATAGCGCTGCGCCATATAGCTTTGCTTGACAGGTTGGGTATTTGGGATTTTAATACTAGATAATTCTTTGGTATTGATATTCATCACAGCACGTCCGTGGTCTGCTGCTTTTAGCTGACGTCTGCCCTCTTCGGAGTCCAAAAAGAACTTTAGATAGTAACCATTAGTTCCTTCTTTGGGACGCAAAACAGTGATATTGGCACTGGCAACAACTGGAAACTCCTGCCCCTCAAAAACGGCTACCTTGTGCTGTGTGCCTTTTGAAGCGACAAGGACGTCCCCTGCTTCTAGTAAATAGGGCGAGAGCGTCTTTGTATCTGCTGCAAAAGTCCGCAGAGCTTCATAGGCAATGCCTAGCGGGGTCATATCAACCAAATTGATAATAGCCACTTCGCCCGGTTCAGCCTTAGCTGGCACTGCTTTTCCTTTAAAAATATCAGCAAGCTCAGACAAAAGAGAATAATCCTTTGGCATCTCAAATAACTCCTCCTCAATAACTCTTTTAGTATTATAACATTATTTTAAGATTTGGTCATCTCTTTCAACTAAAAAGACTAGAGTCTATCTAGTCTTTAATGGATCTTGGAATAATGAGAACCAGCGCTGTGATGAAAACAGACCACATCATAGCAGATGGTAACAGTGTCAAGGTCAGCAATAAGCCAATCACCTTGATGATAATATCTAGCGCCATAACCTTGTCATTATGACTGATGATGACCTTTTGGTCCTCATCGTGGTGGATAGGTACTTTAGCCAGCTCGTCATACATCCAGACGTTTGTGAAAGTCACTAGCAGAACAACGATACCGTAGACGGCTTGTCCGACAGGATTGTAAAAGTCTGAAGCGACGACACTCGTCACATAAGGAAAGAAAGAGGCAAAGAACAACAAGAGTATGGAAATCCAAACCAGTTTATTGTTGATTTGCTTGACACCATCCCAAGAGCGGTGCATATTGACCCACATGGTGCCTAGCCAGAAAAAGGAAATGGTGTAGGCAAGAAAATTCATCCGCAAGTCCCAAAATCCTTGCCAAGAAATGTGCTCTGGCTTTTCAAGCTCTAAGACCAAGATGGTCATGATAATGGCTAAAACAGCATCTGTAAAAGCTACAAGGCGTTCTTTGTTCATCCTAATTTGTGTCTCCTTTTTGCTAAGTATTTTTCATTTTACCGCAATTTGAGACGATTGTAAAGGGGACTAATCCACGGATTTCAGTGCTTCTAGCATATCCACACGACGTAAGCGTCGATTAACCATAAAGCCTAAAACAAGAAGGATAAGGATAATCGTGATAATAGGTGTTGCATAAATGCTGAGTCCAACTTCTGTTCCAAACAGGATATTGCTGGAGCCAATCATGCCCATAATGACTTGATGGAGGATTTTTCCTGCCACAAGCCCCAGCAGGATACCGACAAGAGAAAGGCTGATAGTCTCACGGTAGATGTACATGGTCACTTCATTATTGTAAAAACCAAGTACCTTAATCGTTGAAAGCTCACGAATGCGCTCGGCAACGTTGATGTTAGTCAGATTGTAGAGGATAACGACAGCCAGCATGACAGAAACAATCACAAGGATAGTCATAGCGCCGTTTAAGGACTTGACGACAGACTGCACGGTCTTAATCAAGGAAGCATTTTGCAGGACGGCTGTGACATTATCCTCTTTTAAGAATTTTGTAGCTTGGTCAGCGATGTTGCTTGACGAAGCATTTTTGAGCTTGATAAAGTAGGCATTTGTGCTTGCTTTTTCACCAAATAGCTCTTGATAGTAGCTATCTGTCATAAAGAGATAATGTCCGACATTCATCTCGGCAACAGCTGCTATCTTGACCTTTCTTTTTTTGCCGCTATCATCCCTTATGCTAATGCTGTCTCCTACTTTGACCTTGTAGAGTTTAGCAAGTTTTTCTGAGATGACAGCACCTTTGTCTGACAAATGCAGTGCTTTTTTCGTTTTGGCGTCTTTAAGATTAACAAATGAGCCAAAGTTTTTGCTCTTTGTCGCCATGACAGAGACAGTCTGTTTCTCTGTAACGCCCGATATGGTCTCGGTCAGGCTCTTGTAGGTGATACCTTTTTCCTTAGAGACATCTTTCGAGTCTAGAAATTTATCTAGGGACGCTGGTGTTTGACCGTTTGTAACGACCATCATATCATAAGGCATTAAAGTTTTGAATTGATTGTCCACAATCTTGCCTAGAGAGGACTGGATACCAAGCCCTGCAAAGAGGAGGGAGACTGAGCCTGCAACCCCAAAAACGGTCATCAACATCCGTGTTTTGTAACGGAAGATATTGCGCACGGTCACCTTATGTGTAAAGCTGAGGCGGTTCCAGATAAATGGCAGGTGCTCCAACCACACTTTAGCTCCCTTAACAGGAGGTTTTGGAAGTAAGAGCTGAGAGGGCTTTTCGCTAAGCTCACGCCTAGCAATGAGATAGGCAGGAAGAACCGCACTGATAAGCCCAAGGAAAACAGCAAGGAGCGTATACGACCAGTAAAAAGCGTAGTGCGTGTTGCCTATAGTCATGCTGCTAGCGATGATTTCAGCGATGATACGAGACAGAAGATAATGCCCAGCAACAATCCCAATCAGCGTTCCAATCATGGATGCCACAAAACCATAGATGACAAATTTTAGTATCACGGCTTTGTTGTCATAACCAAGCGCCTTTAAAATCCCTGAGTTGGTCCGCTCTTCATCGACAAAGCGGGTCATGGTCGTAAAGGTCACAAGTGCAGCCACCAGATAGAGCACGACAGGAAAGAGATTGCCGATACTGCTGATACTGTCTGTGCTAGAGCCGTAAGTTTCATACCCTTCACCACCAGGTAGCGTTGAGCGAGTGTAGCTGGTGTAGCTAGGCTTTGTGAGTGCCTGCATGTCCGTCTTGGCGCTAGCTAGCGCTTTTTCATTGCTTGTGATGGTGGCTTTTGCTTGGGTGAGTTGCGCTTGAAGCGCAGCTGCTTGTTCTTCTGGCAAGCTTGATAGAAGTGCTTCCTGCTGAGCAACTTGTGCTTTTGCTGCGTCTAGCTGTTTCTGGCTGGCATTGATTTGGCTTTGAGCGCTTGATTTTAGGCTAGACAGACGCTTCTCACCATTGTCTGCTAACAGCTTATCCAGTGCTTTTTGATATTTGGCTAATTTTTGACTATAAGCGTCCGTGAAAGGATTGAGCGCCTTTAGGTCATTATAGCGTATGCGTGCAATGGTATAAACATCGCTCGAAAAAGCTGATGGTGCTACAATAGCATAGCTTGATAGCAAGCCATCTCCAGCAGTTGATGAGCCAAGACTGGTCGTTGAGAGAATCTCAGAAGAATTGGCAAAACCAACGACTGTAAAGGGGTTCTTTTTCAGCGATTTTGTTTGCCCTTGTGAAAAGGTAATGCTGTCTCCGATTTTGTAAGTGCCTTTTAGCTGCGCTGAGAGGACAATCTCGCTTGATGTCTTGGCAAAACGCCCTAACACCAGCTCAAAAGTCGAGATGTCCTTGGTCTTTGAAAAGACTCGCACGGCGTCATCTGTGCCTTTGATGGTCACATCCGTTAGAAAGCCATACTCAACAGTGGCACCCTTGATACTGCTCAGCTCTTTTTGGTCATCGCTAGATAAACCATAGTCAGACATGACCGCTAAGTCCATGGTGTTGTGCTTTTTGAGATAGCTGCTTGCTGTGGACTGCATGTCTGGTCCTGTCACCTTTAGCCCGACAAGAGCAAAAGAACCTAACATCATCAGTAACATAATGGACAAAAAACGTCCCTTAGACTTGCCAAAAGCACGCCTAATATCTTTCCAATAAGTCTGTTTCATAAGCTCTCCTAATATTCTAAGGTGTCAATATCCTGCGGATGACTGTTGAGCTCAATGCTGCTCACACGAGCGTCGTGCATGTGAATGACACGATCTGCAATCGGAGCGAGAGCTGAATTGTGCGTGACGATAATAACAGTCGCTCCCTCTTTGCGAGACATATTTTGCAAGATTTTCAGCACTTGCTTACCTGTCTGATAGTCAAGCGCTCCTGTCGGCTCATCACAGAGGAGAAGCTTTGGATTTTTAGCGACAGCCCTTGCGATAGACACCCGCTGCTGCTCACCACCAGATAGCTGCGCTGGGAAATTATTGATACGCTTTTCCAAGCCGACATCTGTCAGTGTCTCCGTCGCGTCTCTAGCATCCGCTACAATCTCAGAAGCCAACTCCACATTTTCTTTGGCAGTCAAGTTGGGCACTAAATTGTAAAACTGAAAGACAAAGCCAACGTCATTGCGTCTGTAGGTGGTCAGCTCTTTTGCGGAATAACCAGAAATGTCCTTACCGTCAATGATGACTTGCCCTTCGTCATTGGTATCCATACCCCCTAGAATGTTTAGTACCGTTGACTTTCCAGCCCCAGACGAGCCAAGAATAATCACAAGCTCTCCCTTTTCAATCGCAAAATTGATGTCGTTATTGGCGACAATCTCTGACTCTCCCACCTGATAACGCTTGTAGGAATGTTTCATTTCAATATAAGCCATTAGAACTCCTTCTCTCTAATTTTAACACTGTGTTGATTTAAGTTTATCATTATTATATAATTAAAAAATGGACAGAACAAGAACAAAAATCAACAAAGTGTTGATTTAAAAAAGGGACTTATGGCTGCGAAACGACACACTGAAACAAAAACTTATCTCAAAGACGCTCTGGCACGCCTACTCCTTGAGAAGCGCTTTGAGGACATCACCGTCTCTGACCTTACCCAGACTGCAGGTATCAACCGTGGCACTTTTTATCTGCATTTTACCGATAAATACGACATGATGGAGCAGTTCAAATGTGATATTTTAGACGATATGTTTGCTCTGCTCAAGTGTAATTTTGACAATGAGCTAGAGACGAGACAGGTCCTTGAGCAGGGGTTAGAGTATCTCAAAGAGCACTTTGACTTTATCTATGCCGTCTCAAAGTCCAGCTATGTCAATTTCCCGCAGACCATCAAGGATTTCTCGCACCACTATCTCTTGCAGATGAACCATTATGATAGAGAGCTCATCACCGAGCATTATCACCTTCCTGCTGATTACGCCATGGAGGTGCATTTAGCTATCATCGAGAGTATCATCTCGCACTGGGTGGCAAATGGTGGTAAGGAAAGCCCAAAAGAAGTCACGCACATCATCCTTCAAGCACTTCGTTTGTATTAAAAAATCCATTCCAGTCGGAATGGATTTTTCTATCTTAACGAAACGCCTTAACGGCTTCAATGGCTTTGTCATAGTTTGGCTCAGAGTTGACATTGTCAAGATACTCTGTATAGACCACTTTGTTAGCCTTATCAAGTACAAGAACGGCACGTGCCAAAAGCTGCCACTCCTCCATCAGTACGCCATAAGCTTTGCCAAATGAAGAGTCAACATAATCAGACAACATCACCGCATTTTCAAGCCCTTGTGCGCCGCACCAGCGAGCTTGCGCAAATGGCAGGTCTTTAGACACTGTAATCACGACTGTATCGTCTAAGTCAGAAAGAGTCTGGTTAAAAGTGCGTGTTTGGGTTGAGCAAATACCCGTGTCGATAGACGGAATGATACTGATAACCTTGACTTTATCAGCAAAGTCTGAGAGAGATTTCTTGGTGAGGTCAGTCGTTGTGAGGGTAAAGTCTGGCGCTGTGCTGCCAACGGCAACTGCTTGACCAGCTAAGGTAACTGGTTTTCCTAAAAATGTCGTCATAAAAGTACCTTCTTCCTAGTAGATACTCTCATTATAGCCCTTTTGCTGGCTTTTGACGATTATTTTGCCTAGAAGTTTTGATAAGCCTCAAAGAGCGTGAGGATTTTCTCTGGGATGATTGCGGTGTCCTCGACTTGCTCATCTGCGTAGTCTTTTAGTAAATGATAGTCTCCGATTTGAACGCTGTACTGAGCGAGCTTAAACATGTCGATATCGTTTTTATCATTGCCAAAGGCGACAAATTGATTGCCGATGATTTGCGAGAGGGTGCTGGCTTTGGTGATACCGTCTGGATTGAGATAGAGGCATTTTTCATTTTCATGATAGCTGATATTGGCAAGCCCAACCTTTTTCAATTCATCCACGAGAAGCGGCAAAAGCTCTTCATGCTCACCCATGTAGAGCACCATTTTGATGGGATGATGAAGCTGCGTAATGTCCAGTGCAGTCGCTAGGGACAAGGGGTCAACACTCTTGATAAAAGGTATCTTATGCGCCCTGTGACTAGCGTAGTTAAAATCGTCATCCACAAAATAGGGGATGTGATAATGGTTGCAAAAGTCAATAGTCCTTTGAAAAACAGACTTATCTAGACGATGATAGGTAAAAAGCTTGCCTTTATCGTAGACCACACCACCGTTGAGCCCAATGACCATGTTTTGACTCAGCGACTCTCCTAAAACGTCAATGCAGTCTCGATAAGAGCGTGCCGAAGCAAAGAGAAGCTCATGCCCAAAGTCAGGCGCCTGCCCTAACGCTTCCTTGATAGAAGCTTCAATCGTAAACCCATCAAAGCAAATCGTCCCATCTAAATCAAAAACAAAATGCATGGTATTATCTCTCCCCTAAGCTAGCGTGTTAAAATCCCAGACGTCATCCACCCAGCCTTGGTAAAAGTCGGGCTCGTGGCAGACCATGAGAACAGAGCCTTTGTAGGCTTGTAAGGCTCGTTTCAACTCGTCCTTGGCGTCCACATCGAGGTGATTGGTCGGCTCATCTAGGACGAGGACATTGTTTTCACGGTTCATCAAAAGGCAAAAGCGCACCTTGGCTTGCTCACCACCAGAGAGCACTTGGATTTGGCTTTCGATATGCTTGCTGGTCAGACCACATCTAGCGAGTGCTGCACGCACTTCTGCTTGATTCATAGCTGGAAAAGCGTCCCAAACGGCTTCTAGCGGTGTTTGACGATTAGCGTGAGCCACTTCCTGCTCAAAATAACCTAGCTCCAAGTAGTCCCCACGCTCAACTTGCCCAGCAAGTGGCGGGATAATGCCCAGTAGACTCTTTAGAAGCGTCGTCTTACCAATCCCGTTTGCTCCGACAATGGCGATCTTTTGATTGCGCTCAAAAGTCAAATCAAGCGGAGCGGTCAGCGGACGGTCGTAGCCGATTTGCAAGCCCTGCGTCTGAAAGATGAAGCGGCTCGGTGTTCTCGCTTCTTTGAAAGAAAAGCTTGGCTTAGGCTTTTCAGCTTTCAGCTCGATTTTTTCCATCTTGTCCAATTTCTTCTGACGAGACATTGCCATATTGCGTGTCGCCACTCTGGCTTTATTGCGGTTGACAAAGTCCTGTAGATCTGCGATTTCCTTTTGCTGACGCTCATAAGCTGCCTCAAGCTGTGCTTTTTTCATGGCATAAACTTCCTCAAACTGATGATAATCCCCTGTATAGCGCACCAAGTCGAGATTTTCAACGTGGTAGACGATATTGATGACATCATTTAAGAAAGGAATGTCGTGCGAGATAAGCACAAAGGCATTTTCGTAGTCTTGCAGGTAGCGCTTCAACCACTCGATGTGCTCCGCATCCAGATAGTTGGTTGGCTCATCAAGCAGGAGAATGTCTGGTTTTTCAAGCAAAAGTTTAGCCAGTAAAACCTTAGTTCTCTGTCCACCAGAGAGCTCTGTGACATCTGTATCCATGCCAAAGTCCATAACACCAAGCGCACGAGCTACCTCATCAATCTTGGCATCTAAGGTATAAAAATCACGGCTTTCTAGACGGTCTTGCAGCTCACCGACCTCCTCCATGAGGCTATCGACATCAGCGCCCTCTTCAGCCATCGCCATGTAAATGTCGTTGATACGCTCTTCGGTCTTAAAGAGGTCATCAAAAGCTGTACGCAAGACATCACGGATGGTCTGACCAGCGTTAAGCACTGTGTGCTGGTCAAGATAGCCTGCTGTCACATACTTAGACCACTCGACTTTTCCCTCATCAGGCTGCAATTGCCCTGTGACAATAGACATGAAAGTTGATTTACCCTCACCATTTGCCCCGACAAGTCCGATATGCTCACCTTTTAACAGGCGAAAAGAGACATTCTCAAAAATCGCACGGTCGCCAAAACCGTGACTAAGATTTTTCACTTCTAAAATACTCATAATTTCCTCATTATCATTATGTCCGTAAAAAACGAGGCGAGGAACCAGTCCCAGCCTCTATTTACTCTTAGTACCTTGTTTTTTATCAATACTAACACAATCTCCAAAACGACGAATGCTATTTCAATCTTTCAAAATGCAGATGAACAGCTAAATGGTCTGAATAGCCACTGCGCTCCAAATCACGTTGCAAACGATAAGCAATGTAATGCTCTGCTATGGTGATGTAGCCTGCATCTAGCAAGCGATTTTCAACCAAAGACTGCACCATGCTAATAGTCGGGCGCTCCACTTGCGCTTCTTGCAAATCAATGACAACCTTTTTAGTCACTTGCGCTAAGTCCTTGCGTAGCTTGTCATCTAGCGCATAAACAGTCTGTGCAGCTTTTAGTATGGCTTGATAAATCTTGTCTGCATCAAAGTCGACGACTTGACCATTACGTTTTGTTACTTGCATAGACTATCCTCCAATCCTGCTTTTTATCTATAACTTTATTATGCAAATGTTTTCATCATTTGTCAAGTTTTAGGACTGAAAAAGCGTGAAAACTTGAGTACATGCGCTTAGTAGTCTGGACGAAGGACACCTGTCACATAGTGAGGGCGCTTGGTCTTTCCTAAAACAACTCGGATAATCTTGTCCGCTTCCTCCTCTGTACACGATACCAAAGGAAGGCGGAGTGGTCCCACATCAAAGCCAAGGTAATTGAGCACAGCCTTGACTGGTGCAGGGCTCGCCACAGAAAAAAGGGCATTGACTTTTGGCAAGAACTGACGCTGAATCTTAGCGGCTTTTTTAATGTCACCAGCCTCGATGGCTTGAAGCATCTCATACATCTCATCACCATTGGTATGCGAAGCTACGCTGATAACACCGTCAGCTCCCAGATTCATAGCATGAAAAGCTTCGCCATCCTCACCGGTATAGACAAGAAAATCATCTGGTCTATTTTCAATCAAGTAAGCCATATTGTCCAAGGTCGTGCATTCCTTGACACCGATGATATTTGGGTGCTCGGCGAGTCGGAGCATGGTATCTGGCGCTAGCTCAACAACCACACGCCCTGGGATATTGTAGATGATAATTGGAAGACTGCTCGCATCTGCAATTGCCTTGAAGTGATGATAAAGCCCTTCTTGCGTTGGTTTATTGTAGTAAGGAACGATAGCAAGCCCCGCAGTAAAGCCACCAAACTCTGCCACTTCCTTTGCAAAATCTACCGAGTCACGAGTGTCGTTCGTGCCGACACCAGCAATCAAAGGCACTCGCCCAGCCACAATCTTTTGCACCGCAGCAAAAAGCTCTAGCTCCTCATCGTGTGTGAGCGTTGGGCTTTCTGCTGTCGTTCCTGCTAATAGCAGAGCTTCTGTATGGTGGTCTAGCAAGTGTTCAATCAACTTTGGAAGCGCATCAAAATTGATTGAACCGTCTTCGTTAAACGGCGTTACCAAGGCTGTAATCAACTTCACATCTTTTAAATCCATAATTGACATAGGCTTCTCTTTTCTATTGTTCCAAATACCTTTTGACACAACGTTATTTCAATGGAAATTTCAGGTCTTTTGTTGGGCGAACAAGGTTACGCTCGTGAAGTGTCTCTGCGATTTGAACAGAGTTCCAAGCAGCACCTTTAAGCAAGTTATCAGAAACTATCCACATGTGAATGCCTTTTGGTGCGTCCAAGTCTTTTCGGATACGTCCGACAAAGGTCTCACGTTTACCAACGGCGTTGACTGCTTGTGGGTAAATTTGCTGTGATGGGTCGTCTTCTAGCACAGCACCTGGGAAGCTTGCGATAGCTTTTTTAACCTCATCAATTGGTGCGACCTCTTTTGTCTCGATGTAGACAGACTCAGAGTGTGCTGACAATACTGGAATACGCACACATGTCGCTGAAACCTTGATCTCATCATCTTCCATGATTTTCTTGGTTTCATTGGTCATTTTCATCTCTTCGTAGGTGTAGTCATTGTCTGTAAAGACATCAATCTGAGCAAGGGCATTAAAGGCAATTGGATAGTGCTTTTTATCGCCACCTGCTGGCAAGATATCTGCTTTCAAGTCTTTAGGGTCGACACCATCAACGACAGCTTCTTTGAGTTCACGCTTGGTTTCCTCAATAGCACGAGCGCCTGCACCAGAGACAGCTTGGTAAGTGGATACGATGATACGCTCAAGTCCCCATTTTTGGCGCACTGGCTCAAGAGCGACCATCATTTGGATGGTTGAGCAGTTAGGACAAGCAATGATACCATTGTGAGCGTCTAGCGCATGCGCATTGACCTCAGGAACAACCAGTGGCACATCTGGATTTTGGCGGAAATAAGACGTGTTGTCTACAACGACAGCACCTGCTTTGACAGCATAAGGTGCGTATTTGGCAGAGGTTGAGCCACCAGCAGAAAAGAGGGCAATATCAACACCCGCAAATGACTCTTCTGTCGTTTCTTCGACAACGATGTCTTGTCCCTTAAATTGTAAAGTCTTTCCTGCAGAGCGACTTGATGAGAGCAAGCGAAGCTTTTTGATAGGAAGTGTCGACTCCTCTAACTGCTTGATCATCTGTGTCCCCACAGCTCCTGTAGCACCTACAACTGCAACGGTATAAGCCATAAAACGTACCTCCAAAATCCTTTTCACGTTCAAAATTTTCTAAAATTATAATAACACCATTATACTACTTTTTAGAGCGCTTGAAAAGACTGAAAATGGTGAAATTGCTAACAAAAAAAGCCGAGAAAACTTCTCGGCACAAGGGCACTTTTTCAAGTGTGGTTAGCAGGTTCACACAACTAACCAAAGTCCGCTCCTGCGTTAATGACCTCCCTAAACGAAAGTGGCAATGCCACTTATCGACTCATCGCATAAAACTAGTATAGCAGATTTTTGCCTTCTTGGCTACTATAAAAGTGGAGCGATGGTTTTGACAAGAGAACCAGCGATTTTCTGGTGCAAGGGACGCTTTTTCAACATCTCAACAGTCACCAACTCAGACTTTTCTTGGGTAGCAAGGAAGTCCGCATAGATGTCCTTGATGGCGTCCACTTTGTAGAGATAAGTCGCACACTCAAAGTGATGGTAAAGACTGCGATAATCAAGGTTAATCGTTCCCACCACAGCCTTGGTATGGTCACTGACAAAGACCTTGGCATGGACAAATCCTGGCGTATACTGATAAATCTTGACTCCAGAGTTCATGAGTTGACGGTAGTAAGTCTTTGCTAAGTTGTAAGCCATTGGCTTATCTGGGATACCTGGCATGATGATACGCACGTCTACACCCCGCTCAGCCGCAAAGCGAATAGCATGCTCAAGCTCGCTATCAAGGATAAGGTAAGGTGTCATGATGTAGACATACTGTCTGGCATGGTTCAAAATATCGATATAGACATTTTCGCCGACCTTGTCTCGGTCAAGCGGTGAGTCTGCATAAGGAATGACATAACCGCTAGTGTCTGGCAGAGCCTCATGCTCAACCAGATAAGGCTCAACGATCAACTCACGCTCGGTAGTAGACCATAGCTGTAAAAAGATGACAAGGAAACTATCCACCGCATCGCCTTTTAGCTTGATAGCTGTGTCTTTCCAGTGTCCAAAGCGGTCAATAGCATTGATGTATTCGTCTGCAAGATTGACACCTCCCGTATAGGCAACTTCACCATCGATAACAGCAATTTTGCGGTGGTCACGGTAATTATAGTAAGTGGATAAAAAAGGTGTTACTGGTGAGAAAGCCTTGGCTTTAATGCCTACTGCCTCTAGTCTCTTAGCGTAGTCGGTTGAGAGCTTGGTAATCTCAATCAAGCCGTCATACATGACACGCACCTCAACACCCTCAGCAACCTTTTGCTCAAGGATATTTAAAATCTCCCCCCACATCAGTCCCTCATCAATGATGAAAAATTCTAGGAAAATGTATTTTTTCGCTTTTAGCAGCTCTTTTTTAAAGTCCTCAAAGAAGTTTTCTCCCAACGGGAAATAAGTAACCTGTGTATTTTGATAGGCTGGAAAATCGCCACGGCATTTTTCAAAATAACGCACCAAGTGGTAAGTGGTCGAAGCATTACTCTTTAGAGCAGCTAAAATCTCAGGCTTTGTCTGTAAAAACTGCGCTGACTCCTCAGTCACGACGTCTATGCGCCGCTGTAGCCCACGATAACCAAGGTCAAGCCGTGTATAAAGAAGGAGAGCTGACCCTAAAAAAGGCGCTATCATAATCAAAATGAGCCATGTCACTCGTGATAGAGCGTCCATCTCCCCGTTGATAAGGTAAAAAATGGCGACAAGTGACAAAGCACGCTCAACAATGAAAAACCATGTCCGATACTGATCTAGCCAGAGATAAGCTGCCGCTAAAAAGATGACCTGTATCAGCAAAAGCACGATAATCAATATCGACCGACTAAACAACATCCGTTTTAGCCCACGCTGTCCTTTTTTCAGCAGGTAAACGGGTTTTGATTGGGATTGACTTTGGGTTGCGATTGCTTTATCCTACCTTTCTATAAAAATGACATTTGTTCCATTATAGCATAAATCGCTATCCTTGTGAGTAAAATTGACCAAAAATTTACAGAAAGAGAGAAAGTCATGACAACTGAAAAAGCCAAGCTAAGCTTGACTTTCTCATACATTAGAAAAGTCCGATAGCTGTGCCGTCAGGAGCGACATCCATATTGAGCGCAGCTGGTTTTTTAGGTAGACCAGGCATGGTCATAACATCTCCTGTCAAAGCAACGATGAAGCCGGCACCTGTTTTTGGTACAAACTCACGGATGGTGATGTCAAAGTCTGTTGGCGCTCCAAGCTGACTTGGATTGTCAGAGAAGCTGTACTGTGTTTTTGCCATACAAACTGGCAATTTATCCCAACCAAACTGGGCGAATTGTTTGAGTTGTGTTTTGGCTTTTGGACCAAAGGTCACTGCTTTTCCGCCGTAGATTTCTGTGACGATTTTAGTGATTTTGGTTTCCAAATCATCGCTATCGTCATAGAGACGTGTGTAGTTAGCTGAGTTTTCTTCGATGGTCTTGATAAGTGTTTTGGCAAGGTCAACACCACCGTCGGCGCCATCAGCCCAGACGCTAGCAAGCTCTACAGGGACATCAATTGAGCGGCAGAGTTCTTTCAAGGCATTGATTTCATCAGCTGTATCTGTGACAAATTCATTGATAGCAACGACAACTGGAATGCCGTATTTGCGCATGTTTTGCACATGGCGTTCAAGATTGGCAAAACCGTCTTTGACAGCTTGAACATTTTCTTGAATGAGGTCTGCCTTAGCCACACCACCGTGCATTTTGAGGGCACGAAGCGTTGCCACAACGACAATCGCATCTGGTGTTGTTGGTAGATTTGGTGTCTTGATGTCCAAGAACTTCTCAGCGCCAAGGTCAGCTCCAAACCCTGCCTCTGTGACAGTGTAGTCCGCTAGACGAAGTGCCGTTGTTGTCGCAAGAACAGAGTTACATCCGTGAGCGATATTGGCAAATGGACCGCCGTGAACAAGGGCAGGTGTACCATAGATGGTTTGGACAAGGTTTGGCTTAATAGCGTCTTTTAGGATAAGCGTCAAAGCACCTTCTACTTGCAAGTCCTTGACATAGACCGGTGTGCGGTCATAGCGATAGCCAATAACAATGTTTGCTAAGCGCTCTCTCAAGTCCTCAAGGTCAGTTGCTAAGCACAAGATTGCCATGATTTCAGAAGCTACCGTAATATCAAAACCATCCTCACGTGGGATACCATTGACTGGGCTACCAAGACCAACGGTCACATGACGAAGCGCACGGTCGTTGAGGTCAACCACACGTTTCCAGATGATACGGCGTTGGTCAATCCCTAGCTCATTGCCTTGATGGAGATGATTGTCAATCAAGGCTGACAGAGCATTGTTTGCCGTTGTGATGGCGTGCATATCCCCTGTGAAGTGGAGATTGATGTCTTCCATAGGAAGGACTTGAGCGTAACCTCCTCCTGCTGCTCCGCCTTTAATCCCCATAACAGGACCAAGAGATGGCTCACGTAGCGCAATCATGGTTTTCTTGCCGATTTTATTGAGAGCGTCAGCAAGTCCGATAGACATGGTAGACTTTCCTTCGCCTGCTGGTGTTGGATTGATAGCGGTCACAAGGATAAGCTTACCTGGTTTATTGTTCTTAACTTCTTCGATTTTGTCAAATGATAATTTGGCTTTGTATTTGCCGTAAAGCTCCAAATCATCAAAGCCAATCCCTACTTGCTCAACCACTTCAGTGATCGGTTTTAAAGTCACACTTTGTGCAATTTCGATATCAGATTTCATTTGGCACCCCTCTTTTACGTTATAATAACATTATAGCAAACATCTCTAAAAAACGCACGTTTTTAACATTTGTTATTTTAATGTTCGTTATTTAGTGCAACTTATCTTCCTTTTTGTGACCAAATGATTTTAACCTTTACGAATATCTCTTTTTTCGTTACAATAGAACTATGAACGTTTTAATTACTTCTGGCGGAACAACCGAAAAAATTGACCGTGTGCGTGGTATTACCAATCACGCTACAGGTAGACTTGGAAGTATCATGGCTAAGACTTTCTTAGACCAAGGACACCGTGTCACCTTGGTCACAACAGCGCAGGCAATCAAGCCGTCAGACCATGAAAATCTTACTATTTATCTTGTTTCTGATGTTGCTAGTCTCAAGGAGACACTTGAGCCACTGGTCAAGACGCATGATGTCATCATTCATAGTATGGCAGTTTCTGACTACAGCCCTATTTATATGACAGATTTTGAAACCGCTCGCAATTCTAGCGACCTTGCTCTTTTCTTGAATCAAGAAAACACAGAAGCTAAAATCGCTTCAAGCAGCGACTATCAGGTGCTGTTTCTCAAGAAAACGCCCAAACTGATCTCGTATATCAAACTTTGGAATCCAGACATTCTCCTTGTTGGCTTTAAGCTTTTGGTCGATGTGCCAAAAGAAGAGCTGTTTTCGGTTGCTAGAGCCAGTCTCAAGCGTAACCAAGCGGACTACATCCTAGCCAATGACCTCACTGAGATTGACGCTAAAAGCCATCATGCTTATCTCCTCAATGAAAATGAAGTCTTTGAAGCAAACAGCAAGGAGGAGATCGCGCAGCTTATTTATCAGAAAGTGGTGACTCATGACTAAACAAAAGATTCTTTTAGCTGTTTCAGGCAGTATCTCTGCTTATAAAGCAGCTGACCTCGCCAATCAACTGACAAAGGCTGGCTACGACGTGCATGTCCTTATGACACAGGCTGCTAGCCAGTTTATCACGCCGCTGACTCTACAAGTCCTCTCGAAAAATACCGTTCATCTAGACGTCATGGAAGAGAGTGACCCCAAGGCGATTAACCACATCGAGCTGGCTAAGACCTGCGACCTCTTTTTACTAGCGCCAGCTTCAGCCAATACTATCGCTCATCTAGCACACGGCTTTGCAGATAATATCATAACCAACACAGCCCTTGCGCTTCCCAAAGATACCCCAAAACTCATGGCACCTGCTATGAATACCAACATGTATGACAACCCTATCACCCAAGCCAATCTCTCTCTCCTCAAACAAGTTGGCTTTCATGAGATTGAACCTCGTGAGAGTCTACTTGCTTGCGGAGATGTTGGACGTGGCGCACTGGCTAATCTGGACGTCATCATCCAAGCTGTCAATGACACACTACACACACTTTAGGAGTTTTTATGAAAAGAAAAAAATCATCAGACGTTGCTATTATCGCTATCTTTTTTGCCATTATGCTCGTTATTCATTTCCTCTCGAGCTTGGTCTTTAACCTCTGGCCAGTACCCATCAGACCGACTATCGTCCATATTCCTGTTATTATTGCCTCTATCATCTACGGACCTCGCATTGGAGCGACCTTGGGTGGGCTTATGGGGCTTCTTAGCTTGATTGTCAATACCACAGTTCTCATGCCATCGAGCTATCTCTTCTCGCCTTTTGTAGAAAATGGGAACTTGGCTTCGCTTATCATCGCCTTTTTACCTCGGATACTCATCGGTATCTTTCCTTACTATATCGCCAAATGGATTCACGGTAAATTTGGCTTAGCACTGGCTGGTGCTGTTGGTTCTGCGACCAATACTATCTTTGTTCTACTTGGAATTTACATTTTCTTTAGCAGTTTTTATGGCAATGACTTTAAAAATGTCCTTGCAGTTATCCTCTCTGCCAATTCTCTTGTGGAACTTGTCATTTCTGTCATTTTGACAGTGGCTATTGTTCCTGTTTTAAAACGACGCTAGACAAAAAACTCATACTTGGTATGAGTTTTTTTAATCTCTTCTAAAAATATCACGGGTGTAGACTTTGTCTTTGACGTCGTCTAGGCTGCTGTCGTATCTGTTGGCGATAATAGCTTGGCTGCGTTTTTTGAAGCTCTCTAAGTCATTGACCACCTCGCTGCCAAAGAAGCGTGTGCCGTTTTCTAAACTCGGCTCAAAGATGATAACCTTAACACCCTTAGCTTTGATACGTTTCATGACACCTTGAATAGAGCTCTGACGGAAATTGTCGCTGTTGCTCTTCATGGTCAAGCGGTACACTCCGACGACGATGTCTTCTGCTTGTTTTTCATCAAAACCTGCCAAGGCTAAAACCCGCTCAGCGATGAAATCTTTACGTGTGCGGTTGCTCTCGACGATGGCAGACATCATGTTCTGTGGCACGTCAGAGTAGTTGGCAAGCAGCTGCTTGGTGTCCTTTGGTAGACAATAACCACCATAGCCAAAACTTGGGTTATTGTAGTGACTGCCAATCCGAGGGTCAAGACCAACACCTTCAATAATCTGCTTAGTATCAAGCCCTCTGCTTTCTGCGTAAGTGTCCAACTCATTAAAGTAAGACACACGCAGAGCCAGATAAGTATTGGCAAAAAGCTTGACCGCTTCTGCCTCTGTAAAGCCCATGATGAGCGTTGGGGTGTCTGGGTCGAGAGATTCTGCTTTTAGAAGCTCCGCAAAAGCATGCGCTTTTTGCGTCAACTCTTCGTCAGCCAAATCCGTCCCCACAATGATACGGGACGGATGGAGATTGTCCTCAAGGGCTTTGGATTCTCTGAGGAACTCTGGGCTAAAGAGGATACGATTGGTCTGGTATTTATCACGGACGTAGCTGGTGTAGCCGACAGGGATGGTGGACTTGATGACCATGATGGCTGTCTCATTGACAGATAACACCTGCTCAATAACCGCTTCAACGGCTGACGTGTCAAAGAAATTTTTCTGGCTATCGTAGTTGGTTGGCGCTGCAATGACGACAAAGTCCGCCTCACGATAAGCAGATGCCGCATCCAAAGTCGCTGTCAAATGGAGTTCCTTGGCCGCAAAATACTCCTCAATCTTGTCGTCTTGAATGGGTGAGAGACGCTGGTTAATCATCTCCACCTTCTCAGGAATGATGTCAACAGCAGTCACCTCGTGACTTTGTGACAAAAGTGTAGCCAGTGAAAGACCCACATAGCCTGTACCTGCAATTGCGATTTTCATTGTTGTCTCCTTGTATAATTAAGTCGAAGATTTTCGGTGAAACATGGCAAAAAGAGATGTTTTGAGGTCGGTTAATTCCCTTCTAAAGAGAAGAAGCAATAAGACGATTGCCACGCATTGTGAGAGATACATGAGACTGTCTCTTCCAATCACCATGAGAGCGACAGATTGGACGACTAAGATGAGATAAGCCAGACAGTCCCGTAAGAGAGCAATCTCAAAGGAGATGTACTTTTTCATCGTGTACAAGCGAATCACCCAAACAATAAAGTAAGACACCATAGTAGAGATAGCCGCCCCGATAACACCGATAGAGTAGACCAAAATCAGATTAAACACGATATTAGCGCCTGCTCCGATCAAAGTGGATACGCTGTAGATTTTAGAGTCTTTAGCCGCCGAGAAAATACCGCCTGCAAATCCTGAAATCGCTCCAAAGACATTGGCAATCAGTAAAAAGGGCACGTAAATCCAAGCCTCATAAAAAGCATTGGAATACAAAAAAGTCGCAAGCAGTTTACTGATGGCAATCAAGACAGAACACAAGACCACAAGCATCATGTTGTAGTTGCTGTAGATTTTTTCAAAAAAGACAGTGTCCTCTTTTTTATCAAACGATTTGACAGAGGACAGCACCCACGCTTGATTGAAGATATTAGCGAAAATATTTAAAATAGAAGGAATCTTGTAGCCGACAGAGTAGACACCGTTGGCTGCCACGCCACAAAAAGCAATGACAATGTAGCGGTCTGCGGCATTATTGAGCCACCAACCTAAGGAATTTAAAATTAGCGGATGGCTATAAGCGATAATCTCTCGCTCTAAGCCTTTATTTTGCCGTCTGGTCGGTCGAATCTGATAGCGATGAATCTTATAGATAAGGTAGACACTCGGCAGCAAAGCTCCTAAGATATTTGCCCAAAAATAGCCAATCAAGCTTCCTTTGATGACGACTAAAAATAAAATATTAAACACAAGAATAGCTACTGTGTTTAAAACAGACGCCACTGACAAAACAGCGACCTTGTCAATCCCCCTAATAAAAGAGGTCAATAGCTGGTAGAGCGCTGTGGTCAGATAGAGCAAGATAAAATAGAAAGCATATTCATTTAATAAAGGATAGACGTTGAAAACAGTGTTCAGCAGACAAGCTGCCACTAAGACTAAAAAGCCAATACCCGTCACTTTTAAGCCAATAGAATAGATAATGCTCTCGTCTTGATCCTTATCCAGCGCAAATCGCAGCACTCCCTCTGACACATTCAAGGTCAAAATCGGAAGCAACAGAGCAATCGAGGTGTAAAATAAATCGTAAGTCCCATAGTCTGCTGTGGTGAGCACACTCGTGTAGAGCGGCACCAGCAAAAAGACGAGGATTTTAGAGCCAAAGTTACTGAGTGTTAATAAGCCGATGTTTTTAAATAAATACAGATAATTTTTTTTCACTGGTGCCTCCATCCTCTACAAACGCTCATAAAGGGACAGAACAGCATTGGCATTTGCTGTATCTGAAAAAGTCTGCACTGCCTTTTTCTGTCCTGCTTTAGCGATTGTCTGTGCTTGCTCTAGATTTTCAACGACGGCTAGTAAAATGGCACTCAGCTCGTCTGCATTTCCCGGTGTATAGAGATAGCCAGTCTTGCCATCATCGATAATTTCTTTTGTGCCACCAGAGTTGGTCCCAATCACTAGGCCACCTGAGAGCATGCCCTCAACGGTAATGCGCCCAAAGGCTTCTTTTTTAGAGCAGACACAAAGGACATCTGCCTTTTCAAAAAAAGCTTTCGTATTTTTTTGAAAGCCATGAAAATGGACGTTGTCGAGATGATACTGGTCTTTGATGGACATAAGCTCATCAAAATACTCTTGACTTTCAACAATGCCAATCATGTCACAGGCAAATCTGTTGCGAACCTTTTCTGGCAAGGCAGCAAGGGCTAAAAGCAAATCCTTCTGCCCCTTTCCTGGCATGATACGCCCTGATGACAACAACTGAATGGGCTCGCTTGTGAACGGCGTCTTATCAATAAAGTAATCCTCAATAGAAACGCCATTATAGATGACCTCATGGCGATTAACAGCAAAAACAGAGGAAAACTTGTCATCAATTGCCTTGGAAATGGCAACGGTAGCGTCAGCTTGATTAACAAGAGACACTGCTTTATCGGGATAACAAAACTCTATTCCCAAGTCCTCTTCCATAAATTCACGCATGTGCCAGACCAGCTTGATCTTTTCTTTTTTGGCAATCTCAGCCCCAACAAAGGACGTCAAGGTGTTCATATGGATGATATCAATCTGATACTCTCGAGCGAGCTGTGCGATTTTTTGGACAGCAAGTCTATTGACTGCTTTTCGGAGCGGGTATTTGAGTCGATACTCCAGGTCCTTTTTGTCTACTATATTTTTCATCCAGACATTCCAGCTGCATTGTTTAACGACATAGTAGGAGATGTTTTCTTCTCGTAACTTCTCCTCTAGAGGACCATGTTCTGTCAAAATAACGAGGACCTTGTGTCCTGCTTTTTGCACCAAGGAGACTAACTTGACCAATGAATGACTCGCTCCCGAAGACAAATCGGAAACCGAGGAAAAATACATAATATTGTGTTTCATAATACCTCTAAACCTATCCAAATATCATCTCTCATCGCCTCTTATCAGCATCAAAGATACTATAAGAACAACGTAAAACAGATATAATACAACATAATTGGCAGTAAAATCAATGGTTAAGCTGGTCCATAAACTGCCAATGACTAATAGTAACACTAAGCGAGAAAACGGACTCCTAGCCCTTATCACCTGCACTAAAAGACCAATCAGTGAAAGAACAAGCAAGACCAGCCCCACTATCCCAGCTTCAACCAGCACTATGGTAATGGTGGAGTCCGCTGTGCTGTAACCAGAAAAGTAAGAATAGGTCCTCAAGTAATCTGAAATGCCCCCAAACCCTGAACCAAAGATAGCCCTCATACTGCTGATATCAAAATATTGCCCCCAATTCTGCAAAGTTCCAAAGCGCTGACCTAGCGAGCCGTCAGATAAACCATAGGAAAATAGAGATGTGAAGCGCTGGGTGATATAGTTCAAGAGAAATTGAAAGACGTTAAACACCACAGAAAAGACAAGCAAACAGACAAAAACAATCATCCCTTTGATGAGCTTTCCTTGTTCTATTCTTATCTTGGGTGTGTAAACCAGCCAATTGATAAGGAGTACAAAAAGAAGAGCAATCCAGACAATGCGAGACTGGCACAAAAATATAGCGATTATCAGCAAAAAACGATACAAAAGACTAAGCCATTTACGCCTATAAGGCAACACCAACTCCAAAATAAAGCCTAAAAGAAGCACATACGAAAAATAGGTATAATGCAAAAAGATAGAGCTGGTATAGTAAAATAAAGCGTTATTCATGGTAATCATCCACTCAACGGCGTCGATTTTGACGAAGTAAACCATGTAGTTAAAGTGAATCAGATACTCAATAACACCATATATCGCCGTCAGACCAATAAAATTGCGAAACTGCTTGAGAAGTCTTATCCTAGCCTGCCTTTCTTTTGGCGTCAAAACAGCCACAATAACAGGAAGACAGATAAAGCGGATGACAATCCCCATGATATTTTGACCATTCAATAAAGTAATGGTCAGATAATAAAAGATAAACAATAGTATGGGAATATCATCCTTAGACAGTATGACTTTTCGCTGAGAAATCGAGAAATAGACGAGCGCTAGCACAAAAGTTGCTATAATCAGCGCATTGATATTTTGCCCCAAGTACAACACTGCCATTAAAAGGAGCCAAAACGGTAGCATGATATTGGTCATCAGTTTTTTGAATAACAAAGCATCTCTCCACTTCTTTTAATCTTCTCGTAAAAGCCTCTCAAACTGTTGGCAAGAGTTCCTCCAGTGTAGTGATTTTACAGTCTGATAGGCTGCTTCTTGGATGTTTTTGAGTCTTTCTGGATCTTCTATCAGAGATAGCACGGCTTCTTCGATGTCCTCTAAGCGCTCAACGATAACAGCATTGCTGCTATTTCCCAGCTCAGCTAGAGCGCCTCGTTTTCTGCCGATAACGGCACATTTATTAGCCATTGCCTCGACAATAGGCAGTCCCCAAGACTCAATATCACTCGTAAACAAATACATGTCAGACCTGCGGTACATGTCCAAAATCACAGAGCGCTCTGGATTGACCGCAACACGGTATGCACTTGGCAATTTCTCTGGAATCCTGCGCCCAAAGATATTGACCTCTAGATTGGGATACTTCGCTTTCAAGCGCTTGATGATAGCTAAGCCATCTTGAGTGCGTTTGTGCTCGCTCTCGTGGTACATCATCACAAGACTTGGTGCCTTTTCTTGTGGCTTATCACCTGTGATATACTCCTCATCAGATAGCCCATTGTAGACCACATCGATGGGCTTTTTAGTGAATCGTACCAGTGTTTCTTTTAGCCCGTTGGTGACCGTAATCAAATGCAGGGGTAAGTCATAGGATACTTCCACCTGCTCTTTGTCCCCGTTAAAAATCTCGTAATCTTGGATAAAATAGAATTTTCGCCCCTTTTGGGCTGAAAAACGAGCAACATCATAAGCTGTTTGCCAAGCAGTCGCAATGGTGATATCCGCATCACGTATAAATGTGTCGTTGATATAAGGAACTAACTTTAACGAAAACTTCTGGTCAAACCACTGCTCTTTTTTGATGGTATTGCCTAAAGACGCCTTGAGACGATACAGCGCAGACTGTCCCTTACCTTTGTAGCTAATCATCGGCACATAACAGACAACGTCGTGCCCCTGCTCAACGAGGTAATTGGCGTAAATATAAACCACCCGAATGCCACCAGTCATGCGCTTAAAAGGGAGTATGATGTTAATCTTCATGTCGACCTCCTATATAAAGAGCAGCTCACCAATGACTTGCACCTTGCCTTGCTTGAGATAGCCGTACTTGGTGACTTGGTACATTCTGGATAGCTTATTTTTCTGCGGAATAGCGATAAAGCGCTCTAAAATCGCCTTGGACTTGGTGTCTAGCTGATTGACATAAACCTTGTAAAAGGCTTCTGCTTGTTTAAAGGACAGGGCTAGGGTCTTCTTGACGTGAGCATTGCCCATCAAGCGCTTGACAATAAAGCCGAGTGTGTTGACCTTAGTCGCTCCGACAACGTTATTGCCATGTTGGCGGTATTTTATGGTAGGCTTATCCAGAGCGATAATGTCACCGAAACTAGCTGCAACGAGCGTTATCCACCAGTCGTGCATGGCGACAGCGTCACTATCGAGGTTGAGATTTTCATTGAGGGCTTTGTTCCAAAACATGGTACAGCCTGTGACGTTATTTTGCACCAATAGGTGGGCTAGGTCTGTAACCGAAGCGTCTAAGGCACGGTAATCAAAAAAGGACTCCCCTAGCTGACTGAGATTGTGGTCCACAATCTCTAAATCCGTATGCACAAGGACAGGCTTGGTGTGGTAATTTGGAGCTGACATCAGCGTTCTGAGACTGTCCTCAACTTTGGTGTCGTACCAAAAGTCGTCTTGATCCGCAAACATAAAATAGTCAAAGTCATAATGCTCTGTCACCCACTTGTGAATGGCAGAAAAGTTTCTCTCGGAGCTGCCGCCTACCACACTGCTGTCTGTGATGACCTCAATCTCAGGGTATTTCTCGGCATACTCGGCTAATATCCTAGGCGTTTGATCGCTAGACTTATCATCGTGAATAAACAAGGTCCAGTCACGATTGGTCTGCGAGAGTATCGAGTCAAGCTGCTCTTTGATATAATTTTCCCCGTTGTAGGTTGCCATCATAATTGCAATTTTTGTCATGATTTACCCTTCTAAAAACAAGTCTTCATAGGCCACAACGATCGTGTCCCAATTGTAGGCACTTGCTACACGTTGATAAGCTTTGTCTTTCATCATTGCTAGCGCTTCCGTTGACAATTCTTCTGCCTGCCCTATGGTTTGTGTGAGCTGGTCTTTTTGCCAATAAAGGGCACCCTCTTCACCCACCTCACGGTTAAAACCAACATCTAAAAGCAGATTTAAAGGCGTAGACGCTAACGCTTCTAAGAGCGAGGGGTTAGTGCCTCCCACCTCATGCCCATGAAAATAGGCAAAAGCCTGCTCACGAATGTACTTGAGCAAATCTTGGTCATAGACCGTCCCCACAAACTTGACACGTGGGTCCTTGTCAAAGCCCGTTTCCCTGCGCAACTTGTCATAAAAAGCATTTTGCTCGACATTGGTAACCAAGACAAAGTCCTTCTTAGAATTTGATGCCATAAAGCCCTTGAGCATGGCTTCGTAGTTGTTCTCTGGGACAAAACGTCCAACGACAAGATAATAGTTACCTTCAGTGACTTCTTTGTCTGTGAACCACCGACGTACCTTGTCAGAATCTTGTATCAAAGAGGACTTGGCTAAGTCCGTGCCGTAAGCGATGTAGGTGGTCTGTGGATGGTACTTCTTGTAGTCGGTCTGGATGTACTTTTCGATGTTCTTACTATCACAGACCAAAAGGTCAGCGTGCTTAACCATCAACTGCTCAGAGATTTTCCAATAGCGACGCACAGGCGCTGACCACTTGTCACGCAACCACTCGTGACCATCGGGATTGACCAAGAGGGTGCCGTTAATGGCTTTGATTCTTTTCTTAATGCCTTTGATAAAAGGACCAATCCGACAAGCAAGCACGTAAAAGATGGGCGCCTCATCCTGATTCTCAATTGCCATATCAATAGCACGATTCAAGGCTTTGATATCATAGGCGACAGCTCGCGCTGGTCCGATATTGGGAACATCGACGTTAAAACAAGTCGCACCGTTGTGTTCAAAGACATCTGCTGTGATATTCGACTTAGCTGAGTTTTCACGCATGCAAGCCACATAGTAGTGAATAGTCGTGTCTTTTTGGTGTTCCGTCAACTTTTCCACAAAGGTTTCAAAACCTCCATACTTAGCAGGTATGCCTTTAGAACCTACAATATAAACCGATTGAGGCATTTACTTACTCCCTTCTTTCACTAAAACGACTTTGATGGTCTTGAGAAAAATTTTGATGTCTAACCAAACAGACCAATTTTTGATGTAGGACAAATCAAGGGCAACGACTTCTTCAAAGTCCGTGATATTACTGCGCCCACTGACCTGCCACATGCCTGTGATACCTGGTTTCATGGCTAAGCGCTTAAAGTGATGTAACTCATACTTTTCGTATTCATTCAAGGTCGGCGGACGTGTGCCAATGAGTGACATGTCGCCCTTTAAAACATTGATAAACTGCGGCAGCTCATCCAGAGACCAATTGCGCATTTTCTGCCCAAAAGGAAAGATACGAGGGTCATTGTCCATCTTGAACATCAAGTCAGAGGTTAGCTCATTTTGCGCCATCAGCTCTTTCTTGCGCTCCTCAGCGTCTAGGTACATACTGCGAAACTTATAGATTTCAAAGACCTTGCCATTCTTGCCCACCCGCTTTTGCTTAAAGATAAGCGGTCCCTTAGACTGCATTTGCACAATGGGGTAGATGATGATGGCGACAAGCCCTGTAAGCACCAGACCAATCAGGCTAAAAACAATATCACACAAGCGCTTAAACAAGAGACTGCGGTAGTGGATATGATTAAGCGAGGAGGTGAGGGTCTCTATTGTGCCAATTTTGTGAAAAATTAAAGAGGGCATAGCATCCCCTTTTTCATCAAAAATTAAACTAACAGGTATCCCCAGAGTCGAAAAAAACGCACGTTGGCAGATAAAATCACTAAAGGCGTCGCTGGTGACAAAAACTTCCTGTACTTCATTGTGCGACAAGAGATAACGTACCTGCTCAAAATCGTGTAGTACAGGCACTTCAAGAAAAGTCGACGTTGGATTTTGGTGACTAAAGTAGACTAAGACACGATAGCCATTTTGCTCCAGTTGTTTAACTGCCCTCCTATCATCTGTAAAGTTAGTGAGGAGGATAATGTGCGACCTTTTTATAAACATCCTTTTCGTCACTAACGTGACCAGACAGCGCCCCAGAAAAAGCAAAGCTGTAAACAGCAAAAACTGACTAAGCAGATAAGGCAAAGTAGCTAAATGCCCCTTGAACGAAGCACTGTCAATGATGAGACTTATCAAAAGTAGCACAATGGCAAAAACACTTGCTGGCTTTAGCTCTTCTGCGTAGCTTCTTGATAAAATGTCTGAGTAGTGGTCAAACCACACCGCATAGAGCAGTCCTAGAAGCACGACACTCACCAAAAACTTCGGATTTAACAAAAAGGTGTAGCTAAAAAAATAGGATAATATCAGAAACGTGACCACAATCGCTAGAGCGTCTGAAAGAAGATAAAAACTCTTTTTTATAGAAGACTCACTATACATGTTGTTCCTTTCATTGTTTTATTTTCTTCTACGAGATTTCTTCTCTTTCTGTCCATACTCCCCATAATTACCGTAGTCACCGTAACTACCCACACTATG
>NZ_JBCLSK010000013.1:0-43748 GCF_041225505.1 Streptococcus hyointestinalis | reverse complement strand
TGGTGATTACAATTATATCTCTCTGAGGTGTTTTTTCATACTTTTAAGTGGCTAACTTCATTTTAGAACTTTTAAAAACAGCCTGTTTGCGATTTTTTTGAAAAAATAGTGGGCTCGTCTATTGACAAAAAAGAGGGATTTAGGTATCCTAGTATATGGACATCATTGTCACAATATCTTGAGGAGGTGAAAACTATGTCAAAAACTGTCGTACGCAAGAATGAATCACTTGATGATGCACTTCGTCGTTTCAAGCGTTCTGTTACGAAAGCAGGAACTCTTCAAGAATCACGTAAACGTGAATTTTATGAAAAACCTTCTGTAAAACGTAAACGTAAATCAGAAGCTGCTCGCAAACGTAAAAAATTCTAATGAAAACAAAAAAACTAGGTTCTGCCTAGTTTTTACTATTCTAACAAAGCATGAAAAAAAGATTAGAGCCATCTCTAATCTTTTTCGTCTTGTCTATTATTTGTTTGCTAAGAGATCACGAATTTCAGCGAGCAACTCTTCTTGAGTAGGTCCAGCTGGCTCGTCTGCAGCCTCTTCTTCTTTTTTACCAAGCGACATAGCTTTATTAGCTGCTTTAACGATGAAAAAGAGAGTTGTTCCAACGATGAGGAAGTTAAGAACAGCGCTCAAGAAGCTACCGTAAGCAACACCATTCCAAGCAAGGTCAGCAATCTTTTCAACACCTGCAGCCTTTAAGGCAGGGTTCAAGATAAGAGGGGTGATGATGTCACCGACAAGTGATGTGATAATAGCGTTAAAGGCAGCCCCCAAAATAACGGCAACAGCAAGATCGAGGATATTGCCTCTAAATAGAAAGTCTTTAAGTTCTTTAATCATAAAAAACTCCTTCATAATTATAGTGATACTACAATTATATCAAGTAAAAGGTACAAATAGCAAGCAAATAGACTCATAAAGTCCAATTAAAGTACACTTTATCGCCAAACGTTACGATTTACAAAAAGATTAGAAAGTGTTATAATGAAACGTAAAACTAAAATCGGGGTATTTTAGGGAGGTGATGGCTCTGGCAATTAGTCGTGAAACGATAGCTGATATTAAAAATAGTGTCAATATCGTGGATGTCATTGGTGAGGTGGTTAGTCTGACACGCTCTGGGCATAACTACCTTGGTCTGTGTCCTTTTCATAAGGAAAAAACACCTTCGTTTAATGTCGTTGAGGACAAGCAGTTTTTTCACTGTTTTGGTTGTGGAAAGTCTGGGGATGTTTTCAAGTTTTTAGAAGACTACAGGCAGATTAGTTTCATGGAGAGTGTTCGTCTTGTGGCTGAGCGTGCAGGGATAACACTTGATTTACCAAAGCAGCAGACGGTAGCAAAAGCAAACCCTAATCAGATCCTTTATGATCTCAATAGCGAGGCGGCTCAATTTTACCATGCTATCTTGATGACAACCAAAGAGGGGCAGCTGGCTAGGGATTACTTGCAGGCTCGGGGACTTGATGAAGAAGTGCTAACGCACTTTAATATCGGCTTAGCGCCAAAACAGCCTGATTTTCTCTATAAAGCCTTGAGCGATAAATACCCTAATCATGAGGAAGCTCTTGCGCAGTCTGGGCTCTTTAATATTGATGAAACGTCTAGTCGTCTCTACGATGCCTTTAAAAATCGGATCATGTTTCCCTTGACAGATGATAAGGGGCGTGTGATTGCTTTTTCTGGGCGTATCTGGACGCAGCAAGATCACGAGCAAAAGCAAGCAAAATATAAAAATACCCGATCAACGCTCATTTTCAATAAATCTTACGAATTATATCATGTAGACAAAGCTAAAAAAGTGGCGCAAAAAACGCACGAGCTTTATCTCATGGAAGGGTTTATGGATGTCATTGCAGCTTATCAATCTGGTATTGAAAATGCGGTCGCTTCTATGGGGACGGCGCTAACACCTGAGCATGTGAGACATTTGAGCCAGTTTACTAAAAAGGTGATTCTGACTTACGATGGGGACAATGCTGGTCAAGAAGCGATAGCTAAGTCTCTAGAACTATTAGATTCTTTATCTGTTGATGTGGTTAGGATTCCTAACCATATGGACCCAGATGAGTTTTTAAGACACAACTCAAAAGAAGCACTCAAGCAACTTCTCGAGCAAGGGCGTATCAGTAGCACCGAATTTTATATTCAGCATTTGAAGCCAGAAAATAGCGACAATCTGCAAGCTGAGATTGCTTATGTGGAAAAAATGGCTAAGCTGATTGCACAAGAGTCGTCCATCACGGCGCAAAATAGCTATATCCACAAGGTAGCTGAGCTTTTGCCGGATTTTGACTATTTTCAAGTCGAGCAGGCTGTTAACAACGAGCGTCTCATCAGTCGCAGCAATCGGAAAAAGACCAGCCAATACACACAACAGCAGGTGTTATCTCCACCAGTATCTAAGAGTTTATCTGCTTTGATGAAAGCAGAGATTCAGCTCTTTCATCGTCTCCTACATCACGATTATTTACTACAATCGTATCGCAATCGCTTGGATTTTACCTTTGATACGCCAGAGATTGAGGCTCTGTATGAGCTGTTGTGTCAGCAGGGTGAGATTACTAGTCTTGACTTGGCAGAGATTAGTGATGCTGAGCGGCAGATGTATTATCGTGTGTTAGAGGAGCGCTTGCCAGATGAGGTGGCTTCGGGTGAGATTGAGGCGATTGAGCGTAGGCGTGAGCAATTGCTAACAGAGCGAGATATCCATAAACAAAGTAAACAGATACGTGAGTCAAGCAATCAAGGTGATGTTTATGGTGCGCTAGAAGCGCTGCAGCAATTGATTGCTCAAAAAAGAAATATGGAATGAGGAAACTATGGCAGAAACAAAAGAAATTACAACCTTTAACGTACAAGTTGCAGACTTTATTCGAAACCATAAAAAAGCAGGTACTGCGGTAGATGATGAGGTCACTGAAAAGCTAGTCATTCCATTTACTTTGGATGCAGACCAAATCGATGATTTACTAGAGCGTTTGACAGATGGTGGTATTGCCATCACTGACAAGGAAGGCAATCCTTCTAGCAAGTACGTGGTTGAAGGACCAAAGCCAGAGGAGTTGACAGATGAGGAGTTGCTCGGTAACAACTCAGCTAAGGTCAATGACCCAGTACGTATGTACCTTAAAGAAATCGGTGTTGTGCCCCTCTTAACCAACGAAGAAGAAAAAGAGCTTGCGCTAGCAGTAGCAGCTGGAGATATGCAGGCAAAACAACGTCTCGCAGAAGCGAACCTGCGCTTGGTGGTTTCTATCGCTAAGCGTTATGTGGGGCGTGGAATGCAGTTTCTTGATCTTATCCAAGAAGGTAATATGGGTCTCATGAAGGCTGTGGATAAGTTTGACTATTCAAAAGGATTCAAGTTTTCAACCTATGCGACATGGTGGATTCGTCAAGCCATTACACGTGCTATTGCTGACCAAGCCCGTACCATTCGTATCCCAGTTCACATGGTGGAAACTATCAACAAGCTTGTGCGTGAACAGCGCAATCTCTTGCAAGAGCTAGGGCAAGATCCAACACCAGAGCAAATCGCAGAGCGTATGGACATGACGCCAGACAAGGTGCGTGAAATTCTTAAAATCGCACAAGAACCTGTGTCCCTAGAAACGCCAATCGGTGAAGAAGATGATAGCCATCTTGGTGATTTCATCGAGGACGAAGTCGTTGAAAATCCTGTTGAGTACACCACACGTGTGGTGCTGCGTGAGCAGCTCAATGAAGTGCTTGATACTTTGACTGACCGTGAAGAAAACGTTTTGCGTCTGCGTTTTGGGCTTGATGATGGTAAAATGCGTACGCTAGAAGATGTCGGCAAGGTCTTTAATGTTACCCGTGAGCGTATCCGCCAGATTGAAGCTAAGGCGCTTCGTAAATTGCGTCACCCAAGCCGCAGCAAACAACTCAAAGATTTCATGGAAGACTAAGCTCGCTTGAGGAGGTGAAAGATGTCAGCACTATATACTGAAGAAGAAGTCGCAAAAATCAAAGACCGTATCCTAGAAGCGCTAGAGATGGTTATTGACCCTGAGCTTGGGATTGATATTGTCAATCTTGGCTTGGTCTATGAGATTCGCTTTGATGATGGTGAGACTGAGATTGATATGACACTCACGACGATGGGATGTCCTTTGGCGGATCTATTGACCGACCAAATCTATGATGTTATGCGTGATATTCCCGAAGTGACAAATGTTGAGGTTAAGCTTGTCTGGACACCGGCTTGGTCGGTGGAAAAGATGAGCCGCTACGCTCGCATTGCGCTTGGTATCAGATAAAAAAGAAAAGGGATGAAAAATTCCCTTTTTTGCGTTATAATAAACCTAGTTTACGAAATTAAAGGAGTAACAGATGATTTTAATTACAGGTGCAAATGGACAGTTAGGGACAGAATTGCGTTATTTGCTTGATGAGCGCAATGAAGAATACGTGGCTGTGGATGTCGCTGAAATGGACATCACAAACGCTGAAATGGTGGACAAAGTCTTCTCAGAAGTAAAACCAACACTTGTCTACCACTGTGCAGCTTATACAGCTGTTGACGCAGCAGAAGACGAAGGCAAAGAGCTTGACTACGCTATCAATGTGACAGGTACTGAAAATGTCGCAAAAGCAGCTGCTAAGTACAACGCAACCTTGGTTTACATCTCAACAGACTATGTTTTTGATGGTGAAAAGCCAGTTGGAGAAGAGTGGGAAGTCGATGACACACCAGACCCACAAACAGAGTACGGACGCACAAAACGTATGGGTGAAGAGCTGGTTGAAAAATACGCTAAAAAATTCTACATCATCCGTACTGCTTGGGTATTTGGTAACTACGGTAAAAACTTTGTCTTTACCATGCAAAACCTTGCTAAGACTCATGACACGCTGACAGTTGTCAATGACCAACACGGTCGTCCAACCTGGACACGCACACTAGCAGAGTTTATGGTTTACTTGGCTGAGAATCAAAAAGAATTTGGTTATTATCATTTGTCAAACGACGCTGACGAAGATACCACATGGTATGACTTTGCGGTTGAAATCTTGAAAGACACAAATGTCACTGTCAAACCAGTGGACTCTAGCCAATTCCCAGCAAAAGCCAAACGCCCACTTAACTCAACTATGAGTCTGGCAAAGGCAAAAGCAACAGGTTTTGTTATCTCAAGCTGGAAAGACGCTCTAAAAGAATTTTACAAGCAAGACGTCAAGAAATAATCTTAAAGCCTGATAATATCAGGCTTTTTTCGCGCCAGAAAGGACAGAAGTCTACCTTTTTAAGTCGCTATCTGCTTTTATTTATGGTATAATAAATTGATTATTGTAAGTATGGAGGAGTGCGCTTTGCAGCATGTTTTCATCATCGGAAGCCGTGGTTTGCCTGCTAGTTATGGCGGGTTTGAAACCTTTGTTTCAGAGTTGGTAGCGCATCAAAAAAATCAGAACATCAAATACCATGTGGCTTGTCTTAGTCAAGAGAAGCATGGCACACACTATGATTACAAAGGAGCAGATTGCTTTAGGATTAAGGTGCCTAATCTTGGTCCAGCGAGAGTCATTCTCTACGACATGATGGCAATCAACTATGCTCTCACACTTGTTAAGCGTGATGCGATCAAACAGCCGATTTTTTATATTTTGGGTAATACAATCGGTGCTTTTATTAGCCCTTTTATTAAAAAGATACATAAATGTGGCGGAAAAGTCTTTGTCAATCCTGATGGGATGGAGTGGCGACGCTCCAAGTGGTCACGTCCTGTGCAGGCTTATCTCAAATACGCCGAGAAAAAAATGGCGCAAAAAGCGGACTTGATTGTGGCGGATAACAGTGGCATTGAAAGCTATATCAAAAAAGCCTATCCTGTTGCCAAGACGACCTTTATCGCTTATGGGACAGACCTAGCACCTTCAAAGCTGACAAAAAATTCTGACGAGGTGCACAGTTTCTATCAAAAATGGGGTGTCACTGAGGAAAATTATTATCTCGTCGTTGGGCGCTTTGTCCCTGAAAATAACTACGAAACGGTTATTCGTGAGTTTATGACCACAAAAACTAAGCGTGATTTAGTCATCATTTGTAACCACGAGGGTAATGGCTATTTTGAAGAACTGCGTCAAAAAACAGGCTTTGATGAGGATAAGCGTATCAAGTTTGTTGGCACAGTCTACAATCGTGATTTACTGGCTTATATAAGGGAGCACGCTTTTGCTTATATCCATGGGCACGAGGTCGGAGGCACCAATCCTGGGCTTCTTGAGGCGCTCAGCCAGACCAAGCTCAATCTGGTTCTTGGTGTCGACTTTAACCGCTCGGTCGCTAGAGACAGCAGCCTCTACTGGACAAAGGCAGCAGGAAATCTAGCGGATACTATTACAAAAGCTGAAGGGATTTCAGAGCAAACAGCCTATGGCAAGCGTGCCAAAGAGATTGTCAAAAAAGATTATACTTGGGAAAAAATTGTAGGAGAGTACGAGGATTTGTTTTTACATGAGAGTTAATATCTTGATGTCTACCTACAACGGTGAGACCTTTCTAGCGGAGCAGATTGAGAGTATTCGCCGTCAGACCTTTACAGACTGGAAACTGCTCATCCGAGATGATGGCTCAACAGACAAGACACGCTCTATCATCAAAGCCTACACGCAAAAAGATGAGCGGATTTGCTTTATCAATGAAGATGAGACTGAGAACTACGGTGTCATCCAGTCTTTTTACCACTTGGTCAAGTACGAGGAAGCCGATTATTATTTTTTTAGTGACCAAGATGATGTTTGGCTAGAGGATAAGCTTGAGATGCAGCTGGCAACTTTTGCCGAAGTTGATAATAGCCAGCCTGTCATGGTTTATATGGACTTGATGATTGTGGATGCAAAGCTCAATGTCCTTCATAAAAGTATGGTGAGAACACAGTCACATCATGCAAACACCAAGCTCTACCAAGAAATGACTGAAAATACAGTAACAGGTGGCGTTTCAGGCATTAACCACAGCCTAGCTAAGCTCTGGATGAGAACGGATAAGGTCATCATGCACGACTGGTACCTAGCTTTACTAGCAGCTGCTTTGGGGCAGCTCATCTATATTGATAAGCCCGGTGAGTTCTATCGTCAGCATGACAATAATGTGCTTGGTGCTAGGACGTGGAACAAGCGCATTAAAAATTGGCTAAAACCGCAAGCCTTAGTCGCAAAATACTGGTATCTCATCACCTCTAGTCAAGAGCAAGTCAGTCTCCTTAGAGACTTTGAGCTTGATAAAAATGACAGGGCTTTGGTAGAAGCTTTTATCGGGATAACAGAAGCGCCACTTGGAAAACGCCTCTCGTCCTTAAAGTCGTACAAACTAGCTAAAAACCGCTGGTTTCACACCTTTATTTTTAGAACATTGATTATTACAAAATTTGGTTATAGGAGAAACTGATGAATTATTTCAGTAAAGAAAACCGTATTCTCTTGAGAGAAATGGTCAAGACTGACTTTAAATTACGCTATCAAGGAAGTGCTGTTGGCTATCTTTGGTCTATTTTGAAGCCTTTGATGCTCTTTGCAATCATGTATGTTGTCTTCATCCATTTCTTACGCTTGGGTGGCGATGTGCCGCATTTTGCCGTGGCTTTGCTACTTGCCAATGTCATCTGGGGATTTTTCTCAGAAGCGACCAATATGGGGATGGTGTCCATCGTCTCTCGTGGGGATTTGTTGCGTAAGCTCAACTTCTCAAAAGAAATCATCGTTATTTCAGCTATCTGCGGTGCAGCGATTAACTTTGGGATTAACTTGATTGTGGTGCTGCTCTTTGCCCTCTTTAACGGTGTGCAGTTCTCATGGACGGCTGTGATGGCTATTCCATTGGCTATTGAGCTGTTTCTTCTTGCGACAGGGATTGCTCTGATTTTATCAACTGTTTTTGTGCGTTTTCGTGATCTATCTCAAATCTGGGAAGTCTTTATGCAGGCAGGGCTTTATGCGACACCGATTATCTACCCAATCACTTATGTGTCTGACCGTAGCTTGATTGCAGCCAAGGTCATGATGCTTAATCCTGTAGCACAAATCATTCAAGATGCACGTTATTTTCTTATTGATAAGGCAAATGTCACAGTTTGGCAATTGATTAACAACAAAGCTATCGTAGCGATTCCTTACTTGATTCCATTTGTGGTTTTTGTGATTGGTGTCTTTGTCTTTAACAAGTATTCTAAGAAATTTGCGGAGGTGCTTTAAAATGAGTCAAGCAAAAACAGTCGTCAAGGTAGAGCATGTCAGCAAGTTCTTTAAATTACCAACTGAGAGTACTTACAGTTTGCGGACAGCTATGGTCAATCGCTTTCGAGGGATTAAAGGCTACAAGGAGCAACATGTCTTAAAAGACATCTCCTTTGAAGTCAAAGAGGGTGACTTTTTCGGTATCGTTGGACGTAACGGTTCTGGTAAATCAACACTTCTAAAAATCATCTCACAAATTTATGTCCCTGAAAAAGGCAGTGTGACGGTAGATGGTAAGCTAGTGTCCTTTATCGAGCTTGGTGTAGGTTTCAACCCAGAGCTGACAGGACGTGAAAATGTCTACATGAATGGTGCCCTTCTTGGTTTTTCAAAAGAAGAAGTGGACGCTATGTATGATGACATCGTCGATTTCGCTGAGCTTGGTGACTTTATGAATCAAAAGCTCAAAAACTACTCCAGCGGTATGCAAGTGCGCTTAGCCTTTTCCGTAGCTATCAAGGCACAAGGAGATGTCTTGATTTTGGATGAAGTGCTCGCTGTTGGTGACGAAGCCTTTCAGCGCAAGTGTAACGACTACTTTATGGAGCGCAAAAAAAGCGGTAAAACCACCATCCTTGTAACACACGACATGGGCGCTGTCAAAAAATACTGTAACCAAGCAGTACTCATCGAAAATGGTTTGGTGAAAGCGCTGGGAAATCCAGACGATGTGGCTAACCAGTATAGCTTTGATAATGCTGTAGCTCCAACATCTGTTACAGAAGATAAGAAAGAAGAGCAAGAAGAGTCCTTATGTGTAGATAACCTAAAAGTAGAGTTGCTTTCTGCAAATACTATAAGTCCAAAGGAGAAAGTGCAGTTTAGAATTTCTTACGATGTTTTAGATGACACCGCTACCTACATTGCTTTTTCTTTAACCGATATTGACCGCAATATATGGATTTATAATGATAATTCATTGGATTATATGACCAGTGGGAAGGGGCATAAATCAGTTATTTATACCTGTGATATGCCAAGCTTAAATGATATAAAGCTTAAGTTGCAGGTATCTGTACGTGATGATGACGATAAAATGGTTGCTTTTGCAGACACTGCAAATTCACCAGTGGTCTTTATTGTACGTGATGATATCGCAACAGATGATATCTCAGAAAAAGATTCTGCAACAGGACTCTTACAGCGCAGAGGAAAATGGGAATTTAAGAAATGAACAATTTCGTTTCAGTTATTGTAACGTGCTACAATCATGAAGCTTACATTAAACAATGTCTAGAAAGTATTGAGCAGCAAACTTACCGCAATTTTGAACTTATCATTATCAATGATGGTTCAACAGATCGGTCTTCTGAGGTGATAGAATCTTTTGTAGAACAAACCAATTTAGAAAAAGTCACCTTTCTATCGCATGAGAACATAGGTCTAGTAAAAACTCGCAATAAAGCCTTTGATGTATTAAAAGGTGAGTTTGTTCTTTTTGTAGACAGTGACAATTATCTTACTCCTAATTTTTTAGAGGAACTTGTTCAAAAAGCACAAGAGAGTCAGGGCGATATTATTTATACACGTCTTATCAATCCTGATACTCAAAGAGAAGTTTTACCTTTAGAATTTTTCTCGCTTAGCCGCCTCTTTAAATCGAATTTTATTGATTCTTGTTCACTTGTGAGATGTTCAATCATAGGTGATGTTCGCTATGATGACTACCTCAACGGTAAGAGGCTAGAGGATTTCGATTTCTTTTTATACTTGATTACGCATAAAAAAGCGAAGGCTGTTCCCTGCGAGACGACATTCTTTTATTATAGAGTTTTAGAAAATTCGATGTCTGGTCAAGCTAGGAATTTGATGTTGAAGTACTATCAAGCTTATGTTCATATCCTCGGGAAATATGTCAATAGCTATCCTGAGGAAGTGAGAGCAGCATCGGACTTGCATTTTGGGCACAATATTACCTTAGATTACTATAATCAAAAAGTAAATATTTACTATAGCTCTAAAGATGAGACCTTGTCAGAAGACTGTAAGTTTAGCTATGACTTTGCACAATCAGACCGTATAAATATACAATTTGACGCTTCAGTAGATCAAGTACGTATTGATTTATCAGAATTACCAAGTTTTTACAAATATGTCCATTTAGAGGTAAAGGAAAGTGGAGAAATCCTTCAACCTGCCTTAACTAACGGTCATTTCCTAGGTGGCTATGTTATATTTGCAAATTCGGATCCACAATTGGTTTACGACATTTCAAAGATAGCTAACAAGGAGTTTACGTTAAGCTATGAGTTGTTCAATCTTACGAATATTCATGCAACAGACTACGTAGCAAATGTTTTATCTGAAGATATTGACCAGCTAAATAAGGAGCTTGATGAAGCTTTTGACAAATACACTAAGCTACAATCAGAACTTGAATTTTATAAGGCAGAGCTGACAAAAATGACACATCAATATAATACAGTCATCAACTCTCGCCGCTGGATTATTCCAACAAAAATCATTAACTTTTTAAGGAGAAAAAAATGAACCGCTTACTGCTGTATGTTCACTTCAATAAATATGATATAGTGAGTCCGCATGTTAAATATCAATTGGAGAAGGTGTGTCCGCTATTTTCTAAGATTGTTTTTATCAGTAATAGTGCTGTAAATCAAGAAGAAGTTGAACAATTGAAAAAGAAACACATGATTGATGTTTTTCTTCAGCGTGAGAATAAAGGGTTTGATTTTGCAGCTTGGCGTGATGGCTTGAGTTTAGTGGGTTATGAAAGTCTAGTAGAGTATGATTCTGTTACAATGATGAATGATACCTGCTTTGGACCTCTATGGGATTTAGAACCTTATTATAAGCGTTTTGAGTCAGATGAGAATGTCGATTTTTGGGGAATGACCAATCACCGAGCAGGCGATGTGCTGCCAGAGCATATCCAAAGTTATTTTGTTGTTTACAAGAAAAAGTTAGCAACATCTAGTACCTTTAAAAATTATTGGTCCACTATTAAAGATTTTTCGGATGTTCAAGACGTTATTGATAATTATGAAGCGCAAACAACTTCTATTTTTTTAGAAGCTGGTTTTCAATATGGAGTCGTTTTTGATACAGTTGAAGCTCCTGTCCACAATAATCTACCTCCTAATTTTAGTTTATATCATCCAACGGCATTATTGGAGGCTAAGGTTCCCTTTTTCAAGGTGAAAATTCCAGAAGCAAACAACAGTATTGCTCCGTATTTACTTGATTATATTGAACGTAAAACGGATTATCCTATTGATGTGATGATTCATCATTTATCAGACACTTATATGCCAGACAATCCTTATAAATTAGGAAAGAAGTATCTAAAAGAAAAGCCGCTGATAAAAGTTGAAAAAAAGATAGCAATTCATTTACATGTCTATTATACAGATTTGCTTGGAGAGTTTTTAAGAGCATTTGAATCCTGTCATTTTGATTATGACTTGTTTATCACAACAGACTCTGAAGAAAAAAGAACAGAGATAGAAAATCAGCTAACACAAGAAAATACTAAAGCAAGTATTTATGTCTTTGATAATATCGGGCGTGATATTATTCCTATGCTTAGGTTGGGTGATGTTTTATCTAAGTATGACTATATAGGTCATTTTCATACGAAAAAGTCCAAAGAAGCAGATTTTTGGGCAGGTGAGTCATGGCGCCATGAGCTGATTGAAAGTATGATTCTTCCAGCTGATACTATAATTTCCCAGTTAGAAGCTGAAACATTGGGACTTGTGATTGCAGATATCCCTACATTTTTTAGATACAATAAGATTGTGGATGCTGGAAATGAGGCTTTGATTGCCCCTGCGATGAATCAACTTTGGTCTTCTATGGGACTTAATAAGGCGATTGATTTTGAAAACTTTCACACCTTTGTGATGAGTTATGGTACTTTTGTGTGGTTCAAATACGATGCCTTAAAACCTTTATTTGACTTAAAAATAGACTTAGAAATTATCCCTAAAGAGCCACTTCCTCAAAATTCAGTATTACATGCTATGGAGCGTCTACTTGTTTATATCGCTTGGGATTGTCACTATGATTTTAGAATTAGTCCGACACCTGTCGCTCTTACGCCGTTTATTGATAATAAATTGCTCAACCATAAACCTGTAGTTGCTGTTCCTCAAACTTTCGCAGATTTTAACCAAAACGGCGGTTTCAAGAGTGCATTGCGCTATTGGTATCAGGCAAATGTCAATTCTGCCAAATTTGTGACTAAAAAAGTAATAAAAAAATTAAAAAAATAGAGCCATGACTAGGATGGAAAAGAACATGTTAAAAAAAGTTATTAGAAGTTACCGTCAGGAAGGCATGTGTGCAACATTACGAAAAGTAAAAGAGCGCCTAGGTCATCAAGCTTCGCCTCAGGCGCAACCAGCAAAAATTGATTTATTACATCTTCCTGCTATGCCACAATTTGATGATATTGTGAAGGCGGATTACATAAATTTTCCTTATCAGAAACCTAAAAAGATTAGTAAAAAGTATTTGAATATTGCTTGGTTAACACAACCAGTGGGTCCCGGAGGAGGAGGTCATACAACCATCTCACGTTTTGTAAAGTACCTCCAAGAACAAGGGCATAATGTTTCTTTTTATCTTTATCATGTCAATACTATCAACCAGTCAGCAAAAGAAGCACAAGATATCTTTAAGCGCTCGTATGGTATTGATGTTGAAGTAAGGGAACTGGCAGAATTTAAAAATCAGGACGTTGTTTTTGCAACAAGTTGGGATACAGCTTACGCAGCTTTTAATCTGAAAGAAAAAAATCTTCATAAGTTTTATTTTGTACAGGATTTTGAGCCAGTTTTTTATGGTTTAGGTTCACGTTATAAATTAGCTGAAGCAACATATAAATTTGGTTTTTATGGGATTACTGCAGGGCGTTGGTTGACTCAGAAAGTCAGCGAATATGGTATGCAGGCAGACTATTTTGATTTTGGTGCTGATGTTGAGATTTATCGCCCAAAAACTGAGGTAATCAAAAAGAAAAAAATCTGTTTTTATGCACGTGCTCACACAGAACGTCGTGGCTTTGAGATTGGTGTCATGGCGTTGAAGATTTTTAAAGAAAAGCACCCAGATTATGAGATTGAATTCTTCGGTCAAGATATGTCTAACTATGATATACCATTTGAATTTATTGACCGAGGTATTTTAAATAAAGAAGAACTAGCGCAGGTCTATCATGAAAGTGTAGCATGTCTGGTCTTGTCATTGACAAATGTGTCTTTATTACCATTAGAACTTTTAGTGGCAGGTTGTATTCCTGTCATGAACGATGGAGACAATAATCGCATGGTTTTAGGTGAGACTGAGGATATTCTATACACAGAAGCCTATCCAGTAGCGTTAGCACAGCAACTTTGCAATGCTGTTGAACGTAAAGACGTTAATCAGCACGCTGAGCAAATGAGTCAAAAATATCAGGGTGCTTCTTGGCAAGAAAGTTACCAAAAAGTGGACGAAATCATCAAACGTGAGGTTATAGATGGATAAACACCTTAAAGCAACGGTTTTTATACCTGTTTATAATGGAGAAAATGACCATTTAGAGGAAACTCTAACCGCTCTTTATCAACAAGAAACAGATTTTTCATGGGATGTTATCATCACTGATTCTGAATCCTCAGATAATTCTGTTGCTATTATCGAAAGGTTTGCAGAACAATATGGAAATTTACAATTGGTCAAATTGCCTAAAAAAGAGTATTCTCATGGTGGTACACGCCAAAAAGCAGCTGAATGGGCAAAAGGGGACATTGTCGTTTATTTGACACAAGATGCTGTGCCAGCTAACAACAAGTGGTTAGCGGAAATGGTTGCACCTTTTGCATTGAATGAGAAAATTGTGGCTGTATTAGGTCGTCAAGAGCCTAGAAGAACTTGCTTTCCAGCGATGAAATATGATATCAATGCTGTATTTCATGATCAGGGTGTCAATGATGCGATTACTTTATGGACAAGAGACACCCCTGAACAAAAAGGGCACTATACAGAAGCTTCTTTTTATAGTGATGTTTGCTCAGCTGCTCCGAGAGAATTTTTGTTACATGAAATAGGCTATCGAAATGTTCCTTATTCTGAAGATTACGAGTATGGTAAGGATATTGTAGATGCAGGCTATATTAAAGCTTATAATGGTAAAGCTGTTGTGGAACATTCTAATGATGTCCTACTATCAGAGTATAAAAAACGTATCTTTGATGAAACTTATAATGTTCGTGTAAATAGTGGTTCTACAAATCCTGTATCGCTAGTGTCAGTCTGGCGTAACAGCCTAAAGGCTAGTATCAAAGACAGCTCTAAGATTCTTCATGATAAGCAATATTCGTGGAAACGAAAACTTTATTGGCTAGTGGTAAATCCTCTCTTTCATATTGAGAAGTGGCGAGGTATACGTTTAGCCAATCGTGTTGAGATAGGGGGAGACTATACAAAATATTCCTTAGAAAAGAGTAGAAAGAGTTGAGAAAAGATGGAAGTGAGACAGTTAATCAAACAAAATTATAAGTATAGCTTGGCTCTTCTATTGGTAGCTTGTGCTGTTTTGATTGCTTACCCTGGTGAGGTTGGTATTCCTAAGCTTGTCTATCTGGTGACGGCTATTTTTCTGTTGGTGAGTTTGTTATTACCTCATTTGTTGGACAAGCAAAACACTAAGGGATTATATGTGTTCATTGCTTTCTTAGGTGTTTCTAGTGCGCTTGTGACGCCGATTTTAAATACACCAGATGAGCCAGTACATTTTGCACGTTCCTTAAAAGTAGCATCAGGTGAGATTAATCTTGATGACAATCCTAAAAATCTCCTTATTTCAGAGGATTATCGACAAGTAAATAACCAAGCTAAGGTTAAAATAACCCAAACAAATCTTTTTTCAATCTCTAGTAGTGATAAAATGGTACCTTTTGCAAAGGGTGAGATGGATTACCGTGGAACAAATCAGTATAGCTTTTTAAGTTACCTCCCACAAGCTATTGGTATTGCAATAGGAAAATTACTGCACCTTAATGTTGGTTTTATTTATTACCTAGGGCGTATCTGTAATGCGTTATTTTATGCTTTTCTTGCTGTGTTAGCCATTAAGTTTAGTGGCCGCTTTAGTCAGTTGATGTTTTTAGGAGCAACATTTCCGATGAGTATAGCTCTTGTAGGTTCTTATAACCAAGATGGCACGGCTCTTGGCTATCAGTTGCTTGCTGTTGGTTTTTTCCTTTATCTGATTGAGAGGAAGAAGCCAATCGATATTGGTCACATGCTGACTTACATCGTTATCTGTGCTTTGGTCATGCTATCCAAATTACCGTTTGTGGCTTTTGCTGGGCTCTTGATTTTTATCCCTAAAAAGCGTTTCAAATCAGCAAAACTGTACTGGTCTTCTTTTATCGCCATCATTGCTTTGCTATTTGCAACAGCGATTTGGTATAAAACGACAAGCCAGCTTGGCTCCAATATGAGTTTGCCAAATGTGAGCTTGCCAAAACAATTGCATAATCTCATAACACAACCGAATATTTATGTCCCTGTTATTTTAAAAGAGTTCTTGAATTTTGGAGCTCGCTTAGGGCAGCTCTATGAGTTTGGTTGGCTAGATCTTTCAATGAGCAACTTTTACGTTTATTTCTTGCTTTTATATGCAACGATTGTCTTTTTCAATCTTGGTAAGATTAAGCTTAGCAACTGGACACGCTTTGGTATCATTGCCGTTAGCTCAGCTATTGTACTAGGGGTTACTGGGATTATGTTCTTGACATGGACACCTGTTGGTCACTTTGAAGTTATAGGTGTACAAGGGCGTTACTACATTAGCCTGTATATTTTGATACTGGCTGTTATCACTTCCTTTAAGCCCAAACAAATAACGATTGGTGCTATTTCTGACTCACTTGTCTTACAAACCAGTCTGTACTCAACTGTAGCGATGCTTCTCTTAAGTATCTCAATGATGTAATACTGGACAATAACTAACGATATAGAAAGTAATTTTATGAAACAACCTGCTATTTCCATTATTATCCCCGTGTATAATGCTCAAAAACATATTGCAAAATGTATTGATTCTATTTTAGAACAAGACTTTACAGACTTTGAGTTACTTTTGTTAAATGACGGCTCCAAAGATGATTCTCTTAGTATTTTAAACTATTATGCAGCAATGGATGAGAGAGTTAAGGTAGTTGATAAGGAAAATGAGGGGGTTGCTAAAACACGTAATAGAGGAATAACCTTAGCGCAAGGTGAATATATTATGTTTGTTGATAATGATGACTATATCAATAAAGATTATTGTTCGACGTTTTATTCTGAAGTGTCAAAAGTTTATGCCGATATAGTGGTAGGAGGCTACCAGCGTGTTAGTGATAGTAAAGTATTACACCAACAGCACTTAAATACCACCGATTGGGCAAAATATATGGTCATAGCACCGTGGGCAAAGTTGTATCGTAGAGCGTTTTTAGTACAGCATAATCTGGAATTTCTTGATTATGGAATAGGTGAGGATGTTTACTTTAATCTCTTGGCTTACTCATTTGCAAAAAAAGTTACGGTCATTGATTACATTGGTTATAATTGGTATTTTAATACTGAGAGTATCTCTAATACAGACCATGTTGGATTTAAACCTAATATTGATATTTTGTACTTATTTGACGCTATATTAAGTAAACAAGAAAATTTAGATAGTATTCAAAAGTATTATTTCAAACGCTTTTATATCTACTATTTACTTTATTCAGGGCGCAGTGCCAGTACGAGTCGCTTTGTAGAGGAGCATAGTAGAGTATACCGCTATATTGAACGAAAAAACTTACAATCAAACCTCTCTCCATTCTTTAATAAACAACTAAAAGGAGAGTCTCTTAAGGTTCGCTTCATTGTTTCAAGTTTTTCCATTATGGAAAAATGTAAACTCATTCCCCTCTTTGCTCGTTTTTACTGTAAAGGCTAATTTATGACACGTAACGCTATAAATGAAAAGAGCAATTATATTTGGAATATGATTGGCTCAGTTTCGTCTTCTGTAATTTCAACAGTCCTTTTGATATTTGCTGCCAGGTTGTTGTCACCAGAGTCCTCAGATTTATTTGGAATTATTTATTCGCTTGGGCAGCAGTTGTTTGTAGTTGGTTTGTTTCAGGTTCGGGATTATCAAGCGACTGATGTGCGTGAGAAGTTTGATTTTCAAGTGTATTTGGAAACTAGAATTGTGACAATTTTGCTCATGATTGGCTCAACCTTTATCTTTGCAGCTGTTAGCCACTATACTGCTGAAAAGACCTTAATCTTTCTTATCTTGGTGATGAGCCGTGCGGTAGATGCTTTTTCAGATGTGTTTCAAGGCTTTTTCCAACAACATGAGCGCTCTGACTTAGCTGGAAAAATCCTTTTTTTCAGAAGCATTGTCATCATGATTAGTTTCTACCTCATATTGCTCTTGACAGGTTCGCTTTTGTTAGCTTGCTTAGGTATTTTTGGCTTAAATGTGTTGCTGTCTTTCTTGTTGGATTTTAGATATATGTCACGCCATTTTGGTCATACGATAACGTGGCGACGTCGTTTGCAAGCCAAGCAAATCTGGTCTGTGCTAGTTACTTGCTTTCCCTTGTTTTTTAGTGGTTTTTTAATTAACTATATCTTTAATGAACCTAAATTAGTCATTGATGGTTTACTGTCATCAGGGCAGTTGCAGACAGGGCTTCAGAGGGATTTTAACATCCTCTTTATGCCGACTTTTATCATGTCCTTGCTGTTGATCATTTTACGTCCCTTAATCACAGATTTATCAAGGGTATGGCTAGACAAGGACTACCGTCAGTTTTATAGCTCTTTTGGAAAGCTCATTCTGATTTTGCTGGGCTTTGGTCTATTTGTAATAGTAGCTGGTTATTTGGTAGGAACAGAAGTACTTGGACTTTTGTATGGCGTTCCTTTGACGCAGTATAAATGGGAGTTTGTGATTTTACTGCTCGGTGGTATTTTTAATGTGCTAGCTTCGGTCATTGGTAATATGATGACTATCTTTAGAAAACAAGTGAATTTTATGGTTGTCTATATAGTGACCTTTATTGTGTCAAAGATGATTTCAACGCCTTTGATTACAAAGTTAGGGATGCTTGGTGCCGCATATAGTTTTTTGATTGCCATGATTGTTTTTTTGGTGCTGAGTATCGGTGTTTTTTTACTGACAAAGAAATTACTAAATGAAGGATAATAACGTATGAAAGTATTAGTAATCATTCCTGCTTACAATGAGGAAGAGAGTATTTTAAAGACGGTGCAGTCGATTTTAGACTTTAGAGAGCAAAGGCAGCTGGACTTTGTTCTAGACTATATCGTCATCAATGACGGGTCAACAGATAGAACAAAGGAGATTTTAGATAGTAATCATCTCAGTGCCATTCACCTGATTTCAAACTTGGGAATTGGTGGAGCCGTTCAGACAGGTTACAAGTACGCTGCTAGACATGGCTATGATGTGGCAGTTCAATTTGATGGAGACGGTCAGCACGATATTACATCGCTACCAAGTCTTCTAGAGCCTATCAAAGGAGGCAAAGCAGATCTTGTGATTGGGTCACGCTTTGTCGGAGATGTGCGTTCAGAGTTTCAAACGACCTTCATGCGCCGCTTTGGTATCAACGTCATCTCCTTTATGATGAAGCTTGTGACAGGTCAAAAAATCTATGACACCACATCAGGTTACCGCTTAGCTAATAAAGAAATTGTCGCTCAGTTTGCTAAGCGCTATCCGAGAAAATACCCAGAGCCAGAGTCAACGGTACATGTCCTAAAGCGTAAAAAACGAGTGGTCGAGTGTCCAGCTAATATGTATGACCGCTCAGGTGGGCAATCCTCGATTACGCCTTTCAAATCCATTCGCTATATGTTAGAGGTTTGTTTGTCTATTGTTGTGGCAGTCTTTATGAAGGAGAGTGAGTAATGTCCATATTTTCTCTTGTCATGTTAGTGACAGCTTTGCTATTTTTATATTTTGTCATCCGAGGGATCAATAAAAATAAAATTCTCTTTGACCAAGCTGCTATGTGGTTGGTGTTAGGGATTTTGATGGTGATTTGTGCGTTATTTCCTTCTATTCCAGGTTGGTTTAGCAGAATACTAGGCTTTCAACTAACTTCCAACTTTGTCCTGTTTTTAGCGGTTATTTTACTGATGGTTTTGCTCTTTTTCCAAACCATTCAGATTTCAAAGCAAAAAGAGGCTATTAAAGACCTCATCCAAGAGGTATCTATGGTTAAAAAAGATATTAGAGAGGATGGTGACAAGCGTGACTAATCACAGCTTTGTTGTTTGCGCTTATGGGGATAGCCCTTATCTTGGTGAGTGTATTGCCTCTCTTAAGCAGCAGACTTATTCATCAGAGATTTTGCTTTATACCTCTACTCCAAGCCGCTATATTGAGGATTTGTGTAAGCAGTATCACATTCCATATTATACGGCAACTGGCGGTTCTATCGGTAAAGACTGGAATGCAGCGCTATCGTTTGTGACAACGCCTTATGTCACCATAGCACATCAGGATGACTACTACGAGCCCGACTATGCTCAAAAAATTATGGCAAAAATGTCGCCAAAGACTTTGATTGCCTACAGTGATTACTATGAGTTTAAAAATAACCAGAAGGTCACGGTAAACACCAATCTCAAAATCAAGCGCCTTATGCTAGGCACTTTAGCGGTATTTCCGTCATGGAAATGGTGGCGTCGTCGTGTGCTTTCGCTGGGCAATCCTATCTCTTGTCCTGCTGTGACCTATAATCTTGAAAAACTGTCAGACTTCCAATTTGACCCTGAAATGAAAGTATCTATTGACTGGTTTGCTTGGGCAGAGATTGCTAAAAAGAAAGGGCGCTTTGACTATGTGCCAGAGCAGTTGATGTTTCACCGTATCCATGAGGATTCTGAAACGAGCAACACCATAAAGGATAATACCCGCACAAAAGAAGATTTATTCATGTATGAACAGTTTTGGCCAAAGCCAATCGCAAAATGGATTAGTAATTATTATGAAAAAAGTCAGCAATCGAATACTACCGACACTAAATAAGGAAAATTTTTCTAAAGAAGCTGTCGGCAAGTGGTTCAAGCGTTCTTTTAGAGCTATGCTTAATTGGTTTAAGCACTTGATGACCTCACGGAATTTTTGGTATCAGGTGCTTATTTTCCTACTCTTTTTAGAGTCTAGCATTTATCTTGTTTGGAATAATCTAGCAGTGGCACAAAACGAGACGAGTCGTGTGCTCCCATTTCTTTTTCAGGTGCCGATTGTGATTATCATTGGTCTCTTGATTAGTAGGTTAGTCACTTGGCGCTTTGTAGTGCGCTTTGCCTGTGGTTACGTGCTTTATCTGATAGCCTCCTATTGGATGGATATGACTCTCTCACTTAATAATAAGGATTTTCACTGGGAAGCCTTTAAGTCCTTTTGGCAGACCAATTTTTTGTTAGAGTCGGTGCTGATTATTGTCCTTGCTTATGGTTTTCAATACATCATTCAGTTTGGACAAGATAGAGAGCAGTTTAGCCTTGATGTATCACGTTTTAATCGCAGGCTTGTCCTCTCAAGCATGCTGTCAGCAGTCTATCTGACAGGAGATATCTTTTTAGACCGTCTCCAGTCTAACCACCTTTTGCCTATTGGGAGTGGGGTATCCGAGGGGCAGCTCATTTGGTCGGTTATCCAGTATGTTTCAACATTCTTTGTTCTTTTCTTTTTTGTTAATTACCTGTTCTTAAAGGCTCTCCATCATCTTAAATCCAATCGTCCAAGCTTGTCCTTGGCATTGTCAAGTAGTCTTTTGGTAGCAGCCATCGCCAATTACTTCATCCAAGCAGGTATCACAGATAAGGGAAAATGGTACGATTACTACACTGCTCCTGGAGCTACGATTTTTCAGATTATCGTCCTCACACTGCTTTTCTTTGTCATTTTTCTTATCATCAACCGCTATCTAGTGTCTTTGGTACTTGTGATTTTACTTGCAGTTATCATTGCTGTGGTCAATCAAGCGAAGTATGCGCTTCGTCAAGAGCCCTTCTTGCCGTCTGATTTGATTTGGATTCGAGAGATTTCCTTTTTCAAAGCCTACGTCTCCAATGAAATCATCATGGCTGTTGTGATAGGGATATTTGTCGTCTCAGGGCTTCTTTTCTTAGCTAGAGGTCGCCTTTTGTCTGGTGCTATTATGCGTAAATGGAAAGAGCGCTTGAGTGTGGTCATTGTTATGCTGGTGGTGTCAGTAACAGGTATTCGCTATATCAGTAACCATGATGAGGGGAGTTTTCCAACGGGTGTGCCTGTACTTTCCTCGCTTTACAATCTCTATGATATTTCTTGGCTAGGTATCAATGCTAAAGCTAATTATCAATCATTAAGCTATGTCTGGGTAAATAGCCTTACTACAAAGAAAATGGCGATACCAAAAGGCTATAGCCGAGCTAAAATAAAAGCTATCTATGACAAATACAAAAATGCAGCAGCAGAGCTGAACAAATCACGTCAGCAAAATCTATCTGACCAGACAGTAATTTATATCTTGAGTGAAAGTTTAGCCAATCCAACAAGACTGGCAGGCATTACCGCAAGTGCTAACCCACTGGAGTACATCACACAAGTTGAACAAGAGTCAACAGGTGGTCTTATGCTCTCAGATGGTTATGGTGGTGGAACGGCTAATATGGAGTTTCAGTCCTTGACAGGGCTTCCGATGACGAACTTTAAGTCAGGTGTTTCAGTTTTATATGCAGATGTCTTTCCTTACATGTTCTATGTGCCAACACTTAGCGAGCAGTACAGTGCTAAAAATCGAATTGCTATCCATCTCGCTAGCGCTGGTAATTACAATCGCAAATTGGTCTACTCAAGGCTTGACTTTGATACCTTTGTAGCGACCTCTGGGACAAAGGATAAACCAACAGACACAGGTTCATTAGGTGTACACTATAGTGACACAGCTACTTATCAAAACATCCTTGATAAGCTTAATAGCAATGAAAGCCAGTTTTTCTCTGTCATGACTATGCAAAATCACAGTCCTTACTCTTCCAATATCGGTGATACGATTAGTATCTCTGGCCAGGACTTTTCTGAGAGCCGTAATCAGCAGCTTCATAATTACACTAACTTAATCGCAGAGACGGATAAAGCGACGAAGGCTTTTTTGGATAAGCTAAAGGAGTATCCTAAGAAAGTCACGGTGGTCTTTTACGGAGATCACCTACCAGGCATTTATCCTGAGGATTTCTTTAAAGATAACCCAGAGAGTCAATACTTGACTGATTACTTTATCTGGTCAAACTATGACACACCAAAACTCAATTATCCTGAGATTCGCTCCAATGACTTTCCAGCCCTTCTCCTAGAAGAGACAAATTCAAAAGTTTCTCCTTACTATGCTCTTTTGACCAAAGCATTGCCAAACAGTCAAAACAAGCGTGACAAGGTAACACAAGAGGATTTGAAGATGATTCAGTATGATATTACAACTGGGCGAAACTATATAGGCGATTATAAGGATTTCTTTACCATTGCAAAGTAAAGAGTAAACTAAAAGCGACTAGCATAGCTAGTCGCTTTTGTGATTATTCTGAACTTGTGCTGGAGCTTTCTGACTCACTAGTTGAGCTGGTGCTCGAACTTGTTATGGTTTCGCTCAATTGCAGGTAGCTTGGTGCATTGAAGAGACTTTGCGTTGACTTGTTGCCGTTTTGGCTGTAGAGGCTGGTTGACTTATCACCAAGTTTCTTTTCGATGGCTTTCATCTGGCTCATCGCCTTGGTGTAGTTAATCTTGCTGGTGTCAACGGTCTTGAGCCCATTGTCCGTATCAAAGCGTAGCAAATCACCTGTTTGAATCTCGTCGCTGACTTTTAGCTGTTCGGCAGCGGCTTCACGGATAGCTTTGACCTTTTCTTCGGTCGTGCTATCAGGATTGGTGATTTCTGTACCGTCCTTGGTGTAGTAGAGCTGTCCACCGTAGCTGGTGTACTCTGGTGTGATAAAGTAACCAGATGTCCGAAGCGCTACAATCTGACTGTTTTGCGTAGAGAGCAGGTCTTGTCCAACCATCGTATAGTTCTTGGTATCGATACCGAGAAGATGTAGAAGCGTTGGAAGCGCATCGACCTCCCCACCATAAGTCTCATTGATACCACCTTCTGTATAGCCCGGAATGTGAATCATATAAGGCACATGCTGCAGCATAGCATTGTCATAGTCTGTCCATGTCTCAGAGTTCTTTCCAAGAAGTGGTGCTAGACTAGTGTTACGTGAGTTTGAGATACCATAGTGGTCACCGTACATGACGATGATAGAGTTGTCATAAAGACCTGACGCTTTCAAATAGTCAAAGAAAGAACGCAGTGCAGAGTCCAGATAGTTGGCTGTAGCAAAGTAGCCGTTAATGGTTTCATCGTTTGTCTTGGCAAGTGGGAAACCTTTTTCCTTAGAGTCACCGTCAAGACTGGTGTATGGGAAGTGGTTACTTACCGTGATAAACTTAGCATAAAACGGCTGTTGCATATGCTCAAGATACTTGATAGAGTCCTTGAACATGTACTTGTCGTTAAGACCGTATTGGAAAGAGTTTTCCTTGGTTAGTTTTGAGAGATAGCTTGAGTCAAAGAAGTAGTTGTAGCCCCATTGTTTGTAGGCGTTGTTACGGTTCCAGAAAGTCCCCACATTTCCGTGGAAAACAGCGCTTGTGTAGCCACCGTTTTGCGCTAGGATATTTGGTGTGGCAAATTGGGTATTCTCACCACCGTAGTTGACCATGAAAGAACCACTGCTAAGACCAAAGAGGGAGTTTTCCATCAAAGTCTCAGCGTCAGAAGTTTTTCCTGCCTTAACTTGGTGGAAGAAGTTTGAAAAAGCAAGTGTTTCGTTTGAATGGTAAAGTGAGTTGATAAACGGTGTGACCTCGTACTCTTTACCATCGACGTTTAGCTTGTAGTCAATCAAGAACTGCTGGAAGCTCTCTAAGTGGATGACGATGACATTGCGACCCTTAGCAATACCATAGTACTTAGGATTAGGCGCTGCGTAGTGTTTTTCAACATAGGCTTTTGCCTGCTTGAGTTCTTCAGCGGTTGATTGGCTGCGCTCTTTTTGTGCTTGGTAGGTTTGATTACCACTGTAGGCGGTAAACATTGGAAGCCCCAAGGCACGCACCAAGTAAACATTTGAGAAACTTCTGGTTAGAAGCTCAGGACGGTCAATCTCCGCCAAAAAGAGGTTGACTGAAAAGAGCATACCAGAGAGTGCCGTTACGGCAAAGCTTGCCCGTTTGTTAAATGGGCGCTTATCCGTGTGGATTTTCTTGGTGGCAAAAAGAGCAATCAAGATGATGTAGTCTAGGATATAGATAATATCTGTAACACGCATCAGATTGAGCGCTGAATCTCCAAGCCCTGTCGATGTCTTAGAACTTGCTAGCATGGCATTGACTGTCAAGAAATCTGAAAATTCTCGGTAGTAAATGGCATTAGCAATCAAAAGGACATTGAGTAAGGTATAAATAACCCAAGCCAGAGTATAAAATACCTTTGTTCTCTTAACATAAAGAGACAATCCCAAAAGCAGTAGTGTTAGTGGAATGGGATTGAAAATAGATAAGAGAACTTGGTAGATATTTTCCAGTCCTAAACTAAAATCAGTGTGATAAGCCCACATGGTCTTTAGCCAATAACACAAGACCAAAGTCAGGACAAAGCCTAGACGTGTGCTTAAAATTCCGAAAAGCGTTTCTTTTATTTTTTTCAAAATAGGAACATCCTTATGCTATCAATTTCCTAAAGTTAAAATCTCAAATTTGATTATAACATATTTTTGGAAAAGTTATCATTTGAAATTGTAAATTAGGTGGGAAAATATTTGAATTTTTGCTATAATGGAAGGTATGAGTAAACTATTTGTCGATGCTAGTTTGCAAAAAAAACTTGCAAGTGGCGTCCAACTTCTTGACAAACATGATATATCAACCCAGACATCAGCAAATCAGCTGGTTTTCCTTTATTCGCCTAAGTCTGCTTTTTTAGGAACGGCTTACTTGTCTGAGCAAAATAAAGGCGTGGGATGGTTTTTATCGCCCAAAAAGCTAAAGCTTGATGTGGCTTACTTTAGAGCGCTTTTTGAGCAAGCAAGACAAAAGCGTCAAGCTTATGAAAATGACAGCCAAACTACAGCTTATCGTCTTTTCAATCAAGATGGCGATAACTTTGGTGGCTTAACCATTGATCGCTATGGTGATTATGCGCTTTTTTCATGGTACAATACCTTTGTCTACGAGAATAGACAGACCATTATCGAAGCTTTTCAGTCCGTCTTTCCAGAACTTATCGGCGCTTATGAAAAGCTTCGCTTTAAGGGGCTTGACTATGAGAGCGCTCATCTCTATGGACAGGAGGCACCTGAGACCTTTACTATTTTAGAAAATGGTGTGGCTTACAGCGTTTTTCTAAATGATGGTCTGATGACAGGTATCTTCCTTGATCAGCATGAGGTGAGAGGGAGCTTGGTAGATGGTCTTGCGACAGGTAAACGCCTGCTCAATATGTTTTCCTACACAGCAGCTTTTTCAGTAGCTGCAGCTATGGGAGGTGCTCTTGAGACGACATCTGTTGACCTTGCAAAACGCTCTCGTGAGCTTTCTAAAGCGCATTTTATGGCAAATGGTCTTTCTTTAGAAAATCACCATTTTGTGGTTATGGATGTCTTTGATTACTTTAAATATGCCAAGAAAAAAGGATTACGTTTTGAGGTGATCGTTCTTGATCCGCCGAGTTTTGCTCGTAATAAAAAGCGAACATTTTCAGTCGCAAAGGACTATCACAAGCTGATTAGTCAGGCTTTGGAGCTGCTCACAGAAAACGGCGTTTTGATTGCCTCGACCAATGCGGCAAATGTCAGCAAGGCGCAGTTTAAAAAGCAGTTGGAGAAAGGTTTTGGAGAAGTTACGCATACCTATTTAGATTTTAAGACTTTGCCATCCGATTTTGCGAGCAATAAGGCAGACGCCCAAAGTCAATATCTAAAAGTTTTTACAGTAAAGGTTGAGCAATGAAAATAGTAGTACCAGTAATGCCTCGTAGTTTAGAAGAGGCTCAAGCAATTGACATCTCTCGCTTTCATGGAGTTGATATTATCGAGTGGCGTGCAGATGTATTACCAAAAGATGACATCATCACAGTTGCGCCTGCTATTTTTGAAAAATTTGCAGGTCATGAAATCATCTTTACCATAAGAACCAGCAAAGAAGGCGGTCAGCTGACCCTTACAAGTGAGGAATATGTTGGCTTGATTCGTGAGATTGATGCCATCTATCACCCTGATTACATTGATTTTGAGTATTACTCACACAAGGATGTCTTTTCACAGATGCTTGATTTTCCAAATCTTGTGCTGTCTTACCACAATTTTGAGGAGATGCCAGAGGATATCATGGAAATCTTTTCAGAGTTGACGTCTCTTGCGCCTCGTGTGGTCAAGATTGCCACCATGCCAAAGACAGAGCAGGAAGTGCTTGACTTGATGAACTACACCCGTGGTTTTAAGAGTATCAATCCAGAGCAAGAGTTTGCGACCATGTCTATGGGAAAATTGGGACGTATTTCACGCTTGGCATCTGACCTTGTCGGCTCTAGCTGGACTTTTGCTAGTCTCGACCAAGCCAGCGCACCAGGGCAAGTTTCGCTCAACAATATGAAGCTCATTCAGGAGGTCTTAGATGAAGATTGATGGACACACACGTCTAGCTGCTGTTGTCGCTAGACCGATAAAACATTCGATTTCGCCTTTTATTCATAACTACGCTTTTGACAAGACAGGTGTCAACGGTGTCTACGTCGCTTGGGATGTCCCTGAAGAGGACGTTGCTGCTAGTCTTGACAATATCAAACGCTATGATATGTTTGGGGTCAATATTTCCATGCCCTATAAGCAAACGGTCATGCCTTATATGGATGAGTTGACAGAGTCTGCGCAATTGATTGGTGCGGTCAATACTGTTATCAACCGTGATGGCAAATTGATTGGGCACAATACAGACGGTATCGGTTTTTTCAGAAGTTTAGCGACTTTTGCTGACTTTGACGTCAAGGGCAAAACCATGACTATCCTAGGCGGTGGCGGTGCTGCGACAGCTATCATCGCACAAGCTGCCCTAAATGGCGCTAAGAAAATCACTATTTTCAATCAAACGCCCTTCTTAGAGCAAACTAAAGCCTATGCCAAGATGATTTCTGAAAAAACAGGTGCAGAGCTTGAGGTCTTGCCAGTTGAAGACCTTGATAGCATTGAGGAAAAGACAGCTCAGTCTCAACTCCTTGTCAATGCGACAAGTATCGGGATGGATGGAGAGTCTATGATTATCAAGCCTGATATGACTTTTCCAGATAATCTTTTGGTGGCGGATGTCATTTATCAGCCTTTTGAGACACCGTTTTTAGCTTATGCGAGAAGTAAAGGGCTAACAGCGCTTAATGGGTTAGGCATGCTCCTTTTCCAAGCTGCAGAAGCTTATGAAGCTTGGACAGGTGTGACCATGCCGACAGAGGAGATTTGGCAGGCGCTAACTGAAACCTACGACACACACTAATCCTTTAGAAGAGGAGGAACGATATGCGATTACACGTTGATTTACCACAAAGCCCCTATGATATCGTCATCGAGCATGGCAGTCTATCAAAGGCAGGTCAATGGGTTAAGAGCCTATGGCAGCCACAAAAAATAGTCATCATCACAGACAACCATGTCGGACGTCTCTATGCTGAAAAAGTCAAGTTGAGCTTAGAAGACGCTGGCTTTGAAGTGGCAGTTTTTGATTTTTTAGAGGGCGAAGCCAGGAAAAATCTCACAACGGTCAATAAAGCCTATGAATTTTTAGCAAAAGCAGGCATGACTAGAAGCGATGGTATTGTGGCGCTTGGTGGCGGTGTGGTTGGCGACTTAGCTGGTTTTGTAGCGTCTACTTATATGCGTGGCATTCACTTTTTGCAAATCCCAACTAGCCTGACTGCGCAAGTCGACTCCTCTATCGGTGGTAAGACCGGTGTCAATACTCCTTATGCTAAAAATATGGTGGGTACTTTCACCCAGCCAGATGGTGTGCTGATTGACCCAGATACCCTTCAGACGCTTGGTAAACGTGAGCTAATTGAGGGTATGGGTGAGGTCATTAAGTACGGTTTGATTGATGATGTTGAGCTGTGGGATGAGCTGCAGCATATGGATGGCTCAATAGACAGTATCCTAAAGCACGCCGAGAGTATCATTTACCGCTCATGTAACGTCAAGCGTAAGGTTGTTGTCGAGGATGAGCTTGACAATGGTGTGCGCCTCTATCTCAACTTTGGACACACCATTGGGCACGCTGTTGAGGCGACTGCTGGTTACGGTCAGGTCATGCACGGCGAAGCGGTAGCCATTGGCATGGTGCAAATCGCACGTGTCGCAGAGCAAAAAGGCTTAATGCCACAGGGTATCACAGAGGATATTCGCTTGATGTGTGAGAAGTTTGGCTTGCCAACGAGCCATGAGCCTTGGGAGGTTGAGACGCTCTACACAGCCCTTACCCATGATAAAAAAGCACGAGGTAAGACCATTAAAACGGTCATCGTACCTGAATTAGGACGTGCCAGCATTAATCAAATTCCTCTAGCAGAGATGAAAGAATACTTGGAGAGATAATATGAGATATTTAACAGCAGGTGAGTCCCATGGACCACGCTTGACCGCTATTATTGAAGGAGTCCCAGCAGGGCTTAGCTTGAGTGCTGACGACATCAACCTTGACTTGAAACGCCGTCAAGGTGGTTATGGACGTGGCGGAAGAATGAAAATCGAGTCTGACAAAGTCGAAATCACCTCTGGTGTGCGTCATGGGAAAACGACAGGTGCTCCTATTACTCTACATGTCATCAACCGTGACCACCAAAAGTGGCTAGATATTATGGCGGTTGAGGACGTTGAGGATCGTCTTAAAACCAAGCGTAAAATCACCCACCCACGTCCTGGGCATGCTGACTTGGTCGGTGGGATGAAGTATCGTTTTGAGGATTTGCGCAATTCTCTAGAGCGCTCCTCTGCTCGTGAGACGACCATGCGAGTGGCAGTAGGTGCTGTCGCTAAGCGTATCCTGGCAGAATTAGATATTGCGATTGCCAATCACGTGGTTGTCTTTGGTGGCAAGAAAATTGATGTTCCAGACAATCTTACTGTCGCTGATATCAAAGAACGTGCCAGCCAGTCAGAGGTTTCCATTGTCAATCAAGAGCGTGAGCAAGAAATCAAGGACTACATTGACCAAATCAAAAAAGATGGAGATACCATCGGTGGTGTCGTTGAGACGGTGGTTGGTGGCGTGCCAGCAGGCCTAGGTTCTTACGTGCAATGGGATAAAAAGCTAGACGGCAAACTCGCCCAAGCAGTTGTGTCTATCAATGCTTTTAAGGGTGTTGAGTTTGGGGTTGGCTTTAAAGCGGGCTACCTCAAGGGCAGTCAGGTCATGGACGAGATTTTGTGGAATAAAGAGGACGGCTACACTCGCCGTACCAACAATCTCGGTGGCTTTGAAGGTGGAATGACCAATGGTCAACCACTTGTCATCCGTGGTGTCATGAAGCCAATTCCAACACTTTATAAACCGCTGATGTCTGTTGATATTGAGACACATGAGCCTTATAAGGCGACGGTCGAGCGTTCAGACCCTACGGCGCTTCCAGCAGCGGGAGTGGTTATGGAGTCTGTTGTAGCGACTGTTCTTGCCACAGAAATCTTAGAAAAATTCTCATCTGACAATATGGAAGAGCTGAAAAAAGCGGTCAGTGATTACCGCACCTATCTAAAAAACTTTTAACCTAAAGAGAAACACAAGGAGGTAGTATGGGTCATAAAGTCATTTATGTAGCAGGTTTGGGGCTTATCGGGGGATCTATAGCCCTTGGGATAAAGCGTGACCATCCTGACTATACTATCTTGGGCTATAATCGCTCGGAAAAATCCCGTCAAATCGCTCTTGAGCGTGGGATTGTGGACGAGGAGACAGATGATTTTGCACACTTTGCGCCCTTGGCAGACGTTATTATCTTAGCGGTACCAATCAAGCAAACTATCGCCTTTATCGAGAAGCTAGCGCACCTGCCTCTCAAGGAAAATGTCCTCATCACCGACGCTGGCTCAACCAAGCTTGAGATTGTCAAAGCAGCTGAAGCGTCTTTTGCCAATCAAGCTGTTCGCTTTGTGGGCTCACATCCAATGGCAGGGAGTCACAAGTCAGGTGCTAGCGCAGCAGATGTCAATCTCTTTGAAAATGCCTACTATATCCTCACGCCAACTGCATTAACAACGGATGACACGATAGAAGAGCTAAAGACGGATTTGTCTGGTTTGCATGCTAGATTTATCACCATTGATGCAGTTGAGCATGACCGTGTGACCAGCCAGATTTCGCATTTTCCGCATGTTATTGCGGCGAGTCTCATGGAGCAGGCTGGCGACTATGCCAAGGAACATGAGATGACCAATCATTTTGCGGCTGGTGGTTTTCGTGACATGACCCGTATCGCAGAGAGTGAGGCGGGCATGTGGACGAGTATCCTTTTGACCAATAAAGAAGCCGTTTTGGAGCGCATTGAGGATTTTAAGGAGCGCTTGGACACTATCGCTGATAAGATTAAGGCGCAGGATGATGAGGGTATCTGGCAGTATTTTAACCACGCCAAGACCATTCGTCAGGAGATGGAAATCCACAAACGTGGTGGTGTTGACAGCTTTTACGATATTTTTGTCAATGTCCCTGACGAAGAGGATGTTATCCTTACCATTTTGGAGTTGCTCCGTGGAACTTCCTTGGTTAATTTGCGTATCAATGAAGAAAATCGTGATGATATCCACGGTATCTTGCAGATTTCCTTTAAAAATGCTAAAGACCAAGCCCATGCGCAAAAGGTCATCGAGGCAAATACCCAGTATAAAGTCACCATTCAATAAAATCTTAGGAGGTTTTTATGTCAAATATCTATGATGTTGCCAATCAATTGGAGCGTGAATTGCGCCAGTTGCCAGAGTACAAGGCTGTTTTAGAAGCAAAGTCAGCTATTGACAGCGATAGCGATGCTAAGAGCTTGTGGGACGAGTTTACACAAGTGCAATCTCGCTTACAAATGATGGTGCAGTCTGGTCAAACCCCTTCTCAAGAAGAGCAAGACGAGTTCAAAACACTACTTGAGCGCTTTAGTGCCAATCCAACTCTCAAAGCTTATCTTGACGCTCAGCAGCGTCTGTCAGTCTATGTCGCTGACATTGAAAAAATCATTTTTGCGCCACTGCAGGAACTTCAATAAAGGAAAAACAGTACTTTTTGACAAGTGCTGTTTTTGTGTAGACAAAATTTCCGTAGCAAAAAATTGTGTATCCGCTTTTTTTGTGTTAGATTAGAACAAAAGCAAAAAGAATTGGGGAATAAAAATGGTAAAACAATATGATTATATCGTTATCGGTGGCGGTAGTGCCGGAAGTGGGACTGCCAATCGTGCGGCTATGTATGGCGCCAAAGTGCTCTTGATTGAGGGCGGTCAGGTCGGAGGTACCTGTGTCAATGTGGGCTGTGTGCCTAAAAAAATCATGTGGTACGGCGCTCAAGTCTCTGAAGCGATTCATAAGTATGCTGGCGGCTATGGCTATGAGATTAAAGACAGATCTTTTGACTTTAGTAAACTCAAAGAGAGCAGAGATGGTTACGTTTCTCGTGCCAGACAGTCTTATGCCAACAACTTTGAGCGTAACGGTGTTGAGCGTATTGATGGCTTTGCGAGCTTTGTCGATAATCACACTGTAAGTGTTAATGACGAGACTTACACTGCTCCGCACATTACTATCGCAACGGGTGGTCATCCGCTCTACCCAGATGTTCCAGGAAGTGAGCTGGGTGAGACATCTGATGATTTCTTTGCTTGGGAAAGTTTACCAAAATCAGTGCTTGTCGTAGGAGCTGGCTATATCGCCGCAGAGCTTGCTGGCGTTTTAAATGAGCTAGGCGTCAAGACCGACCTTGCCTTTCGTCGTGACCATATCCTACGTGGTTTTGATAGCATGCTGTCTGAGCAGGTCATGGCTGAGATGGAAACTGCAGGTATCACTATGCACCCGACAAGCATTCCAAAATCATTGACAAAAACAGAGCGTGGTACTCTCTTGTTTGAAGCGCAAAGTGGTGAGACGATTGAGGCAGAGCGTGTTATCTGGGCGATTGGTCGTGGTGCCAATACGCAAAATATTGGACTTGAAAACACAGACATTAAGTTAAAAGCAAATGGCTATATCGAGACAGATGCTTATGAAAATACCTCTGTTTCTGGTGTTTACGCTATTGGAGATGCTAATGGTAAGATTGCCCTGACACCAGTGGCTATCGCAGCGGGTCGTAGACTGTCAGAGCGTCTCTTTAACAATAAACCGGAAGAAAGACTGGACTACACCAATGTGCCTTCGGTCATTTTCACGCACCCAGTTATTGGCACTGTCGGCTTGTCAGAGGAAAAAGCGATTGAAGTGTATGGCAAGGACAATGTTAAAGCCTACACGTCAAGCTTTGCGTCTATGTACACGGCAGTGACAGACCATCGTCAATTGGTCAAAATGAAGCTGGTGACGGTAGGTGAAGAGGAAAAAGTCGTAGGACTTCACGCTATTGGCTACGGCGTTGATGAGATGATTCAAGGCTTTGCAGTAGCTATCAAAATGGGCGCAACGAAAGAAGATTTTGACAACACCGTTGCCATCCACCCAACAGGCTCAGAAGAGTTTGTTACTATGCGCTAAAGTAAAAAAAGAGCTAGAATGCTAGCTCTTTTTTTATTTTAAAAAGTGCTCTCTCACTTCCGAGATAAAGTAGAGCGAGCCTGTCATGACGTAAAGGGTGCTAGGATCTGCTTTTGCTCTTTGGAACCACTCCTCAAAGTCAGCCACTCTAAGATATCTATCTGGGTAATTATCCAGCTGTTCCGCCTCAAAAAAGGAAAAGCTGGTCACAGAGACGTCATAACCTGCAAGGAGCTCCAGCAAACTCTCAAGAGGCTTTCTGCGCAATCCTGCAAAAAGGATAGCTATCGAGCGATTGGGGTATTGGCTGGTCAGCCAGTCACGAAGGCTCTTGATCCCACCTTCATTGTGCGCACCGTCAATGACCAGATTAGCCGTCAACCACTCCGTACGTCCTTTGACTTGAACGGCTTTGAGTGCGTCTAAATAGCTCTCAGGATTGAGCTTTGGAAATTTTTCACTCAAAACTAGCGTGGTCATGATAGCAAGTGCAGCATTATCCTGCTGGTGCCTGCCAACCATAGCGAGCTGGATGTTTTCTAAAGAAAAACTTTGATAAGAAAAATCAAAACTCTGCTCTTCTCGTCTCAGTTGAAAATCTTTTCCCAGCTCAAAAGTAGGCGAGTGTGTGTCACGAGCTTTAGTGTAAAAAACAGCTTGAGCTTCCTTTTGAAAGGCACCAAAAATCACAGGGACACCCTCGTCAAGCACACCGACTTTTTGCGCTGCGATTTTTGCAAGACTATCGCCCAGTGTCTCTGTGTGGTCAAAGCTGATAGAGGGGCAGACAACAGCCTGCGCCCGAAAGCAGTTGGTCGCATCGTGCAGTCCACCAATACCCGCCTCAATGATAGCAAGGTCAGGCTTTTCTTTGGCAAAATAGCAAAACATCAGCGCAGTGATCAGCTCAAACTCCGTCAAGCGTCCATAGCGCTCTTCTAGTTTTTCTAAATGCGGCTTGATAGCTTGGCAAAGCTCTTCAAGTTCACTATCAGAAATAGGCACACCGTCAATAGCCATGCGCTCATTAAAGCAAGTGATGTAAGGCGAAGTAAAGGTGCCACATCGGTAATCACAAGCGCTAAAGAGTGCTTGTAAGTAAGCTGTTGTAGAACCTTTACCATTTGTGCCGACCACGTGGACGCATGACACTTGTTCCTGCGGATTGCTAAGCTCCGCAAGCAGTGCCAGCAAACGCTCCTTGTCAGGACGTCTCCCATTTGCCTTATAAGAATGAATCCAATCAATAGTCTCTGTTATCATAGCATGTTCCTGTCAAAAACGGAAAAAACCATTTGAAGCTTCAAATGGTTTAAGGGTTAGTGCTGTCTGCTGTTGTGCTAGCAGCATCAGAAGTTGTCGTGTCTGAGACTGTCGTTGTATCTCTACTGCTTACAGTAGGCGTAGATGAGCTGACAGTTGTATCACTAGACGGGGTCGTAGTGTTACTTGTATAGGTTTGTTCATCCTCGTCATCGTTTGTTTGATTGTTATTAGTGGTTGCACTACTAGAGGTTGTTGTATTGCTGTTTGTGTCTTTTTCTTTGATAACTACGGTCTTAGTGGTTGATGTATCGCTAGAAGCTTTTGTCTTTGAGCCGTTCATAGCATTGTTAATGGTGATACTTGCCACGATGATACTCAAAATACTACCGACAAGCGCTACTGTTTTTTGAAGCGCTGAAAAGCCTGTCTTGATGTGCTTAGTAGGTTTTTCAAGAGATTGCGATGATTTTTTCGCATTTTTATCCTGTCTTGAATAATGTTCTGACATGAGAAGATACTCCTTTAAGACTGAGATGATTTGGTTAAGATAATCTAATCTTAACACCTGACCCTTAACTTTTGATTAGGAAAAAATGGTCTGTTTTCATTATATGATTTTCCGACAAAAAAAGCGACCAAAAACTTCATTTTAAAATGCTGACCGCACACTCAGGATGTGTTATAATAGTAAAGATTGACGAGTTTGACTCGTAAAAAGATTTCAAGTGAGAAGAGATAAAACATGATTTACTTTGACAATGCTGCCACAACCCGTCCTTATGATGAAGTTTTAAGGACTTATCAGGAAGTGGCAACGAAAATTTTTGGTAATCCCTCAAGTCTCCACAATCTAGGAAGTAATGCGACCCGTATCTTGGAGGCGAGCCGTAAACAAGTGGCGGATTTGCTAGGGGTTGCGCCTAGTGAGATTTTTTTCACTTCAGGTGGAACTGAGAGTGACAACTGGGCGCTAAAAGGCACAGCTTTTGAAAAAGAGCAGTACGGCAAACACATCATCGTGTCTGCTATCGAGCATCCAGCGGTCAAGGAGTCTGCCAAATGGCTGGGCGAGCATGGTTTCGCTGTTGATTACGCATCCGTTGATAGCCGTGGTTTTGTGGATGTCGCTGCACTAGCCAAGCTCATCAAACCAGAGACCATTCTTGTCTCTGTCATGGCGGTCAATAACGAGATTGGCTCTATTCAGCCGATTTCAGAGATTTCAGAGCTTCTGGCGGACAAGCCAACCATCACCTTTCATGTGGATGCGGTGCAGGCGATTGGCAAGATTCCTGTTAGCCACTATCTGACTAGCCGTGTGGACCTAGCGTCCTTTTCAGCTCATAAGTTTCACGGTGTGCGTGGTGTCGGTATCCTCTACAAAAAAGAGGGCAAGCGTATCAGTCCACTGCTAACAGGTGGCGGGCAAGAAAGCGATTTGCGCTCGACAACGGAAAATGTCGCAGGTATTGCGGCGAGTGCACGTGCGCTCCGTATGACATTGGATAAGGAAGCCTTGGCTTTACCAAAAATTACTAAGATGAAGCAGGTCATCCAAGAAGCACTAGAAGAGTTTGACGGGGTGCAACTGTTCACAGATGAAGCAGGTTTTGCGCCAAATATCATCACCTTTGGTATCCGAGGTGTGCGTGGTGAGGTGGTTGTGCATGCCTTTGAAGAACATGCTATCTATATCTCAACCACATCTGCTTGTTCCTCAAAAGCTGGTAAGCCAGCAGGGACGCTGATTGCTATGGGAGTGCCCCAAAAAGAAGCGCAAACAGCGGTTCGTATCAGTCTCGATGATGACAATGACATGAGTCAAGTGGAGCAATTTTTAACCATTTTCAAACACGTTTATGCAAAAACACAGAAAGTTAGAAGGTAATATGCAGTATTCTGAAATTATGGTACGCTATGGCGAGCTCTCAACCAAGGGCAAAAACCGTATGCGTTTTATTAACAAACTCAAACAAAACATGAAGCACGTTTTGTCTATTTATCCAGACGTGACGGTACAGGCTGATCGTGACCGTGCGCACGTCTATCTCAATGGTACAGACTATCAGCCAGTAGCCGAGTCGCTCAAGCAGATTTTTGGGATTCAAGCCTTTTCGCCTTCTTACAAGGTGGAAAAGACGGTACCTGCTATTAAAAAGGCAGTGCAGAACTTGATGATCTCTATCTACCAAGATGGTATGACCTTTAAAATCACTGGCAAACGCAGTGACCACACCTTTGAGCTAGACAGCCGTGAGCTTAACCAAGTCATGGGAAATGCTGTCTTTGACGTTTTGCCACAGATAAAAGCACAGATGAAGCAGCCTGACGTCAATCTCAAGATTGAAATCCGAGACGAAGCGGCTTACCTCTCTTATGAAAATATCAAGGGAGCTGGCGGACTGCCGGTAGGAACAGCAGGGCGTGGTATGCTCATGCTGTCTGGAGGGATTGACTCACCTGTTGCAGGCTATCTTGCTCTAAAGCGTGGGGTTGATATTGAGGCAGTGCACTTTGCTAGCCCTCCTTATACCAGCCCAGGTGCTCTCAAGAAAGCGCAAGATTTGACACGTAAATTGACAAAATTTGGCGGCAATATCCAGTTCATCGAGGTGCCATTTACTGAGATTCAAGAAGAAATCAAGGAAAAGGCGCCAGAAGCTTATCTCATGACGCTGACACGTCGTTTTATGATGCGTATTACAGACCGTATCCGTGAAGAACGCCGTGGACTTGTCATTATCAACGGTGAGAGCCTAGGGCAGGTGGCAAGCCAGACGCTAGAGTCTATGCAGGCTATTAATGCCGTCACCACAACGCCTGTCATCCGTCCTGTTGTGACCATGGACAAGCTTGAGATTATTGACATCGCTCAAAAGATTGATACCTTTGATATTTCCATTCAGCCTTTTGAGGACTGTTGTACTATCTTTGCGCCAGACCGTCCAAAAACCAATCCTAAGATTAAAAATGTCGAGCAGTATGAGGCTCGTCTAGATGTGGAGGGACTGGTTGAGCGAGCAGTTGCAGGTATCACCATCACAGAAATCACTCCACAGGCAGACAACGATGCCTTGGATGACTTGATTGATGACTTATTATAAAGAACGAAAAAAGCTTGGAATCTCCAAGCTTTTTTAGAGTTCATAAGGCAACAAAATCGTCTCAATCCCGCCCTCATCAATGAGGCAAACAGTATGAGGAAAAAAGGGGTCAAAGGAAGTCGCATAATCAAAGACAATGCTGATGCTGTTCTTTTCATCAAGATACTGGATGGAGAGCTTGTCCTCTCGCTTGATCAAGTGAAAAGTCAGCTCCTCTTCAAGAGGTACAACTCCCTTTAGATAGTTATCGAGCACATCCCAGATGGTATTGATGAGCTCATGCGACAGTGATGTCGCAATCCCAAAACTCGCATAGCGTTCTCGTGTCTTGTCAAATGCCATAAAAACCTCCTTTTAAGAGTAATAAAGAGACTGAGATGTCTCTCTAGCCTCTTTGTCAACTTTAACGATTCTTCAGTCCAAGATAACGTTTGTACCAAATGTTGATATAGGCTGAAGAAAATGGTCCTTTTTGGTTGTTAATCCAATCTACCAAGATTTTGACATTTTCCTTTAAGATGTAGTCGATGTCTGCTGAGTATCCCATCTTACGCTTGTGCGCCTCATACTCATCCACATCAAGCAATTTTTTCTCACCATCTGCAAAGACCTTGACATCAAGGTCATAATCAATATACTTGAGCGCCTCCTCATCAAGCAGATAAGGACTCGCTAAGTTGCAGTAGTAGGAAATCCCATTGTCTCGTATCATGGCAACAATATTGAACCAATACTTCTTGTGAAAGTAAACGATAGCAGGCTCACGCGTTACCCAACGCCTGCCATCACTTTCGGTGACTAGAGTATGGTCATTAACACCGATAAGAGCATTTTCTGTTGTTTTTAGTACCATTGTATCGCGCCATGTTCGGTGCAAACTGCCATCATGTTTATAACTTTGAATTGTAATAAAGTCGCCTTCCTTGGGTAATTTCATGGCTTACCAACTTTCTACAATTAAAATTTATCCCTTATAGTTTACCATAATTTGAAAAAAATCGCACCCCTAAGTGTACGATTGTCAGAGATTTCTTAAATAATAATAGTAAAAACTGTTAATATTCTCTCAAGTGGCTTTTGATGTCGCTGTAGTCATAGCCCTTTCGCATGAGCGCTTGGGTCAAGCGTTGTTTGAGCTCGTAACCGTCATAGCGTCTGCTGTATTTACGATGGAGTTTTTCCAAGTCTCGCTCAATGAGGGTGTCCTCTTGTTCATCGTCTCGCTCAAGCTCTAGGCTGTCAACGGCTAGGTTTGCTTCTTGATAGGAGAAACCCTTGGTGGTGAGGCTTTGCTTGACTTTTGTTTTGAGAGCGTTTAGTGGCAGTTTGTCTTGGTATTTTTTGACCAGCTTAGCCGTCGTTTTTTCAAGGACAGGGCTAAAGTCTTGATTTTCCAAGGCTTTTTCGATGATGTCTTGAGAAATGCCTTTTTGTTTGAGCTTTTGCTGGATGATGTAGGCTCCTTTGTCGCTAGTTGCTAGGCTTTGCTCGATAAAAGTGTTAGCATACTTGGTGTCATCAAGCCATTTGTCTTTTTTGAGATTTGTGATGACTTTGTCAATCACCGTCTCATCAATCTCATACTTGAGCAGATAGTCACGGGTTTCTTTTTCCGTGCGTGGCTTGAAGGACAGGGCGTAGAGTGCCAAGTTTTTGCCATAAGAAAACTGAGCAAAGTCTTTGATAGCTTCTAACTCTTCTTGGCTGATAATTTTGTCCTTGCTGAGGAAAAAGCGCACAACGGTGTCCTCTGTGATGTAGAGACGCTCAGCTTCGTCTAGCTCTAGCAGATAGAGCCGTTTCTTTTTTTCCAGTTTTGTGATCTTCATGGTTCTTCCTTTGATGTTGCTTTGCCTTTATTCTAACACAAACTGCCCATTTTCTCATCGTCTAGCATTGTGGTATAATAACTGTATGAATGTAAAGGTAAAACAACGTATTCCACTCAAGATAAAGCGTATGGGGATCAATGGCGAGGGCATTGGTTTTTATAAAAAGACCTTGATTTTTGTTGAGGGTGCTTTGACGGGTGAGGATGTCTATTGTCAGATTACAGCGGTTAAGCGTAATTTTGCGCAGGCACGGCTTCTCACCATTAACAAACCCTCACCCTATCGTGTGCAGCCAGCCTGCTCGATTTATGAGACTTGTGGGGGCTGTCAGATTATGCACCTGCGCTATGACCAGCAGCTTGCCTACAAAGATGATGTCATCAAGCAAGCGCTGAAAAAGTTTAAACCAGAAGGTTATACCTCCTACGACATCCGCCCAACTATTGGCATGGACAATCCTTGGCATTACCGTGCTAAGTTGCAGTTTCAGACCCGCTCTTTTGGTGGCAGTGTCAAGGCAGGACTCTATCAGCAAGGCAGTCACCGCTTGGTCGCACTCACTGACTGTTTGGTACAAGATGAGCTGACGCAGGCAATCATCAATCGTGTCACTCAGCTTTTAGATAAGTACCATCTCCCTATCTACAATGAACGTAAAATTGCAGGAGTGCGTACGGTCATGATACGAAAAGGACAAGCAAGTGGTCAAGTCCAGCTGATTTTCATCACCAGCAAGGCGCTTGATTTTGATGATGTGATTGCCGAGTTGATTCGAGAATTTCCACAGATAAAAACGATAGCGGTCAATCTTAATACCAGCAAAAGCAGTGATATTTATGGCGATAAAACCACTATCCTCTGGGGGAAAGAGACCATCACAGAAGAAGTACTTAATTACAGCTTTGAGCTGTCTCCAAGAGCCTTTTACCAGCTCAATCCAGAGCAAACCAATCGTCTCTACGGTGAGGTCGTAAGAGCGCTCGACGTCTCACCAAAGGATCAAATCATTGATGCTTACTGCGGTGTGGGGACGATCGGTTTTATCTTTGCGGACAAGGTGGCTGAGGTACGAGGTATGGACATTATCCCAGAAGCTATCGCAGATGCCAAGGAAAATGCCAAGCGCCTTGGCTTCACCAATGCTATTTACGAAGCAGGAAAAGCTGAGGACATCATCCCTCGATGGTACAAGGAAGGTTACCGAGCTAATGCCCTAATCGTTGACCCACCACGCACAGGACTAGATGACAAGTTACTAGCTACCATCTTGGACGTTCAACCTGAAAAAATGGTCTACGTTTCTTGTAACGCTTCAACCCTTGCACGCGACCTTGCAAAACTAAGCAAAGTCTACACAGTCGACTACATCCAGTCCGTCGATATGTTTCCACATACAGCACGGACAGAGTGTGTCGTTAAATTAAATCGGAAAAATTAAAATACTATAAGCGAGAACACAAGATGTTCTCGTTTTTTTGCTAAAAAATGGTAGCGTATACAAAAATAACTTAAAAAAACCTTAAGGTTATGATATAATTGAGATCTATTTAGGAAATAAGGAGTTTTTAAAAGTTCTAAAATGAAGTTAGACTTAAAAGTATGAAAAAACACCTCAGAGAGATATAATTGTAATCACCACAAAAACAATTAGAAAGACTCTGAGATGCAAGACTATTATACACCAAAAGGAAAACATTTAACACTATCAGACCGTAGAAATATTGAACGTTGGTTACCAAAGGGAAGTAAAAATGCGACCTAAAAACAGGTCACATTCATTGAAAATTGGATCAATAACTATCCTAAGAAAGTATTAGATTACAAAACTCCCAGAGAGGTGTTATACGCTGGCTAACTTGGACTTGAATTTTGCCGAAATAAGGAGTTTTTGATCTATGAAGAAAGCAGTTACAGTTATCGGAGGAGCAACGCTCGCTCTTGGAGCAGTAGGATTTATCTCGAATGTTCAAGCAGATGAGGTGACGACTCAAGAAACGACTGTTCAAGAGGCACAGCAAGCAACGCCTGTTACACAGGAGCAGTTAGCCAGTGCTAAATCGGATGTTGATATCGCTACAGAGGCAGTGACGAATGCTCAAGCTGAAGTTGTAAAGGTTCAAGAAGTTGTTACTCAAAATCAAGCAGAAGTAGACAGCGCTCAGTCAGAAGTAGCTACAGCAGAGGAAAATGTAGCCAAGGCAACACCTGAAGCTATTCAACAAGCAGAAAAGACAATCACAGTAACGACAGATGAGATTGCAACGAATAGTCAAGCCATCAATGACTCAAAAGAAACAGAAGCGATAGCAAAAGAGGCAGTAGCTGCTCAAGAAACAGTTGTCAATCAAGCGCAAGACCGTGTCTCTAAGGCACAAACAGCAGTTGATAGCGCTCAAGCATCCGTTGATCAAGCGCAAGCTATTTTGGATGGGACAAATGCTCAAGCGGTCTACGATAAAGCTGAAAGCACGCAAAAGCAAGTGGATGCGGATAAAGAAGTCGTTGCGAAAGCGCAAGCAGCATTGGCTGACGCTCAGGCAGCAGATGCCAAACGAGCGCAAGCTATCGACACAGCTGAAAAAGCGCAAACCACAGCCCAGACAGACCTTGATACTAAAGTAGAAGCACTATCTCAAGCAAACACCAAAGCCACTGAAACAGCAGACGTACTTCTTTCTAAGCAAGAAGCTTTTACCAAAGCTGAAAACGACTACAAGGCTATCAATATTATTACCTTACCTGACGAGTATGTACAAGCACTAGAGACGCTATACAACGCTGACATCACCTCTTACGATGTGGATGAAAATGGCGATTATGTATTTCATTTCGTCGTATCAGACGAAGAAAGACAAGCAGCATTTGATCGTTTGCTAGCATTGTATCAAACGGTTTCTGAGACAAATGTTTTTAAGAGTAATCCAAATGAAGAGACGACAGTTTACGATACCAATAACCTACCAGATACAGTCATTACAGAACTTTCTTTATTTGCCTCTGATTTGATTAATCAAATTAGAGCATACTTTGATACGCCAGAAACAGTTGTTACAAGCTCTAGCGTGACATTTGCAGACTTGGTAACAGATGGTTATATTGCAGATAATCATGATACATGGACTAAAGGGCATGATGGCAAAGCGATCAATGCAGCAGCAGCTTATTTTGGTTTAGACATCAGTGCGCCACTAGGGACAGAGACGGATATCCAGTTTTATGAAAACTGGGCAGGCTCTTTTATTGGGAAAACTGCGACACTCTCTGAATTGAAAAGAGAAGTCTACAATTCTATCGTCTTATTTATGTCTGGTGTTGCAGGTGGTGTCGCAGAATGGGATCATGCGGGCTCAATTGCTGGTGTCAGATTTAGAGATGAGGATGCTCAGGTGACTTATCTTGGTGTTGATTTGACGAGCCCTAAGGACTTTTATGGTGGCGTTCATTTTATTGCTGTTGATGATACAGACGTTGAAGAAGCTACAAAAGATAACTTTGACATCACTCCTATTGAAAATACCAAGACAGTGGAAGCAATCACAGCAAGCTACAATCAAGCTAAAGCCGAATTAGAGCAAGCGACAAGTGCTAATGCTCAAGCACAAGATGCAAAAGTTAAAGCGCAAGAGGCAATGCAGTCTGCTCAAGATACACTTGACGCTGCTAAGGTAGCTCTAGCCTCTGCAAAAGCAGTAGCTATTCAAACACCAAGCGCCCAAGAAAAGCTCGACCAAGCAAATGCCAAGCTAGCTGAGTCTACTCAAGCCAATGACGCTGCCCAAGCAGCAGTAGCGAGTCTAACTGCTGATATCACAACGAAAAAAGCTAGTCTTGAAGCAGCTAAAGCAGTGCTTGCTGACAAACAAGAGGCACTTGATAGTGCCACAGCAACCTACAATGCTGAGGTAGCTAAGCTAACAAACTTGAAAGCTAGTCTTGAAGCAGCTACGCAAGCAGTAGCTGATCTTGAAGCTAAAGGTCAAACCTTGACTGCTCAGTTGACTTCTGAAAAACAAACTCTTTCTGACTTGAAGAATGCACCAGAATTGCTCAAACAAGCCCAAGCTAAACTTGCAACTGCCCAAGCAGATCTCAAAGCTTCCAAAGAAGTGCTCGCTGAAAAAGAAACTTTATTAGCAGAACTCAAAGCGACCCAAGCTGAAAAAGAAGCTCTTTACAACAGCTTATGATAAGCAAGTAGAAGCAGAACGTCAAGCTGAGCTTGCTAAACAAAAGGCAGCTATCGAAGCCCAAGGCAAGGTTGCCGTAGCAGTTGTAAATGAAAAAGGTCAAGTGGTTGCTTTTGTCGCAGATGAAGTTACAGGTAACAGCCAAGCACTAACTATCGCTAAGCCTGCTGTCCGTCAAGCCACAGCAGAAACTATAAGGGGAGTTTTCATATGTCTAAAAGAAGTCCAAAATCAGTTAATGAAAAATTAGAGATAGTTCAACG
>NZ_JBCLSK010000012.1:0-46891 GCF_041225505.1 Streptococcus hyointestinalis | reverse complement strand
TCTAATGAATATGCTTTTTTGACCATAACAAAACACTCCTGTTTCTAGTTTACTAGATTTTCAACAGGAGTGTTTTTTTTTGTGTCTCATTTTTGGGGCTAGTACCGTTCTCTTCTTTTTTTATTTAAGCTAAAGCGAGAAAAACCAAAAGCACTACAATCAGCACATAAAGACCAGCGGCTAAGGCTCGGTATTTTTTGCTAAAAAGATGTGGCTCAAAGAGTGTCGGCAAGGAAACAGCCATCAAGGCACCGCCAAGAAGCCCTCCAAGGTGACCAGCGAGACTAATCCCCGGTGTAAAAAGGTTAAAAATCAAGTTAATAGCAATCAAGGCTTGATAAGAACGCCCCAGTTGCTTGAGCTGGACATTATGACCATAGTAGCCAACCAAAATCACGGCTGCAAAGAGACCAAAGATAGAAGTTGATGCTCCAGCAGCCACGACATTAGGCGTGAAAAACAAGGTCACAGCATTTCCCATGATACCTGACAAGACGTAAAGGAGCAAGAATCGGCGTGAGCCCCAAATGGTCTCAGCCATCTGCCCTAAAAAGTAAACGGTCAGCATATTGATGAGAAAATGCTCCCAACCAAAGTGGACAAAGATAGGCGTCACCAAGCGCCAGACCTGAATGGGACTTGCCTTGACCAACTCACCGTACATAGCCCCAAACTGGATACCTGCTATACTGGTCTCCGCATAGCTGCCATATGTCAGCTGCATAGCAAGAAAAATAAGCGTCGTCAGTACCAAGATTAGTATGGTAACAGGATATTTTTTGAACTCTCTCATCGCACAAAAACCTCTCTCACAGCCACATCATGACTTTCCTCCTCAAAGCCATAGCGCTGAAAATCATAAATCGTACTCACCGTAGCTCCCCAAAAATCAGCCAAATAACGGTCATAATAACCGGCACCATAGCCGATACGAAAGCCTTTGTCATTAAAGGCAACCCCTGGCACATGGATGAGGTCAATCTTATCCTTAGGAAAAGCCATCTCGCTTTTTGGCTCCAAAAGCCCAAAGTTTGTCCTCATCAGCTCTTCTTTTTTGTACTCACCAAAAATCATGCGCCCTTTGGGATAGGTCTTTGGAATCAGCACCGTCTTACCATCTGCAATCGCCTGCTCAATCAAAGGCAGCGTCGCAAACTCATGCCCAAAAGCCATATAAGTAGCAATGACTTGAGCGTCCTTGTAAGAGGAACTCTTTGTCACATCCAAGAGCAGCTCCTTGTCACGCTGCTCTTTTAGCTGCTTATCCTGCTCTGCCATTTGGGCAATTATCATTTTTCGTATCTCTTTTTTTTCCATAGTCCTATCATATCAAAAAATAGCTTTTTATGCTTTTATTAAGGTTTTTAAGAAATCTTTAAGCTTACTCACATATAATTAAAACATCCTAATTAAAGCGGTTGTACAACCGTTTTGGAGAATACTCTCTCCTAAATTATTTTCCTTTTTCATAATCCTAGCTTTTGTCAGATTGTTAGGATAAATCTCCTAAAAAGGCGCCCCTCCCAAGGCGCCTTTTCCTTTTATTTAATTGGCTTTATAGTTCAAAAAACGGCTGATTGCATTGACACCAAAACTGATAGCCTTCTCATCTGGTGACATTTTAGGGTGGTGTAGAGCATATGGGCTATCAACGCCTAGCCAAAACATGACACCTGGCACTTGGTGTAAGAGATAGCCGAAGTCCTCACCTGTCATAGCTGGCAAGCAATCAACAAGCGCGACCTCCTCATCCTTATCAAAGAAAGCCATCAATTCAGCTGCTAATTCAGGATTATTTTCCACAGGGAGATAACCACCCTGCTTGAGGTTAATCTCAACACTGAGTCCAAAGGACTTGGCAATGCCGTCAGCGAGGTCACGCAGACGCTGCTGGATGAGGAGACTCATCTCCTGTGTCAACGTGCGCACGGTGCCGTGAAGCGTCGCTGTCTCTGCGATGACATTGTTGGTCGTCCCTGCGTGCATAGAGCCAAAAGTCACCACCCCACCCTCTATCGGGTCAACATTGCGGCTGACGATAGTCTGAGCCTGCGTGACAAAGTAAGAGGCAGCAACCAGGGCGTCATTTGCCTCATGTGGGAAAGCAGCGTGTCCGCCTTTTCCTGTAAAGGTGATAAAGACCTCACAAGTCCCTGCAAATAAAGTGCCTGTGTTAGTGGCGATAGTCCCTACAGGGAAGTCTGGTCGCACGTGTAAGCCATAAAAAACGTCTGGTAACCAATCGCCAAAGGCGCCGTCTTGGTACATAAGCATACCACCAGCTTCATTTTCCTCCGCTGGTTGAAATAAAAAGAGGAGGTTGTTCTTAGGCTGTGTTGCTGTCATTTTTTCCAGCAAACCAAGTGCCACGGTCATGTGAATGTCATGCCCACAAGCGTGCATGCGCCCCTCGTGCTGGCTTGAAAAAGGCAGACCTGTCTGCTCTACAACTGGCAAGCCGTCAATATCTGTGCGCCAGCCAATGGTTTTTTCTGGCGCAGTTCCTTTGATAAAGACTAGAATACCAGTCCGCCAAGTGTGGTACTGGATAAAAGGTTTGTCCTTGATTAGCGCTTCAATCTGGTCTAGCAAGTAAGCCTGCGTCTCAAACTCCTCCAAGCCAATCTCAGGAATCTGGTGCAAGCTTCTACGTATTTGAATCAAGTCTAGTGTCATCTTCTCCTCCTTGTCACATCTAGTCAAAAGGTCTAAAACGCTTGTTTTAGACCCACCTATTATAGCTGGCGCAGCGCTTCTTCAAGGGCTGTTTTTTGCTGTGTCTTTTCATCAATGGTCTTGATAACACGAGCTGGCACACCAGCAACAACCACATTTTCAGGCACGTCCTGAGTCACGATAGCTCCCGCTGCGATAACAGCGTTATCGCCCACTTGAACCCCCTCGATAACAACGGCGTTGGCTCCGACAAGGACATTGTCTCCGATACGAACGGGCTCAGCTGACGCTGGCTCAATCACACCGGCAAGCACTGCACCTGCTCCGATGTGGCTATTTTTCCCGACAATAGCACGCCCACCAAGGACAGCGCCCATATCAATCATGGTGCCGCTGCCGATTTCAGCGCCGATATTGATTACAGCGCCCATCATCACAACCGCATTGTCCTCGATAGTGACTTGGTCACGGATAATCGCACCTGGCTCGATTCTGGCGTTGATGTTGCGTGTATCAAGCAGAGGAACAGCAGAGTTGCGCCCATCCTGCTCAACGACGTAGTCTTTGTTTTCCGTCAAGTTCGCAAGCAAAGGCTCAACGTCTTTCCAATCACCAAAGAGGACATTGCCAAGCTTAGTCACGCTGTCTGGAACGCTACCAACCAATTCTCCCTCGAAAGTCACCTTCACCGGTGTTTTTTTCGGACTATTTGCAATAAAGGCAATAATCTCTTGTGCCGACATTTTCTGTGCTGTCATAAGGTCATCTCCAATCGTTTTTTTCTATTATAACAGAATTTTCCAAATATTGTTATATCAATCTTTAGAAAAGTTCATCCACGACAAAACTACGACCTACTGGACAAGGTCTTTTTTATCTAAATATTAAAAAAACTTCCAAAAACACTTGACTTTATATAACTTTAGTTATATAATATAGACATAAGGTTAAGGGAGGTAACCTTAGACAAGGAAACTATAGAAAGGTAAAAACAATGTTTAAGTACTTAAAAAAGCCACTCAAACTAAAGACTAACAAACTTGTCATCAAAATCAGCTTGTTAGTTATCACGCTTGAATGGCACATCGAAATCGGATAGTGAAAAATCACTATCCACCCCTTACGGGGTGTACTTAAATAGTATCAAAAAGAGTCATGAAAGTAAAATTTAATGTCACAAAACATCCCTTCGACTGGAAAGCCCTCATTGGTTGGCTGATTCTTATAGCTATTATTATCTGGTTAATTGTTAAATAGAGAGGTTGCGATGAACATAAGTATTGACGATATTATATGGTTACTAAACCATGCCACTTCTTACGCTATCAGTAAGCACTGTGGTCTATCTACACAAGCCGTTGACAAGTACAAACACGGCACAGCAGACATCATGAATATGCGCTTAAAGCATGGTCTAGCTATGACCAAATTCGCCAAGGAGTTGAAGCAAAATAACAACTAAACCTACACACAAAAAAGCCCCTCTAGCTGCTGCTAGAAGGGCTTTTCTACGTTCGCTACTTCGTCTTTAGCCACTGACGATAAGTGGTCAAAAGGAGATTCCTCAATTCTTTTTGATTTCTTTCGTAGCTCACGTTGTATACAAAATTTATTATACCACATTAAGGCTTGTAGTAGTTGACGAGGTCGTCCTTGTCCCAAGCACTGAGCCAGACTGGACCATATTGTCCAAACTCAAACTTACGCCAGTAGTAACCGCCGTAATAGCCACCCTCTCCAGTATCTCGGATGTTGTTCTCGTCAATTTCAAAACTGAAATACATACCAGCCTTGAAATCCTTATCAGCACCGTCCTTGACGTTATTGCCATTCTCGTCTACCCAGTTAACCATCGCCACGGGGATACCGTTCTCAAGCCAATCAAAGCCAATCGGCGCAAGATAATCACACTTGATTTGGTGGATACCGTGGATGAACTTCACTTCATTTGCGAGGTAGTAGGCTTTTCCGTCTGGCTTGCGCACCGCAGGCTGTGGCGCACTCGCATTTGTCACTGCACCATTATAGCGCCATACCTCGATATAGCGAGGGGTATTTCTTGCGTAGTAGTTGTTCCACTTGTGCATAGAGACAGCCGTTCCAGCTTGTCCGCCAGTGGAGTAGTCCACACTGATAAAGTCCTCGCCGTTCATCATCACGCCAACGTGACCGCCAGCACCGCCAGATGTTGACATATCAGCGCCCCAGCTCATGAGGACAATGTCGCCACGCTTAGCGTCCCAGTCCTGATTGGCAGATACACGATAAAAGCCGTTCTTAGCCAATTGACTGCCAAGTGTCACTGTGGACGGCAAGCCTTGGATAGGGATGCCAGCTTCTTTCAAAGCCTGCGAGATTGAGCCAGAGCAATCCGCTGTGCCATCGTTGCCGTTACGACTGCCGTACATGCTATAAGTCAGCTTGCCACGACGTGCAACAAACCAGTTAATAAGTGTGTCAATATTCATATATCTTTCTCCTATTCTTCTGGATCAATAGTTTCTTTAACTTTTTCCAAACGCTTCACGACAAATTTAGGAATTGGCATTCCTAGTACAACACAGTTTTCGATGATGGAAATAACATAGGTCACCATGATAAGCGCCAACATTGCCCACGCCACCTCCTCAAAGGTTAAATAGACTACAATCGGATAAACAGCGATAGTAAATAAAATCACTGTAAAGTGCTTACCTAGTCCATTGATAGACACGCTTGAGCTGATAGTCTTGCTTGCCCACGCCTTAATTAGACCTGTAACAATATCTAAAAACACCAGCCCAATCGCTACCCAAATCCAGATATCCGACTGGTAAATGTAAAAGAAACGCATCATGTCAATTGTTGTTGGAATATGTTCCATGTTTTCCTCACTTTCTATTTTTTTACAGCACCAAGCGTCAGAATCTCACGTTCTGATAAAGCGCCGATTTCATACAAATGCTTAATGGCATTTTTCTGTCTTGCATTCTCAGCATTCTTGCTAGTATCTAATCCAAGACTTGCCTGACTAAAATCAAAGTCTTTGCTATCATTGACTGGATTATCAATAATAAGATTATCTTGCCAAGCGTAGACCAAACCATTGGCCTTACTTTTATACTCATCAAGGGTCATAGAACCATTAGATAACCAAACAACCTGATAGGGCAACATAGCCACCATGACCCCTCGATAAATGATAGGAAAGTTATACTCTCCATAACCGGTAGTGTCAGCTGAGCGGTCGTTTTTACGATACATAATAACGCCATTATCAAACATCACTTTATAGGTCTTAGCGTCCGTTCTATCAAGTCCCCAGCTCGTGGGAGGACGCCGACTTATAGAAACTTCCTGCCGGTGCTCTAGTAAGCGTAAACGAGCTTCTATGTCTGTTGTCAATGAGCTCGCTTTGAGTTTATCCAGATCATTACTGAGCTTTGAAATATCGTTTTTCAGCTGACTATCATCGTAGATAGTGTCTTGGTCAGTACGCTCTTCTAGAGCTACTAAACGTTCCGATTGAGAAGCAATACTACGTTCATTAGATTTGCTTTTGTCTAATGCGGACTGAATACTGACACGTAAAGTACTGTCATCATAAACAGTATCCTTATCTGGCTTATTTTCCAAACGCTCAATACGTGCTTTCAGTTGTGTATCATCATAGAGAGTATCACTGTCTCCCTTACCTTCTAGGGCTGATAAGCGCTCTAGGATAGCTGTATCATCATAAGAAGCAACTTGTCCTAACTCAGCGAAAAACTTTTTTGCAGATGTTTTTGTCAATACCTCCGACAAATCTTCTTCAACTACATAGCCACGATTGGCAGCCATGACTGTTATTTTAGTTTTACGGTCAGACGGAAAGACATAACCTTCACAACTAATCTCTAGAACGTACTTACCAACTGGCAAGACCTTATCGATAGTAAAACTAACCTTGTTCTCAACTACTACTACCACCGTTTCAAAGAGAATGACATCCTCCTTAGCCAAAGTTACAATAGCTTGCTTGCCCTCCAAATCAATGGCTTTTTCATTCTCGTCTCGCAATTCAAAAGCAAGAGGAGACGACTTATCCCCTTGTTTGATGACCGTCCCACCATCGACTTGATGTAAATTAGTATTATTCATCTAACTCAATTTCAGCTTCATGTTCTTTGGACTTATCAATGGTCGCCTCATTGATTTCACCTGTGTCCTTGGCTATATGCTCCAGCACTATCTTACGGAGCGCTGCAACATCAGCCTGAAGTTGCTTAATATTTCCAGCAGTCGCCTTGTTAGTCTCTTCTTGCTTTTCAAACTCCTCACGAGCTCGGCGGTCAGCAAAGTAGGTTTGGAAGAACCACTCGAACGCAGCTTCCACTAGTTTATCCTCTGGTAGTTTTTCAGTCCCTAATGGTAAATAAGCAACAAACTGTAAACCATTATCATTATTAACGAAGACTTCGACATCACTTGGATTGCCTGCTTCATCTGTCCGTACAAATTTATAGCGTACTTTAATATTTTGATAGTTACCCATATTCTTGTCCTCCTAGTTTTACGGTGCTGTTAGTTCATCTAACTGCCGTGTTAATTCACTATTCTGTGAATGTAGTTGCTTATTTTCAGCCTGCAGTGTCGCCTTATCTAGCGACAATTGCGCAATCTGCAAAGCCAAGTTTGATTTAATTTGTTCGTCCATATTGTCCTCCATAACAGAATTAGTTAAAATTCTCCCAAAACATTATAGGTGTAAGCTGTCTGTGTTGTTTTTACATTATGTAGCCGTAAAATTTCTGTTCGACACCACCTCATAAAGTCAATCAAATCAACAGTCCCCTTTAAACCTGTAGGAGTTATCCATAAGGCGTGCGCATTCGTTCCAAACGCATGACCCATAAGAATTTTGTCACCAAAAATTTCAACTTGATCATTAGCATCGTCGTCCCGAAAAGCACGAACTCCTGCAAAACGAGAAGTATATTGAGATTTCACCCCCTCGTTATGTGAAGTGACTCCAAAACCAGCATAAACACCACCAGCAGCGCTGTCATTAAAGTGCATGAAAGCTGTGGAGCCATTTTTAGTTCTTTTTAAAGCATTTCCTGACTGATTAAAAATAATGGATGAGCTTGTATTAAAGGTAATATTTCCATTATTTAAATCAAAAATAGTGTTGTTATTTAGAGCTTTTAAGACGCCGCCTTTAATCAGATTAGCTGACATAGTCCCACTAGTGATGTTGCTCGCGTTTAGGTTGATAACATTAGTTTTAGCTGCATTCAGTGTACCTGCCGTGATTTTATCAGCATTCAACTCAATAGTCTTGACCGTCTGCGCAAAAGCGTCCGTGGTAAAGAGCGTTTTCAGATAAGCCTGATTAGCTTTTAGCTTGTTAAAGAGTGCTTGGTCAGCCAGCAGTTTATCAGCCGTGACAGCATTTGTAGCGATTTTATCAGCAGTTACGCTGTTCGCTACAATTTGCGCCGCCGTCACCGAACCCACCGCCAAATCTTTCGAGGTAATCGTGCCATCCACAATCATGTTACCAGACACCCGCAACTTTTCAGCGATGATGTCTACGTACTGGCTATTTTGCGCAATCATAGTTGAGAACGTCCGCCCATTGATTTCCTTGCCTACACCCAGCACGATTTTATCAGACGTGATAGACACCTCCGCTTTTTTCAGCGTGTCATTTTGCAAGCTCGTCAACGTCCGTGTGTGCTCATCCGCTGTCGACTTGACAGCATTTAGAGCCGTCACCGTCGCCTGCTCAGACCAGTGCGGTTGCCAGCTAGATAAAGGCACAATCCCTTTGACCATCGTCACAAACGAGACGTTACCCTTAGAGTTCGCAGGGTGTGAAAAGAGCTGTAGACGACTACCCTTGGGGATATTGACCATAGGCGTGATAGTCACCATCCAGCTATCAATCTTGTGGTTATAAGTCAAGTTGAAATACTGGTCTGTACCGTTCGCATTCTTGATAATGACATTACCATCTGCGCCCTTAATCGTCCCCGTATGTCCCTGTGAGCCTTCACCTTTCCAAAAGTGAGAGATAATGGTGTAGGTCTGCCGTCTAACCAACGTCTCAGCGATTTCATAGGTCATAGACCCCACGTCTTTTAAAACAACGTTAGAATTTAGTAGTAAGTTTCCAGTTGTTTCTGTGGGAATAAGCCCCTCCACTCGGCTAACCTCACGAGTGTAGCCCTCTACCGTCTCACGTACCTTGTTGTTTAGAGTCGTAGCAGTCGCAAAGTTGTGCCCTGCTATAGTTGCTTCTACCTGCGTAGCTGTCAAACGCTGATTAATGGCATTCGCCTGTTGCTGTATCAAGCTCTCAGCACTCGTCACACGCCCCGTCAGCGTATCATAGCTCGTCTGTGACACCTTACTAGACAGCTCACTATTCAGACGCTTAATATCCGCCGTATGCGACGTTATCAAGCCCTCTTGATTAGTGACCTTAGTTGAGAGCTGTTGTAATCCGTCTGTTGTCAGCTCTACTTTGGTGTTGGCTGTGGCAATCTTACCATCCAGCGTTTGCGTAGATTGAGTTAATTCGGCTAGCTTACGATTGGTTGTCATCTCGTAGTTAGCTTGATTTTGCTTGGTGGTCTCAAGGCTAGTTTCCGTTTCTGTCAACTTAACCAATTGCCCTTTTAGGCTATCTTCAACAACCTTAGTTCGTTTAGAAACTGAGGAGATATCGCTCTTCGCTTGATTCAGCGTCTTGGTCAGCTCTTCTGTTGTTATCTGTGTGCCGTCCGCCAATTTTTCAACGATAGTCAAGCGTTTCGTAAGGTCTTTTTGAGCATCTGCTTGTTGACTTAACTCACGCCTAGCAATACTCAGTTGATTCGCTGCCTGTCGTGCCGTGGAGTCTGCTTGACTAACAACATCTTCTAAGTACGCTTTATCCTGACGGATCTGCTTTGTCAAATTCGTCAATCCTGTCTCAACACTAGTCAAGTGCGTCGTTAATGCCCCTTTATCTGTCTGAAAGCTTGCCTCAAAAGTAGTTTGACGTGCTTTGATATCTTGCGTTTCAGAATGGATAGTTGTTTCCAATTCTTTTTTTAAGTCCTCTGCCTTTTGATTGACCTTGGTATGGACATCAGCAAGACCCGCAGTGAAGTCCTTTTCAAACTGTTCAGATTCGGCTTCAAGATAATCTATCTTTTCTTGAATAGCCTTAGTGCCAACCGTCCGCACCACTTCCACCCAGTTCTCACCGTCCCAGATAAGCATGATTTTCTCGCCCTCATGCTCAGGGTCTGGCTTGTACCAGATATCGCCGATTTTGACTTTATTTCGTTTAGGTTCTGTGTCTGTATACCAATTCTTATTAAAGCCATCGGCGCTTGGCAAGTTGTCATAGAGGTATTGTTTGAGGTCGCCCGCTTTTTGACTAGCAAGGTCATCTAATTGATTAGACAACTGCATGCTTTTGGCATTTTCAGACACATTGAGACGGTCACCCAAGGTAATACTGCTCGCCTTATCCGATAGCCTGTCCCATGTGATTTCAAAAATGCGGGTCTCATAATCCAACTCCCAGTCCTTGCGCACCACACGGATAGTGCCGCCTATCTCAGCGTCTTTGAGATAAACGGCACTAGTCTTGTAGGTTGCTTGTGGACGAGATAGCGTCAGTAGTTGCTCATAAGTGCGCCTAAGGAGCGCCTCTTTATCATCGGTATCAACTTCAATAATACCAAACTTCGCCACCATGCCATTAGGTCTTTTCAGACCATAGCGAGCTGTTGCTTCAGGCAGTTCGATGAAATTTTGCCCTGCTGGCTTGTCAATTGGGTCACCTTTAGCTTTTGACCAAACCACATCAGTGAACTGAATTTTACGTCCATAGCCTGCTTGACCACTTTCATTTTCTTCAGCGCTAGATACTTCTTCACCCTTCCCACGCCCTATAGCTGCGGTAATGAGATTAGTCTTTTCTGATTGACAGACAAGCGTTAAAGCATTGGTGCCATAGACCAGACGAGTTCCTGTTTTCTTACCTATCTTGGATTTAAAATCAATATAGCGAGCACCAATCTGGTTATTTGCCATCTCCACAAAGAGCTGCATTTCAGCATCCCATACCTCACACGCTTTTTGCATCGCTTCAAAGACAGAGGTGTAGTAAAAGTTGGTATTACCAAAGCCAGTCTCAGCCACATAGCCCACTGACCAGTTGGTTCCTGCTAAGAGCTCTTCTACCACAGGGCGCAACATTTTGTTACGAGGTTTCTTGTCTTCAATGATGACCTTGCGTAATTCCTCAATACCTGTCTGCGTTCCTTCAAGCGTGGTTATGTTTCCTGACGTTTCATGAGTGGCTAAGAAAAAGAGGTGAAACTTGCGTGGGTCTTTACGTGTCGGAATAGCCAGATACTCTACTTTATCAAGTAAGTTGCTAGACAGTGCTTTTAGCTCAACACTAAGACGGTCACTGACATAGCGTGTATCGGTCAGCGTTTGCTTTTGTGCAATAGTTTTGATAGCTTTCTTACGAATAATCTTGATTAAACGCTCATTTTTATCGAACAAGTAAATCACAGTTTCTCATCCCTCCATTCTACTTTAGTAATCGTCAAATTTTTCCCTTTCACTATATCACCATCTCGCAGGTAAAATGACTCAGGTACAGATAAATGTGCCAGCTCAGACAAGATAGACCGCCCATCATAACGACAGGTTATCTCGTCGTCTAACCACGTTATCACAAGCGTTTTGCCTACCGCATAGTTACCGACAAACTTTATCCTAGAGCGGTCTGTAAAAACCTCTAGCTCGCTTGCATTTTGCGTTACCGTAGCCAAGATAGAGACTGGCAAGACTTGATTAGCATAGGTCAAAGATACTTTTCCATTTGTCACGCTCTGCTTACTGCCCTTGCGATAAGGATCAGGAACCAGAAGTGTAAAAGACGACACAATTGTCAGTCTGTCTTCGGCAGTAGCTTCCACACCACTCAGATAGCCTTCATAGTGATAGTTGCTGTCGTCCGCAAAGCTAAACGTCAGCTTACCATCTTCGTCTCCTCGCAAGATAGTATTTAAAAGTGTAAACTGGCGTCTAAGCTCTTCCGATGATGTGGCAACTAACTGATAGCTGATGGTCAATTCTAGCTTATCATCCTTAGCGCTATCTACCCACACACCACGCTTAGCAGGGATGTCCGTTGTTGTCACGACTCGTCCAACTAGCCCTCGACCTGTCACAGTTAATTGGCGATATCCCTCGATTACATCTGACAACGACCGACCATTGATGAGCAAGTCGTCCGAAGGAGGCGCTACACTAGGTGTCGGCTCCCTAATATCAATAAAAGAATACATCCTAATAAGCCTCCATTCTCAATTCTGCTGCTTGCACGTCCGTTATATCTTGGACAAATGCCTTGAACTGGCGACCGCCAAGCGATAAGGTGACAGCGAGCGGTTGTTTTTGACGATTGTCCTGAACATCTATGCTAGATTGCACACTAGTTGTCATTTCTGAAAGTGCCAAACCAAGCGTATTAGCGTTTAGGTGATTAACACCATCATCTAAGTGCCTTTGCATAGCACCCGCCACATCCTGCGCTTCAAAGGCAGAAATAGCGCCGCTTGCCATATCAGAAACAGCGCCAGCCACCTTATTCGCCTTTTTATTAACACCAATCACAAATCCCTCGTCTGTAAAGATACCAAACTGACGAAAGACCCGAGATGGCGAGTGAATACCAAGTAAGCTCTTAGCTGCATTGATAGCATTACCAACTGCATCTTTTACGGCTGAGATGAGTTTGCCCGCTGCGTTAGCAACACCTTGCACAAAACCACTGATGAGGTTAGCACCAATCCCCACAGCTTGACCGACAAAGTTTTTAGCAGCATTGACCGCATTGTTAAAGGCATTACGAACAGCGTCCACTACTTGAGACCCTGCCGATGTTACCGTGCTAACCACTTGATTCCAGCCATTAGAAATAGCTGAGCTAATAGCACTCATGACATTAGATACTGTTGACTTGACACTATTCCAAGCATTAGAAATAGCGCTCTTGATACCATCCATAACGTTTGAAACAGTTGATTTGATACTGTTCCAGATATTAGACACCGTGCTAGCAATAGCACTCAAAACAGAGCTGATAAAGCTAGAGATAGCATTCCATATCTCACTTGTTTTTGATTTAATCATATCCCAAGCATTCGAAATTGCTTGTTTAATCAAATCAAAATTACCTGTCACTAACCCCACGATAGTCAGCAGAACTGCTGCAAAAACGATTTTAATCGTTTCCCACACAGTAGACCAAACAGTCTGAATAATATTCAACGCCGTTTGAAAAACAGTGACTAAGCCATTCCAAATAGCTGTCGCTACCGCAACTATAGCGTTCCAAATAGTACTAAACACTGTACTAACAGCATTCCAAACAGTATCCCATATCGGCTGAATAACTGACCATACTGCCGTAAAAACAGCGACTAAGCTGTTCCAAATAACAGTAGCGACAGCTTTTATGGTTTCCCAAACCATTTCAAAAATAGCCTTCAACGCCATCCAACCAACTTCCCAGACACCTTTTAAGACTCCGAAAAAGATTGTAAAAACACCCTGAGTCCACGTTACTAAGCCACTGAGATACATTTTGATGCCTTCCCAGACACCTTGTAGCATGGTAACAAGAGCGTTCCACGCACCTTCCCAATCGCCTTTGACAACAGCCATAACGATATCTATGATACCTTTAATAGCTGCTAGACCTGCTTGTACAACGCCTGCTATCATTTCCCACGCACCTTGTAGCATCAAGACAAAGCCGTCCCAAATCATCTTCAGTGCGTCCACGATACCTTGACTATTTGCCACAATCCATTGAAAAACACTGGTCACTAAAGCGATAATAGAGGACATCGCTCCACTAAAAGTAGCCACGATAGTATTCCAAGAATTGGTCACAGCATTCCTAAAGGATTCAGAAGTATTCCAAGCAATCATAAAAGCGCCTACTAATGCAGCAATCACTCCAATAACGATGCCGATTGGACCTGTTAAAATACCAAAAGCAGCAGATAAACCAGCAGCTGCACCCTCAAAACCACCAAAAACAGACATGATAGTACCAACCGCTGAAATCAACTGCCCAATGATAATGAGCACTGGACCAATCGCAGCCGCAATGATACCAAAAATCACAATGGCGTCTTTCACAGGACCAGGTAGCTGATTAAACTTATCCACTAATTTACTGATGAAGTTAGCTGCTTTATTGATATAAGGTGCTAAGCGCTCACCTATGGCGATGCCAGCACTCTCAAGCGCACCTTTTAGGTTTTCTATAGCGCCTGCTGTACCACTGTTCATCGTGTCAGCCATTTGTTTAGCAGCACCATCTGAGTCCCTCAAGGCTTGTGTTTGTTTAGCAAGTGCATCAGGCGAAGCATTGACAAGCGCCAACATCCCTGACAAAGACTCCTTACCAAACAGAGTTGATAAAGCTGCTGATTTTTGCTCATCGGTTAGACCTGCTGTTTTATCTCGGAGTTCGTTTGTGATGTCGGATAAGGACTTCATCTTACCTTCACTGTCAAAGAACTTAAGTCCTAAACTCTCCATGACTTCTTTCATCTTATCAGTCGGATTAGCAAGACGTGTCATAGCTGTTCTAAGCGTTGTACCAGCTTGTGAACCCTTGATACCAGCGTTTGACATGATACCGATAGCTGCAGCTGTCTCTTCAAGAGAGATACCCATAGCCCCAGCTACAGGACCGACATATTTCATCGCTTCAGCCATATCGCCTACTTCTGCATTGGTATCCGCTGCCGCTTTAGCAAAGACATCAGCGACGTGAGTTGCCTTACCAGCTTCTAAGCCAAACATATTAACTGCAGTTGCTGCCGCTTCTGACGCAAGCGCCATATCACCACCAGATACCGCCGCCAAGTCCATAACACCTGGCATGGCAGCATAGATTTGACTAGAGTTGAAACCAGCTGACGCCATCATTTCTTGAGCTTGTGCAACCTCTGTCGCACTAAAGACAGATTTCGCTCCCAAGTCAATCGCTTGGTCTCTTAGCTGTTGAAACTCTTTTCCCGTTGAGCCAGAGATGGCTTTGACACGGTTCATTTGCTTTTCAAATTTAGCAGCAGTCATTACCGAAGCTGTCCCAATACCAGCAAGTGGTAGGGACACATACTTGGTTAGTCCTTGCCCTACAGTAGTTAACCCATGTCCTACCATGGTCGTGTACTGACCGATTTTGCCCATCATAGAGTCATTGGAGTTCGAGATACTCTTGATTTTTTCAAAGGTCGATTGTGCAGCATGACTCGCTTTACTCATGGTCGAGGTGAAGTTAGCGTCTGTTGCTCTTAAGATAGCTTGTACTGTATAAGATTGACTAGACATCTATAACTCCTTTCTCTCGTAACTCTCGGACACGACTTGCCCGTTCTCTTAGCTTGTTATGCACTGCCTGTTCTTCATTGAAACCAAGAACCTCTCTGCGACGTTTCTCATAGTCATAAAAGTCGCTAAATTTTGGAAAGAGGTACTTCTTGCCAGACTTATCCGTTGCCTTAGCAACCCTGTTAAGGAAAGCCTGCAAGTACAAATCACGCTCAGCGTCTAAGCGCCTCATCCCATAGCCTTTCATGCGCAAATGATACTCCCTAACCGTCATCTCACCCGCTTCAGTGCGACTGACAACACCAAGAGGACCATAGATTGTCGCCATGATTTCTTCATAGGTCTCTAAAGAACTTTTTTGAGTTAAGCCTTTTTCTCCTCCATTGCTTTCAAGATTGGCAAGACTTGTGCCTTCAGTAGAGGTGCAGTCTTTAAGCTCGCTAAAAAATCATCAAAGACCTCTTGCAGTTTATCCGCTTCCGCCTGCTCAACCACCCAAGCCTCAATGTTTTTCTTACTCGGAACACTTTTTAGCGTGTGTGTGGCTGACAAGATGATGTCCTCTAAAATCAACGGATTACCAAGGGAAAGTTGCATAACAGCCGTTTGCACCCCTGTCCCAAAAGTAAATCCATTATTATCCGCATGATAGCGCTCATCCATTTGACGAATAAAGTCAAAACCATAAGAGAGCGGATACTCTTTTCCTGCAATATCGATTTGTTTCATCGTTTCTCTTCTCCTTTAAACATAAAAAGCAAGCTACTGTGAGCTTGCCTGTCTTATCGTTTTTATTTTTAGTCCGTGATAGCAATTGTATCCGCAAAGACGTATTGGATAGCCTGTACCTGCTCATTGCTAAGCGTTGCATAGCCATCAACAGGGCAACCTGTGATAGACGCTTCTGTTGATAGTTCAGAGAGCTCTTCAACATTCGCTGGCACTTCCCAAGATGAGAGTTTACCGATAGCATATTTAGCAGGGTATTGTCCGTTGCTATTTTTCTTACCTGCAAGGTCAATGTCCCAAATTTCAAGTTCCTGTCCTTGGATGACAGAGTTTGCTAGGGTGATATTGAGTTCATCACGACTTGAGATACCTTTGATTTCAAGTGTCACCTCAAGACCGCCATCAGAGACGACAGCGCCGTCCTTAGTCTTTGTTGACTCTGCCTTACGCTCATACTTCCACGTATGCTCCGTTTGAAAAGACAGCTTCGTTGCCGCTTTCTTGTCTCCCTTCACACGGAACATAAGAATGCGGTCTTTTCCTTGTACTGCTTCTGACATGTATGTTTCCTCCTACAAAAATCTAAAATAAAGATGCAGTAGCCCATGATAGAGGGACTCTGACGTACTGTTATCTTTCAGTATTTGACTGTCACTCTCACTGATTATCATTGACCACTGCGTGCGTTCAATCTGTTTAATGCGACTAGCTTCTGCCATGATATTGCCTATCATATCGCTGACTTGCTTACGATTATTGGGATCTGCCCAAAGGTGCAAAGTCGTTGTACAGCGCCCATAGAGATGTGTCTTGGTTGCTTGTGGCAATAAATGTGTATCACCCATGACGACAAAGGGATAAGGCGTCCCTTCCTTGGGCAGAAATTCAAAAACACGTATCCCTAAAGCCATCACACGCTTAAACATTTCATCATGTAATTGTTGATCTGGTTGTTTTTTCATTCTGCTTTTCCTAAATCTGCCAAAAAGGCTTCCATCACACTATCCAAAGCAGGTTTCATAAAAGGCTGTGCTTCCATTTTGCGTGTCCCTGCTTCGACATATCCACTATAGGCAGTACCAGCTGCGACCTTAGCAGACATACCACCATTACCGATAGTCAAGGTGATAGAGCGCTTAGTTGCCCCAGTTGAGTAACCTTTGGTAAAGACAGCGTTCTTCATCGCTTTTCGCTGCAAACTCGCACCATGCTTTTTGACAGCTGCCTTCTTCTTTTCAAAGCGAGCTTCTTTCAGTAAACCTGCTAAAAGCTCATCATCACCAATCAAAGTCACACTAGCCACTGCGCACCTCCTCTACATAGAGCGTTTTTGCACGCTTAGTCACAACACGGTAGTGTTTACCGTCTAGTATAACCTTGTCAACATTAGCAACCTCTTGACGTAGCCTAATGATATAGGCGTCAAGCTCTAGCTTCTCATCCAATTGTTCTCTCAGCTCCAGCCCCTGTTCAGAGACATGGCAGGGCAGAATAAGCTCTTTTGGACTATCACCAACCATCTGACCAAGGTCAGGGTCATAGTAAGGCTCTACAGACGATTTGATAAGCACAGTCACTCTCTTATCATATCTCATAGCACCTTAAACCCCGCTTGATAAATTTTACTAAAGGAACGCTTGATAAGTGGCAAGTATTCCTCAAAGTCAGACTGTTCAAAGCTCATAGATAAGCCCTCCACAGACTGCGAAGTCATTCCCTCAGAGCCAAGCCGATTAAAGCGTTTGACCATTACCTCAACGATGATAAAGTCTAGTTCATCAGGAACATATTCACTAGCTGATAGAGCTTGAAACTGCATGAGGGTCAATTCCTCAATGGTCTTCAAGATATCATCTTGCAACTCATCATTCAATCCTAGCAGTGACTTAGCACGACTTTTGTAACTTGCCATAACGCCCACCTCATTCGCTCAGAGCTAAGATAAGCTCCTCTTTTTTCAGTTTATCCGCACTAGGGATACCACGAGCCATAGCAAGCGCTACAAGCTCGTCTTTTTTCATAGTGCTATAATCTACAGCAGTCGCTTCTTTTTGATAATGCCTACGTAAAGCACCTACTCCCATTAGCCATTACCTCCAAACTTCACGACCTTAGTTGGGTCATAGAGGTAAACACCGTAGTGCTCATCTCCAGTGATGACCGTTGTCTTCTTCAAAATGTCACGGTCTGTCTCGATAGTGACGTCACGTTTAAGATTAAGGACAAAAGCACCGTACTTAGCCACGTCTGTTGTGTCGGTTGTGGCAGCAGAGACTTTCACAAGGAGACCCTTACCCTTTTCAACCTTTTTAGAGCGAACGATTTGCACGCCGTGCGTTTCACCAAAAGTGCCAGAAACCACGATGTTTGCACCGATTTCTGAACCAGAAATCCACTCTTTCACCGTATCTGCACGCAAGTCAATAGCGTCAGCTGGATTGATAAGGGCTACATAGCGAGCGTCCTCCTCATCATCAAAGACAGCCAGTGCCTTGTCAATGGCTGCACCAGTCGTTGGTGCTTCTGCGATAAATTGAGTTGCTTTCTTAGCTTCTGCGATGATGTCATTGTCAATCTTATTGGCAATCGCTAGGGCGATTTGATGTGTCGCTTGACCAAGCGGGTCACCATAGCCAGAAAGTACCGCCTCGTCAGTCAGCTCAATACCCTTACCAGCTTTCTTGATAGTCATTGTTGACTTATCTGTGGTCAGTTGGTCAGGTTCGATAGCGACACCTTCAGCGATGTCTTTAGCGTCTCCAGAATAGATCCATTTCGGAACGGTAATCGTATTACCTGGTTGTCCCACCAGCTCACGCTCCACATAAGCTAGCGGTGTGAATTTAATCATCGTAGGCAGCTTAGCCGATACCATATCCGCCATGACTTCTGGGTTAATCATTTGTGCCATTTGTGTTTGTGCCATATTTTATTGTCCTTTCAATGTTGCATAAAGTTCTGGGTTATTTTGGATGAGTTCGTTTCGGTCCTTATAACCCATACGGTCAAATTGCTCTTTTGTCAGCACCCCAGCCGTGGTCTGCTCGACCTTTTGAGGTGTCTTACCTTTGAGCAATGTATTGACCTTTTTGCCAGCAAGGTCATTCACAAGAGCCGTAAAGCTATTGACAGCCTCCTGCGTGCTCTCTGCGTCGTCTTTAACGACAAAGCCAAGGATTTCTTCATCTGGAACGATACCGCCCTCAGAAAGCATTTTAGAGGCTTCTTTTTCAAGACCACTACGATTGATTTTAGCTTCCAACTCTGCGATATAGTCCGCCTGTTTTTTAGCTTCGTATTCCGCTTTTTGCTCAGCATTCATTTGTCGTAGCTTCTCAGCCTCATCTAGCTTAGCCTTGTACTCTTTTTCAGCAGCACGCTTAGCTTTACCCTTTTCCTTTTGGATAATAGCGTCCAGCTCTTCTTGTGTAAATGTCTTTTCTGCAGTTTCTGACTGTTCTTGAGTGCTAGCTTGCTCTCGTTCAGTTTCAACTACTTCTTTTGTTTCTTCTGCCATAAGGCGACCTCCCTTTTAAGTCCCGAGTGGACTGATACCCTGCACCTTTTAACGTCATCAGCAAGTTTTGGACACAAAAAAGCACTCGATAACCTCGAATGCTTAGTATAATTTTCAGCGATTTCTATATTAAGAAATTACGGAATCAAGTAAAATTTGGGTCAGTTCTTCCTTCGAAAAAACTTCTGGTAAATTATCGTAGATTTCCTTTTGTTCAGGAGACAATTGTTTAACATCATAAATACCAGTATCATCATGTACCATAAAAACCTTATTTTTTTTCATGGCTAAATATCCCCATTTCATATAGTCTATCTGTTGCTCTTAATTTCGCAATATCTTTATTTTGATACTCCCTTACGTATCCATTGTACAACTTTCCATAAATTTCTGCAATGGATATATTACGATTTGGTGAATGAGCGACAAAAACAGAACCATCATGTCCAACGACTACACTACCTTTAGCATTGGGCGTTTCAAATAAAGTTTTTATATCTGCATAAGATAGCCTACCACCTTCTGGGTGATTATGAAGTATAACAATACTTTCATTATCTAGAACTTTCGTATATTGAGCATTATTTAGCCCAACTTTATACCCCTGTTGGGCGGATATGTTCTTAGTTATTTCTTCACCTGTCCTAGCATCTAATATATAGAGATCTTCTACATTAGTTCCATCTCTATGTTCTAGGATTTTTAGTCCACTTTTATAAAGGTTTTCGTTTACATTTTTCGAGAAAGGCAAATTTTCAAATTTGTCATGAAATGTTTTTGAGTTCACTAAATTTCTGTCAACAGAAAAAAGATTTTTAGTTTTTTTGGGTGATATATTTACAGCTTGCTCATGCTCCATTTTATCTTCCAATTTATTGTTTAAACCTTGCGTATCCTCCCACGCCGCAATGCTACAGCGACAAAACGGGTGCATCGGTGGCGCATTGAGTCCTGGTACAAGCTGGTCGATTCTATAGTGCTTATCTCCATGCGGTCCACAAATAGGACAGGCGTTAGGTTCTGTGATGTACTCCACCATTTCAAAACCTGCTCGCTTGAGCATCTCACGCTGTACCTCTGTTTGAACCCTAGCCCCTTCGGTCACAGCTAAACGTTTTGCTTGATGAGCAGTAACATCAAAAGTTAAGCGCAACTTACGAATGGCTGTCGTTGGATTAACACCACGCACTACCAAGTCCTGCGTAAAAGCATCCACCTGCTGGCGTAGATAAGCCTGCCTATGCCAAATGCGCCTTGACCAAGTCGCCCCCTCAAAAGGCGTATTGATACGTGCTTGCGCCACAGCTTGCAAATTCCCCTGACTAGCCACACTACGTCCTAACAGACCAGCTTGTTGTTTAAGGGTCTGTATGACTTCCTCATTTAGAAAACGATTGGTTAGTCGCATTTCATCACTCTCAAGTGTCGCAAGTGCTAAAGTAAGATTAGCTTTGAGCAATTCCAAACGGTTCATCTTCATCTTGAGATTGTAGAGGGCTAGCTCTCGGTTAGCCTGTGGTGAAAAGTCTCTTGTCTCGACATAGCGCTTAGCCTTGTCTTGAAAAGTCACCACATCAAACTGCTCAACACGCTTCATCGCCTCTGTATAGGACAAACCATTCTTATCAGCATAGCGCTCTAAAAAGCCCTTAACTTCCTTGGTGACATCGACAAAGTGACTCTGATAGAGACGACTCATCTCTTTACCGAGCTGTGCGTCACGCTCCTTTTGAGCCAACTGCTCTTTCTCAATCCGCTTTCTCCAGTAATCGGTCATCGTCCTTGTCGCCTTCCTGTTCTAATTGCCCATCATCAAATCGCAAGCTTTCTAGTTGCTTTTGATTTGCCTTGATAGCTTCTTGCTCTTCCTTGTGCAAACGCTCCAGCTCATCCTTTGGATTTTGCACGATGGAAAGCACAGACAGCTTAGTCTCATCAGAGACCTGTCCATTCAACTGCGTAACAATTTGACTTTCTTCAAGGATATTGCGAGGTACATTTCTTGTGAACTGATAACGCAATTCTTTGTAACCATCATCAGGTACACTGGTTTTAGGCACACCAAAGACAACCTTGTATAAACGATTAAAAGCAGATTGCATTTTACGGTCTTTCATCTTAGCCAGATTATCCATAGCCTGCAGTTTAAAAGCAAGCGCTGTTCCTGACGCATTGCCAAAATCCTCTGCCGATAGATTAGCGACCATGGAGATAGAGAAGATTGATTCTTTTAAGAGCGTGATAAGGTTCTCTTGGGTTGTGTCAGCGTTTGGCTTCTCTAAAAAAGCAACGTCTACTTGTTGACCATCACCGTTTGACCACAGATTGAAAATCCGACTATCTCGAATGGTCTGGTTAACCTCTTCATCCAGCTCAACGCCGATGATTTTCAGATAGGCGTCCGCAAAATAGTCCACGTCATTGGCTTTCTCGCTCGCTGCCTTGTTCAGTGCATTGATAAGCGTCTTGACACTATCAAAGATACCTTGGCGCTCTTCATTTTCAATCAGCTCAATCACTGGCAAGTCGTTGTAGATGTGTGATGTCCTATCACCAAAAGTCACTGCATAGGACTGATTGACTTCAATCTTGATAACTTCAGAGTCTGTGATGACCTCACCGTAGCCTTGTGAGGACACACCACCTTCTGTCTCTGTGAATGCATAGCGCACCGCAAAGACAGGACGTTCTTGAATGCTATTATCATAAACAATCAGCATAAACAAGGGCGATTCATAAGTCACGCAGGTCTCTGCTTCCTCATTTTGATAGACGTACAAAAAGCTATGTCCAAAAATATCTGCCTGCTTAGCCAGCTCAAACTCCGTATCTTCCATGTCATTGCGAGAACGAAAGTCTGCTACAAAGTCCTTGATAGTATCGTCATCACTAGTCACAGTCGCAGGTACACCGATATGATAACCACTGAAGGTATCTACGATGTACTTGGCATAGTTGATAACCAGCCGATTATCGGGCTTATAGGCTGCCTTAGGTGCATCTTTTAAAATCGCATGCTCTGACATGTACATCTGCTCATTTTTTTGATAATTGGTAAATAGACTGTTGCGATGTAGCTTAATCGCTTCACTGACAATATCTGCACTAATCTCTACATCTTTCAACAACGTAAAGCGTTTGCGATTATTCAATGTAATGTAAGTCACTAGAACCCTCCTCTAAACGTCTTGACTTGTACTTTGTTATTTCTCATGTCATTGCTAAAAGCATAACGCGTTGCGTCTATGGTATGGTTATCCTTATCTTCTAGTCTTGGCTTAGGGTTACCATCTTTATCCACTTGATAATCAATGTTTTCAAATTCCCTAGCAATATTCGGTGTACGCTGTGGATCAATGCATATAAAATCCAAATCATCAAGCCAGCGCTCACCAAACTCAACTGAATCAGGTCCTTTTTTAACACCAACTACTCTTTTAATACCAAACTCTTGTCGTAATTCAGCAATAGACTTAGGCTCAGCGCTATCACAATAGATTTCGTCAGTAGAATAACCTGCCTCTTGTAGCCACTTAGCAACTTGCCTATTTGAAATCTTCTGTCCATAGTATTCATCAACTGCATAGATACCATTTTTCTTTTTATCATAATGCCAGCGGACAAAAGCTAATGGATCTGTCGCATAACCAAAGTCCAGACCATTTCGAATATTGTCAAAATTATCAAGTAAGTCTTGAGGTATCGTCTCAAATCTCAGATTATCGAAAGGAACGACACCAGAGCCTATTGCCTCACCTAAATACTCCCAACGATAACGTCTTTCTGACTTCTCCTTAGTCGCCTCCGCCTCCTCAATAAACTCTTTAGCGATAAAAGGATTATCTAGATAAGTTGAATGATGAACAAAAGTATTTTTAGGAATAAACTGCGTTCCATACTTCTTATTAACCCAAGACTGCTTACGCTTAGGTGGATTGTAAGTATAGAAAAACTTATAAAAAAGACCATCACCAAGCTCACCACGCAAAAGTGAGTTGGTAATCGTCTTAACTTCATCTTCTGTTTTAAATTCCGCTAGCTCCTCAATCCAACCAATAGCAAAGGGAAAACGACTGTCTTTCAAAGACTTAATCCGCTCAGGTTGTTGTGCTCCACGAAAGACAATATAATTTCCTCTAAGAAGATAGGTAATCCGCAGAGGCGACTTATTGACCTTGAATAGATGAGTGACCTGCTGTTCGCTGATAGCCCACTTGAGTTGCTCATATACAGATTGTTCCAAAGTGTTATCCACCTTGCGAATACAAACAGCATTAACAGCGTAACGCATGATGAGCTGAATAATGATATGCGCAATATCAGATGATTTACCAGAGCCACGACCACCTTCACAAACAACATGTAAAATCTCATGATTAAGGCTAGCACGCCAAACCTCATGAAACTTAGGAGGTAATAGCTTGCTTAACTTAACTGATGTCATCGATAAAAGTCACCTCTCCCGTATGCTCAACTTCCTTACGGTCAACCCATAAACCATAACGTTTGCCGAGTAATTCAGCAGCCTGCTTACGTGTCGCAACACTTGGCTTGACATCAACGATAACCTGCTCAAAATCCCCACTATTTTTAAGAATAGGTTCTGTCACCTCGCCACGCATAGCAGCAGTTAGAAATTCCAAGACCTCTGTCTGATCCGCAATTTTATCTGCCTTGAGTTCAGCAAGTCTCTTGTCTATATAGGACTTAACGTCAGGTTTTGTCAAGTTTTCTTGACCGATTGACCTAGCTGTCTTTTTACTGTACCCAGCTTTGATAGCTGCAGCAGTCGCATTACCAGAGATGATGTACTCATCTGCAAAGCGCTGTTGTTTCAGTGTTAGTTTAGATATTTCCATCACCTCCAAACGCAAAAAAAAAGCAAGACGCCCATGTGCCTTACTTTCATTTTTTTGATAATACTATAATAACACTTTGCAATGTGTTGATTAGTGTTAATTTGTGTTAATTAGTGTTAATTTGTACCGCCTAATAAAATCTCATCCAGCATTTTGATACCACCTTTTTTTAGTTGGTAGTATCTATTGCGACCAATTCGCAATCGGTCTCGGATTTCATATTCACTGTACCTGTTAATAAACGCCATTCGTAAGACCAACCCCTCTTCATGCGGTAATTGCTTTAGTAATCCAGTTAGCTCTCGTTTGCGTTTGAGAGCTTTTTCAAGTTCCTCATCAATCCCGAGCATACTAATATACGAGTCATCAACATTGCGTTTAATACCGCCTGCGACTTTCATATCGCTTATTTTTGGACTGGTCAAGAGTGACGCTCTCAGCTGCTCACGCTCATCTTCAAGACTTTGAATGTACGGCGTCAGCATTTTGAGTTCGTTTAAAATATCGTACGCCTTGCTCATGATTACCCTTTCATGTTATAATATAGCTATATATGCTTTAACATTGCTGCGGGTAACCGTGGCTTTTTTAGTTTCCTTTTTTCTTCAAATACTCTGGAATCTCATCGCCAACATGAATACTATCGAACTGCTCTTTTGTGACGAGAAAACGTCCGTAAGCGCCGATAGTGATAGTATAGCGCCCCTCGATAATTTCCTTGTCTGTGACTTTGCCAACAATCGAACCACCTGCGTTATCGACTTTGTGAATGATGATATGCTCACGAGATTTTAACACTTCGATTTCCTTGTTTAGATTATGAATTCTAAATCCAAAACTGATAGTCAAACCAATCAAAAAGGTAGTTAAATAACTAGCTAGAGCTTTCTTCATCTCTCACTTCCTCCATCTCCACACGATACAGACGCTTACCTTGATATTTACGCTCTAGGTCAGCTTTAGCTTTCAGAGCTTCGCCCTCGTCGCTATAATAGTGCGACTCATCCAACATATTGTCAAAATAGACATCAACTGTCCAAGCTTGTTTCTTAGCCATAACTACACTCCTTTTCGATTTCCTCGATCAACCAATCCAAAAAAGGCAAGAATAAAACCTTTAATACTAAACCTAACTACTCCCTTCTCATCTTTTACAGACAAAGAAGGGAAAAATAGAAAGGCTAAAAACAAAAAATCGCCAATATTCATCTGTTTTCCTCACATACTCCACAATGGCATTTAGCCTTGTTTCCTTTTTCGTCAAAAAATTCTGGTACTTTAGCGCCATCATACTCTAGCTCTGTCACCACACCATTCATACGACAGAATGGGCACGTATCTTCACCATATGTACATTCACCGCATACAGGGCAAACTGGAAGAACAGTATATTCTGCCCGTCCTAACATGTCCACAACATTTGCTGTATTATAAATCACTTTCGGCATCTGTAGTCTCCAATTCTTTGATTTTCATCCTTAGTCTAATCCCTGCAATCACAGCTTTCACGTAATCAGGATGTAGTTTTTGGTGTTTCTGTTTGTGAAACTCCCTCAATTCGTCTATGTTAACAACAAATAGATTATCCGACGCAAAATTCAAATGATTGCCGTCCAAATGGATATATCCTCTCTTCATCAAAATAGACCTTCTTTCCGTAACTTTGCGTATTCTTTCAACATGGGCTGTAACTCCTCGGGCTCTACCATAAATTCTTTGAAATAGACATTCCCTTCTGTAATCGATAGTTTTTGAGTCTGGTCTACAAACGTCATCGGTATACAAAGTATATAGCAATTTTCTAGTTCTTTTCCAGTCTCGTGCTCTAAAAACGCAACGATGAAATCTTGGTCACCTCTGACTGAAACACCCCATCCATTTTTAAGTCCTTTGTTAGTTCTGCGAGACGAATATTTTACGTCAATGGTAATTCCATCCATGTAAAAATCGTAAACTGGGTTGTTCTTCTGAAAATATTTGTTCGCATCAATAGCTTCAGGTACTAAGCGTTGAAATTCTTCTTCGGCTCTTCCGCCCATTTTAGCCGCTGCGCTACCAAAGTTGATTTTGTCTTGAATTTTGAGACAACCACTTCTCAATAGTTTTAGATGGGCTACATGAATCGGTAAACCAGATTTTTTTACTGCTTCGTGAAAATTTCCACATTCCATATAAATATCTACAATATCAGTCATTTTGCACCTCCAGCTAATAGCATTTTAGGGGGTGTAACCTCATTGCTGGTAACTTCCGACAAAGTTTCAACAACTCGTAGAGCTAGCGCTTGAGTCTTTAAGATTTCATCTGTCAGATGTACCATTGCTCGACTACGAGCAACCTCTAGCTCCAATGTTTCAGACGACAATTCCTCATCGCTTAATTTTTCTAATTGCGCAACCAACAAATTATTAACATCTTCAATTGTGTTTTTGACCATTTGCACTCTCCCCCCAATCAATAACCTTTTGAAACATACAACGATTTATGCACTTTCTACAAGCCACATCAAACATCACTCTACCTCTTCCAATTCAAATAAAGGATTATTAAACACATCACCGAAACCATCTTCTTCTAGTTCTTTTTGAGTAAGAGGTGTTCCAAGCCAAGAAGCCATAATATTTCCACCATGGTCTTTAAACAAGTATTGTGGTTTTCCATCTGACTCTTTTAAGCCTACTAAACTTACCTTATACCTCTTCTCTTTCTCAACCTCAACAGCATCAGGACCATAGGCAATAAGAGTTGCAAGGGCGTGTTGATTTTCTAGGTGATTTTCTCCATAAAGCCAATAGCATACTTCTGATGGAGTGTTTATAGTCCTCAACCAATTATTAATAGTCCAATCTGCTCTTTCACTTTTAACTTCTTCATACCAAACCATCACCTCTTGTGTGACTTTTGGCTTTTGAGGTGCACCTACGGTTATTTGATTAAGCTCTTCTTTACTTAACCATCCAGAGGTGCTTAGTAAGTAGTGGTACCGCGTTGTCTTACCATCAACATCAAGTATCTTTACTCTAACCAACAACTCATCACCGACTTTGTATTTCAGTTTTTCACTCATCGTTTACCCTCCTGAATCTCCTCTAACTGCTCTACTAACTTCACATAAGCTTCATAGCACTTGCCAGATAATTCGCTATCTGCATAAGCTTTCTCTATCAGCTCTTGACCTGTACCATAGAAACAACCGACTTTCCACATTTTGTTTGATTTAGTGTAAGTAAAGTAGCGACCGCTTGACCAGTTGTTTTTGAAAACTATATAGTCGTCATCTGACTTGACCCTTGCATCGCCACAGAACTCTGCATTGCCCCAGACACTAGCATTGCCATAGACCCTTGCATTGTAACAGACCCACGCATTGTCACAGACCCACGCATTGCCAAAGTGGCTTAGATTGTTTTCGCTCTCAATATAACCACCTAAATCCCCTTTTTCAACGTCGCTAAAATCTCGTAATGCTTTGATACGATATAGTGTACGTCCCGACATAATTTTTGTGTCATCTTTTAGTAGTTCGTATTTTTTCATCAGTTTTCACCTCTTTTTTTAATGGTTGCGCAACCTATACGCTGTGACCCTTTCACAAATCACAGCGCCCGCCGTCAGACTGTAAAAAAATATAATTTAAGGAGCAAAATCTAAAAATGGTATCGTTGAAAGATTTGTCTGACGGCAATAACCAGTGGACGAGTCGAACGTCCATTAACACCACGACTGGCTACGAGAAATCTTGATTTTAGGTTGCTTTCCGAAAATCCCAGCTCGAATTTTTTTATAGTTCCTCGAACTCCACTTTATACAACGGTTTGCCACGATATTTTGCCTTGAGCTGCGCTAGACACTTTCTAGCGTCGCCTTCTTTATCAAAGTAGTGTGTTTCGTCTACTTCCATATTGTCAAAAATTACTGTCACTGTGTAACTCATTTCTTTTTCTCCGTTTCTTCAATCAGCCAGTCTAAATGTTGACGGGCTTTTTTAAGGTCTTCTACACCATTCTTTTTCTGAAAGCGTAGTAGATACTTGATAATATTTCCCCAGCAATAAGCAGCTTTGCCAGCTAAATCACCGATAAAATTATCAATCACAGACATGGCTTCAAGTCCATATTTACCTTGATAATGTTTTGGCTTTTTGACTGGATCAAATTCTTGTTTAGTCATTTAACAACCCCATATCTAATAACTGTGCTCTGCGTAACCATTTCAATTGTATAGCGATAAATGTTCATGTGTTCACCTCTAATTGATATATTTCAGACTTTAAATTTCGTCCACGACAATACTCGTGAAAGTATAAAGCGTCTGTTCTTGTTTCAAAAACATGCTCATCAAATTCTTTTGAATTTGTGACTTTAAAAGGCACTGTCACTGAGCTATCGTATACTCTGACTACAAACTGTTTTCTACTCATAAACATTTCCCTCTGCAATTTTTAGTGCTTCTGCTACACTTCTAGCTACACCAACCAGTGCCCCACGTTTTTTCATAGCTTCCATAAATTGTTTTTGGTCTTGTCTGACTTTGCCGATTTCGTTCTTAACTTCGATAAAGAATATCTGCCCATCTGGACGAAAACCAAACAAATCTGAAAAACCTTTTGGCGCACCAGTATCAAACCAGCGACCGTCAGCCATACGCACTTTACCAACGTTTATCCGAAAAACCATATACCCAGCTTTTGATAAAGCCACCCTAATTTGATTTTGTATTGATGATTCTGTTGTCATAAGCCTAATGCCACCTTTTTAGAAAACTCATGAATAAAACACGACATACTTTCAAAAGGTTCATTATAACCATCAATTTTTAGTATTTTTAGTTCCATTTTTATCCCTTTCTATTAAAATTACTGCTGATTACCGCACAGATTACCACTTGAGGTAATCGTGAATTCCGTTGGCGCTCTAGGCTTTAGACCCTCTAAAAAGGTCGATTACTGCATTTTTGGCGAACTCTCTCTATATATTATTTATTTACTTATTTTTATATCAATTTAGAAAATAAGTAGTAATTCAGTAATCTAAGAGTGTAATCTCTTTTGTATCAATGGATTGCAAGATTACTGGTTGCGGTAATCTTGCAGTAATCAAGTAATCTTAGCAATGACTACAGTCGTCTTTTTACCGTCTTCAACTTCGTTCCATTTGAAACTATCGTTTGGAAAATCGTCAATCCGGTCTTTAAATGGCTGGAAATTGTTTAAAGGGGCTAATCGCTTCTTTTCCCATTTTTCAGGTAAACAACTTTCCAACTCTTTATCAAAATTACTTTTTTTAGGTGTTGTCACATTATTTCCCTTGCACCATTTTTGATAAACAATCCACAAATAGCGAACTGGTATTCGAGTAGAGACAACATTTTCAAGATATTCGTTCAAAAACTTCAAGATAGTATTGTTATCTTCTTTGAACTCTCTCATGCGTTCTTGTGTCGCTTTTGGTTCATCAAAACGGTCAAATTCAAGATTGATAGCTTTCCACAAAACATACTCAAGAACTTCTGGACGTTTGATGTAGTCATCTTTAATTGCCCAATTATCATCCTTAGCCGAAAATGTCCGCTTGAACGGAATGATTAAGACACGTCTATACGTTCCATTTGATTTGTTCTTGAAAACAGGCATAGCATTTGTAGACTGAATGACTGTCTTTTTAAAAATTGCCATGTAGGGATTTTCACCTTTTTTTTCAACAGACACCGCTTCACCAGTCACCACTGAATTAAAGTTCGATGACTCATCCACATAAATACCAGCCTGCACGTCATCACCAATAATGACCGTTTTTCCTTCAATGATAGCTAGTCCAAAACGCTCTGAGAACTGATTTAATTTTAGTGGTGCAACGTTACGCACGCCGACTAGATTGCTTATCATTTGCTGATACGTCCCTTTACCATCATTACCATTCCCAACAAGCCAGATAGATTTACGAAATGAATAGTTGCCATTTAACGAAGCAGCGATAACCTGCCATAAGAGCTTGACCAACTCTTTATCACCATTCATCAAGTCTAGTAACCAAGACTCCACGTCCCAACCGTCTATGATTGGGAGCGGAGCGTTGGGAACTAAGTTCGTCTCGATAGTACTAAAATTGATGAATTTATAGTCAAACGATAATAGTTTCTTGCGTGTTCTATCGTAAATGCCGTTTTTAACAAGGATGTAACGTCTCACGTCGAGATAATCTGGTTCAAAATCACAACGAATACCGTTACATTCAAATTTACGGTTAAAATTTGACAAGATGAAAAGGACGTTTCGTGACTTGGTTTCATTGAATGTTGGCTGTAAAATATGGATGAGACGATAAGCATAACGGTAATCTTTTTGATAAAAACCACGTTCTGGATCATAGATGGCGACCTTACCATTTTCCAGAGTAATAACGTGCATAAACTTATCAATGCCTTTTGCAACAGCTAACTCTGATAAATTTTTAATCTTGCTACCTTCTTTTTTATCCTCATTGACACGTTCCAACCAGTCTTCACGATAAGCTAACATTTTATTCTTGATAGCATTCCATGTTGACGGCTTGCCAGGCGTGATAACTGATTCATTCAAGCCCGCTTGTATTTCTGCTAATTCCTCCGGAGTCACACTTCCTCTCCTCTCCGTCTCACTTCTTTTTGACACATACTTCTAAAAGTCCTGTCTAGCTCTTTTTGTGGTAATGGGTCAGGCGTGTGTTGATTCGCTATCTTGCACAATTCGTAAGCCATCGCTGCGTCAACCCCACGAAAAAGCAATCCACCGACAAACTCTGCTAGTGTTTGATTGCGCCCACCTTCGTCACCAAAACCGGTGACAATCATTTCAAAGAGCTTCGCTGTCTTACTGCTGATACTATAATTACTAGATGTAAAACCAGACACATCATATTGCGGCGCTGGTGTGCTCGGTTTCATCCCTTGAAGAGCTTCTAATAATTTGTACGGTGCTTCAGTCATGCTGCCGTCAGCTGGTGAATGTTCCTTGTCCCATTGATAAATACCTTTAGCATTATTTGATGGTGGAACTAGCACGTAGTTATTATTATTTGCCTTTAAATCCACACCTTCAAGCATGCCGATATTTTGTTCTAGTTGAATATCTGGACGCTTTTTCAAAAAGATGTGCTTGCCACCGCTCGGCGTGATGGATTGCAAAGTCTTTGGAATAAGTTTTGCATATTCCCAGTTCCTCAAATTGCTAAGTCCATCAACGCCATTATGATTGTCAATATCAATGACAAAGAACGAATCCGTCTTCAAAGCAATGTTGGCGTCTGGATGTTCTCGCCATGCGATTTTGACTTCATTCTCTTTTAGTGGTGGCTTATCCGCAAACGCAATCAACGGCGTCTTGCTCTGTGGTGAAATAGGGATGACTGAATAGCCCAGTGATTGATAGTACAGCGCATAATCAACCATCTGCATAGTTTTTAGAATGGAAGATCAGAGTCGTCGAAATCATCAGCTGGATTGTGCATGGCCCCAAGCTCCGATTTTTCGATACGTTTGACGTTTAGATTGTCATATGTTTTGCCTTCATACTCTGATTTTTCATTTTTGACAGTGACCTTGATAGGCTTTCCGACTAACTGTTTTAAGTAATCATCTAGTGACGCAAAGCGTGTTCCGTCTGGAATACCAGCCTGTTTTGCCAAATTCATAATCGCCCCAGCTGGATATTTTCCGTCTGCTTTTTTAGCGAAAATACGATGGAAAATAACATTATTTTTAAACTCTTGCTCAAAATCTGAACGAATACGAAAATGGATGTTTAAGAAATCAGCCCCTTTTTTGGTTGCATCCTGCTCAGCTTTATCAATGAAAGTTTCGTAAGTACCGTCTGTAATTGACGCAAATTCTTGTGCTTGTGAATAATCTATTGCAAACATAATGTATAGTCTCCTTTAATATAAAATTCCAATTTTTTTAGCCATGTACCAGACCCAACCAGCCTTATAGCCGTGTTGTTTTCGGTACTCTTTTAGTTCTTCCATGCTTTGACATTCCCCAGGGTCAGCGTAGGTGCTGACTTTATCACGAATTTTTGCCAAGCGTTTTTCAGTAATTTCAATGAGTCTAGCCTCTTTAATCTCTTCGATTTCTTTGACTGTTAGCTCATTAACGTGCCCACATTCTGGGCAGACTCGCTCTGCGCTCCAATAGGTCGCATAGCACACCTCGCAAACTCTGGTGGTGGGTTCACCAACCTTGGCACTCTGCTTCTTTTGGCTAGAGCCTTCCAACGTCCAATTTCTGTCCATGTTCGGTAAACCAAATCGCTCCACATTGCCGACGTGGTCAATGATAGTTGCTACCTTCCCCTCTCGTGGATTTAGGGGCCGCATGGCAAACTGTAAATATAGTGATAAAGATTTCGTAGGGCGCAGCATAATGCAAACATCTACGTTTGGCAGGTCAATGCCTTCTGTGAATAACTCACAGTTCACCATGATTTTCAGTTCCCCTTTTTTAAATGAGCGCATAGCCCTCTCACGTTCGTTTTTAGGCGTTTTACCACTGACAACTATAGAACTATACCCTGCTTGATTAAATGCCTCAGAAACGTTTTTAGAGGCTTCTACGTTGTGTGTATAAACGATAGCTTGTTTATCTTTAGCTAATCGCTCATAATGCTTTAAAACATCGCCGTAAATAACGGACCTCATCGCCTCATCCACAGAAGCCTTAGTAAAGTCTCCAGAACTCTTCTTTAAAAGGCTAGTATCAATCATTGATGGTGCATAGTAGCGAAATATAGCGATGCGATTGTGTTCTTGCAACCACTTCACCGATTTTCCGACAATCAAATCGTCTGCAATGTCATCAAAACCTTCACCATTCAATCGGATTGGTGTCCCTGTAAAAAGCAACTTGTAAGCCTGTGAAAAATAGTTAATAATTTTCGCATAGGACTTAGCTTTACTGTGGTGCGCTTCGTCAATCAAAATGATTTCTGGGATTGGTAACGTATCAAGACGTCTAACTAGTGACTGGACCCCGCCAATGGTGACTAAGTCCATATCAACACCAAATTTTGAAAAGGTCGCTTCGACTTGTTCATTGATTTCTTTACGATGACTGAAAAACAAGACGTGATTGCCTTTTGCGGTTGCTTGTTTAGCGATGTATGCCATGACTACTGTTTTCCCTGAGCGTGGTGGTGATTGCACGATAATACTTTTATTACCTGCAATCATTGATTTTTTGATGTCATCAACCAGTTCTTGCTGGTAATCACGTAACTGTAAACTCAAATAATTCCTCCATCTTACAAGCCTTCCTGTTATCCAGCCTGTTTTTAGCGTAAGTGCCCTCCGACCCCTCTAAAATCAGCCCACGTTCATCCGTCTTCGGGTTGACGATAATACGCCCGACAACATCTGTAAGTCCTAAAAGTTTATTTAAAACTTTAGATCGAATTTCTGGAACATACTGCGTAATAATCTGCCCTGTTTCCAAGCTTAAATCTCTGGTTTCTTCCCATGCTGTGATATAGATGTTGATTGGTTTTGAATAGATGGCTGACAAAACCCGCAAAAAGTAGTTTGTCCATTGATTATAATGTTGTATCTCGTTACTGATACCATTTTTAGAACTACGTCCTTGTTCAATAAACCAATCAGATTCAAAACTAGAAATGTTATCAATGACTAAATTATCGTACTGATCTATCACTTCATCCACTTCTCTCAAAAACAGTGTTATGTCTTCTGAGGGGTGTTCTCTGTCAAACGATATGCGCCCTTCATCATCAATAGTCCTAACATCAACGTTTGGTGCATTTTGCAAAACTTTATGTGAGTTATCAAGAGACAAAACGATTGTTTTTCCTTTTAAATATCGGATTAACGATGTTTTACCTAGTCCAGCTTTACCATAGACTAGTACCCGCCAGTTCTTAGTAAGTTCGATATTAGTCGCTTTAGTTATTTTCATTCCCTTTTAAACTCCTTTGTCGACAGTCCTGCCCACTTGACTAAAATACTATTGCCAGTGTAGCCTTCAACTTCATGCAGCAACTGTGGGTTGCTGCGGATGTCTTTGTTTAAATCGTCAACATCAAAATACTTCTTGTAAAATATCATCTAATCACCAAACTTTCCGTTTGTTTCACGCTAACACCATCGACAAGTAAGCCCTCTTTGATGTCAGCTAGCAATTCTTTTTTATCCAGTTTCTTTTCAACTTTGTAGTATTCATCGCTGATATGCTCTTCAGTCTCAATGTTAAGACTTGGCGCATTCTTCTTGATATAAAAACTAAATAGTGGTGTTTGAAATTTCAGCTTGCCAGTGGCTTCCATGCTGTTTTTGAGATAGCTGGCTGTATGTTTGATGGTATTTTCATCACGCTTGTTTAAGTCTTGCAGACGCTTGATTTCAGCCTTGCGACTTTCGATGTCAGCCTTTTTGTTCTTTTGCATTTTGGCGATGTTTTCAGCCTTGGTTTCAAAGTCGGCTTCAACGCTTTCAATCTCTTTCAACCAATCATCGCCCTCTGCTTCATCAAAGTCCATGTTGTAAAGAAAGTTGTATTTGTCTTCAAGTTCGTATAATGTAGCCATTATTTCGTCACCTCGTTTAGTAATTTATTGATTTCCTTTGCATTCAAGCGGATTTGATCGCTCGCTGTCTCGTGGCGGTTAGCTTCCAAAAGCTGGTCAATCAGTTCACGACGAACCTCATTCTGCCACTCTCTCAACTCTGCTTTTTCGTCGCTATCTTGAAAATAGCTAGAATAGTTGAGACTGCCATCTTTATCACGTACACAACGACCTGCTTTGATGTCCTTTGAGACATAAACTCTAATAGTTGTTTTAGGAACACCAGTCGCTTCCTCTACCTCTTTATAGTCAGCTTTTGGGTGTCCCTTGTAAAAATTCCGAACACGTTCTGCTTGTGTAATCATTATTTTCCGCCTTTCCAATTATGCACTGCTGTTAAAATGCTATCAATCACAGCATTTAACTCTGCATTCTCTTTGATGTAGTAGTCACGCTCTGCAATTATCTTTTGCCACTCGCTGCGTTTTAAAGTGACTGTTTCTTCAGTAAAATCCATCCTAGCCACCTCAGCTTTCTAATGTTTCTAATCGCTTATCGTATGACCGAATGTACCAGTCTTTCAACTCTGTATAAAGCGCTTGTGCCATTTCATATTCTTCTGCCGTTAGCTCTTTATTCTGAGACTTACCGAAAACATGTAGCACTAACATTCTGACAGCGTTGTGAACTTGCGCAAAGCCCAAGGTATGGTAGCTGGTTTCGTTTATCACTTCGTTGTACTGCGGTGCATTCGTGTAAATAAACTTTGCAGGGTCAACAGAGCGTACATTCCAATCGTTTCTCAATTTCTCTACGACATCAGGATATTTCTGATTGATTTCTAATAACTCATCCCCTTTAAAGCTCACCTCTTTAAACAAGCCCTGTGGGGTGATAGGTTTATGGCTCATCCGTTGAGCGATGATTTCTTCCAGTTGACTTTCAGTTAAGGTATAAATTTTCTCCATGATGTGTCCTTTCGTTTTCAAGGTACACAAAAAGCGTACCTGTTTTTTAGGGTTGCTGAAAACAGGTACGCTATGATATAATCAAAACGTGCCTATTTTCGTATGAATATGGGTGCGTTGTTCGCTCAACGTGTGTAAAGTTTCTCAGGCTTACACGTTGAGCTCTTTTTTTACCTCTCTTTAAGAAGCTCGATACCAGAAACAACAACTTCTGCTTTTGAAATCCCCATTTCTTGAGATAACTTTGTTATGTCATCAAACTCTGTTTGGGTCAAACGAATAGCTAGGCTTTTGTTTCTTGGTTCAGAACCCTTTAGAGGTCGCCCCATTTTTTTCGTCAATATTAGTCCTCCTTGCTATTTGATATGACAAGGAAAGCTAATAAAATTGTGATTACTAAATCAACTGTATTCAGTAAATCAAAGCCTTGTATTACAGACAAAATGGCATGTAATACAAGTAAAATCACAACTAAAATTTTGAATTGTTTCATTGCTTTTTAATCTTGAACTTGATATACTAAGAACAACGCCAAGCCTCGGGGCTTTCGCCCCTGCTTAGCTAAGGTTTTATTTTTTGAGAAGTGCTTCCACAATCTCTAAAATCGTTTTGAGTATTTCAAATTTGATTAAGAGAATGGCAAGCTCTTCTTTTTTGTTGTCCTTTTTCAAGTTCATAGCTCCTTTCTATTAGTTTCCTTGTCTAAGATTGCTCCTTTATCAACCTTATGTCACTATTATACATTATGTATTGCGTTATGTCAATAGTTTTCGCAATACATTTTTATTTTTTTGAAAAAACTTGTTTCCAACGCACCCATATTCAATTTTCAAAGGTCTATCATCTCACTCCTCTAAATCAAACTGTCCTCTGAAATGCCGTGAGCTTTATTGTAAGCTTCTTTTGACTTTTCCCAACTTTGCCATTCACGACGTGGTACTTCCACTTGTTCTTGTTTCTTACTGAAAATAAAGTTAAATAGTTTCATTGTTGTGTTCTCCTTATTTATTGCGACCTTGTCCAGAAGTCGTGTTTTAGTATTGTTTTTTGAGCCATTCGATGATGGCATAGCGTGACCAGCGTTTGGCTGGTAGCTCTTTTGGAAAGCCTGCTTTATAGCGATAATGCTCCTCAAAGCAACTAGTTGAAATCCCTAGAAACTCACAGGTTTCCTTGATATTCATTAGACCGTTACCTTCCTTGGAACGCTCTAAATCCAGCAATTCCTTAACAGCTGCTTTCACAGTCTGCTTTATCCATTCAGACAAACTTTCTAAAAAGTTCCCCATAGCAGCCTCCTTTTGTGGTATAATTTAGTTAAGTATTTTTTGTGTGCCGCTGATTTTTCAGTGGCTTTTTTAATAGCCAAGTTTTAAAACGTGGTCTGTTGCTCTACGACCACCCGTACTTTCGCTCAAATTTGAGCAAAAGTCCTCATTCTCAGTAAAGCCGTACCCTACCATGCGAGGAAACCAGTCTTTATATGCCGTCTTAACCTCTAGCGCCTTATGCAACTGCCGACCAGATACAACAGGTTCTTGATTTTCGTTTAAAGTAACGTTGATAATTTCGTTCATAACTTTCCTTTCTAATTTGGTATAATATAATCAAAAAATGGAGTTGAACTTATGGAATTTTTTAATACAGTCGTTGGTGTTCTAGCCCTAATTATCTCGATAGTAGCTCTTTTACACTCTGTTTATTACAATATGGTCAAGTTAAAGCTGTCTAACTGCTCATTCAACAGAGTGGATGATGGATATGACACGCTTTACGAATTTGACATCAGCAATCTCTCCAATGTATCTGTTACTATTAAGAATGTTGAACTTTATAGCAAAGATGGGAAACTATTAACTGATAACAATTTCGACCCCTTCACAAAGCACAGAGACGAATATGGGAGCTATAGTACTGATATGATGGGGATGACCCTATCCTTACCAACTCCGTACTTTCCGCTAGATAGTGGCTGGGAGTCTAGCCCATTCAAGCATGAGACTGAGATATTCCCTGCTAGCAGAGAGAGTTTTTCTTACTACCTAGATGAAAAACCACACACAGTAAAGATAACAGCTGATAAGCGTATCCATAAATTCAGGAAACATCAATTATTCGTTCCCCATTTTGATGATAATTGCTAGAATAGCAATGTTGGCTATCAAATTTAAGATAAGTGCTGCGGTTAGTAGCATTTTTCTTTCCTCCTGATTTTTAAAATTTTTAAGCGCTAGTGGTTCGTTATCAATTGTTAATGTTCGGACTTCTTGTCCGTGAAAGTTATAAATTTCCTGCATGTTGTTCCTTTCAGTTTTAAAATTATACGAATTTTCGTATATTGAGATAAAAAAATTAGCCTACGTCTGAAAATAAAAATTCTGCGTCATACTCAGGAAAAAAACGATTTCTTATAGCCATTGCTTCTCCAAATTTAAAATCAGACTTCCCATCGATTTTTTCACGTATAGTACGATAATCTACACCTAAAAAATCAGCCATGTCAACTAACGTTACATTCTCTTTTTTTCTGATTTTCTCTATATTTTTCTGCACACCCCTCACCCCTTTCTGAATTCGTCTAGACTAACATCTAGTGCGTCAGCAATTTTTTCCATGTTCGACCAAGATAAATACTTTATCCTACCACTCTTTAAATCGCTAAACTGACTTCTGTTAATGCCAGACAGCGTTGCTAGTCTGTTCATATTGAGATTTCTCTCAAGCATAATTTGTTGTAGTTTTTGCCACATTTTTACCTCCCATACAATATATAGTGTTGCGTTTCTAGACATACAGCTAAATGTTGTAAATCACATACATTTCTGATACAATATCTTTAGATTGCCCGTTAATGTAGTGATACATTTTCTGTACTGGGTGAATTCAGAGAAAGCCTAAGTCAAATGATAAGGTAACCCTGAGCTAAGTCCTTAATAGGAAAAGTGCAACGCATAGGTTAATTAACCCACGAGCGCCCAGCATCTCTACGAGATGAAGATATATGCTGAACTTGCAAGAAATTGTAAGAAGTATCGGATAAAAAGCCGATACGATAACAAATTGAACAAAGAATTCTTTAATGCTGCAAATAATCTAGCGAAAGCTATTGATCTAATTAAACCTGACAATATTGATGTTGTTAAACAAAGTCAACAATTAGCACAACAATTCAATAAAATGTCAGAAGCTATGAAACCTATCGGAGGTGGTGCCTATAAAGAAGCTATGATAAAAACAACCCCAAAAATTGCAGACATTAAATTTGACTTCTCTGGTAATCTGATAATCACACTTAGTCTATCGTTAGATAGACTTTTTTCTGCTATACGGATACCTATTTGGTCTCATGCACCCCTCATCCCCTCTCTTTTTAAGGTTTTTACTAGATAGCAATTGTAATAATAATAGCTAAAATAGTAAGAGCAATAATAAACCAAAACAAAATGCGATAGGTTTTATCTTCCATTTTTTGACACCTTTTGATATAATGAGAATACATAGTTAGCCTTGGGGCTTACGCCCCTCAACTAACATGTGAACCTTAGAACTTTTCTAAGATTTTTTCGAGCAAGCTTAGTAGTGCGATGACTAGATTGATGAGAGCAATCATTAGTGTCACCTTTTTCTCACTACTGAGCTTTTTTCGTTTGCTTGAACGTTTTCTCATTATGAGTTCCTTTCTACTAGTTTCCTTGTCTAAGATTGCCTTTCTCAACCTTACGAGTATATTATATACGAATTTTCGTATGTTGTCAATAGTTTTTCTTGCTTTTTTTTACTTTTTCTTTCTTTACGTACGATTTTTCGTATGATATAATAGAGAAAAGGAGACAATACATGAATGAAACTGAATTAAAAAGAATGATTGAACACAAATATAACAGTATAAGAGCATTTGCTATTGAAAATGATATTCCATATACAACTATGCGCTCAATACTAGAAAGAGGAATATTAAATGCAAAAGCAGAGACAATTTTTAAAATTTGTAAAATATTAAACATCCGTCCTGAAGAAATTGATGGTGTTTCTTTAACTTATACGAATACCACCCCACAATCCCCACAGAAGCCCTCAGATTTGCGTTTAGCACGTCTGACGGACAATTATACTCAGTTAGACGACAAACGACGTGACAAGCTTGTAGACACGTCTATAAAGCTTGTGAAAGAGATGAATAATGATGATGCTGTTGAGGAAGAACTCTTTGAGTATCACGTCTATGAAAAGTTATCCGCTGGTATCGGAACAGCTTACTTTGAGGATAGAAACTATGATACAGTCTACTTTGACGAAGAGATAGACCACGATCTGGCTAGTTGGGTTTACGGTGACTCTATGGAGCCAGAATACCTCAATGGCTCTGTTGCCCTCATCAAAGGTACAGGATTTGACTATGATGGAGCTATCTATGCCGTGGACTGGGACGGACAAAGTTACATCAAGAAAGTTTACAAAGAAAAAGACGGCTTACGCCTCGTCTCTCTTAATAAAAAGTACGCTGACAAATTTGCTCCTTACGATGAAGAACCTCGTATCATCGGTAAAATCGTTGGTAACTTTATGCCAATGGAAAATTAAAAAACAAATATGTGCAACCACTGAACCACACTAAAAGCTGGAGAAAGGAAAAAAACATGGGAGCTACTTCTATATCTGTTAGACAAGTCCAACAATTTGACATTCCTGATGGAAAAACAGACATAACAAAAGCCAATGTAACAATTGGCTCTATTTCTAAAACTAGTAAAACTTTAAATATCGAAAATAAGACATTCGTAAAATTTAAAGGTAGTTATACAAAAACTATTGATGATGAGATTTTAGTTTATAATCTTGAGGCTGATGAATACCAACAATATGAAAAATACCAAAAAGCTTTCGAGTTTGACATTTTTTATTCTTCGTCAGATCAACTATTATTTCTAAGCACAACAACTCCAATTGCCAAAAAGTTTTTAAAAGAGCTCGAAAAAATAGATGGTTTAGAAATCAGATATACTTCATTAAAATTTGATTTGAAGACTATCTCTAATATGATGCCGCAAACAAAAGGCGTTTCATTTAATAGTAACGACGCTGGTGTATCCAGTAAGTCTTTTTCTGGTGATGAAGTAGATGTTAACGACGAAGCAATAGAAGCCTTAGATAATGATGAAGCAACAAAAATTATAGGAACCTTAGATATTCTCGGGAAATCTCGTACAATAATGCTAACTCAATCAGGTACAATTTTATCTTTCACATCATTGACGGATTTCTCTGACCAGAAAGAGTATCCAATGTTAGAATTTGCAATTGCAACTTTAATAAAAATTGGAATGTTACATTAAGTACGAGAAAGCGGAATATATTCTTTGATAAGTTTTTCAATATCTTGGTAATTTGAAGATGTTCCATGAATCTTATTCATATTAGTTGTAACTGTTAATTTGTTATCAGTAAATTTCAGGTTAAAGCTTTTGATTTCAGATTTACCAATGTGTTTTACAGTCAATCTATAGAATGGATTATAATTTTTTTCTTTTGTTGTCTGAATTGTGACATCATAACGTTCCTTACTGTTTGGCATTTTTGCGAATTGTGAAAACAATTCATTACGAATACTAATAAACGATTTCCAAAATTTATTGACATCTCTATAAGCAAGTTGATAGTCAATTTTAAATATGAGGAGCCATCCATCTGCTTTTTTATGAAAATTCAAGGTTAAGTCACTTTTTAAACCATCTTTTGATATTCTCATGTACAAGTCTTCTTCAGTCCTTTTCACATATGCCTCTTCAACCATATAATCGTTTGTATCTAGAGATGACCTTACTAATGATTCTAAGTCTGAAAATTCAATACTGTCATCAATATATTTATAACTTTTTGGAGCAAAAGAAACAGTTTTTAAAAATAGATATGCTCTTAGTTTGTTCCAATTTATGTATATCCAATCTATCTCAGAGTACAAACCTGCTATTATCGGTATTATTCCAAGAAAACTAGTAAAATTGACAACATTAGGAGAAGTAATAGCTGAGTAAATATGTATGGATGTCCAAATTAAAGAAATAACAATTAGAATAATTTTAGTATATTTCATATTATAGTTACTCCAAAAAATCTTATTTATTACTATTAAGAAGATTATAGCATAAAAAAGCCCCAAACTCTCCCCGCCAAGTTTGAGTGTGAGACTTATCCACTAATATAAACCAAGGTACTTATACTGTACTGTATTTCTGTACCTCTGTTTTTCTATACTCTATTTTACCATGAAAGGAGGTGATATCAACCATTCTCCCTTAAAAGACCTTGTCCAGAAGTCACTTTTAAAAGGAGAAACATAATGAAATACATCAAAACAAAATACCCAAATATTTTCACTTACACTAACGCAAAAGGCAAACTCTACTATGTCAGAAAGACTGTTATTATTCAGGGCAAGAAAAAAGAAATTACCAAGAGCGGACTAAAAACGCTCTCTCAAGCACGCTCTGTACTCTCTGACATTGAGCAAAAAGCACGAAATAACGAGTACGCTATTGACAAAAATCTCACGGTGGACGCTTACTGGGCTATGTACTGTGAAAATCGTATCAAGACAGGTAGATGGGCGCCAGACACCATCTCTAATAAAGACAAGGCTTATACTCACCGCTTTAAAGAGCGATATGGTAAAGTCAAAATGAGAGATGTCTCACGTCATGAGTATGAAATGTACATTAACGATCTTTTAAAACGTTTCACTTTCCATACCGTTAAGCAATCTCATGGTATTTTTAACGCCATGTTTAACGATGCTGTCACAAATAAATACCTTGATGACAACCCCATTAATGGTATTTATATTGGCAAAAGTAGTAAACCATCTAAAAACAAGCGCTTATCTTTGGAAGAGTTCAAGGCGTGGGATGAGACAGCACGCTCCATATTGACCGACTATCAATATACCATGGTTAGACTGACCTATTTAGGTCTACGCCGTAGTGAGGTTGCCGGACTCAAGTTTTCTGATTTCATTAAGCGCACCGATGGATTATACACCATCACGATAACAGAAAGCCGCACACTAAGACGTAAAAACGGTAAAGCCCTTAAAACACAATCATCAAGGCGTACCTTAATAGCAGATGACCAAACATCAGCTTTTATTGACTATGCTATTAAACAATCTTATCAGATTGGCAAACAGTGCAACCATATTTTATCAAAAGAAGATTTTCTTTTCCGTGTCGCCTATGAAACACACAAACGTTTTGGAGAGCCCGTTCCAGTGGGACACTTGCAATATCTTTTTGACAAGGTTAATAATCAGCTAGATAGCAAAGTATCGCCGCACATGATGAGACACTTCTTTGCTACACAAGGCGTTATCGCTGGCGTGCCTATCGCCCACATGGCGGCTGCGCTTGGTCACTCTACTCATTACATGACTGAAAAGTACACTCACATCAAAGATGAGGTGGCTAGCAACGTTACACAAACCATCATGCAAGCCATCAATTGACAGCAAAAAATCCCCACTAATTTCCCCGACTAATTCCCAAAATCCACACCTATCCACAAGTTCGCTCTAAAAAGAAAAATCTTAAAAACCTTGATTTAAAGCCTTTTTACACCTTTCAAATCCATTAAAAAAATTGAATTAGCGTTATAACAGAATTTTCCAAATATTGTAGTCTTAATTCTCATAAAAGCGTATTCTAGGCAAAATATGAACCTCAATAAAAGAACTCTAGTTTTGTAACTAGAGTCCTCTTTTTATTTCAGTTTGTCCTTAATGCTGTCAACGACACCTTCTACTGTTTCTTTGGCGTCGTCTGCCAGCTCTTTGCCTTTAGCAACTGTCTTGTCAACAAAGCCTTCGGCTTCTAACTTTTTGTCACCTGTCACCTTGCCTACTTTTTCTTTTAAGCTACCAGCGGCTTGGTCCAGTTTGGCTTTTAATTTTTCTTCTGACATAGGAATACCTCCTTTTGTGATATGCTCTATCATCTCACTTTTTGAAAGCGTTGTCAAATATTATGTATTTTCTAGCAAAAAAGAGTCTCTATAAACACTATCGTTCCTAAACACCCTTTTGTTCTTGATGTCATTCCTCACCACTTCCTTATTGCAATGCTGAACTCATTTGTGCTACGTACGCATTTAGCTCGTCACGATAATCTTTTAAAAATTGAACTAAATCCGATTTCCCAACGATAGGCGACCTTCTCATAGCACCGTAGGCTTGTTTTTGTTGCGCAATGCCTTCTTCAACGCCGTCTCTCATTGACTGGAATGTCGTAGCATCTGTGAGACCATATTGTGCCATAGCTGCTTCGTAATTGCTCAAATACTCATTGACGATTAACTGATACATTGTGAGATAGTCATCGTAGGTTGCGATACTCTCGATTGTAGCATCCGAAGTATCCACTGGATTAAAACTACTCACCACAGTCGTGCTACTCTCTGCTGTCGTACTTTCAGCAGTTGAAGAACTACTAGATGTACTGCTAGACGTAGATGACTCCTCCGTACTACTTGAAGAACTCGAAGAAGTGGCTGTCACTTTTGTTTCTTCTTGCGTCTTAGACGAATTACCTCCTAGTTTACCTACATAGGCAAGTAGTGCAATGACCAAGAGCCAAAACCAAATGCGTTTATAGATTGGTTTTTTCGATGATTTTCCATTTTTTGCCATAAAGATTCTCCCAACCTTAAATTTTCCTTAAAATAATTATATATATATATATATTGTCAAGCGGTTTCAAAAAGTTTTTTTCAAAAAAATGACACCTAGGAAACTTTTTTAATGGATTTCATATGGTCAGCGCTGAAAGAAAGTGGTAGAATGAGTTTGTAAGCGCTTAACAGTATATGATATCAGCCTGCTTATCGACTGAAAGGAAAGGAGATTATCCTATGGAAAACACGCAAACAGCTGACACATACAGATACCTCAAATGGTATGATATTTTAGTGGTCACTCTCATTTTATTTGGTTGGTTTATTTTCAAATCCAATGCTATCTTACTCGGTTTTATCAAGACTGGCGACTCAGGCTCTGTCGGGGCGGCGGTTGATTATTTACCAAACTTTATCTTTCAAAGCTGCATGCTTGTCTTGACCTTTGTCTACCTCAAGTTTCGTCATTTTGACTTCAAGAGTCTGCCTATCCGTCTGTCTTGGTCTGTGCTCTTGTGGGTGCCCCTTGTCTTTGCAGCTATGGGCTTGATTTCAGACGTATTTTACAGCGTCACAGGCTACTACAACTACTTTGACCCTAAAATTTTGGGCGCTATTGATTGGAGCTTTGGGGCTGTTGTCACGAAAATCTTAGCCCTCTCGCCCATGCTCATCCTCTATAGCCTTTTAAACGGTTTTTACGAAGAGTTCTTCTTCCTTGGGTTACTAACTAGCGTCAAGGACGAGCATAAATGGCTGGTTCTCGTCTACTCCACTATCATCCGTATCTCATTTCACACCTACCAAGGCATGACCTCAGCTCTCATCATTGGTGTGGTGGTCGGACTTTTCTACTACTTCGTCTACAAATATCTGGTCAAAAATCTCCTGCCATTCTTCTTGGTACATGCTCTTGCCGACATGTTTGGCTCCAGCTTGATTTACCTCTTGGTCAATTGGGGATAAGACACAAAAAAAGCTCTCAAGGAGAGCTTTTTTAGGATTAGAGACGAGCGTTAAGTTCAGCGCTAAGATCTTCAAATCCTGATTTACCAAGAAGGGCAAACATATTTCTCTTGTAAGCTTCAACACCTGGTTGGTCAAATGGGTTGACGCTGTTAAGGTAACCTGAAACAGCAATGGCAAGCTCAAAGAAGTAGATAAGGTAACCGAGAGTAAACTCATCTTGTTCTGGGATAGTGATGAATGTGTTTGGCACACCACCGTCAGTATGGGCAAGAAGCACACCGTCTGTTGCTTTTTTGTTAACAAAGTCAACGTCTTTTCCTTGAAGGTAACCAAGTCCGTCAAGATCCTCATCAAGTTCTGGGATAATCACGTTTTTGCGTGGTTTGTCAACACGAACAACTGTTTCAAAAAGGTTGCGTGTTCCTTCTTGGATGAATTGACCAAGTGAGTGAAGGTCAGTTGAGAAGTTGGCTGATGTTGGGTAGATTCCTTTTTGGTCTTTACCTTCTGACTCACCAGCTAATTGTTTCCACCATTCTGCAAAGTATTGAAGAGATGGCTCATAGTTAGCAAAGATTTCAGTAGTGTAGCCTTTGCGGTAAAGGGCGTTACGAACAGCAGCGTATTGGTAAGCGATGTTTTCTGAAATCTTGTCTGATGACAAGTCTTTACGAGCAGCGTTTGCTCCAGCCATCAATTGATTCAAGTCAGCACCTGAAGCTGCGATTGGAAGAAGTCCTACAGCTGTAAGCACTGAGAAACGTCCACCAACGTTATCTGGAACGACAAATGTTTCCCAGTTGTTAGCGTCAGCTTCAACCTTGACAGCACCTTTGACACGGTCAGTTGTAGCGTAGATACGTTTGTTGGCTTCTTCTTGACCGTATTTGTTCACCAAAAGCTCTTTGAAAACACGAAAGGCGATGGCTGGTTCTGTTGTTGTCCCTGATTTTGAGATAACGTTAACAGAGAACTCTTTGTCTTGTACGTACTCAACAAGGTCTGCTAGGTAAGTTGAAGAGATAGAGTTTCCAGCGTAGAGGATTTGTGGTGCTTTGCGTTCTTCGGCAGTTTGAAGGTTAGCAAAGTGGTTGTTCAAGAAATCAATGGCTGCTTTTGCTCCAAGGTAAGAACCACCAATACCGATAACCACCAAGACTTCGCTGTCTGATTTAATCTTTTCAGCAGCTTTTAGGATACGGTCAAATTCTTCTTCATCGTAGTTTTCAGGAAGGTCAAGCCAGCCTAGGAAATCTGCACCAGGTCCAGTCCCATTACGAAGCATGCTGTCTGCAATGCTAACTTGTGGTTGGAAATACTCGACTTCGTGAGGTGCGACAAACTTGTCCAATACTTTAGAATAATCAAATGAAATATGTGACATCATATTCTCCTTATTTAAAAAACAATTCACCTTTTATCTTACTCTTTTTCAGCTTTTTTTTCAATGGTTTTGCTGTGCTTTTTCAAAAGAAAATAAACCGCTACCATAAAGGCAAAATTCAAGTCCAAGTTAGCCAGCGTATAACACCTCTCTGGGAGTTTTGTAATCTAATACTTTCTTAGGATA
>NZ_JBCLSK010000011.1:0-52721 GCF_041225505.1 Streptococcus hyointestinalis | reverse complement strand
TGACTCCTTTTGAATTCAGGAATCAGGTTGCTTAATCATTTTATTATTTCACTGTCTACTTGACAGGGAGCTGTTCATTCAAATGAGTTTCTTTCTTTACTTTTTAATCTTCGTCTGTGTCACTATCATTATCATCATCTTTATCATCCCAGTCAAAGGACATGGACGGGCGACCGACAACTTCTGAAATCATGCTGTTTGTGACTTTGTTGTCTTTTAAGCTAGTGGTCACAGCTTTTTGGGCAGTTTCCAGTTCTTTTTCAAGCTCTGCTGATTTTTCAACATAAGTCGCATAGGCTGTTGAATATTGCTCTTTGAGCTTTTTGATACTGTCTAAGTCTGCTTGCAAGGTTGATTTCTCACTAGAAGAGAGGCTACTTTCATTGATAGACTGCTTTAAGTCTGTCAAATCATCGAGGTCTAAGCCCGAAAGTGAGCGCAGCTCATCAGCGTCGTCAACTTTTTGCCAGAGACTGCTGTTTTTTGACACCAGCGTTTCCAGCTCTTTGTCCAATTTTTCTAAGTTATCGGTGTAGAGTTTGTCGAGCTGAGTGGACAGGTCACTGGCCTTTGTGATTTTGTCTTTTGATTTTTCAAGAGCTGCAAGGAAAGTCTTTTTATCACTGCTTGAGAGACTTGAGTTTTCCACTGCAGTCTTCCACTCGTCATAGGTCATGACATTTTGCTTATCGTACTGATAAGAGCCATGTCCCATACCTTTTTTAAATTGGGGTGCACCGTAGCTTTTTGAGCTGTCCAGCTTGTCATAGCTGCGACTCATGCGATCGCCATGCTCTTGATGGTCAGCGACTTTGCTACCGATGGCAACTCCTGCACCCCCTACCGCTAGAAAAGCTGAGCTAAACAACACGGTTTTCTTCCAGTTTTTGGTCAAACTTTTCTGTACTTTTTGGCTATTATCTTTTAGTGATTTTTTAAATGACATATACGTTACCTCGTTTGTAATGATATATCTAGTATACTCAAAGCCAGGCAAAAGTTCTCGGTAAGTTCTGAGAAAAACTGTGGCAGATTTGTGGCAAAATCTTAGACTAATTTGCCACAAGTGGTAGTGCCACACTAAAGGTTGTCTTGTCAGCTTGTGACCTTAGAGAAATCTCCCCACCGTGGCGCTCGATAATGTCCTTGGTCATGGAAATCCCAATGCCAAACTGCCCCTTATCCCCTTTGTAAAAGCGCTCAAAGATATGCTCTTGCGTTTCCCTGCTAATCTCAGGACCGTCGTTTGTGATATGCACCACAACTTTGTCCTCCAGAAGCTCTGTACTGAGAGTGATGGTGTGCTTAGCATAGCGGACGGCGTTGCTGATGATATTGAGAAAGGCACGCTCCACAAGCATCTCATCAAGCACCAGCTCACAATTGTCATCGTGAAAATCGTGGTCAAAAACCAAGCCTCTCTCGTCTGCCTTGTGCTTTAATCGCCAGCTAACATCATAGAGGAGGTTATCTAAGACGACTTTTTCTAGGTTTAGCTTTGTCTGTATGGTTTCTAGTTTTGATAGCGTAAGGATGTCATCCACCAGCTCTGTCATTTTTTGACTCTCATCGTAGATGATACCTGCCGCTTCTTTAGGATTCTTTAGCACGCCTTCTTTAAGACCTTCTGCATAGCCTTGAATGGACATGAGCGGCGTTCTCAACTCATGCGAGGCATTCTGGAAAAAGAGCTGTTGACTACGCTGATTGGCGTCAATCATATCACTCATCTTCGCAACAGTCGTCATCACGTCATTAAACTCTTCGTAGGGCAGATCCTCTTTTTTACCCAGTTTTTGGCGCTTACCTAGACGAGTAATACTGTCCTTTAAGCTGGTAAAGGCACTGTCAACACGCTTACCTGTCAGGTAAATGAACAAACTAGCAATAAGCCCGATGATGACCAGCAAAAGAAACAGCGAGCTATTCAGCCACCAGCTAAGGTAGCTAGCAGGACTGACATCGACAAAGACAAAGACACGGTAGGTCTGGGAGCGTTTGCCACTGTTTTTCTTGATGTAGTATTTTTCTAGCTTGCCTGTGTAGGTCGCCATTTTGACCATGTAGGTGGTATCATCAAGCGTGACTTTTCCAATGTTGTCCATATCAGACAGACGCTTTTCTTCGTCCTTTTGATGAGCGTAGCGGGCAATCTCCTCTGAAAAGTAAGCCTCCTCCTCATCTCCTAAAGCTACCGAGACATACTGCACCTTGAACTCTTGATCAACAATGACATAAGTGCTGCTAAATATCGGCCTTGTAGTATTTTGAGCACTGCTCTCCCCCATAAAAAGCCTATCCAGCTGGTGAAATTGGCTCTCAATCGCCTTGTCTGCTTGGCTATTGATGACATAGTGCATGGCACCATTGAACAAAAGAAAAATCAAGCCAAAAGAAAACAGCAGAATGGTAAAAGGTTGCAAAAAGAGGGTCGTGCGCAGTCGCAAGCGCCCGTTTCTCTTAGTCTTTGTAGGTGAGTTTGAAGCCGTAGCCCCAAACCGTTTCAATAACGACATGACTCTCTACTCCTCTTAATTTCTTGCGCAAGCGCTTGATAGTGTCATCTGTCACCCTCGTCTCCACATCACTCTCATAGCCCCAAACCTGCTCTAACAGCTCATCACGTGAGACAGCCTCCTCCTTGCGCTCAAGGAGGAGCTTGAGCAGTTCAAACTCTGTATTGGTTAGCTTGATGTTACTATCTTGGTAAATAGCAGAGCGGTTTTTGCTTGAGAGTTGCAGACCATGATAGCTAAATCTTGCTGCAGCTGACGAGATAAAATCGCCTTTATACGAAGACTGAGCTTGAGTGGGGAAAAAGGCTTGGTAAAATAATCATCCGCTCCTGCGCTAAAGCCCTCTAAAAAGTCGCTATCGCTATCTCTCGCTGTCAGTAAAATAATGGGCACATCCGAGCGCTTACGCAGACTCTCAGCAATGGTAAAGCCACTGCTACCTGGCATCATAACATCTAAAACCACCACATCTGCTGGCGCTTCTAAAAAACGCAGCAAAAGCTGATCCCCCGTCTCAAACAGCTCCACCTCAATGCCATCTTCTCGCAAAAAAGAAGCGATCAATTCTCTAATATTCTTTTCATCATCAGCAATATAAACCTTAGCCATACACCCTCCTTGACGCTTTTATGTCTAGTATAGCTTAAAATCGTTAACTTGTCTTTAAAAGAAACCGAACCGCTATCTTAGCGGCTCGGTTTTAGAGAATTTCTTTGAGATTAGTATGCAACTGTGTCAAACACTTGCTAAGGCTAATTGGCTCAGCCATTGCTAGCTCTAATAGACTATTGATATTTTCCTCAAAATCAACTGGTAATTTGCTCGCATGCTCCTTGGCATAGCTGACCATACGTTTTTCACCAGGGTGTGTCAGTTCATTAACAGCAAAAATAACATCAAAATAAGAAGCAAGATAAGCTGCTATTCTGTGATTAACACTGACCCAATCACCACGACGGCTGGCTTTCATCATTTGCTTATCGTAGGAAGGCAATTTACCTGTTAACAAATCCATATTTTGCTTGATAATGGCTTGTTTCAGCGTTTGAGGATAAGGAATATCAAAGCGCTTCTTGAGCTTCTCCAGTTTTTTATGAGGGTCGTAAAGAACCTTACACGTCAAGAGATTATGCCAGAAGCATGTCGTATAACCACACCTAGCATGACCATCTTCTACAACATCTGCCAAGTCAGCTGTAAAATCAGAGATATTTCGATATAAAATGTCGATATCAACGCCATTTTTCAGAGTACAATCATCTTCTAATTCCCAGTAGTGATTACCAATTTCTGTGTATTGGCAGGTTTTCTCTAAAATTTCCTTGCGCATTTTCTCATCTGGTACAGATGAGCAGTAGATATACAGGTCATAGTCAGACGTTTCATCATAAACCTAAGTTGAGCGAGAACCCCCTAGCGCAATAGCTTCTACCATTGGTAAATCGGCAAAAGCTTTCCAAAGCTGTGTAAACACATCCATATCTAATCTTCTTTCTCATTTCTAAACGTTTCTAGTCTTTTTCCACACGAGATTTGCGGGCAATATCGGCTAGGATAGTGTCGACAAAGGCATCAATTGTTTGCACTTCTGTAGCTTTTGAGCCGTAGCGGCGGACATTGACTGTGCCGTCTGCCATTTCCTTATCCCCAACGATGAGTTGGTAAGGGACTTTTTGTGTTTGGCTTTGGCGGATTTTGTATTGCATTTTTTCATTGCGCTCATCCACATCCACACGCACGCCCTTGTCACGCAAGACTTTGGCAACTTCCCAAGCATAGTCAAGGTGTGCTTCTGTTGAAATCGGAATAACCGTCACTTGATGAGGGGCAAGCCAAGTTGGGAAAGCTCCCTTATAAGTCTCAATGAGGATAGCTGTGAAGCGCTCCATGGTTGAGATAACCCCACGGTGAATCATAACTGGGCGGTGCTCTTCACCATCTGGTCCTGTGTACTTGAGGTCAAAGCGCTCAGGCAAAAGGAAGTCCAGCTGAATGGTTGAGAGTGTTTCTTCATTACCAAGGGCAGTTTTGACTTGAATGTCTAGTTTTGGTCCGTAAAAGGCTGCTTCACCCTCTGCCTCAAAGTAATCCACACCCATATCATCAAGCGCAGCTTTGAGCATAGACTGTGCATTTTCCCACATCTCGTCATTGTCATAGTATTTGTGCGTGTCCTTAGGGTCACGGTAAGACAAGCGGAAGCGGTAATCTGTCAAGTTGAAGTCCTCATAGACATCAATAATCAACTGCAAAGTCTTTTTAAACTCATCACGGATTTGGTCTGGAGCGACAAAGATGTGACCGTCGTTGAGGGTCATCTCACGCACACGTTGAAGCCCAGAGAGAGCACCAGATTTTTCATAACGGTGCATCATACCAAGCTCTGCAAAGCGGATAGGCAACTCACGGTATGAGTGCACATGGTTTTTGTAGACTTGGATGTGGTGTGGGCAGTTCATCGGACGAAGGACAAACTCCTCACCGTCTCCCATGTCCATGGTTGGGAACATGTCTTCCTTGTAGTGTTCCCAGTGTCCAGAGGTTTTGTAAAGCTCAACAGAAGCCAAAGGTGGCGTGTAGACGTGTTGGTAGCCAGACGCTAGCTCTTTGTCTGTGATGTAGCGCTCTAGCACACGGCGAATAGTCGCACCATTTGGCAACCAGAATGGAAGCCCTTGTCCCACTTCTTGGGAAATCATAAAGAGGTCAAGCTCTTTACCCAGTTTTCTGTGGTCACGTTCTTTAGCTTCCTCACGCATTTTGAGGTAGTTTTTGAGGTCTTTCTTGTCAAACCAAGCGGTACCATAGACACGTTGCATCATGGCATTGTTGCTATCACCACGCCAGTAAGCACCAGCGACATTTAACAAATGAAAGACTTGAATGCGACCAGTAAATGGCACATGTGGGCCACGGCAGAGGTCGACATACTCGCCTTGACGGTAGATCGTGAGTCCGCCCTCATCCTCAGAGTGCTCCTCGATGAGCTCTAACTTGTAAGGATCGTTTTTGAAAATCTCACGCGCTTCTTCTTTAGTGACTTCCTCACGAATGCTTGGGAAATTTTCTTTGACGATTTTTTTCATTTCTTCTTCGATACGAGGAAGATCTTCATTTGAGATTTGCCCAGCTTCATTGTCCGTATCGTAGTAGAAACCGTCCTCAATGGCAGGACCAACGCCCAAGTGAATATCTGGAAAAAGACGGCGTGCTGCTTGCGCAAAGAGGTGAGCCGCTGAGTGACGCAAAATAGGCAGTGCGTCCTCATGATCAGGTGTCACAATCTCAAGACTACCATCCTCATGGATAGGACGAGTCGTATCAATCAATTTACCGTTCAACTTACCAGCCAAGGCTTTTTTTGCCAAGGAATTGCTGATAGATTGGGCGATTTCAAAAGTTGTGCTGCCATCATCATAACTACGCACAGCACCATCTGGAAAAGTAATGTTAATCATAAAGTCTCTCCTTTTGTTTTATTGTCGACATCAAGCTGACTTCAAGCAAGGGGATTTACAGTGGTCTTTTTAGCTTTAAATGCTCAAGGCGATATTTTTAAAAACCAAAAAGCGACGCCCCAAAAGGACGTCGCAACGTGATACCACCTTCATTTGTCCACACAAAGAACAACTCCATGTAAGACCTCTGCTAGCTATAAGGCACTACCCTATTATGTTTTCATAACAGCTTGGAAGGAGTATCAAGTAAGCCTATCCTGCACCCTTTCCACCAGCCAGTGCTCGCTCTTAAGATAGGTTTTCTACCCGACATGTCTTCTCTAATATTATATCACGAAATCAAACTTTTTCAAGCCCTATATAGTTGACTGGAAAACGGTTGCTTTTTCATTGACATTTCTGGCTAAAAAGACTATACTGAACGTGAAAGAAATCACTTATATTAGAATTTTCTAATGGTCTATGTTATGAAAAGGAGAATACATTATGACTAAAGTGGCTATTGTAACAGGAGCAGGTCAAGGGATTGGCTTTGCCATTGCTAAGCGTTTACATGAAGATGGCTTTAAAGTTGGGATTTTAGATTATAATGCCGAAACAGCGCAAAAAGCTGTGAACGCTATCTCAAGCGAGGACACCATTGCCGTTGTGGCAAATGTCGCAAAACGTGACGAGGTTTTCGCTGCTTTTGACAAGGTGGTTGAAGCATTTGGTGACTTACATGTTGTCATCAATAATGCTGGTGTCGCACCGACAACACCGCTTGATACCATCACAGAAGAGCAATTCCAGAATGTCTTTGACATCAATGTCGGAGGTACCATCTGGGGAGCACAGGCTGCGCACAAACACTTTAAAGCGCTAGGACACGGCGGAAAAATCATCAACGCTACCTCACAAGCAGGTGTCGTTGGGAATCCAAACCTAACCGTCTATGGTTCTTCTAAGTTTGCCATTCGTGGGATTACACAAACTCTCGCTCGTGACCTTGCCGATGAAGGTATCACGGTCAACGCTTATGCTCCCGGTATCGTTAAGACTCCGATGATGTTTGACATTGCCCACCAAGTCGGCAAAAACGCTGGTAAGGATGACGAGTGGGGCATGCAAACCTTTGCTAAAGACATCGCCCTAAAACGTCTGTCTGAGCCTGAGGATGTTGCCAATGCTGTTAGTTTCCTAGCAGGCAAAGACTCTGACTACATAACAGGACAAACACTTATTGTTGATGGTGGTATGCAATTCCACTAAACCTATACAGAGCGAGAAGGCTTTTCGTCCTCCACTCTTTTTTAATGCAAAAGTTTTAGCTTTTATTTTCAAATTTCACTAGATTAAGAACTCGCTTTATGGTAAACTAGAAAGGAAGCGTCAAAATGACATTAACGCCTAAAAAAATCACAACCTTGCTCTTTATGAGTCTGCTACTCGTAACGACTACGCTTGTTAGCGCACCTAGCGCCTTTGCTAGCACGACAGTCAAAAAAGAGTTTCAGCTCTTTAGCCAAAAAAAGGGCACTGATTTGCGAATTACCTACTATATGGCAAAAGACAGTGATAAGGTGACCAAACAAACGGCTGAAAACCGTATCACCTACGCTGCGCTTAAAAAGAGCGCCAAAACAGATAATCTAGACACTATCAAGGCTAAACTCAAAAAGGTCCAAGACTCCTACAACGGTGTCAAAGGCGTCAAAGAAACACTTGAATTCAAAGGAAATTACGTCCTTGAGACGGTCTCTATTAACTACAAAAAAGCTGACCCAAACGAGGTGCTAGCTCTTCAAGGGTCTCAAACGGACGGCAACAGCCAAAACAAAAAAATAGCCTATATCAGCTACAAACTCAGTGCCAAAACGCTTAAAGAGCAAGGTTACAAGGCGATTAAAAACGGTCAATTTCAAACGCTCCAAAATCTAGAAGAATAAACTGCGTACAATCGCCAAACGAGGATACACTACATGAAGAAAACAAAACTACTTCTTCTTTTGCCACTGCTGGTTTTACTGGTCGCTTGTGGCAAGAGCGCTAAAGACTCCTTTATCAGTCGTATCGAAGAAAACACAACGACTAAAAACCATGCTTATCAGATAACAACGACTATCTCTGACATCAAAACAGACGATAGCTCGCTGAAAAATCTCAACAACAAATCCTTTACAACCACAGTAAACATTTCGCCAAAAGGGAAAAAAGCAAGCGTTAAAATTGATCTGGCTCAGCTTGACTCAAAACTACCTAGCTATGAGTTTATCGCTATTGGGGACAATCTTTATATGAACCTTGATGCTCTCATGCAACTGCAAAATCTCAACCAGTCTTCACAGATTTCCTTTGAAGGTGGGGACTTTACAGGCAAGTACATCAATGCTTCTGACATTTCAGATAACAAGTTCAAGTTTGACGACTACACTAGTCTGACAGACGTTTCTTGGCTCAAGACTCTTAGCGATGATGACTTTAGCACTTATAAGGACAATGCTATCTTGACCTTGACGGTCAAAACGCTATCAAGCTTCCTCAATGACGCTATCAAGTCAAGTAACAGCAAGGCTAGCGACAATTTATCACTCAGCTCACTTCTCTCAAACAAATCAAGCCTGCGTATCAGCATTGACAAAAATGGCAAGCAAACAGCAACCGCTTCTCTTGTCTTTAAAAACAGTAAGACGCTCGGTATCTCATCACTCAATGCTAAAATGACAGTTAAAGATGTGGACTACACTTCTCCACAAGCACCTGAAGCAAGCTCTGTTCTATCCACAACACAGCTCACAAGCCTGATGGAGACCCACTACAAATACAGCCAATCGCAATTTGAAGAGCTCTACAACTACGTCAAAGAAAACGCTAGTGACTTCACCAAAGAACAACTAGATAGCGCCTTTGCAGATGACAAGACACACATGACCGCAGAGCAGTTGCAACAGTTTAACGATATGATTAACCAAGCAACATCTAGCTCTTCTAACTAATCCTAAAAACCTTCTCGAATAAACGAGAAGGTTTCTTAATCCAGAAAATCTTTGATGGACATAATCATCCGCTTAGGCGCTCGCATAACCTTTTTAGAGGTTGAGCCGGTGATTTTTAGCACTTGCTTAGGCAGTTTATAAGACGTCTTACTCACCTTTGGTCCATTTTTCTTCATCGCCATGGAGAGTTTACGGCGTTTTTTATTTTCCTGAGAAATGAGAACATCGAGGTAAAAACTGTAGACTGAGCGGGCAAAATGCTGCGCTGAAATCTCGTATAGTTTTTTCTGATAGCGAGCCTCGGTCATCTCAGGTGTATTTTCGATAGCGTCTAAGATACCTGCAGCGAGATCCGACTCTTTGGCATAGAGTGTCCCAAACATCTTGTGGTCAATGACATCGTCTAGGTAAGGATTGGACTGGGCGATGATAGGACGGTGGCTGGCTAGACTCTCGATATAAGTCAAGCCCTGCGTTTCACTGGTTGACGCTGAGATGAAAAAGTCACATGCTTTGTAATAATAAGCTACTTTTTGATGGGGCACCATCCCTGTAAAGATAATAGCATGCTCTAACTTCAAGTGACGAGCCAACTCTTTTAAGGTCTTGAGATAAGGACCATCTCCAACGACCACCAGCTTGACCTTAGGATTTTGCGCCAAGACATCAGGCAGGCTCTTGAAGATAGCTTGGATGTTTTTTTCAGAGGAGACACGAGATAAACTCATCAGCATGGTCTCATCTGGTGCAATCCCAAGCTCATGGCGCAGCTCTGCTCTGTCTTCTTCTGTGATGTCCTCACGGACATACTCCTCAATAGGGATACCTGTCGGAATGACACGCTTTGGAATCTTGACATGATAGCCCTCTAACAGATTGAGCACGATACGAGATGGGCAAATCACCCCATCAAGGTCGCTGAGATAACCTCGGATGATATACTTGACCATGCTTGGCTTTATCAAGCGCCCTTTGGCAATATAGCCCACATAGTCCTCATACTGGGTATGGTAGGTATGAACGACCGGAATATGCAGACCACTAGCAATCCATTTCCCCAAAAGCCCAAGGCTAAACTCTGTCTGCGTGTGGATAATATCCAGCTTATAAGCTTTTGCTATCTTGTAAGAGGAAATCAAGCCACGATAGACGACACGGCGGTCTGTAAAGGAGATAAAAGGCACACTAGGCAACCTAATAATGGTCGGGTCTTCATAACGCTTGACCTCTGGGTCCGTTGTGGTAAAGATATAGACATCATGTCCATGTTTTTCAAGTTCTTCCTTTAGTGTCCTTATACTTGTCGCAACACCAGACACCTGCGGAAAGTAAGTATCTGTAAATAATCCAATACGCATACTACCCCTCCTTAGTTATTTGAGGTCTGCCTGCTGGCGGTAAAAGTCAAGCCAAGTCTCAAGCAAACGCTCTTCTGAGTATGTTTCTGAAATTTTTTCGGATTGACTTTGGAGGTGGTTAAGCTCTGTTGGATGTGTATGCAAGTGCCTAATCGCCTCGCTCATTTTTGAGACGTCACTAGCTGGCAAGTACATTCCCTCTAAGATGATACGGTAAAGCTCCAAGTCTCTCAGCATAATCGGCGCTCCGCACGCTGCAGCTTCAAGAATGGTCATTGGAAAGAGCTCATTAAAGCTTGGTAGTAAAAACAAATCGCAAGCTCCGTAGAGTTGTCGCATCTCATCAGCGTCCACAATACCTGTAAAGGTCAGGTTAGCTGGTGGATTTTTCATGAGCTTTTTGTAGGTGTCATAACCATCTGTCATCCCACCAAATGAAAAACCGCCTGCCCAGACAAACTGGATGTCGGGATTGTTTTTGGCAAGTGTGACAAAATCGTCAATGCCTTTACGTTTTTGGATTTGCCCAGCACCAAGAACGACAAAATCCTCGTCTTTCCAACCATAGCGCTTGCGCACCGCACTTTTGTCATCAGCACTTGGCTTAAACCATTTTTCTGAGTTGACAAAGTTTGGGATGTAAGTAATCTTATCACGGTCAATTCCAAAAGCAACCAAGTTTTCGATAAAGCTAGGGTTGACAACGACCAAGTGGTCCATGCGGTTGTAAAAACTGGTCACGTACTTTGCCACAATGGGCTGTACAATCCTAGGAATACGAAGGCTTCCTTGCAAAGTGTCTGGCAAAAAGTGCACATAGCCAATCCGACGCCCGACACGTTTTTTACGGAAAGTCGACAGATAAAAAGGAATATCAATCGTGTGATAATGCGTAATGTCAGCTTTGATACGTTTATTTTCGGTAAGGTCAATAGCCTCTCTAGCGTCTCGTTTTAAAAGGCGCATTAACTCACGATAGGCTCCTGAAACACCTTGTCCAGGAACAGTCTCACTTGAGCTTAGCATATTGACTTTGATTTTTTCTTTTGTCATAATGTCACTATTATACCGTAATTTTTGATTTTTTTCAGCAATCTTACAATAAAAAAAGCTAGAGGCAGTGACGCTCTCTAGCTTTTTAGTACTTAACGTGTAGAACCACGCTTGACCAAACCGTGATTAAGGACAATTTCTTTTTCATCCAAATCTTCTTTATGCATAATCTTTGTCAACATACGCATACTAACGGCACCAAGGTCGTAGACAGGTTGGCTAATGGAGCTTAGGTTTGGACGTGTAAACTGTGTCACAGAGGAGTCGTTGCTGGTGATGATTTCAAAGTCCTCTGGAACTGACTTGCCAGCTGCAAAGAGACCATTTTGCAGACCCGCTGCCAACTCATCGTCTGCCACATAAGCAGCTGTCGCACCAGAGTTGAGCACACGTTGCGCTAGATTGTAGCCATCTTGGTAGTGGTATTTCGCTTCAAAGATAAGCCCTTCTTTAAATGGCAAGTTATTGCGCTTCAAACCTTCCTTGTAGCCGTCTAGGCGAACCTTACCATTGATGTCATCAATCAAAGGTCCAGACACAAATGCAATATCCTTATGCGTCTTAGCAAATAAGTCCACCACTTCACTAACTGCCTTTTGGTAGTCGATGTTAACGCTTGGCAATTGGTGCTCAAGGTCGATAGTCCCTGCTAGGACAATCGGTGTGCGTGAGCGTGAAAACTCAACACGTAGTTTTTCAGTCAAGTGATAGCCCATGAAAATGATACCATCCACCTGCTTAGCAAACAAAGAATTCACAACATTGATTTCTTTTTCATCATCCTCATCGCTAGAAGCAAGGACGATATTGTACTTGTACATAGCGGCAATGTCGTCAATACCTCGTGCTAAATTTGAAAAATAAGCATTTGCGATGTTTGGAATCACAATACCGACAGTTGTTGTTTTTTTACTTGCAAGCCCTCGTGCAACGGCATTTGGACGGTAGTCCAAGCGTTCAATCACTTCAAGAACCTTTTGGCGTGTGTTTTCTTTTACATTTTTGTTGCCATTTACAACACGACTGACTGTCGCCATCGAAACACCGGCTTCACGAGCGACATCATAAATCGTAATCGTATCATCAGTATTCATATCTGTCTTCCTTTCATTTACTTTTAAGCGGTTAACGATACTTACCTCAAAAAATTGAAAACTCGCTTTCAATATGATTTTAACATGTTTTGTAAACACTTTCAAGTGTTTGGTCTTATTTTTTTTGCAAAAGTTTTCAAGTCCTCCTTTTTGCTGGACAATTCTGCCACAAATGCTTGATTTTTAGCGTGATTTTTGGAAAAATAGTAGACAGAAAGAAGGAAATCCTATGTCAAAACTTACTCAAATCCAAACTTACCTCAATCAAGAAGGAGCTAGCTTAGCTGTCATCTCAGACCCTGTCACTGTCAACTACTTAACAGGCTTTGTTTGTGACCCACATGAGCGCCAAATGTTTTTATTTGTCTATGCGGATCGTGAACCAGTGCTCTTTGTGCCAGCGCTTGAGCTGGCTAAGGCGACTAGTCTCTTAAACTTCCCTGTCCTTGGCTATGTCGACTTTGAAAACCCTTGGGAAAAAATCAAATCTGGTCTGCCGTCAACTGCTGGCAAAAAACTTTTTGCTGAATTTGATAACTTAAATGTCACGAAGTTCCAAGGACTTCAAACAGTCTTTGACGGGCACTTTGAAAATCTTACACCATTTATCCAACGCATGCGCCTCATCAAATCTCAAGATGAGATTGACAAGATGCTGATTGCTGGACAATATGCTGACAAAGCTGTGCAGATTGGAATTGATAACATCTCTCTAAACCGCACGGAGACTGACATTTTAGCGAAAATCGAGTTTGGCATGAAAGAGCAAGGTATCAACAAAATGAGCTTTGAAACCATGGTGCTAACTGGTGACAATGCCGCAAACCCACATGGTCAGCCTGGAGTCAACCGTATCGAAAACAACGCTCTGCTCCTCTTTGACCTTGGGGTGATGTATGAGGGCTACGCTTCTGATATGACCCGCACCGTCGCTGTTGGACAACCTGACCAGTTTAAACAAGACATCTACAACCTCTGCCTTGAAGCACAGCTCACTGCGCAAGACTTTGTCAAACCAGGTGTTAGCGCAAGCGAAGTCGACCATGCTGCTCGCCAAGTCATCGAAAAAGCTGGCTACGGCGAATACTTCAACCACAGACTCGGTCACGGTATCGGTATGGACGTCCACGAGTACCCTTCTATCATGGAGGGAAATGACCTTGTCATTGAAGAGGGCATGTGCTTTTCTATCGAGCCTGGTATTTACATTCCAGGAAAAGTCGGTGTGCGTATCGAAGACTGTGGCTATGTCACAAAAGACGGCTTCAACGCCTTTACACAAACACCAAAAGAACTTCGCTTCTTTGAAGGCTTATAAAAAAGAGACCTCTGGTCTCTTTTTTATAACTTGTTATTATCTCCTTTCTGTGTTATGATTAACAGTAACTTTAGAGAAATGAGGAAGATTATGTCAAAAACGCTTCAGGAGTCCCTTGATAGTTGCCTGTTCTTTACCGTTAAAAAACTGGATCGTCTGCTCAATAAAATGGCAGATGAAGCTTTTTCACGTGTGGGCTTGGCGCCGACTTATGCCTTTATCCTCCTCATCTTAGCCGAAGAGGATGGAAGGGCACAAAAGGATATCGCAAGCATTCTCCACATCGCACCGTCTACTCTGACACGCTTCATCGAAAAGTTAAACCAAAAAGGCTATGTGACCACACAAGCCCAAGGACGTATCAGCTTTGTATTTTTGACCGAAGAAGGCAAAAAGATGGTACCTGAAGTGCAAAAAGCTTGGGACACGCTTCATCATAGCTACGGTTACATCATCGGAGATAGCTACAGCGACCAGCTCGCTACAGAAATCAACGACGTTTCAAACCAGATTTATGGAAAATAAAAATTTTTTTCTTTTTATGCTTGTATGTGCAACTAATTTATGTTATACTCTTATCATCTTAAGTTTGAAAGGATGATAACCATGCTTGCTATTCAATTTCCAGAAAAATGGACACCAGGATACACTGATAACTTCGTCTCTAATGAGGTTATCGTCAAAGATCTTGATTTTACTAAAGTCCTCGACGGGCTCTTAGACGCTGCCAAGTGGGAGACTTACTACGACAACAGCTCAGATATTTTTATGTACAATCAAGAGAGCACGATACTAAGCGACAACACACGCTTTCGCTTTAAAACCTTTGGCTTTGACGTCGAGGCGCAAGTGGAAGAATATGCCCTTGACCAAGAAGCAGGTAGTCTGCGTCTTGCTTGGCGTGGCTGGAACGAGGAAGAGGGCGATGGATTCCTCGAAGTCTACCACGCTTGGTTGGTAGAGCGATTGGATAAAAGCCGTGTGCGTATCCTGACCCAAGAGTCTCAAATCGGCACTCCCGCAAAAGAACTCGCTAAATCCACACCAAACACTATGCTCAACGGGCACCAAGCTTGGCTAGATGGCTTGGTTCGCTTTGCTCAAAACTAGTAATTTTCCCGTGAACATGCTATGATAGAAAGAAAAATGGAGGCAAGATATGACTAAAGAAGATATCAAAGCACAGGTCAGACAAGCCTTTGACCACCGTGTTTCCATTCGTGTCTATAACGACAAGGATATCCCAAGAGAAGATATGGAATACATCCTTGATATGGCTTGGCTCAGTCCATCATCTATCGGACTTGAGCCTTGGCGCTTTGTCGTTTTATACCGCAAAGCCATTGCAAAAATCGCTGACGATTTAAAACCTGCTTCTTGGGGAGCTGGCTCTCAGCTAGACACCGCTAGCCACTTTGCGCTACTCCTTGCCGAAAAAAACGTTCGCTACGACAGTCAAGCTGTCAAGGACAGTCTTTATCGCAAAGAACTTAGCGAAGAAATGATTGCCAGTCGTCTCTTGAGATATGAGGATTTCCAAAAAAATCACAAGAAAATGGCAGACGATGAGCGCCTACTATGGGAATGGGCAGCCAAAAAAACCTATATCGCTCTTGGCAATATGATGACAGCCGCCAGCTTTATCGGCATTGACTCTTGTCCTATTGAGGGATTTCACGACGATGAGGTCAATGACGTTTTGGTCAAGCACGGCTTGATTGACCCAGACAAGGAAAAACTCGCTACCATGGTATCCTTTGGTTATCGTGCTAGCGAACCTAAACATAAACGTGTCAGAAAAGACCGCAGTGCGGTGGTGACATGGGTAGACTAGAAAAGGAGATAAACATGAAATTTTTACATACTTGTATCCGTGTGAAGGATTTGGACGCTTCACTTGCTTTTTACCAAGAAGCGCTTGGCTTTAAGGAAGTGCGTCGCAGTGATTTTCCAGATTATAAATTCACCTTGGTGTATCTAGCTCTAGAGGATGACCCTAGCTATGAGCTAGAGCTCACCTACAACTACAACCACGAAGCTTATGACCTTGGAGACGGCTACGGGCATATCGCCGTTGGTGTTGACAATCTCGAAGAAAGCCACCAAAAGCACAAGGCAGCAGGTTATCCTGTCACAGACCTATCTGGACTGCCTGGACGCCCAAAGATGTACTACTTCATCCAAGACCCAGACGGCTATAAAATCGAAGTCATTAACTTAAAGGCATTTTAAAAAATCACTCTCCTATTGGAGAGTGATTTTTGTTAGATTTGTTTTTTCTGTTTGAAGCGTCCTAGATAGAGCCAAGTGGCTAGGGTCGCTAGCCAAGCAAGGACATTTCCTATAAGGACATACTTAAACCAAGAGACACGGTAGCTGACGACTAGTGTATTTTTGCCGACCTTTTGGTTGACACTGATGGTGCCAATTCCCGTCTGCGTGTAGTCAAACTCGGTGAGTTTTTGCCCGTTTAGGATGAGTTGGGTGTCCTTGTACTTGGTGATAGGAAGGGAAACACGCCCAGCCTTGTCACCTGTCCACGTCACTGTCAGCTTATCCCCCTTTTGCGACTCCTCAAAGTGATTGTCATTGGATAAGACATAGTACTCATAAAGGACGTATTTATTTTCCTTATTGCCTTTTTGAGCAGGAAGATAGTCTGGTGTTGACTTGATGGCAAGACTCAAGAGACGGCTAAGGTCTTGACTGTGAAAGCTCTTTCTAATGTCGCTGTCACTGCCCAAAACAAACTGGTGTGTAGCGTTTTTAATAGGCGCTGCATTGTGATAATCCCAGAGCTTCAAGGTTGAGCGATACGAAATCTGTGCAAAGCCAATGATATTAACCGCAAGCAGGGTCGCTGCCACCCACTTGCTGTACTTGACATCTAGATAGCGCTCAATGATCAAGGCTAAGACAAGGAGCAAGAGCACGGTTGTCGGGATGAAAAAGCGAAACGGAAACTGGATGAGATTGACCAGATTGAGCTTTAGTTTATTGACCTGATACCAAGGAAAGATACTGGTCGACAGCACCAAAAAGATGAAAAAGGCTGTCGTAGCTGTTCTTAGCAATTTATCATAGTGGCGCCAGTGTCTAAAGCTGAAATAGAGCACATAAAGCACAATCACAACCAAAGGGTAAGGCGTTATCAGCCATTCGATACTGCGCTGATTGACCGTCATGATGTAGAGTTTGGAGTTGATGAAAGGCTGCACCAGCTCATTACCTGAGCCGACTTGGAGAATCGCTAGCCAGACATTTGCCGTGAGTAATAAACACAGCAAGGCAGCTGCCGTTCCTTTTAGAAAGACCTCAAGCTTGTGCTGACTTTTGATAAAGCCATAGAGGTAAAAAGGAATGTACATCAAAACCAGCATGAGCGTACTGAGCATATGCACCTGCGTCATGATGGCAACAGCGACAGCTAAGCGGATGATTTTGACACGACCAGTCTTTAGAAAATCAATGGCTGGAATGAGACACCAAGGCATGAAAGCAGCTCCCCAACTATTGAAACCTTGTCTAAAGGTCCAATATTGGATGGAGAAGGTCGTCATAAACAGCAGCGCTATGGCTAAGGACGTCCGCCTCTTAACAGGAATAAAGCGTAGCAAACGGTACATGGAAAGCCCAGCTAGACTGGCTATCAAAAAGCGTGACACCAGCTGATAAGTGTACCAGGTCTTGCTCAAAAGTAGAATAGCGCCCTGCAAGTAAGCAAAGTATGGACCATATAGAGCATTGACAATCCGAGCCGAGCCGTTAAAGCCATACAGCGAGATAAAATAGCTGAAGTTTCCCGTCTTAATCTGCTCTGCTGTTTCGTAAAAACGGTTATAGTGAAATAAAAAGTCACTCCCTGCAATAGAGCCACCACTAATCAGCTGAGGCAGCAAGAGTAAAAAAGCAAAAAGGCAGATGGCAAAAATAGCAAGTCCGCCCTTTTGCTTTTCTGATAAGCGGTGATAGTGCTTAGATATGTACTGAAACATAATCATCTCCGTAACAATGTAATATCTCTTCCATTATACACTATTTTATGCTTCTTTGAAATTTTTAAACTTTAAGTTGTCACTTTTAAGCTTTTCGTGTTAAAATAAGCAAAAAAAGACTTGAGAGGAAAGAGCATGCCTGTATTATCCATTGTTGTCCCTTGTTATAACGAAGAAGAGACCATTCATCCTTTTTTAGAAGCGACACAAAAGGTCGAAAAAGACATGGCAAACCAGCTCTCTTTTGAGTATATCTTTGTCAATGACGGCTCAAAAGACAAGACCCTAGAGGTGTTACGTGAGATGGCTGACCGCTATCCTAACGTCCACTACATCTCCTTTTCACGCAATTTTGGCAAAGAAGCTGGGCTCCTCGCTGGGCTCGAAGCGGCGACAGGTGACTTTATCACCGTCATGGACGCTGACCTCCAAGACCCACCAGAGCTGCTACCAAATATGTATCAGAAAATCCAAGAAGGCTATGACGTGGTGGGGACACGTCGCACGGACCGTAAGGGCGAGCCACCTATTCGCTCCTTTTTTGCCAAACTTTTCTACAGGCTCATCAATACCGTCTCTGACACCGAGATGGTCGATGGAGCGCGTGATTTTCGTCTAATGACTCGCCAAGTGGTGGACAGTATCCTCTCGCTTGAGGAGGTCAACCGTTTTTCAAAAGGCATTTTTTCATGGGTTGGCTTTGATGTGACCTACATCGAGTTTGAAAATCGTGAGCGTGTCGCAGGCGAGTCCAGCTGGAACTTCTTTAGTCTATTGCGCTACTCCATTGATGGCTTTGTTAATTTCTCTGATATGCCACTAAGTATCGCCACATGGATTGGGACATTGAGCTTTGTTTTTTCTTGCCTTGCTATTTTATTTATCGTTATTCGTAAGCTCATCTGGAACGACCCCGTTTCTGGTTGGGCAAGTACCGTGTCCATCATCCTCTTTATCGGAGGCATTCAGCTACTCTGTCTTGGTATCATCGGCAAATACATCGCTAAAATCTTCACCGAAACCAAAAAACGCCCTGTCTATATTGTTAAAGAGAAACGTTAAAAACATCAGGCAAAGCCTGATGTTTTCTTACGGTTTAGATTTTTTAGAAAGTGGTGCTAAGCCTAGTGTTGCTGCTAGCAAAGTCGCACCAAATAAAGTAAAGCTGGCAGTGTCATCCTTGTCCCCTGTTTTTGGCAATTCTCTAACGCCCGCTGTATAAGGCTTGTGGTAGCGAGGCGTTCTTGACATAGGAGCTTGATAAACTGGCACACCTGTCTTATCTTTAAGAGATGGTGGGGTAGGATCAGATGATGGTTCTGGCGTTGGCTTAGGAGTTAGATTGTCCACCGGCTCTACGACCTTTTTGTAAATATAAGTCACATGCATCGTTCCTTCGACAATCTCGCCAACTTCCTTGTCACCAGTTTGCACTCTGATAAAGTTATAAGTCACTGGCTGACTGTCCTTATCTACTGTGATAGTGGCTAAGCGATGGACACTGGTGTCATAGATTGCACCTACAAAGTCCTCCTCTACTGCAACTACGGGCTCTTTAAGGACAGTTCCGTCCTCATCCACGTAGTGTACGAGAACATCACCGACATGAATCGTTGGATCAAGAATAGCTTCATAGTAGAGCGTCAATGTTTCTGGTTTTTGACTGCTTGGTTTTTCGGGCTCATCTGGATAGACTGGCTTTTCAGGGGCAACAGGCGCTTGTGGTGGATTTCCTGGGAGCTTAGGCAGGCTAACCACAGAGTTTATGGCAAACCAAAAGACACTAGTGTCTCCTTCTTGATTGCCATCAACGCTAAAGGTTAGGTGGGCATCATCTAAAAGAACACCTGCACCACCGTAATAATAGTAAGGCGAGCTCTGACTATCCCAGCCAGTAACCTCAATCCCATCACTAGCTTGTCCACTAGACTCACCGTTAAAGGTGGCACCGTGTGCTATATACTGATTGTCATTGACAGCATAGGCTTCACCATCCTGCAGGGTAATAGAAGACCCTGGGATTTTGATGAACTGGTTATTGCCAATGCCCACACGCTCAATGTGGTGACTGCCATCGTACTTAACCTCAGGCGTATAGGTGATGAGACCTGTCGCAGGGTCAATGGTGTACACCCCAAGCACATCCTCTATATGTAGCATCATTGTGCATGTTAGACGACCAGTTGAGGTCGTATAGCCATTTGCAGCGCCGCTAGCGTAGACACTGCTTGCGCTACTTGCTTGATTGTCAACCACGATAGCTAGAGGGTTATCCTCACTGATGTTAACAACCTTGACCTCGCCATTGTCATCTGTAAAGGATAGAGTGCTTGCTAACTGTGACCGACTAACTGCTCGACCGCCATCAGCACTAGGGACAAGGTCGCCCTCATAAGGGTTGTACTGGCTTCTGACTACTGTACCATCTATAGCTCTTGTCTCAAGTGTCAAAAGACCTGGTTTTTCAGATGTCACATAAGCAGCACCTTCCCAGTGATTGAGCGAATTGATAGAGATAATAGCGTTATTACGATCACCAACAGCCAGTTCATTATCATCAGCATCAAAAAATTGAACCGTCACATCCATAGATAGAGACTTGCTGGTATCATCTGTACTAGCACCCATTGTCGCAGTTGTCGTAGGGTCGCGGTGAATACGAACAATCGCCTGCCCATCACTTGCTGTACTAGAATTAAGGTGATAATGGTAGACAACCTTTTTAATAGCGCTGTCTTCGTAGGCAGAATTAGTCAGATTGGTGTAGGTGACGGTATAGCTATCCCCTTCTTTGATATAAGCCCACTGATCCTCGTCATTTTGATAAGGACTGCTAGTTGTGAGATCATTAGCAGAAACATTGCCACTAGTATATTGTGCCCACATTCCTGACTGTCCAAGGCGCTCAACCGCTTCTTTTGTTAGGTATTTGCTAATGCCAGCAACAGTGACTATAGCATTTGGCTCTGTGGTAAAGGTGAGTTTTTGCACAGTCTCAACCGCAGCTTGACCACCTGCTTTGACCTCAGCGACGTAGGCTTCGTAGGCAGACTTGGCTTCATTGTAGCTGTCAAGGTCTTCTTGATATTTAGCAAGTTCGTTATGATACTTGGTCAGGGCGTCTTGATAGTCCGCATTTAGCTGGGCTATAGTCTCATCATAGTTTGCTTTTTCCTCTTGATAACTTTCTTGCTCCTTTTGGTAAGTGCTAAGAGCGTCTAGGTAAGTTTTGGTGTCCTCTTTGATAGAGGCAACCTTTTCCTCTGTATCATAGTATTCGTCATAGGCTAGCTTAATAGGCTCGTCCTCAACGACCTCGACCTCTCCACCTGCAGCCTTAACCTCTGTGACAGCTTGCACAATCGCTTCTTCTACCTCACTTGGCACGTATGCGTCATTCTCATCATAGGAAATCGCACTCTCTGGCACAGATACCGTCGTGCTTTCTGCTGTATTAGAGGCGTCACTGCTATCAGCTGTGGAGCTATCGACCAAGGTTAAATTATCTGAATTATCAGACTGCACATCATCTGCAAAAGCGCTATTAGCCCCATTGGCTAAGATAAAAACAGCAATAGCTGCTGAACAAAGCCCAAAAGCCTTTGTCTTGCGAAAGCTAAAACGGTTGAGTTCTCTCTTCATAATATTCCTTCTTTCCTACGCATTTCTCTTTTGCTTCTCCTAAACTCCCAAGAAACAAAAGTATGCGATTTCAACATTTATTATAAGAAATATTCTGACATTTGTCAACGTGTTTAAGTTTATTTTAAGGAAAATATGATTACTAGTGCGATTCTAAAAAAAGAGACACTATCGTCTCTCTTTGAAGGTTTTATCGCCCATTAAAATCTTTCATTTGTCTAGCAATGTCACGGTTTTGCTCACGGCGTTTAATGGACTCACGTTTGTCGTAGTCGTGTTTTCCTTTAGCCAATCCGATAAGGACTTTGGCAAAGCCGTTTTTGATGTAGACTTTTAAGGGGACAAGGGTCATGCCTGCCCCTTTTAGCTCCGCTTCTAGTTTTGCGATTTCACGTTTTTTGAGGAGCAGTTTCCGTGTCCTATCAGGGTCTTGATTCCAGATATTGCCCTTCTCATAGGGTGTGATGTGGACATTAATCAGCCAAGCTTCGCCATTTTTAATTTGAGCGTAGCCGTCTTTTAGGGTGATTCTTGCAGCACGGACGCTTTTAATCTCCGTCCCTGTCAAAACCAGCCCCGCCTCAATGGTGTCCACAATGGTATAGTCATGTCTTGCTTTTTTATTTTGCGCAAGTGCCTTGTCTTTTACTGTCGCCATCTCTACCTCCACTAGCGTCTTTAGCGCTTACGTTTTTGCTTTTTACGTGCGGCGTCTTTGTAAAAGGGCTTCTTGTTTTTCTTGCCCTTTTTGTCGCCCTGTCCTTTTTTACGGCTAGAAGCGTGCGCTTCCTTAGAATGACGTGGTTTTCTGCCTTTCTTATCCTTTTTGTCTTTCTTGTCCTTAGGCACTTTCTCCACCACATCAAAATCACTTGGCAAGTACTCAAAGTCAATGTCGCCTGTTTCCTTGTCTGCTCGGATGAGCTTCACTCGGATTTGCTGTCCGATCTTGAACACCTTACCAGACTTTTCACCGTGAAGCGACATGGTGCGTTCATTGTAATGGTAAAATTCTGGCAATGTCGTGATGTGGATGAGTCCCTCGATAGTATTTGGCAGCTCGACAAAGAGACCAAACTTGACAACACTAGCGACCACGGCATCGAACTCCTCGCCAACATGCTCTTCCATGTACTCAGCCTTTTTCATGGCTTCAACGACACGCTCCGCATCAATAGCACGACGCTCCAAAGTTGAGGTCTGGCTAGCGATTTCAGGGATTTTAGCCGCAAAACTTTCTGCCTTTTCCTTATCACCTAGAGTGTACTCACGAATCATACGGTGCACCAAAAGGTCAGGGTAGCGGCGAATCGGGCTGGTAAAGTGAGTGTAAAACTCCGCAGCTAGCCCGTAGTGCCCATGATTGTGCTCAGAGTAGCGTGCCTGCTGCATGGAGCGCAAGAGCATCATAGACAGCACGTCACTGCCTGGCTTGCCCTCCACCTTTTTCATGAAGTCTTGCAGGGCTGACTGGCTGATTTTATTAGCTGTTCCTTTGATAGATACGCCAAAGAGACTAGCATAGTCCATAAACTTTTGCAGTTTTTCTGCCTTTGGCTCCTCGTGGATGCGATAGATAAAAGGTAAATTCAGTCTTGCAAAGTGCTCAGCCACCGTTTCATTAGCTATCAGCATAAAGGACTCAATCATACGCTCCGCAAGCCCACGCTCACGCAGGACAATGTCCACAGGAAAACCTTTCTTATCCACGATAATCTTCGCTTCCTGCGTATCAAAGTTAAGCGCCCCACGGAAAGTCCGCATACCTTCTAAAATCTTGTGCAAAGCGACCATGTAGTGAATGCTCTCAACGATTGGCTGATAAGTCTCTATCCGCTCCTTGTCGCCAGCGATGATTTTATTGACATCGCTGTAGGTCATACGAAATGTCGTCTTGATGACCGACTGACAAATCTGGTGCGAAACAACCTTGCCTTTAGGGGTTATCTCCATGAGACAGGACTGGGTTAGGCGCTCCACGTTTGGATTGAGCGAGCAGATACCGTTTGAGAGACGCTCTGGCAGCATTGGCACCACACGGTCTGTCACATAGACCGATGTCCCACGGCTTAGCGCTTCACGATCAAGCGCAGAGCCTTCCTTGACATAGTAAGACACATCAGCGATATGCACCCCCAGCTCAAAGTTGCCATTATCTAGCTTTTTGATATGCACTGCGTCGTCAAGGTCCTTAGCGTCCGCCCCGTCAATAGTAAAGGTGGTCTCACCTCGCAGGTCAACACGTCCTATAAGATCCTTATCAGACGGACGATCTGGCACTGCGTCAGCTTCCTTTAGAACCTCCTCTGGAAACTCAGACACGATGTCCATAGACTCGAGCACCTCTAGCACATCTATTCCCACATCGTCCTTGTGTCCGATAATATCATGCACACTAGCCACAAAATAATCATGGTGCTTGGTTGGGTATTTGTCAATAGCTACCTTGATAATCTCAGTCCCATCAAGGACAATGGGTTCTTTTTTGATGTAGATTTTTTGTGTGATTTTTTGATTTTTAGAGGTGATGTAGCCAGCATACTTAGGACGCTCATCATCAAGGATAAACTTGCCGACAACGATCTTGAGACTACGCTCCACAATAGCGACCACACGAGCCTCTGCTGCGGTGCCTTTTAGGCGATTGGCGGGCTTTTTGATAACCGCCTCAACGATGTCACCATCTACAGCGTAGCCCACATCACCACGCCCGATAAACAAGTCATCCTCGTCATCATCCACCGCTAAAAAGCCAAAGCCAGCTTTATTAGCACGAAAAGTCCCTGTCACAGTCACTTCTTTTTTGGCTTTCTTTTTGGTGCGTAAAGAAAGCTTGCCACTATCGTCAAAGCGGATAAGCCCTTGACTCTCTAGGTGCGAGATGTCCTTTATCAGCTTTGGAAAGGCTTTACTACCTGTCATCTCAAGAGCAGCCGCCAAGTCATTGACGCTGCTTTTGCCTTCTTTTTTTAAATAATCTAATATACGTTCTTTCATGTGTTCTCAATTCTATTTCGATTTTGGGGAGAAAGATAAAAAAGGAGCCAGACGTCGGTCAAGCTCACTTATTACTTACTTGATAAAACTACAAGCGCTAGAGCAATTGCCAGCCAGAAAAAGACAAGAATTGCTGTCAAACGCTGCATAAATGCTTCAAATCCACGTGCCTTGGTACGTTCAAAAAGAGCTTCTGAACCACTACTATCAAACACATTGCTACTTGGATTTTTTTGAGGTTGCATAAAGACCGCAATGACAATCACTGCTGACAAAATAAGTAACAAGGTCAAGAGTAATTTATACATGTTATCTCCTCCACACTAGTCAAATTTCATTTTATCATAAAGTGTCCTAACTTTCAACATGTAAGGTCACTTTTCTCTCTTTGGGACAGTACTTGGGCACTTGGATTTTTTCAGGATGATTTTGTTTGTTTTTACTGGTTAGATAATTGCGACTGCCACATGAAGTGCAGGTTAGATTGATTTTAACTCTCACACGATTTCCTTAACTCTAAGATATTTTCTAAAATTGATAAAACTCCACAAAAAGTTGACAAAGACAATGCCACAGGTCACAAAAAAGACTGAGCGATAACCGAGACTAGCCGCCACATTTGACCCTACCATAGGACCCAGCACCTGCCCTAGATAGCTAAACATCTGGTTGTAGCTAAAAATCCTTGAAATCCCTGCTTTTGGCGTGATTTTAGTCAGGAGCGAATTGATACTTGGCATGAGCGCTCCTGTCCCAAAGCCGTAGAGAAAGCGTAAAATCCCCAGCTGCAATGGCGTTGTGGCTAATGCACAGAGAAAGTACATACAAAAGCTGTAAAAGAGCGCAATGAGCAGCAGGCGGTGATTGCCGATACGGTCGCCAAGCCGTCCTAAGCGTGAACTGCTGAGCATGCTAGAAAAGCCCATGGCAGAGACGATAAAACCAGAGACAAACATGAGATTTTCTGTCTGCCCTAGGTGACGAATGTAGAGGGTCAAAATCGGTGCGACCGACTGGGCTGAGATTTGGATAATCATGCTAGTGATAAAAAGCCCAATCAAAATCTGTAAGCTCTTGACCTCCTTAAAGACCTCTCTTGTCGGCATGGCTTCCTCACGTGAGACCGGCTCAAAGTCCTCTTTGATAAAGAAGATTGTCATCAAACTGCAGATTAGGAGGATAAAGCCGACCAGTAAAAAGATATGTCGGATACCCAGCCACTCGGCTAAAATCCCACCCATCAAAGGTCCAATCAACATACCTCCAGTCACACCAGTGGACAGGGTGCCTAGGGCATATCCAGAGTGCTGTTTTGGCGCCTGCGAGGCAATGAGAGCTGTGGAGTTTGGCACATAGCCTGCAAACATCCCATTGAGCAGTCTTAGAAATAACAGCCAGTGGACATTGGGCACAAAGGCAAGCCCACCCATGGTTAAGGTCATGACTAAGCCAGCTCTGACCATCATAGGCTTACGCCCATAGCAGTCAGCCAGCCAACCCCACAAGGGGGCTACTAGCGCCGAAGCCAGCGCAGACAGGGAGACCGCAAGCCCCGCATAAAGCTCGACCATCCCTTTTGGTGCCCCTAGCTCCTCCACATAGAGAATCATAAAGGGCATGACCAAGGAAAAACTAGCGCCTGTAAAGAAATTCCCCAACCAGGCGATTTTCAAATTTTGTCGCCAATTTACCGTTTCAATTGGCATATCATCATCTTCTTTCTACATTATAGTTTTCTTAGCACGACTTATCAAGTGCTAACTGTGCTAAAAGGACATCAACTTGCTCTTTTAGCGCTTTTTCACTGCCGTTGTTGTCAATGATGACATCGGCATAAGCTTTCTTTTTTGCAAGCGACATCTGACTCTCTAAGCGTTTGTGCGCTTCCTCGTCGGTGTAGTGGTTGCGTTTTTTGAGCCTGGCGAGCTGTGTCGTCTCATCCACATAAACCAGCCAAATGCTATCAAACCATTCGACATAGCCACCCTCTATCAAAAGTGGAATGTCCATGAAAAAGACCTGCTCATGCTTTGCTAAACTATCACGTGCTTTTGCCAGCTCTTCTCTGATGATACTGTCTTGCAATTGTGACGAAAGCGCTAGATTTTCAGAATTGGCAAAAATTATCCTAGCAAGTTTAGAGCGATTAAGTTCGCCCCTCTCATCTAGGATGGAGCTACCAAAGTGTGCTAGCAAGGCTTGGTAGAGCCTGCCACCTTTTTTTTGCAGGTCGTGAACCAGCTTATCAGCGTCAATGACCTGATAGCCTGCCTCACGTATCATCTTGACAACTGTTGACTTGCCTGAGGCGATACCGCCTGTTATCCCGATAATATGGCTCATCTCTTTTGACAGGACGGGCAAAAGTGCGTCCCCCTCCCTCCGACTTTGATTTTCTCGATAGGTGTGGCACATCTAGAACAAGGATCGCCAGTCTTGCCGTAAACCTGCAGATAGTCCTGCATAGTGCCGTCCTCACCAAGAGCATTGCGATAAGTGCGAATGGTGGAGCCCCCCTTTGTGATAGCCAGCTGCAAGATACGGATAATCTCATCATGCAGGCGCTCCACTTCCTCATCAGTCAAGCTATTTGCTGGACGCTCTGGGTAAATAGCGCTTGTCCACAAGACCTCATCCACATAGATGTTGCCAAGACCTGCCACCAAGGTCTGCTCAAGGAGGAAGGGCTTGATGGGTTTACGTGAGTTTGCCAGCTTTTCCCTAAAAGGGGCAAGCAAAAAGTCAGACACAGTCGGCTCTGGTCCGATTTTTTTACGCTCAAAGTAAGTGTCTACCTGCGACTTTGCCACCAGCTCAAAGGTGCCAAACTTTCTCACATCTTGATAAACCAAGGTCGAGCCGTCATCTAGGCTGAAAAAGACATGAAAATGCTTGTTTTCAGGCACTTGGTCACGAAAAAGCAGGTACTTGCCCTCCATGCGCAGGTGCGAGATGATGATTTTGTCGGAAAGTTCAAGGAGCAGGTATTTGCCACGGCGCTTGACAGCTTGAAAGGTCTCACCCACAAGCTCCTGCCGAAAGACCTTGCTATCGAGCTTTATCATCTTTGGCACTTTTATCTCGACATCTGTGATGGTTCGTCCGACAATCAGACGCTCCAAACCTCGTCTGACGGTCTCAACTTCTGGAAGTTCTGGCATAGGCATTCTCACTTTCTAGGATAATCGTCACAAAGTCAAAAACAAGAGAGTGTACAGCAGCACACTCACTCTCTATTTCTAACCGACTAGACCTATACATTCTATCATAATTTTGACTAAAGTGCATGAAAGAAAAATGAACAGCTTACTCACACTTACGGCGCTGTTTTGCCGATGACGTAGGTCAGCTTTTTAGCGTCTTGGGCGCTAAAGGTGCGATAAGACACGATACCCAGCCCTAGGACATTGGACTCTGAGATGAGGATAGAGCCGTCTTCGTTGACTACCTCGACAATCGCCACATGCCCATAAGTGCTATCTGCGCCAGCTTGATTTGGGCTAAAGGACACGGCATAGCCGACTTTTGGCGTATTGGTCGTAGCGTAGCCTGCCTTATCTTTCCAGCTGCCGCCATTACCCATATAAGCGTCGTAAAAGACACCAAGCTCACGAGCACGGTTGTAGCTGTACCAAGTGCACTGCCCCCAAGGGTAGGTCTGGCTGATGTAGTTTGAGACGTTGATTTTCTTGCTCAACGCATAGCCAGCAGGCACGCTCTGTAAAGTCGCAGAGCCACTTGTCGCTATCAGCTCACTCGGTGCTTCTGGCGTGCCACCGTGAGTGTCAATCCAGTCATTGAGCGCCTCCATAATCTCGGCACGGCGCTTACCACTGCCAGATGTGTCGGTGAAGTAGACACCGCCCTCACTGCTAACGTCAAGCGTTCCTTCTGCTAGTTTTTGCGCCTTGATATCTTGGCTCTTAAAGCTGGTGTTTTGGTGCTTGATGATGGTCACTGCTGTCAGCTGACAGACTGCCTTGTCATCGTCATAGTTTTTGGCGTTGTCAGGGTTATTGTCAAAGGCGCCGTAGCCAAAGAGGTTGGCACCGTTATTACTAGAGACACCTTGCGTGCCGAGTGAGCTCTCCATGATGGCAATAGCGACAATGACTCTGACATCCAGCCCGCTCTTTTCCTGCCACTCAAGGAGCTTCTCGCCGTTGATACGACTCTTGTCGTAGGCGATACCTGTAGCGTCTAGGAAGCCGTCTAACTGCTCTGCTGTGATACCGTAGCGCTGGCAAAGCAAGTGATGGCTGTAAGCGTCCTCACCAGACCAGTCCTTGACATAGACGGGCTTGATGTCATTTGAGTAGTCCTCATCAAGTGTACTCGAGCTGATAGGAGGATAGAGGGCTGGCGCTTGGTAGCTAGGTCGGCTACTAGGCTGTGGGATAGGGACGACAGCTGGAGTGCTGGTTGAGCTAGTAGAGCTTGATGTATCAGTGTCTTCCTTTGTCTCCTCTCCTTGGCTAGGGGTGCTAGGCTGACTTGGTGTTTCTTCTGTATCTTTATCGCTACTATCATCTGTAGCACTATCAGATGTGTCGCTGTCAATGGTATCTTTAGTATCTGTTTCTTCTGCCTTTTCATCCTCTAGGCTGGTATCTTTTTCCTCAAGATTGTCTAGCTCGCTAGATGTATCCTCCAAGACCGTATCTGCCTTTGCTAGCGTCTCTAAGGGATAGGAACAGGGGGACAGCAGCATGCCTGAGATGGTCACCAGAGCGATGAGTTGTCGTTTGTTCATATAGCCTCCTTATTGTTTTTTCGTGAGAGTGTTAGGATCGTTTTCAGACGTGCTCTTAGGTAGAGAATCACGCCAATCATCATGAGGGCAAGGACAAGCAGGACACAAGCAAGGACAAGGAGAAAGCCACTTTTTTCAGGACTAGCTGATGTCGCTACTCCCTGTGTGACTTTGTCGGTGATTTTAGCGACGAGCAGGTGCCGTCCGTTGGTCACATCGACAAAGCAGGTGCTGAGTAAGACCAGCTTACTGCTAGCGCTGACTGCTACATCACGCTTGTGCTTTGCCTTTGAGAGCAGGTACTGATAGTAAGCTTGGCGCTCCTCAGTCGTCTTGACCGCTGGCTGGTAGATAGTCTCGTCATAGGCGTCCGCCTCTAGGATGGCTACTATCTCGATACCTTTTTCCTTGCCGTTATAGTAGATTGTACCGTAGCGATGTTTTTTGAAGTAGGCTTTTTTCATAAACTTATCAATATCGCCAAACATGACACCGTTTTCCATGTGGTGACCATGGATGATGGTGTTAAAGTCGTCAAAGTTCGGACTGCTGCGATAGTCCAGAAAGAGGGCTCCTGTTACGCTATCCTCTTTCTTGGCGTTTTTGTTGAGGTAAGTATCGTTATCAGTCGTCTGTACTAAGGGGTAGTCGATGTTTGTACCATAGATGTTGAGCCAACCAAGGACATCGGGGTTGATCTTTTGGAGCTTTTGAAAGCCAGAGAAAGTGGCAAGCTCATCAGTAGTGTCGCTCGTGGGCTTATAGCTTTGGTACTGGCTAGAGGACGCCTCTAGCTGGACTTGATTGCTATCCCATAGTGCGTAAAAGCCAAGGAGAAAGACGAGACTAGCGCCAAAGAGTAACACATGGCTAATCACACTGTCTAGAACTGCTATCCCTCTACGGATGTATCCTATTTTCCTTTTTTCTTTTGCCGTCTCCATTAGTCGTTAGCACGACGTTTTTTAGTAAGACCAAGAAAGACAAGCACACCAAGACCAATCATGACGATAAATGGTAAGTTTTTCACGATAAGACCAGTTCCAGGAAGATCTTCACCTCTATTTGTCACGTCAAATGAGTTGTCGTGCTCACCGATAAGGATGTTTTTCTTAGAGCGTAGACTTTCACCGAATCCACGCTCACTAGTAGATGTCACCTTAATAGCGTCGTTATCATCAGTAAGAGAGATTGGAGCTGATGTTGTAGAGAAGCCTTGACCTGCTTTGATGGTAGCCAAACGTTGTTGGATTGGGTTTTGGCTACCAAGAAGAGTTTTATCGTTTCGCAAGTCTACGTTCTCGAACAAAGTAGCGCTTGGAGTAAAGCCACCTGTTCCTTTTTCTGTAACGTCATATTTGAATCCTGCTGGAAGTGATACAAAGGTGAGGTATTGACCGTCTTTGAGGGTGAAAGTACCTGTAAAGCGACCACTGCCATCAGCAGTCAAGGTAACTGCTTTAGCAGTTTTATCTTCTACACCTGGAACCTTGTCATAGTTTTTGATATCTTGCACGTAGGCTGTTAGTTTTGTGATTTTTCCATTTTTTACAGTGATACTTGACCATGGATTATCAGCAGCGCTAGCTTCTTTGATAACTTGTTTTAATACGTCTTCACTAGCAAGTTCTTGAACAGTGATGTTGAATTCAAAAGAGGTATCTTTATCTGCGTAGTCACCTGTAACAGTCTTTGTGATACCTAGAGAAGACTTGCTGTTGTTGGCATTTGGATTTTTACCAGCTTCTTTAGCGTAAACGTTTCTGAACTCTGGTTGTACTTTCACAATTTCTGTTTTACAATTTGTAGCTTCTTCAGTTTCTTCAACTTCTCTAGCAACTGTGGTACCAGCTTTTGTGAAGTAAGCAGAAGATAGGTAGCAACCTTTACCGTCTTCGTTATTCTTAACAAAGATGTGCAACTCTAACTCTGTATCATCGAAACTTTCAGATAAAGATATATTTGAAAATCTACAGAAAAAATCTTCCCAACAAAAAAACATCTAACGGCAAATGCCATTAAATGTTTTTTAATATTCTTTTTTGTTATACCCAAAGTCTGCCAGGTCTAGTTTCTTGTCACGCCAGTTTTTCTTGACCTTGACCCAAGTCTCCAGATAGACTTTATCGCCTAGCATGAGCTCGATGTCACGGCGGGCGAGACTGCCGATTTTCTTGAGCATAGCGCCTTTTTTACCGATGATGATACCCTTTTGGCTGTCACGCTCGACCATGATAGTAGCTCTGATATGCACCTTGTCGGTCTCCTCGTCCCGCTTCATGCTATCCACCACGACTGCTACAGAGTGAGGCACTTCCTCACGAGTGAGGAGCAAGACCTTCTCACGGATCATCTCAGACACCAAAAAGCGCTCTGGGTGGTCTGTGATCTGATCCGCTGGGAAGTACTGGAAACCTTCCTCTAGGTTGTCTTTTAAAATCTCAAGGAGTCTTGGGATATTATTGCCCTGCAGAGCAGAGATAGGCACAATTTCCTTAAAGTCCATCTGAGCGCTGTAGTCCTCGATTTTCTCTAAAAGCTGGTCTGGGTGCACCTTGTCGATTTTATTGATGACCAGAATCACAGGCACTTTTGCCTGCTTCAAGCGCTCCATAATCATGTCATCGCCCTTACCACGAGCCTCATCCGCTGGCACCATAAAGAGGACAGTGTCCACCTCACGCAGTGTACTGTAGGCAGACTCCACCATAAAGTCCCCAAGCGCCGTCTTTGGCTTGTGAATCCCTGGTGTGTCGATAAAGACAATCTGCTCACTATCTGTCGTATAGATCCCCATGATTTTATTACGAGTGGTTTGGGCTTTATCGCTCATGATAGCGATTTTTTGTCCCATGACATGGTTCAAAAAGGTTGATTTTCCTACATTTGGGCGACCTAAAATCGCCACAAAACCTGACTTAAACATCGTTCCTTGTTTTTTGTCCTTTCTATCTAAAGATGAGTCTTAGCACTTTTGGCACAAAGATAATCAAGCCCGTCAAAACAGCATAGCCTGAAATGACCAGCACCGCTCCAGCTGCCATGTCCTTGGCGTTCTTAGCAAGGAGTGAAAAGTGATAGCCACTAGCTAAGTCCACCACATTTTCAAGAGCCGAGTTGATAATTTCAAAAGTCACGACCAAAAAAATGCTAAGCAGTAAAAAGAGCCATTCGATAGCCGATACCTGAAAGATAAAACCAGCGATAATCACAAGGACAGCCGACACCATGTGCTTGCGCATGTTGCGCTCTTCCTTAAAAGCCGTCACGACCCCTGTCATGGCGAACTCCATGCTGGTTAGTAAATCACGATTTTTCCACTTTTTTTGGTTATTGTCTTGTAAGTCCATAGGCGCTCAAAATCTCTTCTTGCAGCGTAAACATCTCTTCTTCTTCCTCTGAGGTGTAGTGATCATAGCCATTGATGTGTAAAAAACCATGCACCGCTAAAAATCCCATCTCTCTCTCAAAGGAGTGTCCGTAGTCACGGGCTTGTTCATGAGCCTTGTCCACCGAGATGAAGAGCTCACCGATATAGCTGTCAAACTCTGACATCATATCGGCAAGTTTAGGGTCAGCCGCCAGCATGTCCTCATCGATAGTGATAGCCTCGTCTGGCTTGTACTCTAGGCTGATGACATCGGTCGGACGGTCGGTATCCCGATACTCCAGATTGAGCTCATGACTGCGCTCATTGGTCACAAAAGTAACCGCCATTTCCTTGTCCTCTTTGCCAGTTTTTTCAGCCGCAAACTGCAGCAAATCTAGCGTCTGCTTTTTGATAGCTTCTGAGACTTGACCCGTCTCATCAATCATTTCTACATACATCTTTTTTCTCACATTCCAACTGTTCTATTCACTCCCATTATACCATACTTAGACCAAAAAAGCCCCTTTTTAAAGGGGCTTGTGGCAAATATCAGCTCTCATCAGAAATTGGCAGCTCACCAATCACTTCGTAGTTGGTGAGACCAGACCTAGTGTCTTTGTCTTCTGTCTGACTTTCCTTAGGCATATCGGGTCTTTCGGTATCTTCCTCGTAGGCGGTGATGATTTCAGCGACCACTGGGTGGCGCACCACGTCCTTAGCAGACAGATAGATAAAGTCAATCTGCTCGATATTTTTCAGCTTCTGCGTTGCGTCAATCAAACCAGACTTGACATTTCTTGGCAGGTCAATCTGGCTAGTATCACCATTGACAATCATCTTGGAGTTAAAGCCAAGACGAGTCAGAAACATCTTCATCTGCATGATGGTGGTGTTTTGCGCTTCATCGAGGATGACAAAAGCGTCATCGAGCGTACGCCCACGCATATAGGCAAGCGGTGCAATCTCGATAATCTCACGCTCCATGAGCCGTGTCGTCTGCTCTTTGCCGAGAATCTGATAGAGAGCGTCATAGACAGGGCGTAGATAAGGGTCGACCTTTTCTTTTAAGTCCCCTGGCAAAAAACCAAGGCTCTCGCCCGCTTCAACTGCGGGACGTGTGAGGATGATACGCTTGACTTGACCACGCTTGAGCGCCGTCACAGCCAAAGTCACCGCTAGAAAGGTCTTACCAGTACCAGCTGGACCAATCCCAAAGACAATGTCGTGCTTTTTGACACTATCGACATAGACTTTTTGCCCCAGCGTCTTGACACGGATGGGTTTACCGTAGTTGTCCTTGATGATTTCTTCCTCGTAGAGGGCTACAAACTTGTCAATAGTACCATTTTGCGCCATATTGAGCGCAGTGACCACGTCAGAGGTATTGACCAGCATGCCACGCCCAACAAGGACAAGGAGGGCATTGATGACCAGTCTCGCCACTTCAACAGCTGACTCCTCACCAATCACCTGCACACGCTCCACTCGAGCGTGAATAGTCACATCTAGCGCCTTTTCGATAACTTTTAAATGCCGTTCATTCGTTCCAAAGAGACTCATCATATCATCCGGATGAGCCAGTTGAATATCAATTGAGTAATCTTGCAAATTCTTTGTCTCCCTTGCTCTGTATCACTTTATTATACCATTTTATCAGCCATTTGGTGCTTGAAAACCACGGCTTAGTGCTTTTCATCTTCTTTAGCTAGACTATCTCTTAGGGCTTGGAGCTTTTCAAGGGACTGGGCAGACATGGTCGTCTCTATACCGACCATATGCCGTTTTTTAACGGCTTCATCCTTTAGCGAGTGCGTGCTTTTCTTATACTTTTCGAGCCGTTTTTTCTCAGCAAGTAGCACATCATCTGGCGATAGCTTTTGTTCTCTTTTTTCTTTATCTTGAGGAGCTGTTGTTGCCTGCGCTTCTATTTTTTCCAATGGCGCTATTTCTTCTATCGCTTGCTTCTTTCTATTAAATATCTGACAAATCTTTTGCCAAAGGCGTCGCCAAAAAGGTAGCGCAGCTGCTTGATAGAGGTAGGTCGGATAGTAAGGCTCTGATGAGATAGGATAGAGCTGACTCATGTCAACCTGATAAGCTACTTTTACATCTTCTTTGAGGCGGCTTTTTCTCGCTTCAAAGGAGTCGCTGTTTGGCAATTGCCAGCTGATTTGCTGAGCTTTTTGTGTCCATGTCTTTCCATACTCACGGTCAAAATAATGACTAAAAACAGTCGAGATAGTCGTCAGATAGAGAGGCAAGTCCCGACTAGCAATATCCCGTCTGATATTTAAAAGCCCAGTCACCAAAAGACGACGCAACTCTTTGGAGACATTTTCACTCAGACAAATGCGCTTGCCCTCAAGAGCATAGTCCTCACGCAAATAAAAAGACTGCTTTTGATAGTGCTTTTGCCGATAAGCCTCTTCATAAAAGATAGACACACGATGTTCTGCCCATTTTTCAATCACCTTGAGCGCATAAAAAGACTCAAAAGTAAAGCGTGCCCACGACTCATTCAAGCCCTTTTCAATGCGAGCTCGTAAAACCGACCGTGATACCGTGTAGTCAATCGTTGGAATAGCCAGATAAGGGACAGCTGCCTTGTGGTCGCTAAAGCGCAGCACTTTATAGTAGTACTTATCCCGAAAAACAGCCACGTAAAAATAGCCCTTGCGTCCAACAGGTGACTTCGCCAAAATAACCTCATCCTTGTGCAAACACTCACCCAAAGTGCCTAACACCTTGTCATAAACTCCTCACTCCTACTCATCCTAATGTAACCTCCTAATGCGCCAGATACTCCTCCCAAATCTGGTCAAAATCGCCCAAGTTAAAGGAAAAAATCGCCTCATCTTCCAGATAACGGCTGATGGTCTCAAAGTCCGAACTGTGCTTTGGAAAAGTCGTCTCCTCAAAGACCAAGTCCGCCAATCTCGCCTTGGGACTGTTTGACTTTGGATTTCTCTCAGTCATCAGCCAAGTGTAAAATGATTTTCGCATGCCGCTCTCCTTTCTAAAAGTTGACTTTTATTGTAACAAAAAAGACGCTTAGAAGAAACTCTAAACATCCTTTTTAAACAAATTAGTCTTTATCGTCTGTTTCAATCAAGTCCACACCAAACTGGTCTTGCTTGATTTTGCCAGCTTTCATGAGACCACCAAGGGCTTTTTTGAACTGCCCTTTGGAGATACCAAAGGTCGCCTTGATGTCAGCGGGTGAGGACTTGTCGTTTAAGGTCATAAAACCACCATTTGCCTTTAGATAGGTCAGAATCATCTGCGCATCATTCTCTAACATCTCATAAGAGCGTGGTTTGATGGAGAGATTGAGCGTTCTATCCACCGCACGAAAGCCAATGACCCTGGCCTCTAGCACCTGACCGAGACGTGGCTCAGCGTAGCGCTCACTAGGGTGAATGAAGCCCAGCATGTTGTTTTCAGGTAGGTAGACAAATGTCCCAGACAGCTTGAGACGATAGACAATGGCAGGTAAGGTTTGGTTTTGCATATTGTCATAGGCAGGGCGTGCCAGCTTTTGAAAGACCTCTGGACTGGCTGGAATCGCCCACAGACGCTCTTTTTTGTCCAGCTCATAGCGGACATAGAGCTTGTCGCCTTTCTTAGGCCACAGGTCTTTGAGGTCTGGGAGGACATCTAGTGACACTGCCACTTCCTTGTCTGGAAGCCCCGTATCGACAAAGACACCAAGGTCACGGCGCACCTCAGTCACCACACCCCAGCCGTAGCTGGTTAGACTTGCTTCTTGCTTGACGGTCGTCATGCGCTTTTTCTGATGTTTGTCTGTGTAGACAAATCCCTCGACCATGTCCCCAAGCTTATGCACTCCTTCTTGCTTTGCAAGGGCAAAGGTCACACCGTCTTTTTGGACAAAGTAATAGTCCGTATTTTCATCGGTCACAAGACCTGTGATCATTGTTGCTAAATGTGTATTCATATCTTATCTCATGCTTCTTTTGGCAAACAAACTCAGCTAGCCAAGCCAGCTGAGTTCTGTCTGATTAAACTTCTAAGAGTTCTTTTTCTTTATTAGCTGTCATTTGGTCAATGTGCTTGACAGCAGCGTCTGTAGCGGCTTGGATGTCCTTTTCAAGCACTTTGAGTTCGTCTTCTGTGATTTCTTTGGCTTTTTCTTGCTTTTTAGCTTCGTCCATAGCGTCACGGCGGATGTTGCGGATAGCAATCTTAGCATTTTCACCGACTTTTTTCACGTCTTTAGCGAGCTCTTTACGTGTTTCCTCAGTCAAAGCTGGGATAACCAAGCGGATGACAGAGCCGTCATTGGCTGGGTTGATACCAAGGTCTGACTCATTGATAGCACGCTCAATATCCTTGATAGAACCTTTATCAAATGGAGAAATCAAAAGAACACGTGCTTCTGGTACAGTGATAGACGCTAGCTGGTTAAGCGGTGTCGGAGCACCGTAGTACTCCACTTCGATACGGTCAAGTAGTGACGCATTTGCACGGCCTGCACGAATGCTTGCGAACTCACGAGCAAGCGAATGGTGCGACTGCTCAAAGCGCTCATTTGCTTTATCAATAATAGGGTTTGCCATAATACTCTTTTACTCCTCAGATACTTTATTTGATACAGTTGTCCCGATTTGCTCACCAAAGACAACACGTTTGATATTACCTGTCTCATTCATGTTAAAGACGACAAGGTCAATATCATTGTCCATAGATAGGGTAGATGCGGTAGCGTCCATGATTTTGAGACCACGCTTGATCACTTCAACGTGTGTTAACTCGTCAAACTTGATAGCATTGGCATCTTTCTTAGGATCGGCATTGTAGACACCATCCACACCATTTTTAGCCATAAGAATAGCTTCCGCTTCAATCTCAGCCGCACGAAGCGCAGCCGTTGTATCCGTTGAAAAATAAGGGGAACCAATACCAGCACCAAAGATGACAATACGCCCTTTTTCCAAGTGACGAAGCGCACGCCCACGGATATAAGGCTCAGCCACATTTTGCATTGGAATAGCTGTCTGCACACGTGTATCTACACCACATTGCTGCAAGCTATCTGCCATAACAAGAGCGTTCATGACAGTACCTAGCATACCAGTGTAGTCCGCTTGGACACGCTCCATCCCAGCAGCAGCCGCTGGCTCACCACGCCAGAGATTGCCCCCACCAATAACAAGCGCAATTTGCACACCAGACTGATGTACTTCTGCGATTTCCTTTGCAATAGCCTGAACAGTTGGCAAATCAATACCAACACCCTTGTCACCAGACAATGCCTCACCAGACAATTTAATCAAAATACGATGATATTTCGGTTCAACCATTTTAATTCTCCTTATTTTATCCTATCTATTTTATCATATTTTGCATTATTCTCCTAGTGCCTAGGCAGGATTTTTTGACAATCCTAGTAGCAGACAAGCAGCTTATTTTTCCTTTAGCCATTCATGGTATTTTTCGACCAGATTGACCGCCATTTGCGTCGCCAAAGCAACTGAAAAGGCTTCTGTCCCTTCCAAATAATCCTCTGTCACTTCTGTTTTGGTTTCATTGTAGATGTCCGTTAGGCTCTCTTGCGACAAAGTCTTTTTAAATGCTTCAAATTCGTTCATAATCATTTCCTTACTTCTTTATTTACTATTAGTGTATCATCAAGTCTTCTAAAATACCACTATAAGCCTGCTAAATACATGATTTATTTTCCCACACAAAAAAGACCCTAAACGGGTCTTTTCACAATTAAAGTGAACTTGGGTCAACCTTGATACCAACACCTTGAGTAGTTGTGATAGAAAGGTTTGTGATGTAAGTTCCTTTAGTTGTAGCTGGTTTAGCTTTAACGATTGTGTCATTGAAAGCTTTGAAGTTTTCAACCAATTTGTCAGTATCAAATGATACTTTACCGATAAGCGCTTGAACGTTACCTGCTTTGTCAGCACGGTAAGTAATCTTACCACCTTTAGACTCTTCAACAGCTTTTGCAACATCCATAGTTACAGTACCTGTTTTAGGGTTTGGCATAAGGTTACGAGGACCAAGCACACGTCCAAGACGACCAACGATAGCCATCATATCTGGTGTTGCGATAACAACATCAAAGTCAAGCCATCCACCGTTGATTTTAGCAACAAGGTCATCTTCACCAACGAAGTCTGCACCAGCAGCTTTTGCTTCTTCAGCTTTAGCACCACGTGCAAATACAAGTACACGAGATGTTTTACCAGTACCGTTTGGCAATACCATTGCACCACGGATTTGTTGGTCAGCTTTTTTCACGTCGATGTTAAGGTTGTAAGCAACTTCTACAGTTGCGTCAAATTTTGCAAAGTTAGTTTCCTTTGCAAGAGCTACAGCTTCTTCTACGCTGTATGCTTTAGTGCTGTCGATTTTCTCAAGAGCAGCACGCAAGTTTTTACTTTTTTTAGCCATTATATTTTCTCCTTGTAATGTGGTCTAGCGATTTAGTGAAATCTCCCACGTCACTCATCAGATGTTGATGAAGTCGTGCGGGTTTAGTGGGGACTATTAGTCAGTAACAGTGAATCCCATTGAACGAGCAGTACCTTCAATCATACGCATTGCAGACTCGATGTTTGCAGCGTTAAGGTCAGGCATTTTAGTTTCAGCGATTTGTTGTACTTGTGCACGAGTAACGCTAGCAACTTTAGTTTTGTTTGGTTCACCTGAACCTTTTTCAACACCTGCAGCTTTTTTCAAAAGAACAGCAGCTGGCGGAGTTTTTGTGATGAAATCAAATGATTTATCTTCATATACTGAGATAACAACTGGGATGATCATACCAGCTTGATCAGCTGTACGAGCGTTAAACTCTTTAGTGAATCCCATGATGTTGATTCCTGCTTGACCAAGAGCTGGTCCGACTGGTGGAGCTGGTGTCGCTTTACCAGCAGGAATTTGAAGTTTAACAACTTTTTCGACTTTTTTAGCCATTTTAAATATCCTCCTGTTGTGGTTCGTTCGGTAATTGTAGATTTTTACCTCCCACAGATATGCTTTTTAGCATACCTAACTATTATAACGCATTTTCAAAATAAATCAAGGTAAACCAAGTTTTTCTTTTAAAAAAGTTTACAAGTCTCCTCACAAGAGGTAAAATAATACTATGATGTATAAGTTTATTGCCCTACTGCTACTTGTTTTAACCCCTATTTTTTCCTATATTATCGTCAAACTCTTTGGACTTAACCGCTTAAAGCTCCTGTTTCCAGACGTCGCTTTCCCACTCTACGTCTTAGAGATTATCCTTGTTTCTGACAAGTTTCTAACCCACGGGCTTTTGCCCTACCTCATCTCACTCTTTAGCCTTTTAGCTCTAGCCATTGCTGCTTTTCTGATTTTTAAAAAGCACCGTTTTAGCTACAAGCGTTTTATCAAGCTCTTTTGGCGAGTAGGCTTTCTTGTCACCCTCTTATTTTACTTTGGTCTTGTCATCTACATCTTTCTTATCTGATTGCCACTGCTTGTGGCATTTTCTTTTTCCAAAAATGAAACCACTAGCCTTGCTAGTGGTGTTTTTGTCTACAAAAAAACGAGCTCAAAGAGCTCGTTACAATTAAAGTTGTCTGACTATAATTGTTAATTTGGGAACTTAATACTAATTAAGCTTCGATTTCAGATACGATACCTGAACCAACAGTACGTCCACCTTCACGGATAGAGAAAGTAGTACCTTGTTCAACGGCGATTGGGTGGATCAATTCAACGTCGATAGTAACGTTATCACCAGGCATAACCATTTCAGTACCTGCTGGCAATTCGATTGAACCAGTTACGTCAGTTGTACGGAAGTAGAACTGTGGACGGTAGTTGTTGAAGAATGGAGTGTGACGTCCACCTTCTTCTTTAGTAAGGATGTAAACTTCACCTTTGAATTTAGTGTGAGGTTTGATTGATCCTGGTGCAGCCAATACTTGACCACGTTCGATTTCGTCACGTTGGATACCACGAAGAAGCACACCAACGTTGTCCCCTGCAAGACCTTCATCCAATTGTTTACGGAACATTTCAACACCAGTAACAACTGCTTTTTGGATTTCGTCTTTGATACCAACGATTTCAACTTCGTCGTTGACTTTAACAGTACCACGGTCGATACGTCCTGAAGCAACTGTACCACGTCCAGTGATTGAGAATACGTCTTCGACTGGAAGAAGAAGTGGTTTGTCAGTGTCACGTTCTGGTTCTGGAATGTACTCATCAACAGTGTTCATCAATTCCATGATGATGTCTTCGTACTTTTCATCACCTTCAAGAGCTTTAAGGGCTGAACCTTGGATAACTGGAAGGTCATCACCTGGGAAATCGTATTCGCTAAGAAGGTCACGGATTTCCATTTCAACCAATTCAAGCAATTCTTCATCGTCAACCAAGTCAACTTTGTTCATGAAGACGATAAGGTGTTTAACACCAACTTGACGTGAAAGAAGGATGTGCTCACGAGTTTGTGGCATTGGTCCGTCAGTTGAAGCTACTACAAGGATAGCACCGTCCATTTGAGCGGCACCAGTGATCATGTTTTTAACGTAGTCCGCGTGTCCTGGTGCGTCGATGTGCGCATAGTGACGTTTTTCAGTTTCGTACTCAACGTGTGCAGTGTTGATTGTGATACCGCGTTCGCGTTCTTCTGGAGCAGCATCGATTGCAGCGTAGTCTTGTGGTTGGTTAACTGCTGATGGAAGACGGCGTGCAAGAACTGTAGTGATTGCAGCTGTCAAAGTAGTTTTACCGTGGTCAACGTGTCCGATTGTACCAATGTTAACGTGTGGTTTACTACGATCGTATTTTTCTTTTGCCATTTAGGAAAAGCCTCCAATAAAATATATTTTATAGATAGACGGTAGGCAATACAGTCTAACTTTACCTTATTATTTTAACAAATTCCGGTAAAATTGCAAGCCTTAACCACGCCTTTTTCAAATTTTACTTGTTTTCTGTTTTTTAAAAAAGGGTAAAGTGGGAAAATCTTATCTGCTTTTTCTTCTGCTTGTTCTACTGTCTATGCGATAAGTGTCACATTTGGACTTCTCCATTATAGTAAAAAAAGCTTGAGTTGTCACTCAAACTTTTTAGGCTTGACGGTTAAAAGGGATAATTTTGTCGTCTGTTGGGGAAAGCATCTTGGCTTGTCGTCTTTGCTCTTTTTTTTCTTCTTCTGCTCTATAGATAGCGTCCCGTTTTTCATTGGCATCGATATTGAGGACGATCCCTACCGCTACTGAAAGGACGAGGAGACTATTTCCCCCTTGAGATAGGAAAGGAAAAGTTACCCCAGTCGATGGAATGAGTCCTGAGATACCGCCGATATTGACAAAGACCTGCATCAAGAGCATGCCTCCGATACCCAGCGCCATCATGGAGTTAAAGGGATTTTTCGCCTTGATACCCACGTGAAAGATACGTAAAATCAAGAAAAAGACCAAGGCTAAGATGAGACAAGCGCCAATAACACCTAGCTCCTCCATGACGATGGAAAAGACAAAGTCGGTCGTTGACTCTGGCAGATAGCCCCGCTTTTCGATGGAGTTTCCAAGACCTAGCCCAAACCAACCGCCATTACTCATAGCGTAGTAAGAGTTTGCCAGCTGGTGTCCTGAGTCTGTCACGTCCTTAAAGGGGTTGTAAAAAGCGCTGAAACGCTTAGCGACATAACCAAAGATAGGCACTTTTCCCATAGTCTCTACACCAACAATGGCAATCAAGCCAAGAAAGGCAGCCGATACAGTCACAATGGCTGTTAAAAGCCCAGAGAACCAACGGTAGCCCACCCCACTGACAGAGTACATGATGACCGCTGTCAATACGATAATCGCCGCATTCCCAAGGTCAGGTTGGATGACAACCATACCGATAAGAACAAGTGAGTAGACCCGCCAGTCCTTGAGATCTGACCAACTCCTAGGAATCCACTTGCGCTTGGTCAGCGCTTGGTAGTCATAGGTTTCAATCAGTTTCTGCTTTCTAGCAAAGGTAAAAGCTAAGAGCCAGACGATAAGGACCTTAAGATACTCCGCCGGCTGAAAACTAATCGGACCAAGCACAATCCAGCCGTGCGCCCCATTGACCGTTCGTGTAAAGAAACGAGCGATAAAAAGCAAAATCATCTCGACAATCAAAGCAATGCGCAGAACATTGCCGTTTTTCAAAAAGTTTAGCTTGAGTTTATAGATAAAAGCAATGGCTGCTAAACTCACTACCCAAAATCCTGCCTGATTGAGTACAGACTTAAAAGGATTGAGCCCACTACTAATCAAGCTGACGCTGGTCGTCGAATAAATAACAATCAAGCCCAGCACCGACAAAATCAAATAAGGAATGAGGATAGAGTAATTTAGCAAATGGCGTTTCTCAATTTTCATAAATACCTCGTTCATTCAAAACTTGCATTTACCATTATATCATCTTTGCTAGGCAAAGTAAAAGTTGAACAGCAAGATAAAACCTACAGCTTTTACACTGTAGGTTTCTCTATTAGCCTGAATTACGCAAACCTGTTGCAATACCGTTGATAGTGATGTGAATGAGTTTTTCATAATCTTCACCCAACTGGTCATTGCGCAAGCGCTTGATGAGTTCGATTTGGATGTAGTTAAGCACATTGAAGTATGGCAAGCGGTAATCAAGACTAGCACGTAAGCTTGGGCTTTCTGCTAGGAGCTCGTCATGTCCTTCGATAGCTAAAATCACATTTTTGGTCAACTGCCACTCATCTAGGATGATGTTAAAGACGTCTCGGACTTCTTCTTCCTTAGCCAGTTGAGCGTATTGGAAGGCGATATTCATGTTTGATTTTGACAGCACCATATCTACATTTGATAGTAGCGAGTTGAAGAATGGCCAAGTCTTGTACATGTGTTGGAGTTTAGCCAGATTTGCCTCGTCTTGGTCGATAAAGTGCTTAAAGGCAGAGCCGACACCATACCAACCTGGGAACATGATACGGTTTTGTGACCATGAGAAGACCCAAGGAATGGCACGCAGACCTGAAATCTCAGTGATGGTCTTACGAGCAGCTGGACGTGAGCCGATGTTGAGACTAGACACTTCCTTAATCGGACTTGCTTCAAAGAAATAATCATAGAAATGAGGATTTCCAAACACCAAATCACGATAGATGACATTACTATCTTGCACCACAGCGTCCATAATCTCTCTAAAGCCATCAATCTCACTTGGATTAGCAATCATCTGAGTGACCATACGGTTGATAGAAGCTGAAATCAACATCTCGAGGTTGTAATAAGCAGCGTCTTTGTTGCCGTATTTGTTTTCGATGATTTCCCCTTGCTCAGTTAGACGGATACGATCCTTGATAGAGCCAAATGGTTGAGAAGTGATGGCTTCGTAAGATGGACCGCCACCACGACCAACAGTACCACCACGACCGTGGAAGAAGGTAATCTTGACACCGTGGTCATCCCCAATCTTGGTCAAGTCGTTTTGCGCTTTATAGAGTGTCCAGCCAGAAGCAAGATAGCCACCGTCTTTATTGGAGTCAGAGTAGCCCAGCATGATTTCTTGGTAGCCTTTATTGGCTGCAATCCATTTTTTGACAATATCATACTCAAGGTACTGTGTCATAATGGCACGTGAGTTGTCAAGGTCCTCAATCGTCTCAAAGAGAGGCACGATTTGGATACGAGCAGACTCGCTGTCTGTTAGACCAACTTCTTTTAGCATGATGGCAAGCTCAAACATATCAGAGACACTTTCTGTGTGTGAGATGATATGTTGCTTGATGACATCATCTCCTAGCTGGTCTTTTAACTCACGAGCTGTTCTAAAGATAGCCAACTCTTTTTCCAGCAATTCAGACTTAGGCGCATGCGTTGCAGACAGTGGACGTAGGTCTTCGAGCAGTTCTTTTAGGAGAACTTGACATTTCTCATCCTCTGAGAGTTCACTGTAGTTGTCAACGATGTGAGCAGATTTGAGCAATTCTGCCACACAAGCCTCATGAACACTAGAGTCTTGACGCATGTCGATACTTGCTAGGTAGAAACCAAAAACATCAACAGCCTGCAATAACTCCTCAAAGTCGCCTTTGATAAGAGCATGGTCGCCATTAGCCTCTAGAGACTCCTTGATGGTCAACAAATCTTGCTTAAAGTCAGCTGCACTTGTGTAGTGTGGAAAGACCTCTTGCTTAAACTCAGACGCTACCTCAGTCAGCTTGCCTTGGACATAGCGAGCAACGACGCTAGCGTTGTTGGTGCTGGTGTAGACGTCTCCCAGAGTTGTAGTGCGTTTTGGAATGCCGTCTGTCTTAAGCTCAATCAGCGTTTGAATAACTTTTGATTGGATGTAGTTAAAGGCTTTACGATAAGGCTCGTTTTCACGGTAGACAGAGGTGTCGTTTGAGTGCTCTGCCATTTCCTTAACCGCATCAGACGCCTGACAAAGCGTGGTTGAGAGTGAGATGGTGCGGTAAAGCGTGGTTAATTTCTCAATGTAATAATTGAGGATAACCTCACTTTGGACAGTCGCTGACATGCGCAGCGTCTCAGCTGTGACGTATGGGTTCCCATCACGGTCACCACCAATCCACATGCCCATAGTGATCGGGCGTGGGTTGTCTAGTGTGAGACCACGCTCACTCGCTAGTTTTTTGTACTCTGTAGTTAGTTTTGTAATCGCCTTAATCAAGGAAACATTATAGTATTCCATGACATTGGTGATTTCATTTTTGACCTTGAGTTTACGCTCACGGATAATATCGGTCTGCATGATAATCTCAACATAGCGGCGCAACTCATCCAGCCATTTTTCTCTGTTGACGATACCAGCCTGCACATCACGGTATTTGCGTAAAAGGTCATGGATTTGAGTGGTCAACTCAAGGACTGTTTTACGCTGTACTTGCGTTGGGTGAGCAGTTAGGACTGGTACGACATTGACATGCTCTAGGATTTCCTTAGCATTATCCTTGTCGCTTACGGTATCAATGGTAGCTGATAATTTTCCCAGGTAGTCACTATCAGTGTTATTGGCATAGTTAACCTTGTAAGCAAGGTCCACATCCTCAGAGATGTTGATAAGAAGCGGTAAGATAGAGAAATACCTCGCCACTACAACCATCTCATCATTACTAATCGTAGCTACTAGCTTTTCAAGCTCCACATACTGGTCAGTAGCTGAGAGAGACACCAACTCCTGAATGGTATCAAAAGTTTCCTCTCCTACCAATTGCTGGGCAGTCTCATCCAGCAGACGCTTCAAAATAGCGACCTCTTCGGTGATATGCCCATTGCTGCTACTGCTTTCTAACTTTTTAGTCGTCACAGATTTCACTCCTCTCATCTGGATTTAATGATACATTAAAGACTTCTTGCTATTATCATACCCTTTTTGACCTTAAAAGTAAACTTATTTCTGAAAAATTACCAGTTATTTACGAATATTCTGACAGAAAAAGATAGTAAAATTCGTTGTTATCGTTTTCAATTGTGTTATACTAAATAAATAGAATAAAATCAAAGGAGACACCTATGGAACTCAAAAAACGTTCAGAATTTCCCGAGAATGAACTCTGGGATTTGACCGCTCTCTACAAAGACCGTGAAGACTTTCTCTTGGCGATTGAAAAAGCGCTAGAGGATGTGCGTGTTTTTCGCAAGAACTATGAAAACAAACTGACAGATGTTGATGACTTCACACAAGCCTTGATGGAAATCGAGCAAATCTACATCCAGATGAGCCACATTGACACTTATGCTTTCATGCCACAGACGACAGACTTTAGCAATGAAGAGTTTGCCCAAATCGCCAAGGCTGGTAGTGACTTTATGACCAAAGCGAGCGTTGAGCTCAGTTTCTTTGACACGGCTCTAGCGCAGGCTGATGAGGCGATTTTAGATGAACTAGAGGAAAATCCGCACTTTAGCGCAGCCATTCGTCAGGCAAAAATCCAAAAAGCGCACCTTCTAGCGCCAGAGGTCGAAAAGGCACTCACCAACCTCAACGAAGTCATGGGCGCACCTTACGACATCTATACCAAAATGCGGGCTGGCGACTTTTCTATGGAGGACTTTGAGGTGGACGGCAAGACCTACACCAACTCCTTTGTCCTCTATGAAAACTTCTACCAAAACCACGAGGACGCAGCTATTCGTGAGAAGGCTTTTCGCTCTTTCTCAAAAGGTCTGAGACAGCATCAAAATGCTGCCGCTGCGGCTTACCTCGCTAAGGTCAAGTCTGAAAAGCTCATCGCTGATATGCGTGGCTATGACTCCGTCTTTGACTACCTCCTTGCTGAGCAGGAGGTTGACCGCTCCATGTTTGACCGTCAGATTGACCTCATCATGACGGAGTTTGCCCCAGTCGCTAGAAAATTCCTCAAACATGTCGCCAAGGTCAATGGTCTTGAGAAGATGACCTTTGCCGATTGGAAACTAGATATTGACAATGAACTCAATCCTGACGTGACTATTGATGAGGCTTACGACCTTGTCATGAAGTCTGTAGCTAGTCTAGGTAGCGAATACACAAGAGAGGTCGAGCGCTATCAGAAAGAGCGCTGGGTAGACTTTGCAGCCAACGCCAACAAAGACTCTGGTGGCTACGCTGCTGACCCCTACAAGGTACACCCTTATGTACTGATGAGCTGGACAGGACGTATGAGCGATGTCTACACGCTCATCCATGAGATTGGACACTCTGGACAGTTTATCTTTTCTGACAATCACCAAAGCTACTTTAACACCCACATGTCAACCTACTATGTCGAAGCACCGTCAACCTTCAATGAGCTTTTGCTCAGTGATTACCTAGAGCATGCCTTTGACACAGCTCGTCAAAAACGCTTTGCTCTTGCTCACAGGCTGACAGATACTTACTTCCACAACTTCATCACGCACTTGCTGGAAGCTGCTTTTCAACGTAAGGTTTACACCATCATCGAAGAGGGCGGCACCTTTGGTGCTGAGCAATTAAACGCCATCATGAAGGAAGTGCTTAGCGACTTCTGGGACGATGCGGTTGAGATTGATGACGACGCCGCTCTGACTTGGATGCGCCAAAGCCACTACTACATGGGGCTTTACAGCTACACTTACTCAGCAGGTTTGGTGATTGCAACCAGCGGCTATCTCCATCTCAAGTCAAGTCCTAATGGCGCTTCTGACTGGCTTGATTTTCTCAAATCTGGTGGCAGCAAGACACCGCTTGAAACAGCTAAAATCATCGGTGCTGACATCAGTACAGACAAGCCTCTTCGTGACACCATTCAATTCTTGAGTGACACGGTTGATAGCATTATCGCTTACAGCGAAGCTATCTCACAATAATTCACAAAAGTCTCCACAAGGAGACTTTTTATCGTGTAACATGACTTGTGATATGTAAAACGCTATCATGTTTAGTCTATTTTCCCCAAGAATAGAAGAAAGCAGGCGAAAAACTTTGCTATTTTAGCTATTTTACGGTACAATAAAACCAAATGAGAAGAAGAATTAAGCCTATTGTGGTCTATCTCTTTCTTGGTTTTCTCGCTTTTTGTTTGCTCTATAGCCATCAAAAAATGCAAAAAGCTTATGAGCAGCAGCTGACCGATGCTAAAAACAGTATCCCTTCTGTCAGCAAAACCAGCACAGCCAAGACGACCAAAAGCACCACAGATGAAGACGAATTTGTTCTAAAACCGATAATTGATGTCTCGGGCTGGCAGCGTCCTAGCGAGATTGACTACGATACACTTTCAAATAATATCTCAGGCGCTATTGTCCGTGTCTATGGAGGCTCACAGATTACTAGCAGTAACAACGCCGCCTATACAACAGGTGTGGATAAAGCCTTTAAAGAGCATATCACCGCCTTTCAAAAGCGTAATGTCCCTGTCGCTGTCTACAGCTACGCTCTAGGTAAAAGTGTCAAGGAGATGAAGGCAGAAGCCAGAAGTTTTTATAAAAACGCTTCGCCTTACAGCCCAACCTTTTACTGGATTGACGTTGAGGAAAAGACCATGTCCAATATGAATAAAGGGGTCAAGGCTTTTCGTGACGAGCTGAGACGCTTAGGTGCTAAGAATGTTGGGCTTTATATCGGTACTTACTTTATGGAAGAACAGGGCATTTCTACAAAAGGGTTTGACGCTGTTTGGATACCGACTTATGGTACCGACTCAGGCTACTATGAGGCTGCACCAAACACGACACTCACCTATGATTTGCACCAGTATACGTCACAGGGAGTTTTGCCTGGATTTGACAATGTCCTTGACCTCAATCAAATCGCAGTGACCAAGGACACTAAAAAGACCTACGAAAAACTCTTTGGCAAAGTGACTTCTAAAAACTAGCGTGTACCTTTTAGGACGCGCTGTTTTTACGACAATAAGACAAGAAAGGATAAAGATGGCAAAAGCAAAAAAACTCAAAAAAACACTGGTCGACCAAATCTTAGACAAGGCAAAAATAGAGCATGATAGCCTTGCTCTCAATGCGCTAAAGGATGACCTACCAGACGACATCGACAAATCTGACATTTACAAAACCCTAGCCCTTATCGGAGATAAAACCGGTCCTCTTATCGGTATCGTCCCTATCACCGAGCACCTGTCTGAAAAGAAACTCGCCAAGGTCTCTGGCAATAAAAAGGTCAGCATGATTCCACAAAAAGACCTGCAAAAAACAACTGGCTATATCCACGGTGCCAACAATCCTGTCGGTATCCGCCAAAAGCATGCCTTTCCGATTTACATTGACAATACCGCAAAAGACAAGGGCTTTTTGATTGTCTCTGCTGGTGAGATTGGGCGCTCCATTCGCATTGACAGCCAGACACTAGCTGACTTTGTCTCTGCTGACTTTGCAGATTTATTAGAAACACATTGAGGGAAAATAATGAAAATCTATTTTGTACGACACGGAAAAACGGAATGGAACTTAGAAGGGCGTTTTCAGGGGGCAAAGGGAGATTCGCCACTGCTGTCTGAAGCTCGTGATGAACTAGCAGAGCTTGGAGCATTTTTACAAAATGTCTCTTTTGACGCTGCTTTTTCTAGTGATTTAAAGCGAGCTGTGGATAGCGCAGAGGTCATCATGGCGCAAAACAATCAGCCTATCGCAATCACCGCAACTCCTGCTCTACGAGAATGGCACCTCGGCAGACTCGAAGGGCAAAAGGTTTCGGTCATCACAGACATCTATCCGCAGGAAATGACTGCCTTTCACCACAATCTAGCTGCTTTTCACTCGGGCTATTTTGGAGCAGAGACGCCGCATGATACCACCATACGGGTCAAGCGCTTTTTACAAACACTCGCTGACAAGGACTATCAAAATGTCCTCATCGTCGGGCACGGTGCCAATCTGACGGCGTCTATTCGTACTCTCTTAGGCTACGACATCGGTGAACTCCGCCAAAATGGAGGGCTTTACAATGCCAGTGTCACTGTCCTTGAAACCACAGACTGCAAGCACTACGACCTCCTCACTTGGAACGACAAGACTTATCTTGAAACCGTTGAAACCATCGCTTAAAAAAAGGATTTTGGACATTTCCAAAATCCTTTTTGATGGATTAGCGTGCGTACTTCATACGCAGGACTTTTTCTTGTTGTGGTGTTAAGCGCAGCAAAATCACGACCTTGTCAATGCTGATATTGCTCTCAAGCAGGCGCTCAGCTGCCATCATCAAGCCATTGTTAATCCCCAGCTCAAGGACAGGATTTTTCTTGTCATTGACGTCAAAGATAAATTTATTGTCTGGCAGGTCAAAGAGGACCTTGACAGCGCCGTAAAGCTGCTCGAAGTTGTCAATCTCAAGGTCGTAGACAGGCTTGGTACCTGGCTTTAGCTTACGTCCACGGTGGTTGAACCACATGGAGTGCCAACCGCCATTAAAAGCTCCCATGATGTCATTGTCATAGGAATCGCCCACATAAAGAGTTGTTGCAGGATTCATGTCAAACTGCTGAGCCGCTAGGTTAAAGATTTCCTTTTCAGGCTTTTGAAAACCAGTCGCTTGGCTGACGATGACACGCTTAGGGTCGACATAGTCGTAAAGCCCTAGCTTTTTCACCTTTTTGAGCTGATGTTCTGTTGGACCATTGGTAATCACTCCCATCGGCACATTTTTGGACTTGAGAAAATCAAGCGTCATGCGCATCTCATCCAGCATAGTGATATTTTCCAGCTCTTTTTCATAGACTTCTTGGAAATGGCTGCCGCTTTCTTGGTCAATCTCACGATAGCCAAACTCAAGAAGCGTCTCCTTGCAGCGCCAAAATCGGAAATACTCTGTCGTCCACTCACCAGCCATGACACGTGGAAAACCAACATCAGAATAATGACGAAAACGAATGTAGGCTTGATTGATACAGCTCATATCAAAGTCTGGAAAACACTTCTCAACAGCCACACGATAAGGCGCCTGCTGGTCATAGATAGTATCATCAACGTCAAATACAATGGAAGTAATCATTATTTAGTCCTTTCTACTCCTTATTAGTATACCTTTTTTAGAAAATTATTGCAATGTGACAAGTATCACAATAGAAAGCTTTGACAATCTAAAAATATAGTGAAGTCTCCTTTTATTTATGGTATAATAGCGGAGAGAAACTACTTGGAGGAAATGATGTCAAACGAACATAATGAAACATTAAATGACCAACAAATTGTCCGCCGTGAAAAAATGGCGGCTTTAGCTGAGCAAGGAATTGACCCTTTTGGGAAACGATTCGAGCGCACAGCAACATCTGGTCAATTAAAAGCAAAATACGCTGACAAAACCAAAGAAGAATTGCATGAAATCAATGAAACAGCTATCATCGCAGGGCGCTTGATGACTAAGCGTGGTAAAGGTAAGGTTGGCTTTGCACATCTCCAAGACCGAGATGGACAAATCCAAATCTACGTCAGAAAAGACGCTGTCGGTGAAGAAAACTACGACATCTTCAAAAAGGCTGACCTTGGTGACTTTTTAGGGGTTGAAGGTGAGGTTATGCGTACAGATATGGGTGAGCTCTCTATCAAGGCGACACACATCACCCACCTCTCTAAGGCGCTTCGCCCACTGCCTGAGAAGTTCCACGGGCTGACTGATATTGAGACCATTTACCGCAAACGCCACCTCGACTTGATTTCAAACCGTGATAGCTTTGAGCGCTTTGTCACACGTTCTAAAATCATCTCTGAAATCCGTCATTACCTTGATGGACTTGGCTTCCTTGAAGTGGAAACGCCTGTTTTGCACAATGAAGCTGGTGGTGCTGCTGCTCGTCCATTTATCACGCACCACAATGCGCAAGATCTGGACATGGTGCTTCGTATCGCAACAGAGTTGCACCTCAAACGCTTGATTGTCGGTGGTATGGAGCGTGTCTATGAGATTGGACGTATCTTCCGTAACGAAGGCATGGACGCTACACACAACCCTGAGTTCACCTCTATTGAGGTCTATCAAGCCTATGCTGATTTCCAAGACATCATGGACTTGACTGAGGGTATCATCCAACACGCTGCTAAGGCAGTCAAGGGAGACGGGCCTATCACTTATCAAGACACTGAAATCATGATTAACGAGCCGTTTAAGCGTGTGCACATGGTGGACGCTATCAAGGAAGTGACTGGCGTTGACTTCTGGCGTGAAATGACTCTAGACGAAGCTAAGCAACTAGCTGCTGACAAGGGTGTTCCTGTTGAAAAACACTTCACTAGTGTCGGGCACATCATCAATGCTTTCTTTGAAGAATTTGTCGAAGAAACCCTTATCCAACCAACCTTTGTCTACGGTCATCCTGTCGAAGTGTCACCGCTTGCTAAGAAAAATGCAGACGACCCACGCTTTACAGACCGCTTTGAGCTCTTTATCATGGCCAAAGAATATGGTAATGCCTTTACCGAGCTCAATGACCCAATCGATCAACTTGAGCGCTTCAAAGCACAAGCCGCTGCCAAAGAGCTTGGGGATGATGAAGCGACTGGCATCGACTACGACTACGTCGAAGCGCTTGAGTACGGCATGCCACCAACTGGCGGACTCGGTATCGGTATTGACCGACTAGTCATGCTCCTCACTGACACTACAACCATCCGTGATGTGTTGCTGTTTCCGACGATGAAATAGAAGAAAAGAAAAAATCGAACATCTAACTTATTGATATACTCCCCATATAGTAGACAGTGAAAAAACAAAAATTCACTAGAAACTATAAGGGGAGTTTTCATATGTCT
>NZ_JBCLSK010000010.1:0-54086 GCF_041225505.1 Streptococcus hyointestinalis | reverse complement strand
CTATCCTAAGAAAGTATTAGATTACAAAACTCCCAGAGAGGTGTTATACGCTGGCTAACTTGGACTTGAATTTTGCCACTTCCTTAGCACTCTTTGCTAGAATGGACTTAATTTGGTAGCTGCCGGGTTACCAAAGCGCTTAGACAAAACGTCCGTAGGCTTTTAGAGATGTTTTGTGTGGGCGCCTTTTTTATTATTTTGGAGGTAGATTTTATGGTATGGTTTTATTTGATCTTAGCAGGCATAGCAGAGGTTTTCTGGTCAACCTGCATGAAGTTGTCGGAAGGTTTTTCCGTTTTAAAATTCACGATTTTGACCATTGTCGGTATGCTTGTGAGTTTTTACTTTCTATCCTTGGCGACAAAGGAGCTGCCGCTAGGAACGGCTTATGCTATCTGGACAGGCATTGGCGCTCTTGGAGCTGTGATTGTAGGTATCGTGATGTTTAAAGAACCTGCAAATGCAGCCCGTCTCTTCTTTGCTCTCTTGCTTTTGATTGGTATCATTGGGCTGAAAGTCACTTCAGGACACTGATTGTTTCATGTGAAACTTAGTTTTCCATCCTTTTATAAACGCCTAAAATATGGTAAAATAAAGTACGTTTATCAGTTAGAGAAAGGATGAGAGTGTCTGGGCTGGCTGCTTGCTTTAAGGACACTCTAGAGTGATTATGAAGTTACAAAAACCTAAAGGAACACAGGATTTATTGCCACAAGATACGCTCAAATGGCAATACGTAGAAGACGTAGCACGCAAGACCTTTGCCAACTACCGCTACGCTGAGATTAGAACGCCGATGTTTGAGCACTACGAGGTTATCAGCCGCTCTGTTGGTGATACGACAGATATCGTTACCAAGGAGATGTATGATTTTTACGATAAGGGCGATCGTCACATCACCCTGCGCCCAGAAGGGACAGCGCCTGTGGTGCGTTCTTATGTCGAAAATAAACTCTTTGCGCCAGAGGTGCAAAAGCCTGTCAAGTTGTATTATATGGGCTCAATGTTTCGCTATGAGCGTCCTCAAGCGGGGCGTTTGCGTGAGTTTCACCAGATTGGGGTGGAGTGCTTTGGCTCTTCCAACCCAGCTACAGATGTTGAGACTATCGCTATGGCTTACCAGCTCTTTGACAATCTCGGTATCAAAGATGTGACCTTGCACCTCAACAGCCTCGGGAATACAGAGAGTCGTCTTGCCTATAGACAAGCTTTGATTGACTATTTGACACCGCTTCGTGACAGTCTGTCTAAGGATAGCCAGCGTCGCTTGGAGGAAAATCCACTACGTGTGCTAGATTCTAAAGAAAAAGAGGATAAGGCAGCCGTTGAGCATGCGCCGTCTATTCTTGATTACTTGGATGAGGAGAGTCAAGCGCACTTTGATGCGGTGCGTGGCATGTTAGAGGCGCTAGACATTCCTTATGTCATTGATACCAACATGGTGCGTGGTTTGGATTATTATAACCACACGATTTTTGAGTTCATGGCGACTGTTGCTGGCTCTGAGTTGACTATTTGTGCTGGTGGGCGCTATGATGGTTTGGTTGAGTATTTTGATGGACCAGCGACTCCTGGTTTTGGCTTTGGACTTGGTATTGAGCGCTTGCTTCTAGTTCTTGAAAAGCAGGGTGCTACTTTACCTTCTTGTGAGCCGCTAGATGCTTACATCGCCGTTTTAGGGGATGAGGTCAATAGCGCAGCACTTCAGTTAGTTCAAGCGCTTCGTCAGCAAGGTTTTAGCGCTGAGCGTGATTATCTAGGACGCAAACTAAAAGCGCAGTTCAAGGCAGCTGATAGCTTTAATGCAAAAACTGTTATCACACTTGGCTCAAGCGAGATTGAAAGCCAGCAAGTCAGTGTCAAAAACAATCACACACGTGAAGAAGTCAAAGTGAGCCTTGAAGCGATAAAAACAGATTTTTCAAGTATCCTAAAACAACTGAATTTCTAAAAAGACAGTCTCATATGAGACTGTTTTTTGCCGTTTAGACAGGGAGATAAGCCACATAGACCAAAAGCCTAGAAAAGAAGCTCAACTTGTGTTTTAATAAAGGTGTAAAGGAGGTTTAGCCATGGAAGTTAGAGCAGCGATTGCAATGCAGGAAAAAGAAGAAGTCGTCATCTATGCCCACCAGTTGGATGAAGAAGTAGAGACGCTTAAACAGAGTATCAAAGAGCTGTTAACACCGCAATTGTTATCAGTCAAAAAGAAAAGAGAGCAGCACAAGGTACAGCAAAAAGCTGTCGTTCGGATTTATCGTGAGAACCGCAAACTCATCATTGACACGCTAGACGGCTACTTTGAGTCCCATCAAGCGCTCAGAGACATGAAGAGGATCTTGAGTGCTGACTTTATCCAAATATCACAGTCAGAGCTCATCAATCGCAGCTATGTCCAGCGTGTCAAGATAACCAAGACTGGTTTGGTGGAGTTGCGTTTAGTTGGAGAGAGGACGAGCTATTCCTCACGTCGTTATCTCAAGGTTTTAAAGGAGGTGTTGTAAGATGAAAGTTAAGGATTTATTTGTTGCAGGCTATCAAGGTCTAAGCATTGGTCTTGTGTGTTCACTGGTGTTTTCTGCTCTATTTTCAGAGGTTTACAGTCCCCTAAACCCCTACTCAATCATGGGTATTTGGTACGGTCAACATCTGACCAACGTGCAAACTATGGCAGTTTGTGCAGGCTTATGGTTTTTGATTGGTTGTCTCTTTTCTCTCGGTACTTGGTTTTTCCAACAAGAATGGAGTCTTTTGCGTATGACCATTTGCCATTTTGTCACCATGCTCATCGGTCTCTTTGGCATTGGCTTTTTAGCAGGTTGGTACAATCCAAACTTAGCAAATGCGCTCTTGTTTGTCATAGTCTTTAGTATCGTTTACACCATCGTTTACTGGTTTTCGTTACAGGAGATGAAGCGAGTCATCCAAGAAGTTGATGAACAGCTAAAGCATTCCAAAGACAAATAGAAAAAACTCTGCCCAATGGGTGGGGTTTTTGCTGTCTTTTTGTTATAATAGGTGAGATGAATTGATTTTAAGCAGGAAAGGAAGCAGATACACTGGTGTATCTTGGTATTACTATGAAAAGAAGTATGTATGCAGGTAGTGTCCGTAAGGAGCATATCGGACAAACCTTGACGCTAAAAGGCTGGGTTGGACGTCGTCGTGACCTTGGGGGTCTTATTTTTATTGATCTTCGTGACCGTGAGGGGATCATGCAGCTAGTTATCAATCCTGAAAAAGTGGACGCTAGCGTGATGGCAACTGCTGAAAAGCTAAGAAGTGAGTTTGTCATCGAGGTGACTGGTGTCGTTGTCGCTCGTGAGGAAGCAAACGACAAGGTAGCAACAGGAAGTGTGGAATTGCAAGTTGAGGACTTAGCTATTTTAAATACGGCTAAGACAACACCTTTTGAGATTAAAGACGGTATTGAAGCCAATGATGAAACACGCTTGCGTTACCGCTACCTCGACCTTCGTCGTCCAGAGATGCTTGAAAACTTTAAACTACGTGCTAAGGTGACGCATTCTATTCGTAACTACTTGGACGAGCTAGACTTTATCGATGTGGAAACACCAATGCTCGCCAAGTCAACGCCAGAAGGTGCTCGTGATTACTTGGTGCCAAGTCGTGTGAGTCAAGGGCACTTCTACGCTCTTCCTCAAAGCCCACAAATCACTAAACAGCTTTTGATGAATGCTGGTTTTGACCGCTATTATCAAATCGTCAAATGTTTCCGTGATGAGGATTTGCGTGGGGACCGTCAACCTGAGTTTACACAGGTCGACTTAGAGACTAGCTTCTTGTCTGACCAAGATATCCAAGACATCACTGAAGGTATGATTGCTCGTGTCATGAAAGACACCAAAGGGATTGAGGTCACTCTGCCATTCCCACGTATGGCTTATGACGATGCTATGAACAACTACGGTTCTGATAAGCCAGATACACGCTTTGATATGTTGCTTCAAGACATTACAGAAACTGTCAAAGGCATTGACTTCAAGGTCTTCTCACAAGCGCCAGTTGTCAAAGCAATCGTTGTTAAGGGTGGTGCGGATAGCTACTCTCGTAAAGACATTGACAAGATAACAGAAGTGGCTAAGCAATTTGGTGCTAAGGGTCTTGCTTGGATTAAGTACGTTGATGGTGCTATTACTGGTCCTGTAGCTAAGTTCTTGACAAGTATTGAAGAACAGTTGACAGACCGTTTACAGCTAGCAAACGGTGACTTGGTGCTATTTGTAGCAGATAGTTTAGAGATTGCAAACAACACACTCGGTGCTCTACGTACTCGTATTGCTAAAGAGCTTGACATGATTGACACGTCACAGTTTAACTTCCTCTGGGTGGTTGACTGGCCAATGTTTGAGTGGTCTGAGGAGGAAGGACGCTATATGAGCGCACACCATCCTTTTACATTGCCACAAGAAGATACTGCTCATGAGCTTGAGGGTGACCTCTCAAAAGTGCGTGCGGTTGCTTATGACATCGTCCTAAATGGCTATGAGCTTGGTGGTGGTAGCCTACGTATCAACCACAAGGACATGCAAGAGCGCATGTTTAAAGCGCTTGGCTTCTCAGAAGAAGATGCTAATGAACAGTTTGGTTTCTTGCTAGAAGCGATGGACTATGGTTTCCCACCACATGGTGGACTTGCTATCGGGCTTGACCGCTTTGTCATGCTACTAGCAGGTAAGGACAATATCCGTGAAGTCATTGCCTTTCCTAAGAACAACAAGGCAAGTGACCCGATGACACAAGCGCCTAGCCTTGTTTCTAAGAAACAACTGGACGAACTAGCCATTACAACATCAGAGCAATTAGACTAAAATAAAAAGAAAAGTTATGCCAAGAAAAAAAGCTACCCCTTTGAAAAGACTCAAGTATGAAATTAGCAATCTCGCAAAGAAAGCTGGTCTTTTCCACACCCTACAGAGTATCTCAAGAGAAAAATACGCTGAAAAAATTTCAGCGTCCCTTCTCTATGGACTTCTCTCAAGTATAGCTGTCAATTTCTTCTTTCAGCCGGGGCATGTCTACTCGAGCGGGGCGACAGGTCTAGCGCAGGTCATCTCGGCTGTGAGTGAGCGCTTCTCGGGCTTTGAACTACCGATTGCGGTCGCCTTTTACGCTATCAATCTGCCCTTATTGCTTTTAGCTTGGTATCAAATTGGGCATAAGTTTACGGTGTTTACTTTCATTACGGTAACGGTGAGCTCGCTTTTTATCCAGTTTATCCCGCAGGTGACTCTTACCACTGACCCTCTCATCAACGCTATTTTTGGTGGGCTTGTTATGGGCGTTGGGATTGGTTATGGATTGAAGTCTCGTATTTCAAGCGGTGGGACAGATATTGTCAGTCTTGCCATCCGCAAGAAGACGGGGCGTGATGTTGGGCGGATTTCGCTCATGGTCAATGGAATAATCATGATTTTTGCAGGGATTTTGTTTGGCTGGAAGTATGCTCTCTACTCTATGGTGACTATCTTTGTCTCTAGTCGAGTGACAGATGCTATCTTTACTAAGCAAAAGAAAATGCAAGCCATGATTGTCACGAGTCATCCTGAAAAAGTCATCCATAAGATTCATAAACGCCTGCACCGTGGCGTGACCTGTATCAATGACGCTGAAGGGACTTATAACCATGAGAAAAAAGCGGTGCTTTTAACCATTATCACACGTGAAGAATACGGTGAGTTTAAACACCTAATGAAAAAAACAGATCCGAGTGCCTTTATCTCGGTGGCTGAAAATGTTCATATCATTGGACGATTTGTGGATGACGATTAGTTGTTCTTGTAAGGAGGTGAGCTGAGTGATCAAGCGAGAACAATTAGCACTAGTCAAAAGTTTAGTTGTCGTTACAGCTGGCATTGCCATTTATACCTTTGGTTTTATCAAGCTCAATATGTGCAATCACTTGGCAGAAGGGGGCATTGCAGGGGTGACCTTGATTGTTCACTCGCTTTACGGCATTGACCCTGCCTATACCTCGTTGTTGTTGAATATTCCATTGTTTATCCTAGGCGCTAAGATTTTAGGGAAACGCTCTTTAGCTTTTACGCTCTATGCGACTATCTTGATGTCTTTCTTTATGTGGATGTGGCAGCAGATACCAATGGAGCTTCCTCTTCGTGACGATATGATGTTGGTGTCAGTGGTAGCTGGGCTTATTGCAGGGACTGGCAGCGGTCTTGTCTTTCTCTATGGTGCTACAACTGGAGGGACAGATATTATCGGGCGTATCCTAGAGGTAAAGCTTGGCTTAAAACTGGGACAGACCTTGTTGGTTATTGATGCCTTGGTCTTGATTGCTTCGCTAACTTATATTGACCTGCAGCACATGCTCTACACCTTGATTGCTAGCTTTGTTTACAGTCAAGTGCTGACGATTGTGCAAAATGGTGGTTACACTGTGCGGGGGATGATTATCGTCACTAGATGTTCTCATCAGGTGGCGGATGCGATTTTGCAGGAAATCAATCGAGGTGTCACCTTTTTAAAGGGGCAAGGTGCCTACTCCAAAACAGATATGGATGTCCTTTATGTCGTGCTCAATCCTAGTGAGGTGCGTGATGTCAAGGCATTGATGGCAAAGATAGACCCAGATGCCTTTATTTCTATTATTGACGTTGATGAGGTTATCAGTTCTGATTTTAAGATTAGACGGCGTAACTATGATAAATAAAAAGAACAGACAAAGTCTGTTCTTTTGTTTGTTACATTTCGTCGGGTGCTTGAACACCGAGTAGGCGAAGCGCTTCTTTGAGGACAACAGCAGTAGCGTAGCTGAGTGCCAAACGGCTGTCACGCTCTGGAGAATCATCTAAGATACGTGTGTGAGCGTAGTATTTGTTGAAGCTTTGTGCTAGACTAATCGCAAATTTTGCAATGATAGAAGGCTCAAAGTTATCCGCACTACGAACGATGATACGTGGGAAGTCTTGAAGCAGCTTGATAATTTCCCAGCTTTCGCTGTCATTTAAGCTGTAGTGAGCTTTTGGATCTGGTGTGAAGTTGGCTTTTTTCAAGATAGACTGGATACGTGCGTGAGCGTATTGCACGTAAGGTCCTGTTTCACCTTCAAAGGACACCATAGCTTCAAGATTGAAGTCGTAGCCGTTAAGGCGGTCAGTTTTAAGGTCGTAGAACTTGATGGCACCAACACCAACGGCGTGTGCAACTTCGTCTTTATGCGGCAAATCTGGGTTTTTCGCTTCGATTTGGGCTTTGGCACGGCTAACCGCTTCAGCGATGGTTGGCTCAAGAAGGATGACATTTCCTTTACGAGTAGAGAGTTTTTTGCCGTCTTTTGTTACCAAACCAAAAGCAACGTGTGTGACATCGTCAGACCACTCGTAGTCCATCTCTTTGAGAAGGGCTTTTAGCTGTTTAAAGTGTGCAGATTGTTCATTTCCGACGACATAAATAGCTTTTGCAAAGTCATAGGTACGCTTGCGGTAAAGGGCAGCAGCAAGGTCACGAGTGATGTAGAGCGTAGCGCCATCTGATTTCTTGATGAGGGCAGGGTGTTCGATACCGTATTTTTCAAGGTTAACGACTTGTGCACCTTGAGATTCTTCAAGAAGCCCTTTTTGGGTGAGGATGTCAACGACCTCATCCATCTTGTCGTTGTAGAAAGCTTCACCGTTGTAGCTGTCAAAGGACACTTCAAGCTCATCGTAAAGACGGCTAAACTCAACGAGACTCTCATCACGGAACCATTGCCATAGTCGAATTGCTTCCTCGTCGCCATCTTCTAGTTTACGGAACCAAGTACGTGCTTCCTCGTCAATGCTAGGGTCGTTTTCAGCTTCGGCATTGATACGGACGTAGAGTTTGAGGAGTTCATCAATTGGGTGTGCTTTGACGGCTTCTTCGTTACCCCATTTTTGATAAGCCACAATCAACATCCCAAACTGTTTACCCCAGTCCCCAAGGTGGTTGATTTTAACGGCTTTGTAGCCAAGCTTTTCAAAGATTAAGGCAAGACTGTCTCCGATAACAGTTGAGCGCAAGTGTCCGATAGAGAAAGGTTTTGCGATGTTAGGACTTGACATATCAATAGCGACATTGCGACCGTGTCCAAGGTCTTGCTCAGCATAGTGGCTACCTGCTGTGATGACGTCTCCAAGCACACGGCTAGAGATACTAGCTTTGTCTAGGAAAAAGTTAATGTAAGGACCCACCGCTTCAATCTTTTCAAAGCCAGTAGTGTCTAGTTTTTCAACGATTTCACTAGCAATCATTTGCGGAGCTTTACGCAATACTTTGGCTAGTGAAAAAGTAGGAAAGGCAAGGTCACCCATTTCAGCGTTTTTAGGGGTTTCTAACAATTGAGTGATTTGTTCTAATGTCAAATCAGGAACGGCTTGATGAATGCTCTGTGCGACAGTTTGTTTAGTATCCATAGAGTTCTCCTTATTAGTATAGTTATTCACCTCTATTTTATCATATTTTAAGGAAATAAACGACCTTTGAGAGAAATGTTTAAAGAAGAGTTTAAGAAACTTGCTCTTCAGATGAAAAAGTTAGGAATTTTTGGTATAATTTTAGAGATAAATGTATATAATGAGGACAAACCATGAATAAAAAAGATCGACAAGAGCGTATTATACGGCTCATCCAAGAAGGTAATATCGGTACACAAGAAGAAATCAAGCGCTATTTGCAAGACGATGGTATCTCTGTCACACAGGCGACCTTGTCACGTGATTTGCGTGAGCTTGGGCTTTTAAAGCTGCGTAATAGTGATGGTAAGCTCTACTATAGTCTATCGACACAGACCAACCCACAGCTAGATCCAGCGATTTACTCTTATGTCAAAAAGCTAGAGCGTGCTGGCTTTATGCTGGTCATCCACACCAATCTCGGTGAGGCTGATGTCCTAGCCAATATTGTCGACGCTGAAAATAACGACACAATCCTAGGTACAGTTGCAGGAGCGGATACGCTGCTTGTGATTTGTAAGGATGAGATGGTAGCGTCTCGTCTTGAAAAGGAAATCAGAGCCCAAAAATGACAGATCTAGAGAGAGCAACAAAAAAGCTCACCAGTCAATTACAGCACCACCCAAGTGTTTTAGCTTATCAAAAGGTAGAAGAGCAGCTAGAGGAGTTGCCTGAGCTCAAAGAGGATGTCATCCAGATGAAAGCTTACCAGCAAGCTTTTGTCCTGTATCAAAAAATTCATAAGGAAAAGGCTGCAAAACAAGCGGGTGATAAGGCTGATGTTCTGAGTCAAACTTTAGAGACAAGCCCGCTTGTTGCGGACTATCGGCAAAAAATGCAGGATGCAAGTGATTTATTGCAGTACGTGACGCAGCGCTTAGAAGATAGAATTAACGAGGAGTTGGGAAATGCCAAGTAGTAAAATTTCACCAGGTATGCAGCAGTATTTGGATGTTAAAAAAGACTATCCAGATGCTTTTTTGCTTTTTCGGATGGGTGATTTTTATGAGTTGTTTTACGAAGATGCTGTCAAGGCTGCGCAGATTTTAGAGATTAGCCTGACAAGCCGCAATCGTAATGCGGACAATCCTATACCTATGGCGGGAGTGCCTTATCACTCTGCTCAGCAATACATCGACACTCTAGTTGATTTGGGCTACAAGGTAGCGATTGCTGAACAAATGGAAGACCCTAAAAAAGCTGTTGGAGTGGTCAAGCGTGAGGTTGTTCAAGTCGTCACGCCAGGGACTGTCATGGACTCTACAAAGTCAGATAGTGCTAATAACTTTCTAGTTGCTATTGATTGTGATGAGCAGCAGTTTGGTCTGTCTTATATGGATGTCTCAACAGGTGAGTTTTGGGTGACAGAGCTTTCGGACTTTGGTTTGGTGCGTAGCGAGATTATGAACTTAAAGGCACGTGAGCTTGTAGTTGGCTATGACCTCACAGAGGATGAGCGTACGATTTTTACCAAACAGATGAACCTGCTACTATCATCTGAAAAAGAACAGTACACTTCTCCTCTTATCCTTAGTCAGCTAACGGCCCTTGAAAAACAAGTGGCTGAAAAACTCTTACAGTATGTGCATGTCACTCAAAAACGAGAGCTCAGTCATCTCCAGCCTGTTCGGCATTATGAGATTAAAGACCATTTGCAGATGTCTTATAGCACCAAAGTGAGCCTTGATTTGCTTGAAAATACCAGAACTGGTAAAAAACATGGGAGCTTATATTGGCTTCAGGATGATACCAAGACGGCTATGGGCATGCGCATGCTTCGCTCTTGGATTGACAAGCCCTTGATTAACAAAGAAGCTATCCTTGAGCGACAAGCTATTGTGCAAGTCTTTTTGGAGCATTTCTTTGAGCGGACAGACTTGACAGAGAGTTTAAAGGGCGTTTACGATATTGAGCGTTTAGCCAGCAGAGTCTCTTTTGGTAAGGCAAACCCTAAAGACCTATTGCAACTAGGACAGACCCTAGCACAAGTCCCTGTCATCAAGGCAATCTTAGAGAGTTTTCAAGAGCCAGCCCTTGACAGTCTTGTCAATCAGTTAGATACGCTTCCTGAGCTAGAGGAGCTTATCCGCTGTGCTATTGACCCAGAAGCGCAGGCAGTGATTACAGAGGGCAATATCATCCGCACAGGCTTTGATGAGCAGCTGGATAACTATCGCAAGGTGCTGCGTGAAGGGACAGGCTGGATTGCTGAAATCGAGGCAAAAGAAAGAGAAGCCAGTGGTATCCACAACCTAAAAATCGACTACAATCGTAAGGATGGCTATTATTTTCATGTCACTAACTCCAATCTAGCTCTGGTGCCAGAGCATTTCTTTAGAAAAGCAACTCTCAAAAACTCAGAGAGGTTTGGAACGGCAGAGCTTGCCAAGATAGAGGGTGAATTGCTAGAAGCAAGAGAACGCTCCGCTGACTTGGAGTATGACATCTTTATGCGTGTTCGCACGCAAGTAGAGCACTATATCAAGCGCCTGCAAGCCCTCGCTAAAACCATAGCTACCATTGATGTTTTGCAAAGCTTTGCTGTTGTGGCAGAGACCAATCACTATGTTCGCCCAAGTTTTAACGATAACAATGAGATTGCTATTGTTGACGGACGTCATGCGGTTGTTGAAAAGGTCATGGGCAGTCAAGAGTATATCCCAAACAGTATCCACTTTGATACAGAGACAAGTATACAGCTGATTACCGGTCCAAATATGTCTGGGAAATCAACCTATATGCGTCAGTTGGCTTTAACAGTGATTATGGCACAGATGGGAGCCTATGTTGCAGCTAAAAGTGCTGATATTCCTGTCTTTGATGCTATTTTTACACGTATTGGTGCAGCAGATGACTTGATTTCAGGACAGTCCACCTTTATGGTTGAAATGACCGAAGCCAACCATGCTCTAAAGCGTGCGTCTAAACATTCCTTGATTCTTTTTGACGAGTTGGGAAGAGGAACGGCAACTTACGATGGGATGGCTCTGGCACAAGCGATTATTGAGTATATTTACCATCATGTTCAAGCGAAAACCATGTTCGCAACGCATTACCACGAGTTGACAAGTTTGTCAAAAGAATTGACAAACCTTGTCAATGTTCATGTGGCGACCTTAGAAAAAGATGGTGAGGTGACTTTCCTACATCAGATTGCTGAAGGTCCTGCGGATAAATCCTACGGTATTCATGTTGCTAAGATTGCAGGCTTGCCTGAGGAGCTATTAGAACGGGCAGATGTTATCCTAGAAGAGCTAGAGACAAATGCCTCTGAGCCTCCACTATCAACTACTACTGAGAATAACCAAAAAGAAGAACCTGCAACAGACACTTCTGTAGGCGAGCAGTTGTCGCTTTTTGAGGAGCCTTCTTATGACAAGATTATCAAGACCCTAAAAGAGACAGATATGATGACATTAACGCCAATGGAGGCGATGAATCTTCTCTTTACACTTAAACAAAAATTGTAAACAATCTGTCAAGTTATGTTTACAAAAAGAAAGGAGAGCTATGGCAAATATCATAGAACTTCCAGAAATTTTAGCCAATCAGATTGCTGCTGGTGAGGTTATCGAGCGTCCTAGCAGCGTTATTAAAGAATTACTCGAAAATGCTATTGACGCTGGTAGCAGTCACATTACCGTTGAGATAGAAGAGTCTGGTCTGAAAAAGATGGCTGTCATTGATGATGGTGAGGGGATGTTGTCTGAGGATGTAGCGCTTAGTTTACGTCGTCACGCAACGAGTAAAATAAAAAAACAGGGCGATTTGTTTCGTATCCGAACACTTGGCTTTAGGGGTGAGGCGCTACCGTCCATCGCTTCTATCAGCCGTTTGAGTATCAAGACAGCGTCAGCCAGTGAGTCTTATGGCACGCTTTTGATTGCTGAAGGGGGCAAAATCCTCTCACAAGAGCCTACGTCGACCCCTGTTGGGACTAAGATTGTCGTTGAAGATTTGTTTTTCAATACACCTGCACGTCTCAAGTATATGAAGAGCTTGCAGGCGGAGTTGGCTCATATCGTTGATGTGGTAAATCGCCAAAGTCTCGCTCATCCGCAGATTGCTTTTGAGTTGATTAGTGATGGGCGTACACTCATTCAGACGAGTGGTAGTGGCGATTTAAAGCAGGCTATTGCAGGGATTTACGGCATTACGACAGCTAAGAAGATGATTGAGATTTCTGCTGCTGATTTGGATTTTGAGGTGTCGGGCTATATTAGTTTACCGGAGTTGACAAGAGCGAATCGCAACTATATCACCCTTCTCATCAATGGGCGCTACATCAAAAATTTCTTGCTCAACCGAGCGATATTGGATGGCTATGGATCAAAGCTGATGGTCGGGCGCTTTCCGATTGCAGTCATTGACATTCAGATTGACCCTTATTTAGCGGATGTCAATGTTCATCCAACTAAGCAGGAAGTCCGTATCTCAAAAGAGCGTGAGCTCATGCAGCTTATCAGCCAAGCTATACAAGAAGCTCTTAAAGAGCAAGATCTCATCCCAGATGCTCTTGACAATCTCGCCAAGGCAAGCACAAGGACAAAACCTAAAGCTGAGCAGACAAAGTTGCCATTAACTTCTAGCAAACTGTATTACGATAAAGAAAAAAATGATTTCTTTATGAAAGAAGCCCTAGTAGAAGAAAGTAGCCAACCTCTGACATTGTCAACAGATATTGACAATGATGTCAAGGAAAATGACAAGGCAAAATCTGTAACGGTAAAATATGCCGAACGCCAGACACAAATAGCCCAAGACGGTGAACACCCAGACCTGAATTTTCAGAACAAAGCAACAGTTGAAAAACTGCTCAATAAACTGGAAAATGAAACCAAGTCCACTTTTCCAGAGCTAGACTACTTTGGGCAAATGAACGGTACCTATCTTTTTGCTCAAGGCAGAGATGGGCTCTTTATCATTGACCAGCATGCAGCTCAAGAGCGTGTTAAGTATGAGTATTACCGTGAGAAGATAGCAGATGTTGACAGTAGTTTACAGCAATTGCTGGTGCCTTATTTGTTTGAGTTTTCATCTGCGGACTTTATTTCTTTGCAGGAAAAGATGCTACTTCTTAACCAAGTGGGGATTTACTTAGAGCCTTACGGTGAGAATACTTTTATCCTAAGAGAGCACCCTATCTGGATGAAGGAAGAGGAGATAGAATCAGGCGTCTATGAGATGTGCGATATGCTGCTTTTGACCAATGAAGTCTCTATCAAGACTTACCGAGCAGAACTTGCCATTATGATGTCTTGTAAACGTAGTATCAAGGCAAATCATCACCTAGACGACTATTCTGCACGCAACCTTCTCGTGCAGTTATCCCAATGCCAAAATCCTTATAATTGCCCGCATGGGCGCCCGGTTTTGGTGCACTTTAGCCAATCGGACATGGAAAAAATGTTCCGTAGGATACAGGAAAATCATACCAGCTTGCGTGAGCTGGGCAAATATTAAGCGAGGACAAAATGTACGATTATATCAAAGGGACAGTTACCAAAATCACAGCCAACTACATTGTCATAGAAGCCTCTGGCATAGGCTACAAGATCAATGTGGCAAATCCCTATAGTTTTTCAAATGCTATGCAGCAGGAGATTCTTCTTCCACTACATCAGGTCATTCGTGACGATGCGCACGTGCTCTATGGCTTTCACAGCGAGGATGAGAAGGAAGTCTTTCTCAATCTCATCTCGGTATCTGGTATCGGTCCGACAACGGCGCTTGCCATTATAGCTGTTGATGATAATGACGGGCTTGTGGCTGCCATTGATACCAGTGATATCAAGTATTTGATGAAGTTCCCCAAGATTGGTAAAAAAACCGCTCAGCAGATGATACTGGACCTAGCTGGTAAGTTTGTCGATGTCAAGAGTGACGCCAAATCACCAAAAACAAAAGCAGCCAGCAATGAAGAGCTGGACGAAGCCATGGAAGCCTTGCTGGCTCTTGGTTACAAAGCCAGTGAGCTCAAGAAAATACGTGCTTTCTTTGAAGGCACATCTGATAGTGCTGAAAACTACATCAAGTCTAGCTTGAAGATGCTAATGAAATAAGTTGACACTACTGTCAACAAGAGGAGGTGTGCTATGCGTTGTGCGTGGGTTAAAGAGTCCAATCCACTGTATATCCATTATCATGATGAGGAATGGGGCGTTCCCTGTCATGACGACGGTCAATTGTTTGAGTTGCTTTGTCTAGAAACTTATCAAGCTGGGCTTTCTTGGGAGACGGTCTTAAAGAAACGTGCTGCCTTTAGAGCGGCTTTTCACCAGTATGATGCTAGAAAAGTCGCAGAGATGTCTGATAGTGAATTGGATGCCCTTTTAGACAATCCAGACATTATTCGCCATAAGGCGAAGCTCTATGCGACAAGAGCCAATGCGCAAGCTTTTTTAGCTGTTTGCGACACTTTTGGTAGCTTTGAGCGCTACATTTGGAACTTTACAGACTTTACGCCTATTGTCAATCAGGTAGATGAACAACACCCTGTTCCTAGCAAAACACCTCTGTCTGAGTCCATTTCAAAGGATATGAAAAAACGGGGCTTCAAGTTTGTAGGACCCGTTTGTATCTATTCTTTTTTACAGGCAGCTGGTCTCATCAATGACCATGACAATCAATGTGATTTTAAGTAATCGTGTAAAAGTGACGCTTTTGTCACTTTTTTTGTTAAAATAAAGGAGAATAACGAATGAATAGATAGGTGGTTCATATGAAAGCTGAACTCATTACTGTCGGTACAGAGCTACTGACCGGACAAATTGTAAACACTAATGCCCAATTTCTGTCTGAGAAATTTGCCGAGCTGGGGATTGATATCTTTTTCCAAACGACTGTTGGTGATAATCGCAAGCGCTTGTTATCAGTGATTGAGCTTGCCTCAACACGCAGCGACTTGGTTGTCCTGTGTGGAGGGCTTGGTCCGACTGAGGATGATTTGACTAAGCAAACCTTAGCTGAGTTTCTAGGACGCAAGCTCATCTTTGACGAGCAAGCTAGCCAAAAGTTGGATGCTTTTTTTGCGCTACGCCCAAAACACACTAGAACCCCAAATAACGAGCGCCAAGCACAGATTATTGAAGGAGCTACGCCTCTTCAAAATCGAACTGGTCTTGCTGTGGGTGGTTATGTGAGTGTGGATGGTGTCCGCTATGTGGTGCTTCCTGGTCCGCCAAGCGAGCTAAAACCGATGGTAACAGAGGAGTTGATTCCGCTCATCTCAAACGGTCATACGCAACTCTATTCTCGTGTCTTGCGCTTCTTTGGAATCGGTGAGAGTCAGTTGGTAACTGTTTTGGCACCACTTATTGACAAGCAAGTTGACCCGACACTAGCGCCTTACGCAAAGACTGGCGAGGTGACTCTGAGATTGTCAACAAAAGCACACAGTCAAGAAGAAGCTGATAGCAAGCTTGATGTTCTTGAAGAAAAAATCATGTCTGTCAAGAGCTTGGATGGTGTCTTATTGAAGGACTTTTTCTACGGCTACGGAGATGATAATAGCTTAGCAAAAACGGCTTTTAGCCTGCTAAAAGAACACGATAAGACTATTACAGCGGCAGAAAGCTTGACAGCTGGGCTATTTCAAGCAACTTTAGCCGATTTTCCAGGCTCTTCGCAGGTCTTTAAAGGTGGTTATGTCACCTACAGTATCGAGGAAAAGGCAAGAATGCTAGACATTCCTCTGAGTGATTTGCAAAAGCACGGTGTTGTCAGCAGCTTTACGGCTGAAAAAATGGCGGAGCAGTCACGCCGACTAACAGGTGCTGACATTGGTATTGGTCTTACAGGTGTCGCTGGACCAGATGAACTTGAGGGTCAGCCAGTGGGGACAGTTTTCATTGCAATCGCCACAAAAGATAAAACACAGTCTTTCAAAGTTTTGATTGGAGGTCGTACAAGGAGCGATGTGCGCTATATCAGCACGCTACACGCCTTTAATCTGGTGCGTCAATCTTTATTAAATGACTAAAATTTGGTATAATAAAGTGTTGTCAAATCAAGGGATGATGTTTACTGTAATGTATATTTTTTAAGGCAATTATTCTAAATAAAGGAGAACAATTTGGCTAAGAAAGCAAGTAAAAAACCAGAAGAAATTAAGAAAAAATTTGGCGAAGAACGTGAAAAAGCTTTAGGAGAAGCTCTGAAAAAAATCGAAAAAGATTTTGGTAAAGGAGCTATCATGCGCTTGGGTGAGCATGCAGAGCAAAAGGTGCAGGTCATGAGTTCAGGCTCATTAGCACTTGACATTGCGCTGGGAGCGGGTGGTTATCCTAAAGGACGTATCATCGAAATCTACGGACCTGAAAGTTCAGGGAAAACGACAGTGGCACTGCACGCTGTAGCGCAGGCACAAAAAGAGGGTGGTATTGCTGCCTTTATCGATGCAGAGCACGCTCTTGATCCTGCATACGCCGCTGCCTTGGGGGTTAATATTGATGAGCTCCTTTTGTCTCAGCCAGACTCTGGTGAGCAAGGACTTGAGATTGCAGAAAAGTTGATTGACTCTGGCGCTATTGACTTGGTGGTTGTCGACTCTGTTGCTGCTTTGGTTCCTCGTGCAGAGATTGACGGTGATATTGGGGATTCGCATGTCGGGCTTCAAGCACGTATGATGAGTCAAGCCATGCGTAAACTAGGCGCTTCCATCAACAAAACAAAGACCATCGCTATCTTTATCAACCAACTGCGTGAAAAAGTTGGGGTTATGTTTGGGAATCCAGAGACGACTCCTGGTGGACGTGCCCTCAAGTTCTACGCTTCCGTTCGTCTTGATGTGCGTGGTAATACGCAAATCAAAGGAACTGGTGATCAAAAAGACACCAATGTTGGTAAGGAAACCAAAATCAAGGTCGTTAAAAACAAAGTGGCACCACCGTTTAAGGAAGCAAATGTTGAAATCATCTATGGCGAAGGTATCTCTCAGACAGGAGAACTGTTAAAAATCGCTAGCGACCTTGACATCGTCAAAAAAGCAGGTTCATGGTATTCTTACAACGATGAGAAGATCGGACAAGGCTCAGAAAATGCCAAGAAATATCTGGCAGAGCATCCAGAAATTTTTGAAGAGATTGACCGCAAAGTCCGCCTTCACTACGGTATGATTACAGAAGAGGAAGCTGAGAAAGCGGGAAATAAGAGTCAATCGGCTAAAAAAGCAGAAGACGACAAGGCACCAAGTATCGAAAACGAAGAAGGAGCTGACGAATTAGTTCTTGATCTTGAGGATACTATTGAGATTGAAGAGTAGTTTGTAGCGTCAAAAACCTCTATTTTAGCCTATTTTTTCGAAAATAGGTCTAAAGACCTATGTTTTATTTCCAAGGAATGTGTTAGAATAGTTAGTATCATAGGATAGAAAGTGAGGATGAACATGATTAAGATTTATACCATTTCAAGTTGCACAAGCTGTAAAAAAGCAAAAACTTGGCTCAATGCTCATCAACTTCCTTATAAAGAACAGAATCTTGGGAAAGAACCTTTAACGAAGCAAGAAATTTTAGACATATTATCAAAAACAGAGGATGGTATCGAGAGCATTGTCTCTTCCAAAAACCGCTATGCTAAAGCGCTCAACTGTAATATTGAGGATTTGAGCTTGAGTCAAGTGATTGATTTGATTCAGGAGAACCCTCGTATCTTGAAGAGCCCTATTCTGATTGATGATAAGCGTCTACAAGTAGGCTATAAAGAGGACGATATTCGTGCTTTCTTGCCACGCTCTATTCGTGATGTTGAAAATACAGAGGCTCGCATGCGAGCTGCTCTATAATATGAGAAGCCCCTGCTGGCTTCTTATATTTTTGCCTACTTTTAGCTTTCAGCTTGTGAAAAAATTGGAAATAAGCTATAATAAAGTCTACTAGACATTGAAGAAAGAAGGTGTAAGTATGGGCTTTACAGATGAAACTGTCCGTTTTAATCTTGATGATGGCAACAAGCAAGCCATCAGCGAGACCCTAACTACTGTCTACCGTTCTCTTGAAGAGAAAGGATACAATCCTATCAATCAAATTGTTGGTTATGTGCTTAGTGGGGACCCAGCTTATATCCCTCGCTACAACGATGCACGCAATAAAGTACGTAAGTACGAGCGTGACGAAATCGTTGAGGAATTGGTTAAATTTTATCTCAAAGGAAATGGGATTGATTTATGAGAATAATGGGATTAGACGTTGGGTCTAAGACAGTCGGTGTTGCAATTAGTGACCCACTAGGCTTTACTGCTCAAGGCGTTGAAATCATCAAAATTGATGAAGAAGCTGGAGAGTTTGGTTTTGAACGTTTGGCTGAGTTAGTCAAAGAGTATAAGGTAGATAAGTTTGTTGTTGGACTGCCTAAAAATATGAACAACACGAGTGGTCCTCGTGTGGAGGCGAGTCAGTCCTACGGAGAGAAGATCAAAGAGCTTTTTCAGCTACCTGTTGACTATCAAGATGAGAGACTCACGACTGTTCAAGCTGAGCGCATGCTGGTTGAGCAGGCAGACGTTAGTCGCAACAAGCGCAAAAAAGTGATTGATAAGCTGGCAGCGCAGCTCATTTTACAAAATTATCTAGATCGCACAATTTAAGACCAGATGGTCATGCTATAAAAAGGAGAGAAAAATGGCACACACTCATGGACATGAACACGAAATGGTGACTTTAGTAGACGAACAAGGCAATGAAACATTGTTTGAAATCTTGCTCACCATTGATGGTCGTGAACAATTTGGTAAAAACTATGTTTTGCTTGTTCCTGCTGGAGCAGAAGAGGATGAAGCTGGTGAAATCGAGATTCAAGCTTACTCTTTTACTGAAAATGAAGACGGTCGTGAAGGCAATCTTGAGCCAATCCCAGAAGACTCTGACGCTGAGTGGGATATGATCGAAGAAGTCTTCAACAGTTTTATGGATGAAGAAGCTTAAGTGAGATAAGGGGATTTTTACCCTTTTTCTTTTTGTCTGACATGTTTTTACGAATAAATAGGTAATAACTATACAAGGGGACTATCGTGAAAACATTAAGCAAAAAAGAAGAAGACTTTTTAAAAGCCTATGAAGGCAAGCTACTACACACTTTTGGAGAGATGCGCTACTATGTCAAACTCCGAAAGAAATTGACTAAATAATAGTTTTTGCTATACTGTAATATAGGAAAAACTTTATAATGACAGGAGAACACGGTGAGCTATACATCAGAAACCCTCTCAGGACAAACTAGAGAAAACCTCAGTCGCCTTTCTCGCTCTTATCATGTGGGTGAGAGACGTAACCATGATCGTAATTTTAGAGTGCCAAGATCACACCGCTTTTATCTGTTGCTGTTGAGTTTAGTGGTGAGTCTATGTAGCATTGCTTTGCCCTTTTTTACGGGCTATGCTAATGGCTGGCAGTCAGAAAACCTCTATACTGGGGTGATGATGGTCAGAGGGCAACTGCCTTATAGCGATGTTTTTGCAACAGGTGGCTTTTTTTACTACTTGCTGATTTTGGTCAGTGATTTGCTGGGGGCGCTCCTTTGGTTGATACCTTTTCAGCTTGTCTTTTTCTATGTGGCTGGTGTTTATTTCTATAAGATTGTTTACTATCTTTCGACACGCCGTGATGTCACACTGGCTTTTGCCTTTATCTTTTATTTGCTGAATTTGGTTTTAGGCTTTGGTGGTCTGTATCCAAGTCAGTTTGGAATGCCCTTTGTTCTGATTGGAATTTGGTTCTTGCTGCGCTATTTTGCAGGGCTTGTCAAGGATGAAGCCTTTATCCTTTATGGGTTTATCAGCGCCTTTGCCCTCTTGTTTGATCCGCAATCGGTTGTTTTTTGGCTTTTATCGTTTGTGACGATTGGTATCTATAACCTTAGTCATAAGCATTTTGCTCGTGGATTTTATCAATTGCTCTGTATAATTTTTGGAACATTGCTAATTATCTATACAGCGGGTTATTTCATCTTTAACTTACAGATTTTGTCGCCTTATATCAAGCAAGCCTTTATCTATCCGTTTACCAGCCCTGCTATGGGGTCGGATAATGCTATCTTGGCTTTTGTCTTGCAATTGGTGGTGGCTTTGGGCTCTGGGTTTTTGTACGGTTTATTTGGAACCTTTAAGCGAAAAGATAATAAAGTAGGCACTATTTTACTTGCGCTAACGACCGTTGTTTACCTTGTTTTAGCCTTGTTGTCTAGCGATTATTGCCTGTATCACTTGCTTCCATTGACCATGTATGGTTTGATTTTAACGGCAGCGAATTTTCGTGACCGTAGCCGACGCCGTGCGAAAAATGCAGGTATGTCCGAGGTGATTGCGACTTATATCAAGCGTGGCTTTTATCTGCCAGCCTTGTTAGTAGTTATTGCTCTGGGGCATTTAGGCTACCGTGTGGTGACCATGACTTCGCTCAATTATGAGCGTTCTTTGACGGCGAGCTATGTTGCTAAAAAGACTTCAAGTGATGATATTATCTATGTCTGGGATAAGGTGGCAACCATTTATACCGATAGCAAGTTAAAGACTGGCTCACAGTTTGCATTACCAACGATCAACACGCACAATAAAACCAATCATAAGAATCTAGTAGATAGTTTGCTAGAGGCTGACTCAGCCTATATCGTGGTCAATAAATCCATGACACTGCCAGCAAGTATCTCTAGCATGCTCAAAAAAGAGTACAAAGCAGTCTCTGTCAGCGGTGTAAAAAGCTTTACAGTTTATCAGAAAAAATAATGAAAATATCAATATCTTGTGTTATACGACAAATATCAATACAAGATATTGATTTTTTTGTTTATCGTGATATAATAAAGGAGTCAAAAGGAGGCAGACATGCTAACATTAGAAGAACAAGTTGTAACTGAAAATCCAACAATCAAGGTCATCAAACGTGACGGTCGTCTCGTGCGTTTTGATGCTGATAAAATATATAAGGCTTTACTAAAAGCAAGCAATCAAGTGGTGGAGATGAGTCCGTTTGTAGAAGCCAAACTTGAGGAAATTTCTGAGCGAGCGGTGAGAGAAATCTATAGCCGCTTTAGCCAAGACATCAAAATCTACGAAATTCAAAACATCGTAGAACATGAGCTGCTAGCGGCAAATGAGTACGTCATTGCTCAAGAGTATATCAACTATCGTACGCAGCGTGACTTTGCCCGCTCACAGGCTACAGATATTAACTTTACCATTGAGAAACTGCTCAATAAAGACCAGACGGTTGTCAATGAAAATGCCAATAAAGATAGCGACGTCTTTAACACGCAGCGTGACTTGACAGCAGGTATCGTTGGCAAATCCATTGGGCTCAAGATGTTGCCTAAGCACGTCTCAAATGCGCACCAAAAAGGGGATATCCACTACCATGACTTGGATTATAGCCCTTATACACCGATGACCAACTGCTGTTTGATTGACTTTAAGGGTATGCTGGGCTCTGGCTTTAAGATTGGAAATGCCGAAGTTGAGAGCCCACGCTCTATCCAAACAGCGACTGCACAAATCTCGCAAATCATCGCCAATGTCGCATCCAGCCAGTATGGAGGCTGCTCAGCTGACCGTATCGATGAAGTACTTGCGCCTTATGCTGAGTTGAATTACCAAAAACATCTCAAGGACGCAGAAGAATGGGTGGCTGAGGACAAGCGTGAAGCTTATGCTAAGACCAAGACGCAAAAGGACATCTATGACGCTATGCAGTCCTTGGAGTATGAAATCAACACGCTCTTTACCTCAAACGGGCAAACACCATTTACCTCACTTGGTTTTGGGCTTGGGACCAACTGGTTTGAGCGTGAAATTCAAAAAGCGATTTTAAACATTCGTATCCAAGGGCTTGGCGCAGAGCACCGCACAGCCATCTTTCCAAAGCTTATCTTTACTTTGAAGAGAGGCTTGAACCTAGAGCCTGGAACGCCAAACTACGACATCAAGGAGCTGGCGCTAGAGTGTGCGACTAAGCGTATGTATCCAGATGTCTTGTCTTATGACAAGATTATTGAGCTGACAGGCTCTTTCAAGGTGCCAATGGGCTGTCGCTCATTCCTACAAGGTTGGAAGGATGAAAATGGCGTTGAAGTCAATTCTGGGCGTATGAACCTAGGTGTTGTGACGGTCAATTTTCCTCGTATTGCCATGGAGTCTGAGGGCGATATGACCAAGTTCTGGCAGCTTTTTGATGAGCGTATGGCTGTAGCAAAGGACGCTCTGGTCTACCGTGTAGAGCGTGTCAAAGAGGCGAGTCCAGCCAATGCCCCAATTCTCTATCAATACGGTGCCTTTGGTAAACGCCTTGGCAAGTACGATAATGTTGACAGTCTCTTTAAACACAGACGTGCTACTGTGTCGCTAGGCTATATCGGTCTTTACGAAGTGGCAAGCGTCTTTTACGGTGGTGAGTGGGAGCACAATCCAGAAGCTAAGGCTTTCACAGTAGACATCGTTCGTCAGATGAAGCGCTTGTGTGATGAGTGGTCTAATGAGTACGATTATCATTTCTCAGTCTACTCAACTCCTTCTGAGAGCTTGACAGACCGCTTCTGTCGCCTTGATACGGAGAAATTTGGTATCGTCAAAGATATCACGGATAAAGAATACTATACCAACTCTTTCCACTACGATGTCCGCAAAAATCCAACGCCTTTTGAGAAGTTGGAATTTGAAAAAGATTATCCACAGGTTGGAGCGTCTGGCGGCTTCATTCACTATTGTGAATATCCTGTCCTCCAACAAAATCCGAAAGCCCTCGAAGCGGTTTGGGATTACGCTTACGACCGTGTGGGCTATCTTGGCACCAACACACCGATTGACAAGTGCTATGCTTGTGGTTTTGAGGGAGACTTTACACCGACAGAGCGTGGCTTTATGTGCCCAAACTGTGGCAATAGCGACCCTAAGACGGTGGATGTGGTCAAACGTACTTGTGGTTATCTTGGTAATCCACAGGCACGTCCAATGGTGAAAGGACGTCACAAAGAAATCGCTGCGCGTGTGAAACACATGAATGGCTCAACCATTCAATACGCAGGTGAGCAACAAGACTAGGAGCAATCATGGGAAAATACCAATTAGACTATAAAGGACAAGCGCAAGTTGAGCGCTTTCATGAAAAACAGGTGAAAGGCTTTTCCAATACCAAAAAAGAACGTGCCCAAGCTTTACTGAAAAAAGCCGGTCGCATTAAATAAAACGAGAGTGGGACAAAAATCGGTCATTTCGTAGAAATGCGATTTTGTAGTCCCACCTCCGCACAGTTGAGTAGGGTTCTAGAAGTTGATTTATCAACGCATTAGAACCCACTCAACCACTGCGTCTTGTACCTATATCTATAAAAAATGAGAAGCTGAGAATTTTTTGTCCCAGCTTCTTAGCGTATCATAAGACTAAAGAGGACTACTATGCACCTAAGACGACCAAGATTAAGCGATAAAAAAGCTGTACTTGAGATGATTGCCGAGTTTGAGGAGCACAATAGTGCTATGGATGGTGGCTTTTACAAATCTAGCCTAGACTATGAGGACTGGCTAGAAAGCCTAGTCTGTGCTGAGATGGGGCTAAATATCCCAGAAGGATTTGTGCCTTACATCCAATTTGTCGCTTTTGATGAGAACAATCAAGCGCTGGGCTTTTTAAACTTACGCCTGCGTCTAAATAGCAAGCTGCGCCAAGAAGGTGGACATATCGGCTATTCCATTCGCCCTAGTCAGCGTGGTCGGGGTTACGCAAAAGAGCAGCTACGCTTGGGGCTCTTAGAGGCAAAAGCAAAAAATATCACGGAAGTACTTGTCACTTGCCATGAGACTAATAGCGCCAGTCGTGCCGTCATCCTTGCAAATGGCGGACGTCTCAAGGATAAAAGTGACAACATCGAGCGCTATACCATCAATCTATCTTAGAAAGCGAGTAATATGGAGGAAACAAACTGGAACACACCAAAACCAGGAGAGTGGAAAAGTGAGGAGCTTAGCCAAGGGCGTATTATTGACTACAAAGCTTTTAACTTTGTAGATGGTGAGGGTGTCCGCAATTCGCTCTATGTATCGGGCTGTCAATTTCACTGTAAAGGCTGCTACAATGCAGCTACTTGGTCTTTTAAGGCGGGTGTCCCTTATACACAGGAGCTAGAAGAGCAGATTATGGCGGATTTGGCTCAGCCTTATGTGCAAGGCTTGACTTTGCTTGGTGGAGAGCCCTTTTTAAACACAGGGATTTTAATCCCTCTCATCAATCGTGTAAGAAGGGAACTACCTGAAAAAGATATCTGGTCTTGGACAGGCTACACCTGGGAAGAGATGATGCTTGAGACGCCTGACAAGCTAGAGATGCTTGGTCTCATTGATATCCTAGTGGATGGGCGTTTTGATATTCGCAAAAAAGACTTGACTCTGCAGTTTCGTGGCTCATCTAACCAGCGTATCATCGACGTGCAAAAGTCACTGGCTGCCAAGCAAGTGGTTATCTGGGACAAGCTCAATGATGGAGATGGCAAGACCTTTGAGCAGGTTAGTCGTGACGATTTGATCTAAAAGGTTGCTTAAGGCGACCTTTTTTCTTGTCTGTGAACAGACTTTTCCACAGAAATCGACAAGACTTACCCACACCTTGTGCATAACCTGTGTAAAACCGTTGACAAGACTTGTCAATGCCAAAAAGCAGATAAAACCACAGCTTTTTTGAACAGGATAGTCTCTCTTGTCAAAGAAAATGCGTACTATTTTTCTGTTTAACAAACTTATCCCCAATTTATCCCCTTACTTATCCCCAGGATGTGGAAAACTGTGGATAAGTTTTAAGGACAGGTGCAAAAAAGCCTCCCTTAACACGTGCGTCAAGGGAGGCTATAGCTGTGGAAAGGTTAGCAAGTTTTGACAAAGACCAGTTTTTGCTCTGTGGATAGTAGCTCTTGGTAGGAAAAGCCGTCCCAGCTGAGCTTTCTCAGGCTGTCATAGTCTTGACAACGCTCTTTCATGGCGTGAAGGAGGAATTGCCCACGAGCTTTTTTAGAAATGGTTGAGTGGGTTTTTAGCTCATTTTGATGTTGCTCGAGGAACTGGACTTTGACCAGCTTTTGCCGTAATTTTGGTGAAAAGACCGCCTCAAACTCACTAGAGAGTAGTGAGATGACACAGTTCTTATCCTTTAGAAACTGGTCGTAGTCCGCTCGCCAAAAGCTTTTGAGGCTCTGCCCATCAATCGTGACAGGCATATTAAAGTCCAGCCGATGCTCAGAAATCATCTTAAAAGGTGAGATGATACCGTAAAGGCTCGATGTGATAGCGACGTACTTGCTGAGATAGTCACGGTCAATTTGGGTGAAGGCTTCCTGCTTTAGGTTGCGGTACATGAGTCCGTTGTAGAGGTCAAGAGCTGGTGCGCATTTTAGCCTATCTGTGGAAAAGTCCTGCCAGCGCTGGTACTCTTTTTGGCTGGCTTCAGGCTTGATACGGTAAATCTTTTCCAGCTCTTGTGGTGAAAAAGCGACCATGGTTTTGATAATCGTTTCTACTTTTGTTGGTAAGTTGTATGGCACAAGTGCATTGGCTTGTGTCATTTCTTTTGCGGTGGGAATTAAAAATAACATGATACTCCTTATGATGAATGATAGTAGTCAAAAAGTTAAAGCTTGTGCTTTTTGCGTCTGGCAAAATCGACAAATTTAAATTTTTCCAGCTTGTGGCGACTTTCGGTGAATTGAAATTGCTCTTGACTCGCTAGAAAGACTTTTGATTTGACCGAGACGACGTGGTGCTCTTGACCGATGTCTAGGAGGAGTTTGTCCATATCTGTGAGCTGGTCGATGGTGATTTCCTTTTGGGCAAAAGTGATGTCAAGCCCCAGCTCATCCTCGAGATAGTGGTAGAGAGAGTCCTCAGCTATCTGACGGTTCATCTCAGCCACCAAATCCTTTCGCAAATAATCAATGTCAATGACAGAAGCTACCCCGTCTACCACCCGCTGTCTGACAATGCGCCAGATGAGGCTATTTGGCTCAAAGCTTGTTAGCTGCGCCAAGTCCTCATCAACGATGAGCTTATCAATAGAAATGACATTGGTTTGTGAGGGTACCTTGAGTTGTTTAGCCAGCTCTTGATAGCTGGTCAATTCGGAGACAGGAAAGTTAATCTGCTCTTGCTTTAAGACCTGTGAGCCAGAGCCGTGCCTTTTTTTGATGAGCCCTTGCTCGCTGAGCTGCTTTAGGGAACGCCTGATAGTGTCACGGCTGACCTGATAATGCTTGGTCAGGCTGTCCTCGGTCGGCAAAAAGCTGTCTGGTGGGTAGTCACCGTTTTGGATAGCCTGTTCTAGGTCGTTTGCGATTGCTTGGTATTTTTTCATCTATATGTCCTCTGTTTCTAGCTAGTTGTTTTTCAAAAACCATACAACTTCTTTATTTTAACAAAAAATTGGCAAAAAATCTAAAAAGAACTTGCAGACAACTTTAAAAGCGGTTACAATAAAGACACAAAAAGAAATCAAGTTCACACTTGAAGGAGGAAAATACATTATGGGGAAATTTGAACAGGATGCCAAAACCCTGCTCACAGCGATTGGGGGTAAGGAAAATGTCAGTGCTGTAACACACTGTGCGACACGCATGCGCTTTGTTCTCGTTGATGATAAAAAAGCAGATACGAAAACAATCGAGAACATCCCGTCTGTTAAGGGAACCTTTACCAACGCTGGTCAGTTCCAAGTCATCATCGGAAATGACGTGCCGCTCTTTTACAATGACTTTACAGCGGTGTCTGGTATCGAAGGTGTCTCAAAAGAAGCAGCTAAGTCTGCAGCCAAAAGCAATCAAAACCTCATCCAACAAACCATGACCTTGCTGGCTGAGATTTTCACACCTATTATCCCAGCTATCATCGTCGGTGGTCTTATCCTAGGTTTTAGAAACATCCTTGAGGGTGTTCAGATGGAGTGGCTCGGACGTAAGATCGTCGACGGTGTTGCGCAAACAACCAAAGACGGCACACCGATCTACAACACTATCGTCGATGTCTCTCAGTTCTGGTCTGGTGTCAATAGCTTCTTGTGGTTGCCAGCGCAAGCGATTTTCCACTTCCTACCAGTCGGTATCGTCTGGTCTGTCACTCGTAAGATGGGAACGTCACAGATTCTAGGGATTGTGCTTGGTATCTGCTTGGTGTCTCCACAGTTGCTCAATGCCTACGACGTGGCAAATACTTCAGCGTCTGAGATTGCTAAAAACTGGACATGGGACTTTGGCTTCTTTGCTATTAAGCGTATCGGCTACCAAGCCCAAGTCATCCCAGCGCTACTATCTGGTCTGTCTCTAGCTTACTTGGAGCGTTTCTGGCGTAAGGTCATCCCAGAAGTGGTGTCTATGATTTTTGTGCCATTTCTCTCTCTTATCCCAGCGCTTATCCTAGCGCACACAGTTCTTGGTCCAATCGGTTGGACAATCGGTCAATGGATTTCAACCATTGTGCTTATGGGACTTACTGGTTCTTTCAAATGGCTCTTTGGTGCTATTTTCGGAGCTCTCTATGCGCCATTTGTTATCACTGGACTTCATCACATGACAACGGCTATCGATACTCAGTTAGTATCAGACACTGGTGGTACAGCCCTTTGGCCAATGATTGCTCTCTCAAATATCGCACAAGGTTCAGCTGTTCTTGCCTACTACTGGATGAATCGTCACGATGAACGTGAAGCGCAGATTGCTCTTCCTGCCACTATCTCTGCCTACTTAGGTGTTACCGAGCCAGCTCTCTTTGGTGTCAATGTCAAATATGTCTATCCATTTGTTGCAGGTATGATTGGTTCAGGTATCGCAGGGCTTCTATCAACAACCTTTAACATCACAGCCAATGCCATCGGTATCGGAGGTATCCCTGGTATCCTCTCTATCAAGGCACAATACATGTTGCCATTTGCAGGTGTTATGGTGGTCGCTATCGTTGTTCCATTTGCTCTGACCGTTTTCTTTAGAAAAGCAGGTTACTTTACAAAAGTCGAGGATGAAACGGTCAAAGCGCCTCAAGTAGAAGCGCTTGAAGAAGCTGAAAGTAAAGCAGGTATTGACAAAGGCACGCTTGAAATCATCAAGAGTCCACTAACAGGTGAGGTGAAACCTCTCTCTGAAGCCGTTGACCCTGTCTTTGCCCAAGGTGTCATGGGGCAAGGTGTGCTTATTCAACCGTCTGAAGGTGAGTTGGTGTCTCCAGTTGACGGTGTGGTGTCTGTCCTTTTCCCAAGTAAACACGCTGTCGGTATCGTCTCAGATAAGGGCGTTGAGTTGCTCATGCACATCGGTATGGATACGGTCAATCTAGACGGAAAAGGCTTTGAAGCCCATGTTCAACAAGGGGACAAGGTCAAGGTTGGTGATGCTTTGATTAGCTTTGATATGGCTGTTATCAAAGACGCAGGCTATGTCACGGAAACCCCAGTTATTGTCACCAACCAAAACGACTATCAAGTCGATACTCTAGGTGAATTGCCAGCTGCTATCGTGCGTGGTGAGGATGTCTTAAGCGCAAGTCGCATTTAACAGTATAAAGTGAGGATTACTATGTCATTTGATAAAAAAAGTGTTGTCTATCAAATTTACCCAAAATCATATAAAGATACCACAGGAAATGGAATTGGAGATTTACAAGGTATCAAGGAAAAGTTACCTTATCTGTCTGAGTTAGGCATTGATGTCATCTGGCTCAATCCTTTCTACCCTAGCCCACAGCGTGATAACGGCTATGACATTTCAGATTACACTGCTGTCAACCCACTTTTTGGGACAATGGCAGACTTTGAGGACTTGGTTGCAACAGCTAAATCTTATGGCATTGAGCTCATGCTCGATATGGTCTTAAACCATTGCTCAACGGAGCATGAGTGGTTTCAAAAGGCACTTGCAGGTGACGCTTACTATCAAGACTTCTTTATCCTAAGAGATAAGCCGACGGACTGGCTGTCAAAATTTGGTGGCAATGCTTGGGCACCCTTTGGCAATACTGGAAAATACTATCTGCACCTTTTTGACGTGACTCAAGCTGACCTTAACTGGCGCAATCCCAATGTCCGAGAAGAATTGTTCAAGGTTGTCAACTTCTGGCGGGATAAGGGCGTGAAGCACTTCCGCTTTGACGTGGTCAATCTCATTGGAAAAGACGAAGTTCTAGTTGACTGTCCTGTAAACGACGGTAAACCTGCCTACACAGACCGTCCCATCACACACGACTACCTCAGAATGCTTAATGAAGCGACCTTTGGTCAAGATAGCGACAGCATGACGGTCGGTGAGATGAGCTCAACCAAGATTGACAACTGTGTCAACTACAGCAATCCAGAACGTCATGAGCTGTCTATGGTCTTTAACTTTCACCATCTCAAGGTAGACTATGACAATGGGCAAAAATGGACGCTAAAAGCCTATGACTTTGACAGTCTTAAAACCCTCTTTCACACTTGGGGCGAAGCCATGAGCGAAAACGACGGCTGGAATGCTCTCTTTTGGAACAACCATGACCAGCCTCGTGCGCTCAACCGCTTTGTGGATGTCAAAAACTTCCGCAACGAGGGTGCCACTATGCTGGCAGCCAGCATTCATCTCTCAAGAGGAACGCCTTATGTCTACATGGGTGAGGAGATTGGGATGCTTGACCCAGACTTTACAAGTATGGACGACTATGTCGATATTGAAAGTATCAATGCCTATAAAGAGCTGAGAGATTCTGGAAAGACTGACGAGGAAGCCTTTGCGATTATCAAGGCAAAATCACGTGACAACTCAAGAACACCTATGCAGTGGGACGACAGCACCTATGCAGGATTCTCGACTGCTAAACCTTGGCTAGCACTTGGAGCGTCTCACAAAGACATCAATGTCGCAAATGAGATGTCTGGTAAAATTTTCCCCTTCTATCAAAAACTCATCGCCCTGCGTAAAAATTACCCCATCATCGCAGAGGGCGACTACAAGGCAGCTTATCAAGACAGCCATCAGATTTACGCCTTTGAGCGTCAGCTGGATGGGCAAAAACTCCTTGTTCTCAACAACTTCAGCGCTGAAAAGGTGGAGCTTGATTTACCAGAAGTTTACACTAATGGTCAAGTGCTTATCAGCAATTACACAACCCCTAAACTTACTAAAAGACTAACCCTAAACCCTTATCAAACCCTAGCTATCCTCATTGAAAACGCATAAAACATTTTGGGAACCTATCTCTGTAGTTTACAGAGATAGGTTTTTCTTGTTCTATTTTTGATGACTATTTGATAAACACTTTACATGATGGTGCTAAGATAACAAAAGATGATATTTGGAGGTTATTATGGATTGATCTAGCAGATAATGACAAGATATTTGTTAATGATGATGTGCAGTTTAGGACAGAAATGAGGTTATTAAAGGAGGAAGAATATGTCCATTCAACTACAGGATGTCAAAAAAGTTTATGACAATGGTGAGGAGGTGCTTAGAGATGTCAACTTGATTATAGAAGATGGGGAGTTTGTCGCTATTGTAGGACCATCAGGCTGTGGTAAGAGTACACTGCTTCGTATGATTGCGGGCTTGGTGCCTGTGAGTGAGGGAAAGGTTTACATCAACGGTAGGGATGTGACGGATTTGCCACCTAAAGAGCGTGATTTGACCATGGTTTTTCAAAATTATGCGCTCTATCCCTTTCTGACCGTCAAGGAAAATGTGGCTTTTGGTCTCAAAGCACGTAAACTGCCTGTTGATGAGATTGAAAGGAGGGTGAATAAAGCTATCGAAACAGTGGCACTCACAGACTACGCCGATAAGAAACCAAGTGCTCTCTCTGGTGGTCAAAGGCAACGTGTTGCTTTAGCACGTTCGATTGCTAGCGAAGCTAAGATTTGCTTGATGGATGAGCCCTTGTCCAATTTGGACGCTCAATTGCGCACCTCGATGCGCTCCGTCATTCGCCGTCTGCAACGCCAACTAGGGCTTACTGTGGTTTATGTCACACATGACCAAGTAGAGGCTATGACCATGGCAGACCGTATCGTCGTCCTCAACGATCATCACGTCCAACAAGTCGGCACCCCAGCAGAAATCTACAAGCACCCTAACAATGTTTTTGTCGGGCGTTTTCTAGGAAGCCCACAGATGAACATCCTTGACGCTCATCTAGATGCTGAGCAGACACTTCATCTAGCAGATAGTATCAAGCTGCCTAAGCAACATATTGTCACGCTCAGCTCTGCCTTTGAAGTGGGCGTTCGTCCAGAAGATTTGACGCTCACAAGGACAAAAACGCCAAATGCTTATATTACCAATATTGAGTATCTGGGCAATCAATCGGTGTGCCACCTTGAGTTGACAAACGGCTCTAACATTACGGTTTTACTGCCAGAAGAAGGAGCGCACAATGATTGGCACCTAAACGATAAAGTGAGCGTTAGTTTGACGGGGCGTTATCATATTTTCGACCAAAACGACTGCGCTATAAAGGGATAGGAGTGAGCTGATGAAAAAGAAAGATACCCTCTCAACAGTTGCCTTTTTGGCGCCAGCTGTGCTTCTTTTATTGGTCTTTGTCTTTTATCCGATTGTCAAGACGATTTACACAAGCTTTCACTTGACAGATGTCTGTGGCAAGACCAGCATGTTTGTGGGATTTGATAACTACATGAGCCTGTTCAAAAACACTGCTTTTCAAAAAAGTACGCTCATGACCTTGGTTTAGCTGCTGTGACAGCTCTAACCATTGTTTTGAGTTTAGCGATGGCGAACTTTGCAACTAAAAAATTGCGTGGTGCTGGCTTTTTCAAAACGGTTTTTTCAAGCACTATGGGAGTGTCCATATCAGTTGGTGCGGTACTTTGGCTCTTTATCTTTAACCCAACAGCAGGACCTCTTGCTAAGCTCTTAGCTCTGATGAATCTTCCTGTGTCTAATGTGCTAAGCACTCCTAGCGGTGCCATGCTAGCTGTGGTTATCTCGACCGTTTGGCTAAATCTTGGTTTTGCCTTTCTCATTTTATTAGGCGCTATACAGTCCTTGCCTAGTCATTTGTATGAGTGTGCGGAGATAGAAGGCTTAACGTCTCGTTATCAATTTTTTCATATCACCTTGCCTATGATTTCGCCCACTTTGTTTTTTGTTGTGGTGGTGACGGTTATTGATGCCTTTAAAGGTTTTGGCTTGATTGATTTGATGACGGCAGGTGGTCCGGATAATACGACTAACTTTTTAGTCTATAAGATTTACCAAGACGCTTTCATCAGTGGTGAGTATTCGGTAGCTAGTGCCGAATCTATCGTTCTTGCGATTATTATCGGTATTTTTACCATGCTCCAATTTAAAGTTTTAGAAAAACGGGTGACTTATTGATGAAAATGACAACTATGCAACGCTGTATGAATTATAGTGTGGTTCTTTTGATGACACTTGTCGTGATGACTCCGCTTGTTTTGGGGATTTACACCAGCTTACTTCCGACAGAAGATTTGATACAGGGCAACATCTTTAGTAGCAACCTTTCTTTGGGTAATTATATATCTGCTATTCGAGAGACGCCAATCATTCGCTACTTTTTGAATAGCCTGTTGATTTCAACGCTTACTATGGTCGGATCTGTGGCAGTCTCTGCTCTTTGTGCTTATCCCTTTGCCTTTATGGAGTTTAAAGGGAAAAAGCTAGTCTTTGCTCTCATTTTAGCGACCATGATGATTCCATTTGAGGCGATTGTTATTCCAAACCTTATCACCGTGAAGTCCATGAATTTACTCAACAGCTATGCTGGGCTTATCATTCCTTTTTTGGCGAGCGGTTTTGGGATTTTTATGCTACGTCAAGCTTTTCTACAAATCCCAAGTGATCTGTACGAAGAAGCGCAAATCGAAGGGCTCAGCCATTTGTAATTCTTTCTCAAAGTCGTCCTACCCTATAGCAAGGTCAACATCGTCGTGCTAGCTTCCTATACTTTTCTAGGTAGTTGGAATCAATATTTTTGGCCAATGCTGACGACCTTTACAGACACCGTGCGTCCTGTTCAGATTGGGCTGAGGCAATTGCAATCGACAGAAACCTTTAATGACTGGGGTATGATTCAGGCGAGTGCTGTGATTATCATCATCCCAACCTTGCTTGTTCTTTTCCTAGGTCAGCGTCATGCCAAAATCAACAATGAAGGAGCTGTGAAATGATGAAAAAGAAACGTGTTCTTATACCTGCAGCAATTGCTGCTGCGCTTTGTCTGCTGTTTGCTTTGCCTATCAAGCTGGTCTCAACCAGCTCAGACGATAGAGAAAAAATCGTCTTTTGGCATGAGATGACAGGCTCGACAAAAGACACCTTAGTTCAATTGGTCGATGGCTTTAATAATAGTCAAGATAAGTATGAAGTGGTACCCTATTATCAGGGGACTGATGAAGAAGTGATTCAAAAAGTGCTAAACACTTATGGAACCGACGCTTCACCGACTGTTTTTCAGTCAGCGGATATCTCTGTTGCGCAGTTGTATGAGAGCGGCTGCATTACGTCGATACAGACCTTTGTTGATAAGGAGAGTTATGACATCGAGCAAATCTACCCTGTAGCGAGAAATTTCTATTCTTACGATGACGAATTATTTGCCATGCCGTTCAATACCAGTCAACCCGTGCTTTACTACAATAAAAGCTTGCTTGAAGAGTATGGGATTACACCGCCACCAGAGGAGCCGACCTATTCTGATTTGACCCGTGTCGCTAAAGAGCTAAAAGAAAAAGCTGGCAATAGCGTGTCTGGCATGTCCTTTATCGGCTACAGTTGGTACTTTGAGGAATTTGCAGCGAATGCTAGTGTGACATTGGTCAATAACAACAACGGTCGAGATGGAATGGTGACAAAAGCGACTTATAACTCAACAGCCATGCGAGAGACGCTCAACTGGATTCAAGAAGGGATGAATGCTGGCTACTTTACCAATTATGGCTCTGGAAATACTGCCATGACCAATGAACTAACAGCCTTTTTATCTGGAAAGACAGGCTTGATGGTGCGCTCATCTAGCGCTAGTCAACAAATCATCACAGGAACAGATGACGAGATTGGCATTTGCTACTACCCACATCCAGACGGACAAGAGCGGAACGGTGTGACTATCGGAGGAGCAGCCCTATGGATTTCAAATGATAAATCCCAAGCCCAACAAGAGGGTGCGTGGGCATTTATTAAGTACATGCTCTCAGCCGAATCGCAAGCCACTTGGTAAGCGGGAACGGGCTATCTTGCCTTGAACAAAGGCTCACAGTACACTGATACACTATCAGACATGTACAAAGAAAACCCAGCTCTAGCCATTCCATCACAGCAATTAGCCACTACAGTTCCAAATAAAACCAACTCAGGGACCTTTATGCAAGGGATGAACCAGTCACGTCTTTTGTTGCAAACGGCTATGGAGCAGGTCTTTAACGGCGCTGATGTCAAACAAGCTCTGAGTGAAGAGGAAAAGTCAATGGATCACTATATCACACAAAATAACTTAGCCAATGGCAAGCAAGGAGGATAAAAACCAATGGAAATTTTTGCACACAGAGGCTGGAGCCATGTCTATCTGGAAAACTCTATGGACGCTTTCTTAGCAGCGGCTCGTCTAGGCGTCAGTATCGAGCTTGATATTCATCAGAGTAAGGATGGCGAGCTCGTGGTCTTTCATGATGAAAATCTAAAGCGTATGACAGGTGTAGGTGCTATGATTAAAGACTTAACCTATGACGAGCTGACGCAGTACCCACTCCAAAAAGCAGGCAAGCTAAAGACGAAAGAGCAGACTATCCCACGCTTAAAGGATGTTTTGCTAGCCCTTCAGGAAGTTGGTTTTTCTAAGACCTTAAATATCGAGTTAAAAACGGATGCCTATGCTTATGAGGATTTGGAGAAAAATCTAGCTCAGTTGTTAGAAGAGTTGAGTCTTGATTTTAGTCTTGTGATTTCCAGTTTTTCTTATGCGTCTTTATGTCGCATGCATGAGGTCATGCCAGAGCTTGATTACGCCATGCTAGTCAGTGATGAGGATAGCTTAGAAAAGGGATTGACAGGCGATTGGATAAGAGCTCTTCACCTGCCTTATACAGACCACCCTTGTTCAAAGACTGATAAGACTATTCGTTACTGGACAGTGGATGTTCCAGAGCAGGTCGCAGACTGTAAGGTTCGTGGTGCTAGCGCTGTCTTTACCAATGATGTGCAAAATACGCTTTGGATTGATACGCATTATGAGGCGAGTAGAGGAGGAAGTGATTGATGCCGATAAAATTGATTGCCATTGATATTGATGGGACGCTTGTGGATGACCAAAAGCAACTCGACACAGCTACCAGCAGTCTCCTATCAGACTTAGCTGACAAGGGGGTGGGAGTCGTTCTGTGTACAGGACGCCCTTACCTCGGAGCGCAAGCCTATCTAGAGCAAATAGGTTTTCACAAAGATTCTGAACAATACGTGATTACTCATAATGGCGCTCTGATTTCTAAAACGGATAGTAGTTCCGTCAAGGCTTTGCCGCTTGATAGTGCCTTGGTCAAAAAAATCATGACCTATTGTCTTGAAAAGGGGCTTAGGTTTCACCTATCGACGCATGAGCATATGTACACGCCGAACGACCCTATCAGCCCTTACACAATCAATGAATCGCACCACACCAATATGTTACTGCGTCCATTTATGGACATGGCAGCCGTAGAACACCTAGATGTATTTGATGTGATGATTGCGGATGATAGCCATCTTTTGGATGAGAATGAAGAAGCGATTAGAGAGCGCTTTGGGAAATACTGCGAGATTGTCCGTAGTGAGCCGCATTTTATCGAGTTTATGCACCCTCATGCTGGCAAGGGCAGGGCTTTACATCATTTGACCCAGTCTTTAGAGATTGCTCCAAATGAGGTCATGGTCATAGGCAATGCGCAAAACGATGTGTCTATGCTTGAGTTTGCTGGTATCTCTGTCGCTGTAGAAAACGCCGTCCCAGAGGTCAAAGCCGTATCTGACTTTGTCACATCAAGTAACAACGAGCAGGGCGTCAAACGGGCAATAGAGCATATGAAAGAGCATTTTTAGTATTAGCATGAAAAACACCAAAGTCATTATGACTTTGGTGTTTTTTACTCAACATAAATGCGCTCAGCGATAACATCGGTCATCTGAAAGGTATTCCCATTTGCCACAACGGTAAAAGTACCAGCAAAGGTATCGTGCTCAAGCACTTGTAGCTTAGTGCCAATCGTCAAGTGGTGCTGTTCTATGTAATGAAGGAGATTGCGACTGTCACGCACACGCACCAAGGTGTAGCTGCCAAACTCGCTAATTTGGCTGAGCGTCTGCTGGTGCGCTTCGACCAGCGGTTCATTTGGCGCTGGGATAGTGCCTCCATGCGGGCATTCCTTTGGGTAGCCAAGCATCTTGTCCAAGCGGTCAATGAAATGGTCAGAAACCACATGCTCAAGCACTTCCGCCTCGTCATGCACCTCGTCCGTTGAGTAATTAAGGTGGTTAAGCAGAAGCACCTCAATCAAGCGGTGTTTGCGGTAAAGTTTTGCTACCAAGTCTAAGCCCTGAGAAAGCAAAACATAGCCTTTTTCCTTGTCTTTTTGGATGAGGTCTTGGGCAATCATTTTTTTAGTCATCTCAGAAGCCGCTGGAGCAGAAACTTCCATTCTTTCAGCGATTTGTTTGTTGGTGATTTTGTCAGACTGTTGTCCCAATTCATAAATACATTTTACATAATCTTCTTTATTTGGTGTCATAAGGATTCACTTTCTAACTAAGATCATGTTTTATTATAACAAAAATTTTCAAAAAGTGATTGACATAAAAGAGAAAAAAGGGTACTCTAAATATAAAGTTAAGCGTGCTTAATAAAATAAAAAGGAGAACCTTATGTTATCGCTGCAAGATATCCGAGTCAGCTATGATGGCAGGCAGCCTATTTTAAAAGACATCAGCTTGAGCTTGCCCAAGGCTGCTATTGTCGGGATTATTGGCCCGAATGGCGCTGGCAAGTCCACGCTCATGAAAGCCATGATTGACCTCTTGCCTCACACGGGTGAGGTAGTCTTTGGCGAAAAAGAGCTGTCTAAACAGCTGAAAAATGTAGCTTATATTGCTCAAAAATCAAGTATTGACATGACCTTTCCCATCACGGTGCGTGACTGTGTGGCGCTGGGGTGTCAAGTCGGTCTTGGTTTGTTTAAGCGCATGCCAAAGCAAGCTTATCAAAAAGTGGATGACGCTCTTGAAAAGGTAGGATTACTAGCACTCAGCAAGCGTCAAATCAGCCAACTCTCTGGTGGTCAATTCCAGCGTATGCTGGTGGCTAGAGCCTTGGTGCAGGAGGCGGATTTGATTTTGCTAGATGAGCCTTTTGTGGGTATTGACATGGTGAGTGAGCAGTTGATTATGGAGCTGCTCAAGAGCCAGAGAGATGCGGGCAAGCTGATTTTGGTGGTGCACCATGACTTGAGCAAAGTGTCTGATTACTTTGATGAGGTCATTTTGCTCAATCGCCGCTTGATTGCTTACGGTAAAACCAGTCAAGTCTTTAATCGGTCTAATCTTGCCAAAACCTACGAAAATCAGCTGCCACTTGAGGAGGTGTTGTCATGAGTGCTATTAGTAACTTTTTTGTTGACCTCATGTCCTACCATTTTTTACAAAATGCTGTGGTGACAGGGCTTGTGATAGGTTTGGTGTCGGGTGTGATTGGTTGTTTTATCGTTCTTCGTGGCATGTCTATGATGGGGGATGCCATTAGCCATGCGGTTTTACCAGGCGTTGCGGTGTCTTACCTTTTAGGGATGAACTTTTTTATCGGTGCTGTGGTCTTTGGTATGCTGGCGGCTGTATCGGTGACCTATATCCGTGAAAATAGTATCATCAAGGGCGACACAGCTATCGGTATCACCGTCAGTGCTTTTCTGGCTCTTGGTGTGATTTTGATCGGTCTCGCTAATAGCTCAACGGACCTCTTTCATATCATTTTTGGGAATATCCTAGCGGTGCAGGATATGGACAAGTACCTGACCATTATCGTCTCTTTTGTGGTGCTTGTCGTGATTTGGCTCTTTTACAAGGAGCTTTTGGTCACAAGCTTTGACCCTGTATTTGCCAAAAGTGTCGGTATGAAGGTCAATCGCTATCATTACCTGCTCATGTTGCTGCTTTCTGTGGTGTCGGTGACGGCTATGCAGAGTGTGGGGACGATTTTGATTATCGCTCTTCTCATCACGCCAGCAGCTAGTAGCTATCTCTACGTCAATAACCTCAAGCAGATGATGCTCCTCTCAAGCCTCTTTGGTGTATTCTCCTCTCTAGCTGGTATCTTTATCGGCTATACCTACAATATCGCTGTCGGGTCTACCATTGTTTTGGTTGCGACCCTGCTCTTTGCTGTTAGTTTTGTTATTGCCCCTAAGGGCATTCTTAGAAAGAAGGATATCTCATGAAAGATATAAAAAAATGGTTTACAGGCTTAACCCTAGCACTCCTAGCGCTTTCTTTAGTAGCTTGCACGTCTACAAAAGAAAGCACAAGCAAGAAGTTAAAAGTCGTTGCGACAAACTCCATTATCGCAGATATTACCAAAAATATCGCTGGCGATAAGATTGACCTCCACAGCATCGTCCCTGTCGGAAAAGACCCGCATGAGTATGAGGTTTTGCCAGAGGATTTGAAAAAAAGCTCGCAGGCAGACGTCATTTTCTACAATGGGCTTAATCTCGAAACCGGTGGCTCTGCTTGGTTTTCAAAACTGATGAAAAACGCTAATAAAACAGAAAATAAAGACTATTTTGCGGTCAGCGAGGGCGTGACACCGATTTACCTCGAAGGGAAAAATCAAGCGGGCAAGGAAGATCCTCACGCTTGGCTCAATCTTGAAAACGGCATGATTTACGCTAAAAATATCGCTAAGCAATTGAGCAAAAAAGACCCTGACAATAAAGAAACTTATCAAAAAAATCTCAAAGCCTATCTGAAAAAGCTAAGCCAGCTGGATGCTAGTGCCAAACACCGCTTTGATAACATTCCAAGCGAGCAAAAGCTCATCGTCACCAGCGAAGGCTGCTTTAAGTATTTCTCAAAAGCCTACAATGTACCGTCTGCCTACATCTGGGAAATCAACACTGAAGAAGAAGGCACACCAGAGCAAATCAAACGCTTGGTCACACAGCTACAAGCAAGCAAGGTCAAAGCACTCTTTGTGGAAAGCAGTGTCGATAGCCGTCCCATGAAGTCTATCTCAAAAGAAACAGGTATTCCGATCTACGCTAAAATCTTTACAGACTCTATCGCAAAGAGTGGTAAGACTGGAGATAGCTACTACAGCATGATGGCTTACAACCTTGACACGATCGCTAAAGGTCTTGAAGGCTAATAAAAGCGCTCTAAATGTGACTTTCTGCCTTATTTTTGGTAGAATGGAACTGTTTACAACTATTGCTAAAAAGGAGCGTTTATGGTTACTTACAAAGATGATTTTTACGAAGCTGTCAACGGCGAGTGGGCAAAGACAGCTGTTATTCCAGATGATAAGCCAAGAACTGGCGGTTTTACAGACTTGTCAGACGAGATTGAAGCCTTGATGCTTGACACCACTGACAAGTGGTTAGCTGGGGACGATGTGCCTGATGATGCGGTGCTCAAAAACTTCATCGCCTTTCACCGCATGGTGGCTGACTATGACAAGCGTGAGGAGGTTGGCGTTGCCCCAGCTCTCCCTTTGATTGAAGAATTTAAGGCGCTTACGTCCTTTAAAGACTTGGCGGACAAGATGGCAGATTTTGAGCTGGCTGGAAAGCCTAATGCCCTGCCATTTAGCGTTGCCCCAGACTTTATGGACGCACAGACCAATGTCCTCTGGGCAGAAGCCCCAGGGCTTATCTTGCCAGACACGACCTACTACCAAGAAGGCAATGAACAAGCGCCGGAGCTACTCGCTAAATGGCGTGCCATGTATGAGGAATTGCTACCTAAGTTTGGCTTTTCAGCTGATGAGGTTGCTGGTCTCTTAGACCGTGTCTTGGAGCTTGATAGAAAGCTTTCTGGCTACGTGCTCTCACGTGAGGAGAGCTCGGACTATGTCAGTCTTTACAAGCCTTATGACTGGGCAGACTTTAAAAAGCTTGCGCCAGAATTGCCACTTGATGACATCTTTTCGGCTATCTTAGGCGGTCAAGTGCCTGATAAGGTCATTGTCCCTGAGGAGCGCTTTTGGACAGAGTTTGCAGCGGAGTATTACTCTGAGGCAAACTGGGACTTGCTAAAAGCGGACTTGCTGCTTTCTGCTGCGACCAGCTTTAACAGCTACTTGACAGACGAGATTCGTGTGCTTTCTGGGGCTTACAGCCGTGCTCTCTCAGGCACACCGCAAGCCATGGACAAGAAAAAAGCCGCTTACTACCTAGCGCAGTCTCCTTACACCCAAGCCCTTGGCTTGTGGTATGCTGGTGAGAAATTCTCCAAAGAAGCTAAGGCAGACGTGGAAGCCAAGGTCGCAACTATGATTGAGGTTTACAAATCTCGCCTAGAGGGTGCAGACTGGCTGGAAGAGTCAACACGCCAAAAAGCGATTACAAAACTTAATGTCATCACCCCTCACATTGGCTACCCTGAGAAATTGCCAGACACCTACGCTCAAAAAATCATCGACCCAACCTTGAGTTTAGTTGAAAATGCTGAAAATCTGGCGAAAATTTCGATCGCTCACCATTGGAGCAAGTGGAACAAGCCAGTTGACCGTAGCGAGTGGCACATGCCGGCTCACATGGTCAACGCTTACTACTCACCACAGCAAAACCAAATCGTCTTTCCAGCGGCTATCCTGCAAGCACCGTTTTACTCGCTTGAGCAAAGCTCATCAGCTAACTACGGTGGTATCGGAGCTGTGATTGCTCATGAGATTTCGCATGCCTTTGACACCAACGGTGCTTCCTTTGACGAAAACGGAAGCCTTAACAACTGGTGGACAGACCAAGACTACGCTGCCTTTAAAGAGCGCACGGACAAGGTTGTTGAGCAGTTTGACGGCTTGGACTCTTACGGTGCCAAGGTCAATGGTAAACTCACCGTATCTGAAAATGTCGCTGATCTTGGTGGTGTCGCTTGCGCTCTTGAAGCAGCGAAAAAAGATGACGACTTCTCAGTGACTGACTTCTTTATCAACTTTGCCACCATCTGGCGCATGAAAGCTCGCCCAGAGTACATGCAAATGATGGCAAGCGTTGATGTCCATGCCCCAGGCAAATGGCGCACCAACGTGACTGTAACCAACTTTGACGAATTTCATAAAGCCTTTGATGTCCATCCAGGAGATGGCATGTGGCGCTCCCCAGAGGATCGTGTGATTATCTGGTAACAAAAAAGTTGAGTAGCTTATGCTACTCAACTTTTTTTAATCTTCTGTGATGGTAAATGTCATGTCCTCGGTTGAAATGTCAATCGTCGCACCAATAGTCATGGTTAGCAGAGGTTGCGTGTGCGCAAAGTCCATATCGTAGACGACAGGAATTGTCTGTAAAATAGGGTGCTTGTCTAGGATGAGGCGTAGGAGCGACTCGGTCATCTCGGTTTCTTTTGGAAAGCGCCCGATAAGAAGCGCCTTAGGGTGAGGATAGCTTTGCAGAAGCGCCGCCAAGTTGCGGGTAAAGTCATAAAAGAGGTCTTGTTCAGCCTGCTCGGCAACTAAGACATAATCCGACACCTGTGGGGCATAGTCTGTCCCACGTAGTAGGTTAAAGGTGACGAGATTGCCACCGATAAGGGTTCCTTGAGCCTTGCCGTGCGTGTAGACTTTCCACTGTGTTGGGTAAAAGTGGCGTGGTTGACTAGGATCGTACCAAGCGTCACTCGACCACTGGCTACTTGGAGTCAGCTCATAGCGGGTCTGTGTCATGGCTTGTAGCCACATCTTGCTCTGATAGTCTTGCCCTTCATCCATCTTAAAACTCGAATAGCTAGGTCCCATGTAGGTCATGAGATGAGTCTTGGCAAAGATAGCGTTTAAAAAAGCTGTCGAGTCGGAGTAACCACAGATGATTTTTGGGTGTTTAGCGATAAGGTTATAGTCGAGATAAGGCAATAGCTCATTGGAGTTGAAACCTCCGATAGTAGCCAAAATCGCATCCACATCAGGGTCGCAAAAAGCAGCGTGCAAATCCGCCACACGACTCTCAATAGAAGCCGAAAAGAGCGGGTCATTTTCCAAGTAATGCTCTGAAAAAGAAACCTTAAAGCCAAGCTCCTCCAGCTTTTTCTTTGCCGCTAGATTTGCCTCAAAGCCACCCAAACGCTCAATAGACGAAGATGGACTCAGCACACGAATGTGACTGCCTCTTTCTAGTTTTTTCATCCTCAACACCTCCAAAAGTATAATGGCTTTATTATAGCATAAAGTGGGAGTGAAAAGTGTAGTTAACACAAAAAAGCCCACGAAAGTGAGCTTTTCAATGTCATTTAAGGCGGTAGACGGATTTGAACCGACGATCAAGCTTTTGCAGAGCCGTGCCTTACCACTTGGCTATACCGCCACAACAGATTACATTTTATCTTAATTTTTGAGATTCGTCAAGTGGTAAATGTGAAAAGTTGAGCAACTTTTTAGCGTGAGTGAAAGAAAGGCGGTCAGTTAAGTTGTAATCGTTTACCTGCATTTTACTACAGCAAAAAACCTTTGTCTAACAGTGATAAAGACTTGTTTTTTTTGCCCAATTGTGGTATCATGATGAAGTTGTATCTTACAACAAATACTCATCTCAAACCAATCGTTTGGCTGTTGCCCTTGTGGTGGTCATGCGAGCTGAAGTTTGAGAGAGGCTAAAAAACATTTTATAAAGGAGAATTTACTCATGGCAGTAATTTCAATGAAACAACTTCTTGAAGCTGGTGTTCACTTTGGTCACCAAACACGTCGCTGGAACCCTAAGATGGCTAAATACATCTTTACAGAACGTAACGGTATCCACGTTATCGACCTTCAACAAACTGTAAAATTGGCTGACCAAGCTTACGACTTCGTTCGTGATGCAGCTGCAAACGACGCTGTTATCTTGTTTGTTGGTACTAAAAAACAAGCTGCCGAAGCAATTGCTGAGGAAGCTACTCGTGCAGGTCAATACTACATCAACCACCGTTGGTTGGGTGGAACACTTACAAACTGGGATACAATCCAAAAACGTATCGCTCGTTTGAAAGAAATCAAACAAATGGAAGCTGACGGAACTTTTGAAGTCCTTCCTAAAAAAGAAGTTGCACTTCTTAACAAACAACGTGCACGTCTTGAAAAATTCTTGGGTGGTATCGAAGACATGCCACGCATTCCAGATGTGATCTACATCGTTGACCCACACAAAGAACAAATCGCTGTTAAAGAAGCTAAAAAACTTGGTATCCCAATCGTTGCGATGGTGGATACAAACGCTGATCCAGATGATATCGATGTTATCATCCCAGCTAACGATGACGCTATCCGTGCAGTTAAGTTGATTACTTCTAAATTGGCTGACGCAGTTATCGAAGGACGTCAAGGTGAAGATGCAGATGTTGCTTTTGAAGAAGCTGCAGAAGCTGACTCAATCGAAGAAATCGTTGAAGCTGTTGAAGGTTCAAACGACTAATTGCGTTTTTAAGCTAGGTTGACAAGCTTGTAAAGTAACTGTCAATCTGCTTTACAAAAAGTGTTAATAACTTGTCAAACGGGGCAGACGCAAACCGCTCTGTCTCGTTTTTATAATATGAAAATTAAACATAGGAGACGTTAAAATGGCAGAAATCACAGCTAAACTCGTTAAAGAATTGCGTGAAAAATCTGGTGCTGGTGTCATGGACGCTAAAAAAGCATTGGTTGAAACAGATGGTGACATCGACAAAGCAATTGAATTGCTTCGTGAAAAAGGAATGGCAAAAGCAGCTAAGAAAGCTGACCGTGTCGCTGCAGAAGGTTTGACAGGCGTTTACGTTGATGGTAACGTTGCTGCTGTTGTCGAAGTGAACTCAGAAACAGACTTCGTTGCGAAAAACGACCAATTCGTAGCACTTGTTAACGAAGCTGCAAAAGTTATCGCAGAAGGTAAACCATCTAACGACGCAGAAGCTCTTGCTTTGACAACTGCTTCAGGTGAAACTTTGAAGCAAGCATTTGTTACTGCAACAGCTACTATCGGAGAAAAAATCTCATTCCGTCGCTTTGCCTTGGTTGAAAAGTCTGATGACCAAGTCTTTGGTGCTTACCAACACAACGGCGGACGTATCGGTGTTGTTGCTGTTCTTGAAGGTACAGATGAAGCAACAGCTAAACAAGTTGCAATGCACATCGCTGCGATGAAACCAACTGTTCTTTCTTACGAAGAATTGGATCCTCAATTCGTTAAAGATGAGCTTGCTCAATTGAACCACAAGATCGAACAAGACAATGAAAGCCGTGCTATGGTTGGTAAACCAGCTCTTCCATTCTTGCAATACGGTTCTAAAGCTGAGTTGACAGACGAAGTCATCGCTAAAGCTGAAGAAGCTATCAAAGAAGAATTGGCAGCTGAAGGTAAACCAGAAAAAATCTGGGACAAAATCATCCCTGGTAAAATGGCTCGCTTCATGCTTGACAACACTCAAGTTGACCAAGCTTACACACTTCTTGCACAAGTTTACATCATGGATGACAGCAAGACAGTTGAAGCTTACCTTGACTCAGTAAACGCAAAAGCAGTTGCCTTTGTTCGTTTTGAAGTTGGTGACGGTATCGAAAAAGCAGCCAACGACTTTGAAGCAGAAGTTGCTGCAACTATGGCTGCTGCGCTTGAAAACTAAGCTTTATAAGCCTAACAAAAAGCCCCTAGGGGCTTTTTGTTATTAACCAGTAATAGCCTTGAGCCCAAAGAGTGCGATGGTACCCATGATGAGACCTGCTAGGATAACTCCAAGCATAACAGCGATGATACTTTTCTTAAAGTCCCAGTCAAGGATACTTGCAGCCAGAGTTCCTGTCCAAGCGCCAGTCCCTGGGATAGGAATGCCTACAAAGAGCAAGAGGGCAATGAAAATACCACGCTCACCAGCTACTTTTTCCAGTTTTTGCCCACCGCTGTGTCCTTTTTTGAGACACCAGGTGAAAAAGCCACCGATAAGAGGCTTGTCAGCTCCCCACTCGAGTACCCTTCTGGCAAAGAAGAAGATAATAGGAACAGGCAGCATATTGCCAATAACGCCGATAACAAGAGCCTGCAAGTAAGGAATCCCTGTCGCAATGGCATAAGGAACCGCTCCTCGCAATTCAATCAAGGGAACCATAGAAATGAGCAGTGTAATCAAGTAATTCATAATGATAACCTTTCTTCATTCAGAGTGCTTTCTCCTTAGCTAGAAGCACTTTCTCTATTTTATCTTATCTCTAGGGGATTGACAACTCTAAACCTGCTTTTGCTCGTCTTTTAAGGGTCTTAGTTTGCGAATGGCTTTATTTTTGATATAATAAATGTCAGTATTAGTCAAAGAAGAAAGGAGACGCTAGTGGCTACAAAAAATACCTCTGATAATATCGAGGACTATATCAAAAACTTGCTAGCACAATCTGGTATCGCAGAAATCAAGCGTTCGCTATTAGCCGATACCTTTCAAGTCGTGCCAAGTCAGATAAACTACGTGATAAAGACACGCTTTACTGAGAGTCGTGGCTATACTGTAGAGAGTAAGCGTGGCGGTGGCGGTTATATCCGCATTGCTAAGGTTCACTTCTCAGATAAGCACCAGATGTTGGGTAATCTCCAAGCAACTATTGGTGAGCAGATTAGTCAGCAGGTCTATGAGGACGTCATCCAGCTTTTGTTTGAAGATGAGGTGATTAGTGAGCGTGAGGGTCATCTGCTTTTGGTGACCGCCTGTGATGAGGTGCTAGGAGAGGACGCTCCTAAGATTCGAGCACGTATGCTACGCAAACTGCTCCAAAGATTGGATAGAAAAGGGTTTCATTTATGAGCGATTATTCATATAAATTACAAGAAGTATTTAGCTTAGCGCAGTATGAGGCGGCACGCTATGACAGTAGCTACCTTGAGACTTGGCATGTCTTGCTGGCTATGGTGGGTATCAGAGATTCGATTGCGGGCTTGACCTTTGCAGAGTATGAGGACAAGGTGCGCTTTGAGGATTATGAGAGTGCTGCGATTTTAGTGATGGACAGGTCTCCTCGTGACAATGTAGCGGTGACTTTCCGTCCGCAATCACGAGCTTTGTCTGAAGTGCTAGACTTAGCGCAGAAAATCCAAAAAGTCACAGGCAGTGAAGCTGTAGGGACAGAGCATGTTTTATTTGCTATCTTGGTCAATAAAGATTTGCTGGCGACGAGACTCCTTGAGCTGGTTGGCTTTAAGTACAAGGGCGATGGTGACTCCTTGCGTCTTTTGGATCTTAGAAAGTCGCTTGAGCGCAATGCTGGCTTTACCAAGGAAAATATCAAGGCGATTCACACTCTTCGCAGTCCTAAGCCAGCAAAAGCTGGAGGCAACTTTTCAGATATGATGCGTCCGCAGAGTACAGCTGGAGACTTGGCAGACTTTACACGTGACTTGACTGCGCAAGCTCGTGCAGGCAAGCTAGAGCCTGTTATCGGTCGGGACAAAGAAATTGCCAGAATGATTCAGGTGCTGAGCCGTAAAACCAAGAACAATCCGGTTCTTGTCGGTGATGCTGGTGTCGGAAAGACAGCTCTTGCTTATGGTTTAGCGCAGCGCATTGCCACAGGTGATATTCCTTATGAGCTTCGTGATATGCGTGTGCTAGAGCTTGATATGATGAGTGTCATTGCTGGGACGCGTTTTCGTGGCGACTTTGAGGAGCGCATGAATCAGATCATCTCAGACATTGAAGAGGACGGCCATATTATTCTTTTTATCGATGAGTTGCACACGATTATGGGCTCAGGTAGCGGGATTGATAGTACGCTGGATGCGGCAAATATCCTCAAACCCGCTCTTGCTCGTGGGACTTTGCGCACGGTAGGGGCAACCACTCAAGAAGAGTACCAAAAGCATATCGAAAAAGATGCAGCACTGTCTCGTCGCTTTGCCAAGATTTTGGTTGAAGAGCCAACAGTTGAGCAGGCTTATGACATCTTGCTTGGTTTGAAAGCATCCTATGAGGATTTTCACCATGTGACTATCTCTGATGAGGCGGTCAAAACGGCGGTCACAGCAGCCCACCGTTACCTAACCAGTAAGCAATTGCCAGACTCTGCTATTGATTTACTGGATGAGGCGAGTGCGACGGTTCAGACCATGGTCAAAAAAGAAGACACAGGCTTTTTAAATCCTGTGGATGAAGCCGTTTTAAACGATGACATGGTCTTGGCGACAAAATTGCTCAAAAAAGCAACCAGCCAAAAAGAAAAAACACGTCAAGCCGTGACACCAGAGCATATCCTAGCGACCCTGAGCCGTCTATCAGGTATCCCAGTTGAGAAGATGACCGCTTCTGACAATAAGAAATACCTCAATTTGGAGAAAGAACTGCACAAGCGTGTGATTGGTCAGGATGAGGCAGTTTCTAGCATTAGCCGTGCCATTCGTCGTAACCAGTCTGGCATTCGATCAGGCAAACGCCCAATTGGCTCCTTTATGTTTCTAGGTCCGACAGGTGTCGGAAAGACTGAGCTGGCTAAGGCACTTGCTGAAGTGCTCTTTGATGATGAGTCAGCACTTATCCGCTTTGACATGTCGGAGTACATGGAGAAATTCGCAGCCAGTCGTCTAAACGGTGCGCCCCCAGGTTATGTCGGCTATGATGAGGGTGGTGAGCTGACAGAGAAAGTCCGCAACAAGCCTTACTCTGTGCTTCTCTTTGACGAGGTGGAAAAGGCACACCCAGACATTTTCAATCTGCTACTTCAAGTGCTAGATGACGGTGTTCTGACCGATAGTAAGGGACGAAAAGTCGACTTTTCAAACACGATTATCATCATGACTAGCAATCTAGGAGCGACAGCCCTTCGTGATGACAAGACGGTTGGCTTTGGAGCGCAGGCACAAGCTCACTCTCACCAAGCGGTGCAATCTCGTATCTTTGAAGAGTTGAAACGTGCTTATCGCCCAGAGTTTCTAAACCGTATTGATGAAAAGGTTGTCTTTCATAGTTTGACGCAAGAGGATATGCAGGAAGTGGTTAAGATTATGATTAAACCGTTGATTGCTCGTCTTGCGGAGAAAGGTATCACGCTAAAAGTACAGCCTGCAGCGCTTAGATACTTAGCTGAAAAAGGCTACAACCCAGAGATGGGGGCTCGCCCTCTACGTCGTACCTTGCAGACAGATGTTGAGGACAAGCTGGCTGAAATGCTCCTTGGCGGTGAGCTCGATGACGCTAAAACTCTCAAAATCGGCTGCCGTAAAAATCAGCTGGTCTTTACAGTAGATTAGAAACAAAAAGTTCCTTGAATCATCAAGGAACTTTTTTAGAGATAAACCACACTAAGTGCGCCAAATCCGACTTCTCCTTTGAGGTAGAGGGTTTTGCTGTCCTCTGTGATAGGGGCAGTCTGTGGAAGGTCAACACCGCCAAAGACTGTTTCGATGTTGCTTTTGACAATCCAGTTTTTAGGAATGTAGAGCACCAGCTTACCAAATCCGACCTCGACATTCACCTCAGCGCTGTCGCCTTGGATGATGGCATTGTCAAAATAGACGTTAAGCTTGCCAAATCCGATCTCAGCCTTGGCATAATGAAAATCAGGGTCATTGATGTAGCGGCTGCTAGAGCCAAAGGAAGTGGACAGGTGGTGGTCATCCGTACTTTCTATAAAGGTGTCATCATGTCTTTTTTTGTACCAGTGTCTGCGAGAAGAGGGAAAAATCATGGCAAGTCCGATGAAAAAGAGCCAACCAACAAGGATGAGAATAGACAGTGACAAGTGCACCCAGTGGTAGCTTTGATTGCCAATCAAAAAAGCGATGTAGAAAAAGACGAGTCCACTTAGCCAACCTCTATCAAACCAACGACTAAGCCCAAAGATAACAAACAAGCCCATCCAAATTAGCACCCAGATGTTGCCTGAAAAGATACTGTAGAGCCCTTGCAGAACCAGCAAAAGCGCCAGTCCAATCAAGAGTAAACCTGACAAAATGCGACGTGATGTGTGTTTCATATTAAAATCCTCCTAAATAACCTAATGGTGTCTTATCGTGTGTCATGCAATTTTTCCTTTAACATGTGGTAGTAGTGTCTGGAGACATGCACCTGCTTTTTGGTGTCGTAAAAACGCACAGTGCTTGTCCCAGAAAAAGACTTTTCTAAAGCGTAAATCTCTCGGGTATTGACGTCTAAAGCGTAAATCTCTCGGGTATTGACGATAGTAGACTTTGAGATTCGGCAAAAATAGTGCGGCAGCTGCTCTTCAAGCTCATAGAGCTTGAGCTTGACCTCGTAGGCTTCCTCTCTAGCGTGCGCATAGATTTTGCTGCCGTCAGTCTCAAAGAAAAGAATACTCTCAATTTTCACGTAAAATTCATTATTTCCCCGATAAAAGAGAATAGGTGGGGCGACTGCTTTTTCTAATGAGCGTTTGATACTCTCGATTTCAGGTGTCAACTGACTGGTGCGAATCACTACCTCCACATCCTCTAAACTATCGTCTAGTTCGATTGTGATTTTCATTATCAACCTCCTTGACCTCTTCATTATATCAGCTCCTAGCGCATAAACAAGGGCTTTTTGCTAAGTGGTTGTTTTTTGCTATCAAGTGGTAAAAAGACTCAAACGACAGGGGTGAAAAAAGGGAGGTAAAAATTTCTCTATTCTAATCTTTTTCTCTTGACTATTTCTGACCAAGTGTTAAAATAGAATCATGAATTAGCACTCACCTATAAAGAGTGCTAAAAATAGCATGTTTGGAGGTAATATTATGTTGAAACCATTAGGAGACCGTGTGGTTCTTAGTGTAACAGAAGAAAAAGAACAAAAGATTGGTGGCTTTGTGATTGCTGGCGCAAACGATGACAAGACCAAAACAGCAACAGTAGTCGCTGTAGGAGAAGGTGCACGCACTTTAAACGGTGACTTGATTGCCCCTAGCCTAAAAGCTGGTGACACTGTGGTATTTGAGCCTTACTCAAGTGTAGAAGTCAAAGATGGCGATGACACTTATGCCATTGTCCGTGAATCAGATGTATTAGCGATTTTGAGCTAAAATAAATGAAATGTAATCGAGGTAAATAAAATGGCAAAAGATATTAAATTTTCAGCAGACGCAAGAACAGCCATGGTACGTGGCGTGGACATCCTAGCAGATACCGTCAAGGTAACGCTTGGTCCTAAAGGACGTAATGTCGTCCTTGAAAAATCCTTTGGCTCACCGCTTATCACCAATGACGGTGTGACCATCGCTAAAGAAATCGAGCTAGAAGACCACTTTGAAAATATGGGAGCTAAGCTCGTTTCTGAAGTGGCTTCAAAAACCAACGACATCGCAGGTGACGGAACGACAACAGCGACTGTCCTTACCCAAGCTATCGTGCGTGAAGGGCTTAAAAACGTAACAGCAGGAGCTAACCCAATCGGTATCCGCCGTGGGATTGAAGCTGCGGTAGCCGCAGCCGTTGAAGAGTTGAAAGCCATCTCTCAACCCGTATCAGGCAAAGAAGCTATCGCCCAAGTCGCTGCCGTATCTTCTCGCTCTGAAAAAGTCGGTGAGTACATCTCAGAAGCCATGGAAAAAGTTGGTAATGACGGTGTCATCACTATCGAAGAATCTCGTGGTATGGAGACAGAGCTTGATGTTGTTGAAGGGATGCAATTTGACCGTGGTTACCTCTCACAATACATGGTAACAGACAACGAAAAAATGGTAGCAGACCTTGACAATCCATACATCCTTATCACCGATAAGAAAATCTCAAACATCCAAGATGTGCTTCCATTGTTAGAAGAAATCTTGAAAACCAACCGTCCACTGCTCATCATCGCTGACGATGTTGATGGCGAAGCTCTGCCAACCCTTGTCCTCAACAAAATCCGTGGTACCTTTAACGTTGTAGCCGTCAAAGCGCCAGGATTTGGTGACCGTCGTAAGGCTATGCTTGAAGATATCGCTATCCTCACAGGTGGTACAGTTATCACTGAAGATTTGGGACTTGATTTGAAAGACGCAACAATGGCAATTCTTGGTCAAGCAGCTAAAGTAACCGTTGACAAAGACAGCACTGTTATCGTTGAAGGTGCTGGTCAAGCAGAAGCTATTGCTAACCGTGTCAATATCATCAAATCACAAATTGAAAGCACAACGTCAGAATTTGACCGTGAAAAACTGCAAGAACGTTTGGCAAAACTCTCTGGCGGTGTGGCAGTCATCAAGGTTGGTGCAGCCACTGAAACCGAACTTAAAGAAATGAAACTTCGCATTGAAGACGCTCTGAATGCCACACGTGCAGCCGTTGAAGAAGGTATCGTCTCTGGTGGTGGTACTGCTCTTGTCAATGTTATTAGTAAAGTGGCAAGTCTTGAACTTTCAGGCGATGAAGCGACAGGACGTAACATCGTTCTTCGTGCCCTTGAAGAGCCAGTCCGTCAAATTGCTTACAACGCTGGCTACGAAGGCTCTGTTGTCATTGAGCGTTTGAAAAATAGCGAGCTAGGTACAGGCTTTAATGCTGCTAACGGTGAGTGGGTCAACATGGTGGACGCTGGTATCATCGACCCTGTCAAAGTGACACGCTCTGCCCTTCAAAATGCCGCTTCAGTCGCAAGCCTTATCCTAACAACCGAAGCTGTCGTTGCTGACAAACCAGCTCCAGAAGCGCCAGCTGCCCCAGCCATGGACCCTAGCATGATGGGTGGCATGATGTAATCAAATCAAAAACTCTTGAGCAATCAAGAGTTTTTTTGGTGGAAAAGAAGTCGATATTTTCTGAAAAGTTGCTTTTCTCTGTGATATAATAAGAGCAAGAATCACTTTGACATTTGCTTTAGGGGAGAGGCTGGTATGAAAAAGGTGTTATCATTTCCTGTAGTTGTTACTAGTATCACGGTGTTATTGACTTTGGGGATATATGCTTGGGGACAACAAAAAGCGCTAAATCCTAATCAGCTGACTGTTGGGACGACTTATATGACGATGAATAATGATTTTTATCAAGTGGTAAATGACGAGATTGTCCGTAAGCTAGAAAGACAAGGCAATGATGACTTATGCCAAATCACGTCCGTTGCTGTGGAGAGGTTTTGTTGTAATAACACTCATCGCTGTTATCTATCATGCTTCCTTATACCTGCTTTGTACGACCTATATCATCGAGATAGGAGCTAGTCAAGACTTTCTCGATAAGGTTGGTGTCATTCCTACAGCACCTTCGACGGTCTTTTTAGGAAGTATCTTCTCGTTTTTGCTCTTACTCGGTCTCATCCATCTGCGTCAGTCTCTGTTTGAAAAGAGCATTTATGAGGAGTGGCTTTTGTTTCTTGAGATTTGCTTGCTGCTGGTGACTTTTAGCTTTTTGCAGGGGAGCTATAATGGCGTTATTCTTCTAGTTTTATTAGATATTTTCCAGACTTATACGGATTTTTACACGGCTAGGCAGAGGCGCTACTGGGTGCTCTTTTTGGTATTCAGTTTTGCTATGTTGCTCTTGTCCAATAGCCAAATTTTAGCCATGGTTGTCAAATTACCAACCTTAGAGGTCTATCTGAGCTTTTTACCGACTCGCTACCACATGCTGACGCTATTTATCAAGTCTTCTCTCTATTCATTTAGTGTCATGATTTTTATTGTCAATCTTATCCTAGCTATCATCTACTCCGTGTCCGAAACGCATAAAATCGAGGAAGAGTTACGCATGGCTGAGCAGGCAAATAGAGAGCTGCACAGCTACCTTGCCTATCAGTGAGAAAAATGCTAAGGACAAGGAGAGAAAGCGTATCGCAAGAGAAATACACGATACACTAGGACATGCTTTGACAGGGATTTCTGCTGGTATAGATGCTGTGCTTGTTCTGATTGACCTTGACCCAAGTAGAGCCAAAAAGCAGCTGAAAAATATCTCAGAAGTGGTTCGAGAAGGTATCAAAGACGTGAGGCGCTCCATTGAAAAGCTAAGACCAGGTGCGCTTGAAGGGCAGTCTTTACAAGTGGCACTAGAGAAGATTATCCGTGATTATGAGGTGTTGTCAGACTTAGAAATTACGCTGGATTATCAGTGGGGTGCTGTTGATTTAGAGGTGACTAAAGAAGACATCATCTTTCGAGTTATCTAAAGATTTTATTATCCGCAATGTTCCTGAAAAAGTTTTTTCGCAATTACATGCGTTATCGGAAGAATATCAGTACCCTTCATTCAACGAATTTATGCTCGCTCAATTGCAGCGTATTGTTGAAAATGGTGGGTTAGATTTATACGATAATAAGTTTGCGGAAACTTTAGCTGATATTAAAGAGCAACAAGCGAACATACTCAATCAATTACTGAAAAATGAAATTAAGTTACTGGCTTACAGTACCAAGCAAGATATTGTAGAAGAGCTGACGACAGACTGGCTTCGTTTTATGGATGATGTGGATGCTCTCAATGCAGAAAGAAATGCAGGAGGCTCATCATGAAGAAAAATAAATTCTTACTTGTCAGCCTTTCTTTAAACCCTACTCAGAAGAACTACTAGAAAAGGCTTTTCAGGCGATTAAGCAGCACGATAAAGGCAAGTTACG
>NZ_JBCLSK010000009.1:0-54089 GCF_041225505.1 Streptococcus hyointestinalis | reverse complement strand
TGTGGTGATTACAATTATATCTCTCTGAGGTGTTTTTTCATACTTTTAAGTGGCTAACTTCATTTTAGAACTTTTAAAAGCAATAACAAAACTGCCAAAAGCTAAAATAGTCTGCACTACTTCAAATACGGTCAACTAAGGCTTCCCTCCTTATTTTTTCACACTAACTCTAACACTCATCATCTTTAAAATCAAGACTACTTTTGAAAGCGTTTTTGTGATATAACAAGGTGTTAGAGGTAATATTATAAACAGTGTTTTTTGTGAGGTATGTTATGTCACGAAAGTCATTTAATTTCGTCATGACAGCAGGATTTGTAATCTTTGCTATTTTGGCTATTGCTGCTGACTGGAATTATCGGATAAGCTTAATGGGGCTTGGGACTTTACTTGTCCTACTAACTTTAGGCAATGCGCTTTACTACCATTCAGATAAAAAGACACCACCTAAGCCACACACTAAGGGGCGTCTGTCATTTATCCTTTTCTTGACTTTTTTAGCCTGCGAATTAGCTATCATCGTCACCATGTTTATTTTAGGAGACAGCGCTTCTCTAGAAACCCAAAAACTTCTTTCTTGCTTATTGTGTATTGTCCTATTTTGCATGCTTCTTTCTGGCCATAGATATGAGCTTAGTCGTTTTCAAGATAACAAGAGTTTTTCAGAAACAAGAGCCCTTGGTATAGCTATCAATCCCAAACACCCTCTGGGACGTGTCATTTATATCGGTGCATTCATTGTCATTATTCTCATCTTTTGCCTGCTGCTCTTTTTGGGTCCGACGGATTAAGACATACAAAAATCACTAAAATCGTATATTTTAAGCTTTTTTAAGCAGTAGTCGCTATACTGTAACCATCCTAAAACTTTTCTTTTTCATAAATCTCCTGAGAGAGACCTGAGTGATCAGGTCTCTTTCGTTTTGCCTTAGTCATAAAAAGTTCGAGCTTTACTCGAACTTTTTTATTAATCTTCTGTTGGTTTACGGTAAATGAGAAGTGCTAAAATCATAGAACCTACCGTAAAGCCTAGCAATGCCCAGATTTGCCCTGTGATGTCACCTGTTAGGGAAATAGTTTCTCTAAATCCTGAAACAGCATAAGACATCGGCAAGTATGGTTGCACAGTTTCAAAGAATTTATTACTCAATTGGATAGGGTAAGTTCCTGCGCTCGCTCCTAATTGTAAGAGCAGGATAATCATACTGATGAAGGAACCATATCGTCTGTCCCATCCGACCAAAGCTGTGACAAGTGCCATCATACTCCAAGCAGCTAGAATAGCTATCACAAAAGTTCTACCAACATAGCTTGGGTTGACACCGATTGCCATCACAGCAAAGACAAGGATGATTGGAGAAGCCGTCGCAATGATACCATTGATGAGGAGCTTGTTTCCTGCCCATGCAAAGCGGTTCTTCGGTTCTTTACCAGAGAGAGCCTCAGCAAAGATGACATTGGCTGATAAGGCTACAACCATAAGCGCTACTGACATCATGTAAGGCGCCATACCAACACCATTGGTCTTGACATTATCTTTATCTGTGTGAGTTACTTTAAGCGGATTCGCTACTGCTGTAGCGTTTTTCGGTTTAACAGATACCAGTTTCAATTGATTTTCAGCTTTGCTTAGAGAGCTTAGCAATGTATCTGTACCTGTTGACAAGGTTGTCAAGCCATTTGTCAAGCTTGTTCCACCTTGTGCCAATTGGCTAGAACCTGAAGCAATCTGATCAGCTCCTGAAGCGAGTTGACCTGCGCCACTAACAAGCGTTGAAGAGTTGCTTGCTAATTGACCTGCGCCTGAGACTAACCGAGCGGTACCGCTAGTAAGTGTAGAAGAGTTACCTGCTAATTGTCCTGCGCCTGAGAGCAATTGACTCGTTCCTGATAACAACTGACCGTTGTTGCTTGTTAGTTGGTTTGCTCCTGTATCGATTTGGCTGATACCAGACATCAAACTAGAATTATTATCTGCTAATTGAGTAGCTCCGCTATTGAGTGCAGAAACAGCATTACTAAAGGTTGTCGCACCTGACAATAACTGACTAGAGCCGCTTGCAAGTTGGCTTTGCAATGTTGAGATACCAGATGTCAACTGTTGACTTCCTGGAAGTGCTGATTGGCTCACAGCTGTGTGGATGTCTGACATACTACTATCAAGCTGTGTCAAAGCGTCTGTAGCTCCAGTAAGAGCTGTATTAGCTTGGCTAGCAATAGCACTGACTTGTGCTTGGAGATTAGCTAGCTGGCTATTTGTGCTTGTTGATTGCAATTGTGCTAATGCCGTCTTGAGATTAGCAACTGTACTTAAAGCTGGGGAAACGTCTACTGAGCTGGATGAGCTAGAGTTGGTAATCGCAGCTGTTATCTCACTTTGTTGCTCTGAACTCAAGCTTTGGTAGGCAGAGGTCGCTTGAACAGCAGCGAGTGAGCTACTAGATGAGCTAGATGATGACTGCAGTGATTGGAGCTGGCTCTCAAGCGTATTGAGACTCGCTAAGACACCTGAAGTATCAAGGCTACTTCCAGATTGACTGCTCAAACTACTATTCAAGGCTTGAATAGCTTGATTTAACTGTGGCAGACCTGCTTTCAAAGCATCGATATTGGCTTGTTGATCAGCTGATAGTTCTGTCTTAGATGATAAGCTTTGTAAACCATCTGTCAACTGTGTTGCGCCATCAACCAGTTTTTGAATGTCTTGGCTACTGCTTGATAGACTTGAGATACCATCAACCAGCTGTTGCGTATTGCTATCGAGTTGATTAAGACCACTTGCCACTTGGCTGACACCATTCGTATAAGTCGTAAGACCGCTTGAGAAAGTGCCCAACCCACTGGCCAAAGTACCGACACCATTCGTATAGGTCGTAAGACCACTTGAGAGTGTGCCTAAGCCACTATACAAGGTATCGACACCATTCGTGTAAGTCGTAAGACCATTTGAGAGTGTGCCTAAGCCACTGTACAAGGTACCAACACCATTGGTATAAGTAATCAAGCCACTACTTAGAGTATTGGCACCAGTAGCAAAGGTTTGACTAGAGCTCGCTAACGTTTGTAGGTTATCGGTCAAAGTTTGACTACCATCTTTTAGCGTCTTGCTACCGTCTGCTAGCTGTTGCGTTCCATCAACAGCTTGTGTCATACCGCCTTGTAGTTTTGTCATGCTTTTAAAAACAGCAGAGGTGTACGTTTTTGTGATAGACTGTGATACCTTAGCTTTTAGTTTTGTCATGGCAGACTCACTCATCTTAGAAGCCACAAAACTGCGTCCTTTAGTTGTTTGATAGTTAAGCGTCAACTGCTTAGGATCATTAGTCATCAGACTAGCTGCATTTTCTGACATATCCTCTGGGAAAGTAATCACCATATAATAGTCACCATCAGCCAAGCCTTCTTCTGCCTTGCTTTTAGAAACAAAATGATAATCTAGTGTCTTACTTTTTTCAAGACTATCCACCATGTCAGCACCAATAGTTAGCTTTTGGTTGTTAAGTGTTGCTGATTTATCCTCATTGACCACCGCAACGGGCAACTTATCCAGCTTACCATACGGATTCCACATGGAAGATAGGAAGATCACATTGTACATCATGGGGATCAAAGACACCCCAAAGATTGTTACCCATAATTTTGGGCTTTTTAAAATTGCTTTTAATTCCTCTAACATATTTCCCTTTCTACTTGGACAAATTCTTTCTTTTTCTGTTATAATATATTATACTGATTTTAATCTATTTTACAACCTTAACGATTTTATTTTTAGACACCGTGTACAAAGTTGTTTAAAAGGAGTTGCATATGTCACACGATACCCGTAAGGAAAGAACCAAAAAAGCTTTAGAAGATGCTATGGTGGAGCTTTTAAAACAGCAAAATTTTGATGAAATCAGCACTAGCGATCTTGCTAAAACAGCTCATATTAGTCGTTCTAACTTCTACAATCACTACAAGGATAAGTATGAGATGATTGATATTTACCAACAGTCTCTCTTTAATAAGTTAGAATATATCTTTGATAAAAACCAATTTGATAAACGGACTGCTTTCCTGGAAATTTTTGAGTTTTTAGACAGAGAGTCCTTGTTTGCGGCGCTTCTCACGCAAAATGGGACTAGGGAAATCCAGACTTTTATTAGAACAAAGCTCCAAAAAATGATTTCTCAAGACCTACATGAGATTTATCTCGATGGCAAAGCTGAAACCCCTGTTGAAACACTCTATACTAGCGTCTATGTCAGTCATGCAGTCTTTGGTGTTTACCAGATGTGGGTGACCAGAGGTAAGCGTGAAACCCCTCAAGAAATCACAAAACTCTTACTCAACATGCTCGACTAAGAGACAAGGCTAGGTTACCTAGTCTTTTTTAATGCCAAAAAAAGCCAATTCTTGTGAACTGGCTTTTGAACAATAATATCTTAAAGTTGTTTGTTGTAGTATTCAACGATAAGAGATTCGTTGATTTCTGGGTTGATTTCATCACGTTCTGGAAGACGAGAAAGTGTACCTTCAAGCTTTTCAGCATCAAAAGTAACAAATGCTGGACGTCCAACAGTAGCTTCAACTGCTTCAAGGATAGCAGGAACTTTAAGTGATTTTTCACGAACAGAAATCACTTGACCTGGTGTTACACGGTATGATGGGATATCAACACGTTTACCATCTACAAGGATGTGACCGTGGTTTACAAATTGACGTGCTTGACGACGTGTAGTTGCAAGACCTAAGCGGTAAACAACGTTGTCCAAACGACGCTCAAGAAGTACCATGAAGTTGAAACCAAGTGTTCCACCTTTGATTTTAGTAGCTTGTACGAACAAGTTACGGAATTGTTTTTCACCCAAACCGTAAGTGAAACGCAATTTTTGTTTTTCAGCTAATTGCAAACCGTATTCAGAAAGTTTGCTGCGGTTGTTAGGTCCGTGTTGACCTGGCACGTAGTTACGACGTGCTAATTCTTTACCTGTACCAGTAAGAGACAAGCCGAGACGGCGAGATTGTTTCCATGATGGTCCTGTATAACGTGACATTTACATGTCCTCCTCTAAAAAATATAAGATTTGGGGAAATAGTCACTTAGACAAACCTAATTCGTGCAGATGCCCTTCGCCTAAACAGCCAAGGTTACTCATCTTTCAAGACATCTGTTGACGAGCTTCATTTTGTCCTGCTGCTATTTCACACAAAGACTAGTATAGCATAGTTTTAGCCAAATTGCAAAACAATTCTACAAAAAAACTAAGTTTTAAAAACTTAGTCAAAATAATGAATGAGGGTCTTCTCCGTTAAAATATCAGAGTAAGTGTAAGACTCAACATAGGTGTTGTCCTCGACACCTGGCACGCCAGATTCGTCCTTGTACTCAACGATAAACAGCGATGGGTAGACCTCGATAAGGCGACCTACTTTATTTTTTTCACGTTTACGTCCATTTTCTAGTGTCAACTCAACCAGCTGACCCTCGTGGTTTTTAATGTCTTCTTTGATTTTTTTCATTTTTGCAACGTCTGCAAATGCATCACTCATAGGATTTCCTTTCTATCTTTCTTCAAATTGTGCGATACTTGAAAATTTATTGTACTCTTTTTGGAACATAAGCTTCACAGTCCCACGTGCTCCAGCACGGTTTTTCTCAAGGATAACCTCGATGGTATTGTCGTCAATAGCTTCTTCATCGTTATTGTCGCCTTCTCTACGATAGTAGTCCTCACGGTAAAGAAAAGCAACGATATCGGCATCCTGCTCAATAGACCCTGACTCACGGATGTCTGACAAGACTGGGCGCTTGTCCTGACGCTGCTCAACACTACGTGAGAGCTGACTTAGGGCAATGACAGGCACTCTCAACTCTTTTGCCAAAATCTTTAATTGACGTGAGATTTCAGATACTTCCTGCTGACGATTTTCTGGGCGTGTCCCTGTAATCAACTGAAGGTAGTCAATCACAATAAGTCCTAAACCACCCGTCTCCTGCGCTAGCTTACGAGCTCTCGCACGAATCTCGGTAATCTTGATAGATGCGGTGTCGTCGATATAGATCGGAGCATCCGCCAGCGCACCTTGGGCAATGGTGACATTTGTCCATTCCTGCTCGGTGAGTTGCCCTGTCCTAAGATTTCTAGCGTCAACCATCCCTTCCGAAGCTAGGAAACGATTGACCAAATCTTCTGCACCCATTTCAAGCGAGAAGATAGCAACAGGCTGATTTTGCTTTGTGCCCACATTTTGAGCGATGTTAAGGGCAAAGGCTGTTTTTCCGACCGCAGGACGGGCTGCCAGGATAATCAGCTGATCGGGGTGCAAACCAGTTGTTATGCGATCAAGATCTCGAAAGCCTGTCGGCAAACCTGTAATGTCGCTGGTTTGTTTGGAACGTATTTCTAGGTTTTCATAGTTAATTTTCAAAACATCTGAGATACGTCTAAATCCACTGCGGCTATTGTGCTCATTGATGTCAACCAAGGCTTTCTCAGCATTAGCAATAATCTCATCAGACTCGATAGCTCCTTCATAAGCAAGGTTGACAGTTTCTGTCAACTTGCTGATGATATTGCGCAGCATTGCCTTTTCAGCGACTATCTTAGCATAAAACTCAGCATTGGCACTAGTTGGCACACTATTAACCAGCTCAACAATATAGGCAAGTCCACCGATATTTTGTAAATCACCTTGACTATCTAAAATACCACGAACCGTTGTGGCATCAATGACATCATTGCGGTCACTAAGCGTAATCATGGCTCTAAAAATAACCTGATGCGAGTATTTGTAAAAATCTTCGGGAGCGATGAACTCACGAACGGTTATGAGCTTATCTGGTGAGATAAAGATAGCCCCTAACACCGATTGTTCAGCCAATAAATCCTGTGGCTGAACACGCATTTCCTGCATTTCTGCCACCTTATGTCACCTTACCTTCCAACGCTTGTCCCATTAGGCTTCTTTGATGTGAAGCTTGATTTCACCAGTAACATCTTTATGCAATTTTACTGGCACTTCAATCAATCCAATAGCACGAATAGGGTGTTCTAACTCGATATAACGCTTGTCAACTTTCAGCCCGTATTGTTTCAACAGCTCATCTGCGATTTTCTTAGCTGTGATAGAACCAAAAGTACGTCCGTCTGGTCCGACTTTTTCGGTGAACTGCACACGTGTTGCCTCTTCTGACAACTTGGCTTTCACTTTTTGGGCTTCTGCTAGCAATTCAGCTTGTGCTTTTTCTTCTGATTTTTGTTTGCCTTTTAACTCACCAATAGCTTGGTTTGTAGCTTCTTTTGCCAAGTTTTTCTTGATAAGGAAATTTTGAGCATATCCAGTAGGAACCTCTTTGATTTCTCCTTTTTTCCCTTTACCTTTGACGTCTTGTAAAAAAATAACTTTCATGATAGTTCCTCCTGATTGGTTGTTTTGGTTAATTCATTTGTGATGACTTCAAGTAATTTTTCCTTAGCTTCGTTTACAGTCATATCAACCAACTGACAAGCAGCAAAATTAAAGTGACCGCCTCCGCCTAATTTTTCCATGATCAACTGAACGTTGATTGTCTTGTGACTTCTAGCGGATATGGCTACCTTTCCTGTCTGATTGTGCGTAATAACAAAGCTAGCTTCCATGCCCGACATTGACAATAACGTGTCTGCAGCTTTACTAGCAATGACATTGTTGTAAATCCTATTGTCAGCCCCAGTCGCTACAATAATACCGTTTGCCACACGCTCACCTCTAAGAACCAGCTCGTTGATGGCTCGGTATTCATTAAAGTCTGTCGCTGAGATGGTTTGGATTTCACTGCTATCACTACCACGTGAGCGTAGGTAACTTGCCACATCAAAGGTCCGACTTGTAACACCTGTTGAGAAGTTCTTAGTATCTAGCATGATACCAGACATCAAGATACTGGCTTGTGTTTTACTAAGCTTGCGTGAGGACTGTTGGAACTGAATCAGCTCAGTCACCAGCTCACTAGCACTACTAGCCCCACTCTCAATAAAGGAAAGGCTAGTATTTTTAGGGAAATCCTCATCCCGTCTATGGTGGTCAATGACAATCACCTCATGAAACAGCTGATAAAACTCTTTTGACAAGGTCAAACTAATCTTTGAATGGTCCACCATGACCAAGATAGACTGCGGTGTCACCATCTGCTTTGCTTGCTCCAGCGAGATGAGGTTAGTCTTATCATCCTCGATAAGATAATGAGCCGCACGCTTAATGTCAATATTCATCTCACGAGGATTGTAAACCGCATAGCTACGAGGGAGGATGTTGCTTGCAAAAAATTGCATCCCAACAGAGGCACCTAGCGCATCTAAGTCAAGGTTTCGATGTCCAACAACAAAGACATTGTCCACAGTCTTTAGACGATCTGAAATGGCAGACATCATCGCCCTTGTTCGCGTTCTGGAGTGTTTAATCGTTGAAGCTGTACCTCCTCCAAAGAAAATAGCTTGTGAGTTTGTGTCATTTTCTCGGATAACGATCTGGTCCCCCCCACGCACGAGAGCCATATTGAGATTTTGCAGCGCTAGCTGTCCAATCTGACTATGATTGCCATCTCCAAAAGCGATCCCCATACTTAATGTTAAGGGAAATTCTCGCTCTGCTGTCTGTTTTCTAAACTGATCAAGCACCTTAAACTTAGTGTCCATCAATTCTTTCAAGATAGCATAGTTCGTAAAGAAATAGAACCGATCCATGTTGACACGGCGGTAAAAGATATCTCGCTCCTTGGCAAAGTCAGAAATGAAGCTGGCAATAAAGCCGTTGATAGTCGCAACTTCGGCGTCTGGTAGATTGTCAGTCATATCGTCGTAGTTATCAACCGAAATAATCCCAATAACAGGGCGGATCATGGCTGCATCTCCCAGTTGACGATTGCCCATCGTGGCATCAAAAAAGTAAAAGACCCCTGTTTTCAAATCAAGGTAGGCTGCGTATTTATTACCACTGACTTCAAATGTCTGACTAGCAGCGCCACTGCGCTTGTTGATGATGATTTCTCTCACTTTATCGTCGTCAAAGAAACCCTCTTCGTCTGTGAAAATCAACTCAGCATAGGGATTGAACCACTCTACTTCATTGGTTTCGATATTAAACTGAATGACACCTACAGGCATCTGATCCAATAAATTTTTAAGTGTAACCTCTGTTTGATCGTTTAAGAGCTCAATTTGCTCCAATTCTGAAATCTCATAAGTTTCTTTTTGATAATAGAGCAAAGCCGTCACCAAGGCAATCACTACAAAAATAATAGCCAACAGAGCCACCTGTGATTGTAGTAGACGCACACTAATCGCTAAAATACCAAATAAAATCAATCCTATGAGCACTAAGTGAATACTTGCAAAGCGAAATCTTTTCATAATTAACCTCTTAAGACCGCATTATACCATAAAACAGCCCTAAAATAAACTTAGGACTGCTTTTTTAACGTTTTTGTTAAGAGTTTTTAGACGCTTTGCGTCTCCCTTCCAAATAAACCATCAAGATACTAATATCTGCTGGGTTGACACCTGAAATACGGCTGGCTTGCCCGATTGTTTCAGGATTGATTTTCTTGAATTTCTGACGGGCTTCTGTCGCAATGGAATCAATGTCATCCCAATCAATAGTTGCTGGTATACGTTTTTCCTCCATGCGTTTCATCTTAGCCACTTGATCTAGCGCCTTATTGATATAGCCTTCGTACTTGATTTCAGTCTCCAAAAGCTCGATGACTTTGCTGTCTAGCTTCTCTTCAGAAGGTCCGATAAAGTCCACAATCGTTGCATAGTCAATCTCTGGACGGCGCATAAACTCTTTAGCTGTCAAGGCATCAGTCAGCGGTTTAAAGCCTAAAGCAGTAATGCGTTCGTTTGTTTCCTTGACTGGTTTCAGTTTGATAGTTGACAGTCGTGTCAACTCATTGTCAAACTGACGTTTTCTCTCTGTAAAGACACGATAGCGCTCATCATCGACAAGTCCTACTTGTCGTCCAATTTCAGTGAGGCGCATATCGGCATTGTCATGTCTTAAAATCAAGCGATACTCTGCACGACTGGTTAAGAGACGATAAGGCTCTAGTGTTCCTTTAGTGACCAAGTCATCAATCATAACACCGATGTAAGCGTCGCTGCGCTTCAAGATCAACTCTGGCTTACCTTGCACTTTAAGCGCAGCATTGATACCAGCTACGAGCCCTTGACCAGCGGCTTCTTCATAGCCAGAGGTTCCGTTAGTTTGACCAGCTGTAAAGAGACCTGATATGGTCTTTGTCTCTAGGGTTGCTCGCAATTGATGAGGTAAGACAATATCATACTCAATAGCATAGCCCGTGCGCATCATTTCAGCCTGCTCTAAGCCTTTAATCGAGTGTAACAACTCCACTTGAACATCTTCTGGTAGACTCGTTGACAAACCTTGAACATAGACCTCTTCAGTCTCACGCCCTTCAGGCTCTAGAAAGAGTTGATGGCGCTCTTTGTCTGCAAAACGCACGATTTTATCCTCAATTGATGGACAATAACGAGGTCCCACACCCTTGACAATTCCAGAAAACATAGGCGCACGGTAGAGGTTTTTATTGATAATGTCATGACTGGTTTGGTTGGTATAGGTCAGCCAGCATGGGACTTGGTCAGTGATGTAATCTTCGTCTTTTGATAAAAAGGAAAAATGATTGGGCATGCTATCTCCAGGCTGAATTTCTGTTTCATCGTAATTGATTGAAGACGCCTTGACACGAGGAGGTGTTCCTGTTTTAAAACGTCCGATTTCAAGACCTAGCTCTTTTAGATTATCTGCTAATGTGATAGAAGCGAGGCTGTTATTAGGACCTGACGAGTATTTTAACTCTCCTAGGATAATCTCACCACGTAGAGCCGTTCCTGTTGTAACCACCACAGCTTTAGCTGAAAAGTATTGATTGGTAGCTGTGCGAACACCAACGACTTTGCCGTCTTCTACCAAAATCTCATCAATCATGGCTTGACGAAGGGTCAGGTTTTCCTGACGTTCAACGGTTTGTTTCATCATGCGAGAGTAAAGCGCCTTGTCCGCTTGCGCACGTAGGGCACGCACAGCAGGACCCTTACCAGTGTTTAGCATCTTCATCTGGATGTAGGTCTTGTCAATGTTCTTGCCCATCTCTCCGCCTAGAGCGTCAATCTCTCGAACGACAATCCCTTTGGCAGAGCCTCCAATAGAGGGATTACAGGGCATAAAAGCTAGCATTTCAAGGTTGATGGTGGCTAGCATTGTCTTACAGCCCATACGACTAGCAGCGAGACTCGCTTCCACACCAGCATGACCGGCACCAATCACGATAATATCATAATCTTCCGCAAAATTATACGTCATCTTCTCTCCTTTTGTTTTTTTGCATTTTAAACAATCTTGACACAATAGAAAATAGCCAAAGCCAAGGATAAGAGCAGGTCAAAAGACCTAACATCCCATGAGCTTTGACCATCATAGTTGTATTTCCTTTATTTTATCAATTTCTCCAAAAAAAGCAACTTTATTTAAGGGAAAAAGCGCCCTTAATCCCATCAATCAAAATTTGAATGCCGATGGTTGTCAATATCAAGCCCATCATACGAGTAATAATCGTCATCATGCCTTGCCCTAACCACTTAGAGATAGTGTCTGCACTAAGCAGCAAAAAGTAAGTAATCAGACATAGCAGGGCAAAAGCAATGATTGTGATAATCTGGTACTCTAACTTGCCTTCTGCTAAGGTAATGGAGGTAGCTATTGTCCCTGGTCCTGCAAATAAAGGCATGGCAAGCGGGGATATAGCGACATCCGTCGGATATTTCTTGTCATTGGGGAGATTTTGAGAGTCCGGTGAGTGCACGCCGTTAATCATATTGTAGCCAATAATGGCAACCAGAATACCACCCGCTATACGCAGAGCATCCAGCGTAATCCCAAAAACCTTGAAAATTAGATGTCCGCTGAAAACAAAGACAAAGATAATGGCAAAAGCAATGAGGATACTTTTCGTTGCAATTTTGCGTGATATTTTCTTGTCATCTCCTGCCACAATCGCCATATAAGCTGGCAGATTCGAAATAGGATTCATAATGGCAAAAAATGTCATAAACGATAAAATAAATTTTGTAACCATGTGACAACCTTTACAACTCTTATATTTCCATCAAAACTTATCCTTTCCGTAATGTTGGCTTGTTTTCTGTTTTTTATTACTTGACACGTCTGTCAACTTTATTTCTGATAGTTTTTCTAGCAATGATGTCTGATTTCCATTAGCCATCATGTAGCTGTAAAAATGTTCTCTGTTTAGGATTTTGTGAAGGAGTTTTGGGTCCAAGTCGTCTATAATCTCAAGAAAAGTGCGTTTGGTAAGAACTGCTAAGTCCACTAGCAACTGATTTTCCTGACGTTTACGCTTGGCATCCTCTTTTGGATAGCCTACACCAAACTCACCGTCAAATAGCTTATCTAGAGTGTATTGTAAATTGAGCTCACCTGACCAGCCAAAGTTTAAGCCCAGAGGCAAGGACACGACATTGCCATCATTGATACGCCCAAAAAGATAAGCATCTTGTGGTGTTTGAACAAAACCACAGCGTAATCCAGGTAAACTATTACAAGCCATCATCATCCCTTGACCAGATGAACAGCCTGTGACAACAAAATCAAGACTATGTGTTTCTATCAGCAGACTTATCATAACAGCGACTTCAACATAGGAGTAAGTCTCTGTCTCATCTGGAAAGACACCGAGATTGACAGCATCGTGCTGTCCCTTGACAGCTTTTTGAACGGACTGAAACAACAAGTCGTTGATACTTGTTCTTGTACTTGCTTGAATGACCCCAATTTTCATCTTATTTTCCTACACAATCTCTTAAATATATTGACAAGCTTCTCCGTCTTTGTAAGCCATATCAATGAGTCCGCCTCCTAGGCATTCTTCACCATTGTAGAAAACAACGGCTTGACCTGGAGTGATAGCTCGTTGTGGCTCATCAAAGAGGACTTGAGCCCTATCACCACTAACCTTGACGGTAACTTTACTATCTGCTTGACGGTAACGAAACTTAGCTGTACATTCTAGTGTGAACTCTTCTGGCATATCACGTGTAAAGTGGATACTTGAAGCGTCAAGACTAGTTGACATCAGTGCTTCATGGTAGAAACCTTGTCCGACATAGAGAATATTTTGAGATAAGTCTTTTCCAACAACAAACCAAGGTGCATTGTCACCACCTTGCTGACCGCCGATACCTAGACCGCCACGCTGCCCAATCGTGTAATACATCAAACCAGCGTGCTCACCCATATCACGACCATCAATAGTCATCATACGACCAGGCTGCGCAGGTAGATAATGGCTTAAAAACTCTTTGAAGTTTTTCTCACCGATAAAGCAAATCCCTGTTGAGTCTTTTTTCTTCGCCGTTGCAAGTCCTGCACGCTCTGCGATTTGACGCACTTCTGGTTTTTCCAAGTGCCCCAGTGGAAACATGACTTTTTGCAATTGTTCTTGTGATAATTGACTTAAAAAGTAAGTCTGGTCTTTATTGTTGTCTGCTCCACGCAGCATGTGAACAGTGCCGTCCTCATCACGCGCCACTTGTGCGTAGTGACCAGTCGCCACATAATCTGCACCAAGCGTCATAGCATAATCAAGAAAGGCTTTGAATTTAATTTCTTTATTGCACATCACGTCAGGGTTTGGTGTGCGCCCTGCACGATACTCCGCAAGGAAATACTCAAAGACACGGTCCCAATACTCTTTTTCAAAGTTGACAGAGTAATAAGGAATACCGATTTGGTCAGCCACTGCTGCTACGTCCTTGTAGTCTTCGGTTGCCGTACAGACACCAAACTCGTCTGTGTCGTCCCAGTTTTTCATAAAGACGCCAATCACATCGTAACCTTGCTCTTTTAAAAGCAAAGCCGTTACAGACGAGTCAACGCCGCCACTCATACCGACAACAACACGTGTTTTTGAATGATCATTTGTCATGATATTTCTCCCATCAAGATATTTTTTAACATAGGCTTGAAGGGCCTAGTTTTCAAAAGTCGATTTGAAGGTCGATTTTGAAGCGCCAAAAGCGCTAATGATTATTATAACAATAATCCCCTGCTTTTTAAAGTCTTAGTCTTTAAATTTTCATTTAGGAAATAGGCGTTTATTTGGTATAATAAAGCAGACTACATTAGAGGGTATAAGCATGAAACACTTAAAATTTCAATCTGTTTTTGATATTATTGGTCCAGTTATGATTGGACCATCTAGCAGCCATACGGCTGGTGCTGTTCGTATTGGAAAAATTGTCTCTGCTATTTTTGGCGAGACACCTACTGAGGTTGAATTTCAACTCTATAATTCCTTTGCTAAAACCTATCGTGGACACGGTACTGACCTTGCCTTAGTCGCTGGGGTTTTGGGCATGGATACTGATGATCCTAATATTCCAAATGCTCTTGAGATTGCGCATCAAAAAGGCATCAAGATTTCTTGGAGAATCAATAAAGAGTCCAATGCACCGCACCCTAATACCACACAAATCATCATGAAAAATGACCACAAGAGTCTCTCAGCTACAGGTATCTCTATCGGTGGTGGCAATATCCAAGTGACCGAGCTCAACGGCTTTGCCGTCAATGTCAACATGAATACACCGACCATTATCATCGTGCACCAAGACGTGCCTGGCATGATTGCCTATGTGACAGACATTTTGTCGTCTTATCGTATCAACATCGCTCAAATGAATGTGACACGTGAAAAAGCTGGAGAGAAGGCGATTATGATTATCGAGGTCGACTCGCATGACTGCGACAAAGCAGTCGATGAGATAGGGCATATCCCTAACCTACACAATGTGCATTTTTTTGATTAGAAGGGAAGATTATGTTTTACAGCGTTGAAGAACTCATCCAACAAGCAGAAAATCGCTATGATGGCAATGTTGCTGAGCTGATGATTGCTACTGAAATAGAGCTTAGCGGGCGCAATCGCTCTGAAATCATCCAGCTTATGACAAAAAACCTAGAAGTCATGAAAGCCTCTGTCCAAAAAGGCTTATCGCCAGACACATCACGCTCTGGACTGACAGGAGGCGATGCTAAAAAACTAGACGACTACATCAAAAAAGGCAAAACCTTATCTGACCTTACCATTCTCTCTGCTGCTCGCAATGCTATCGCTGTCAATGAACACAATGCCAAGATGGGCTTGGTCTGTGCAACACCAACAGCAGGCTCAGCTGGCTGTCTCCCTGCCGTACTAACAACTGCCATCCCCAAATTGCAACTCTCACAAGAAGAGCAAGTTAATTTTCTTTTTACAGCGGGTGCATTTGGCTTAGTTATTGCGAATAACGCCTCTATCTCTGGAGCCGAAGGTGGCTGTCAAGCCGAGGTCGGCTCAGCCTCTGCTATGGCGGCAGCAGCTCTTACAATGGCAGCTGGAGGGACAGCTCAAGAAGCCAGCCAAGCGATTTGCTTTGTCATCAAGAACATGCTAGGTCTCATCTGTGACCCTGTCGCTGGGCTTGTCGAGGTTCCTTGTGTCAAGCGAAATGCCATGGGAGCGAGCTTTACCTTTGTCGCAGCTGATATGGCGCTAGCTGGTATCACCTCAAAAATCCCTGTTGACGAAGTGATTGACGCCATGTACCAAGTCGGCTCTAGCTTACCAACTGCCTTTCGTGAAACAGCTGAAGGGGGACTAGCAGCTACACCAACAGGCAGACACTTAGCTAAAGAGATTTTTGGCTAGATATAAAGTTTTAGAAAGAATTCTATGATGTTAAAATACCTTTTCTTTGACCTTGATGGGACGTTGGTTGACTCTAGCAAGGGCATCAAAAATACTTTTCACTATACCTTTTCAAAGCTTGACATGCCAGTTCCTGATGAAGCGACCTTGTCAACCTTCATTGGACCACCACTTGAGACAACTTTCTCACATTTCTTTGACAATCCTATCCAAATCGAGCAGGCAATTGCTTTCTTTCGTGATTATTATCAAGAAAAAGGCATTCACGAGGTTAGACTTTACGATGATATTACTTTTGCTTTAGAAGCACTAAGCCAATCCTACCAGCTCTTTGTCACAACTAGTAAGCATGAGCCCTCTGCTCACCAAATGCTAGAGGCACTTGACGTTGACAGCTACTTTACAGCTATTTACGGCTCTACACCCCAACGTTTTGTAAAGGAAGACGTGATTGCTGCCTGCCTTGATAAGCACAATATCACACCTGATAAAGCGGCTATCATTGGCGATACAAAGTTTGATATGATTGGTGGGAAAAAGCGTGGCATTGACTGTATTGGTGTCACATGGGGCTTTGGAGAAGAAGACGACTTAGTCCAACATGGTGCCAGCACTATCATCTCATCTCCCAAAGATCTCGTCACTCATCTAACATAAAAAATCTTAGACAGTTGTCTAAGATTTTTTGTTAATATCCCCAAGCAGATAGCCCTTGAGCATTGTAGGCTTTGATAGCTGCATTGACTTGGTCTTGAACTGTTGCTGTAGAACCCCAACCTGGCATGGTTTGGAAAAGACCTGAGGCACCTGAACCGTTAGCTGCGTTAGGGTTTCCGTTTGATTCACGAGCAATGATGTATTCCCAAGTTGACTGTGGGACACCTGTTGCTGCTGCCATTTGAGCAGCGGCTGCTGTGCCGACACTTCCTGCAGTATTACCATTTGATAAACGAGTGGTGCTTACAGTTGTTGCTTGCGCTTGACTAGTCTGTAATGAAGCTGTCGTCGTGTCTGTGTAGACCTGTGTTGTTACTTCTTGTGCGACTGGTTGTTGGGTAGTAGTGTCTGTCATTTCTGTTGCTGTATTTACACTATCTTGTACTTCTTCGCTTGTACTTGCTAGCGTTTCTACAGGTGCTTCTTCAGACGATTCACTGGTACTTGTGCTCACTTGACTAGAGCTAGATGCCGTTTTGGCTTTGATTGCTTTGTGCGCTTTTGATGATGAAATTTTAGCAGACAGCGTTTCAGTATTAACTTTTGTCGCTGCTAAAGTAAAGAAGAAAACACTGACACTAGCAACGACCACCAAGCCTCCTAAGAGAAGATAAGTCATGCGACGAACCTTTGCTTGACGACGTTCTTCATATCGACGTTTTAGTCTTGTCATATAATCGTTACACCTCATATTTCATTCTTACAATACCTATCATATACTTTGTTTGTTACTTCAAAATTGTTTCCTGATTAAAAATGTTACAAAGATATTGTTTCAACATAAAAAAACGCTGAAATAGCGTTCTTTTAGGGGCTTTTTAAGAGAAATAAGACTAAGCCAATGAGGAGCATAACAAGGATTGTCAAGCTATCTTTACGCTCCCATTTGAGGATACGGTATTTACTGCGACCATCGCCGCCTTGATAACCTCTAGCCTCCATAGCGATAGCAAGGGCATCAGCTCGTTTAAAGCTTGAGGCAAATAGAGGAATGAGAATAGGGATAATCGTTTTGACTTTATTGAGTAGACTACCTTCGCCAAAGTCTACCCCACGAGCTCTTTGCGCATTCATAATGCGAGTCGTGTCATCCATCAAAGTTGGCACAAAGCGTAAACTAAGTGACAACATCAAGCCAATCTCATGAGCAGGAACCTTAAATCGTGTCAGAGGACGTAAAAGAGACTCAACAGCATCTGATAAACTAAGTGGTGTCGTTGTCAAGGTCAGCAAGGTTGAAAAAAAGATAATCAAAACAAAGCGCATAAAGATGAGACAAGCTTGACTAAGACCATAAGAAGTAATCGTTATGATACCAAAGTGGAACAGTGTTTTTCCGCCACCTGTAAAGAAAACCTGAAACAACGTAGTAAACAGGATAATCCCAACCATAGGACGTAAACCCCGTAAGAAAAAGGATAGTTTTACCTGTGACAAGAGTATTGACAAGACTGTAAAGAGAACTAGAATCACGTTGGTCACGAGATTATTTGCCCAAAATACAATGAGGATAAATAAAAACATGGCAATGAGCTTACTTCTAGGATCCAAGCGATGAATCAGAGAATTTCCCGGAATGTAACGCCCTAAAATCAACTTATCCATGGACGCACCTCCTCCATAAATGCCTCTAAAGTGATGGGCAATTTATCAAGCTGTAAACCTTTTTTGACCAAGGCTTGGCTGAATTTTGTAATTTTTGGGACACCCAGTTGTTTTTCTTCTAAAAAGTCCACTTGCTGAAAAACATCACATGGAGCCCCTGCTAGCAAGATTTTTCCTGCCTCAAGGGCATAAACTGTATCAGCATAATTAGCAACATCATCCATGACATGCGTCACAAGGACAATAGTCTGTCCCTTTTGATGCAAATCATGAAAAAGCGTCATCAATTCTAAGCGCCCTTTGGGGTCAAGACCTGCAGTTGGCTCATCCAAGACCAGAACCTCTGGCTCCATAGCTAAAATACCCGCAATAGCCACTCGTCTCATCTGTCCACCCGAAAGGTCAAATGGATTTTTATCGTGCAAATCTGGAGAAATACCAACCAACTCCAGTTTTTGACGTGCTAAGTCTTCTGCTTTTTCTTTTGATACACCAAAGTTTTGTGGTCCAAAAGCGACGTCTTTTAGCACCGTTTCTTCAAACAACTGACTCTCTGGAAATTGAAAGACGAGTCCAACTTTTTGACGGACAGATTTGATGTCTTTATTTTTTGATGTTGAGGTGATGTACGTATCGCCAACAATCACCTCACCCTCCGTCGGCAGATTTAGTCCATTTAACAGCTGCATAAGTGTGGATTTTCCAGAGCCTGTGTGCCCGATGATAGCTGTATAGCTCTTCTCCTTGATGGACAAGCTAACATCAAATAAGGCCTGTCGTTCAAACGGCGTGCCTGCTTGATAGGTATAGCTTACATTTTTAAGAGAGAGCTCCATAGCCATTCCTCCAATTCATCCTCTGTCAAATAGTGTGTGTCTATTGGTATCCCTAAGTCACTCAGGGCTGTTAAAACACTTGTTGTAAAGGGCTTGTCAAGTCCGATACTTTCTAAATCACGATGTGAAAACAAGTCTCTAGGTGTCGTGCTAGACTCAACCTGTCCTTCTTTTAAGACCAAAACACGGTCACTCAAGGCGATTTCATCCAAATCATGAGTGATTGAGATGACAGTCATCTCGTGTTGCTTGCGAATGGCACTAATCACACGGATAAGTTCTAAGCGTCCTTTAGGGTCTAACATACTTGTCGCCTCATCCAAGATGATAATCTTAGGCTGCATGGCAATGGCGCCAGCGATGGCCACCCGCTGTTTTTGCCCACCAGATAGACGAGCAGGCTCGCTATTTGCAAAAGCTTCCATGCCGACAACAGTTAAAGCCTCAGACACACGACGGCGCATGTCCTCAAGCGCAACGCCTTTATTTTCTAAGCCAAAAGCTACATCATCCTCAACCGTCGCTCCGACAAACTGATTATCTGGATTTTGAAAAACCATCCCTGTCTTGTGGCGAATATCCCAGACAGTCTCCTCACTCATCAGCTGACCGTCAACCATGATGATTCCAGACTCAGCTGCTAATAAACCATCAAGCAAACGCACCAAGGTTGATTTTCCGGAGCCATTATGCCCTACAATAGACAGCCACTCTCCTTGTTTCACGTGAAACGAGACATCTTTTAGATTGTAATGTTCATTTTGCTCATCATAGCGAAATGAAAGGTGGTCCACTTCGATAATATGTGTCATTATTTAAAGGTATCCTTAAACAAATAGCCCGCTCCCTTGAAATAATCGTAACCTGAATACAGGGTGAAAAAGAGCGCAATGTAGAGTAAAATCGTGCCAAGTAAAGATAGATGACACAACAAGAGGATGACAGATAACATCTGTGTCGCTGTTTTTATCTTTCCTGGCATAGCTGCTGCTAAAACAGTACCACCATTTTCCACTAAGAGGAGACGTAGACCTGTCACTGCTAATTCACGGCAAATGATAACAGCTGCCACCCACGCTGGCACCATGTCAAGACCAACCAGCATGATAAAAGCACTCATGACAAGCATCTTATCTGCTAGAGGGTCTGCAAACTTACCAAAGTTTGTCACAACATGCCACTTACGTGCCAAATAGCCATCTAAATAATCTGTAAAGCTAGCTACAGCAAAGACTATAGCAGCAATTACATGCCACAAGAGACTATCTGAAACACCTGTCAATATCAAAAACACAGGAATCATACAAATCCGTAAAATCGTCAGTAAATTGGGAATGTTTTCTTTTTTCACCTTGAATTAGTCTCCTTCCGTTACGTTAAGGGTTGCTGTATTAGCTGCACTTGTAATTGTAGTCATTTCTAACTTCTGACCGTTGATGGTAACTGTGACGACTTCTGGGTAGCCAAAGACAAATTGTGAGCTAGTGGCACCTGCATCTAGAGTCGCTGTCACAGATGGCTGTTGTGCTGTTAAGAGCACGCCCTCACTAGACAGATCAGTATTTGACATAGACACCCAGCTTGAAGCTTCTCCAGATAAAGAAACTTCAATGGTAACAGGTCTTGTAGCTTGCGATAAGGTGACAACGGTGGCACCGTTAGCATCTTGACTGACCGTCAGTTGAGGTGTTTGAGTCGAGCTAGCTGTCGTAGACTGTGACGTCGTCTTTTGACGGCTGGTTGCTGTCTGCTTGCTCACTGGAAGTTGGCTAGACTGCTGCCACCATAGCCAAGCAAGAGCCGTCCCAGCTGAAAGAATAAGCACTATGGATATGCCTACTAGCCAGTTTCTAACACTGTAATAGCGCCGTCTGCCAGCACGAGATAAAGAAACCGACTCTGGCTTTTCTCCTTCAGAAACTATTGGCTCATTAACAGCTGTTTGACTAGTTGCTTTACTATCGTCTGATAGTGGCTCTAGCTTTTCTACTGGCAATGCTTGAGGTGAAGCAGCTGGCTCATAAGCAGGCTGCTCTGGTGCTTGGGATACCGTTTCTTTGACAGACAGGTTGAGATTGGCATTTTCCTCCTCAGCCAGTGAAACTGCCTTGGCATAAGCGCTAATATAGTGATCCAAATCTTCAACTGGAATCGCATCAAATCGGTTTAACTCTAAGGCTAGTAAATAGTGAAGAGGGATATTGGTTTCTTTTTCAATATCCTTTAAACTGCGGTTCAGCTTAAGTCTCCGGATTCTCAAACGATCGCCAAGTGTTCTTTCTTTCATATGGTTTCCTCTATACGATTTCTAGTCTCTTCATTATATCAGAAAATGGCGATTATTTCCTGCTTATTTACTTTGGAAGCATGACAATTTCTGCTCTATCGGCTGTTTCAAAAAAAGAAAGCCCTTCTTGTAAAACATCTTCTAAACTCATATTTTTTAACATATCAGGAATTTCCAAATAATGAGAAAAACGTGTCAACTGCATAGCCACGTCATAAGGAGAGTCCATCTCAGATAAAAAGGCTCCATAGCACTCATAAACCACCTGCTGAAAATGCTCCTCAGTCACATCAGGCAAATCCTTTATCTGGTTAATAGATTGCTGCAATTTTGTTGCTAAGGCAATCGGCTCACGTGTGTCTGCTGTTATCACTACAAACAACAAAGTACCATAACACTCCACCTCGATGTCAAAACGGTCATCTATGAGACCAGCATCATACAAACCTTGATAAGATTGTGATGTCCAACCTAGAAGCATATCTAAGAACAGCTGTAAGACCAATTTTATGCGTAGAGGGTCTTGATTTTCTCTAAGAGGAAGACCACGATAACCAACAGCCACTTTAGGGCTAACAATGTCTTGATAGACAGTCGCTTTTGCAACCACAGGATTGTAAGCAACAGGAATTTTTTCAATTTTCTTGGTTGACGGAATTGTCAACATCTCCTCTGTGTTATCAATAACCTTGGCTAAATCCTTCGGTGAAAAATCACCAACCACAACCAGCTTACGATTATCCGCTGTGTAAAACAAGTCATGATTTTTCTGTAAATCCTTATAAGAAATAGAGGCTATGCTATCACTACTGCCTGCAATATCTTGTGCCATTGGAGTAGCTGGAAAGAGTTGAGCTAGTAATAACTGATACAGTCTATCGTCAGCGTCATCCTGATACATGGCGATTTCCTGCTCTATGATACCTTTTTCACGCTCAATGGATTGCTCTGTAAAATGCCTATCAACAATAAAACTTTGTAATAGCTGTAAACTCTTTTCGACATGACCTGTCGTCGAAAAGAAATAGGACGTTCTATCAAAACTAGTATAAGCATTACTATCAGCGCCTAGTTGACTGAACTGTAAAGCAACATCCTCTCCCTGTGCACCCTCAAACAGTTTGTGCTCCAAAAAATGAGCGATCCCCGAAGGATAATGATATGTCTCTCCCCTGTAAGAAAAGTCAGTATCCATAGCGCCAAAGCCAACACTCATCATCGCAACAGTCTCTCTAAACCCTTTTTTAGGGAGCAAAATCAGCTGCAAACCACTAGAAAGTTTAGCAGTACAAAGGTTTTCTCCAAACTGACTATACTCTTTTTGAATCAACTTCACCATCTTAGTCTTTTCCTTCTACAAAATACAAACTCTGTAACTTGATATAGCTTGCTACTCTGCTAATATCTTCTTTACTAACCTTGTCAAGCTCTGTCAACCACTCTTCTAAAGAAAGACGACTGCCTAGATGTTCGTTAAGATACCTTTCCTCAACGTTGTAAGACACTTTATCTGTCATCATCAACTTTGTTGTTTTTAGCAGTGATTTCGTCTGCTCTAGAAGTTCATTTGAAAAGCGACCAAATTTGAGCTTAAAGAGCTGTTTGTTGATGGCATTTAAAACCTGACGACGATTTTTTTTATCAATACCTGTGTAAACATTGAATAAACCAGTGTAAACATCAAATTGACAACCAATATTGTAAGCTATCCCTAAACGCTCTCTGACATCCGTAAACAGCAACGAATGTGAAAAATTGCCTAACATACCTGACAGCACAGCCAGAGCTAAATTATCCTCTTTTGATTGATTGACTTGGCACCTATACCCCAACTGAAGAACAGACTGTTGAACTTGACGCCTATTTGTCACGATGTTGACTGTATTTTGTATAGGTTGTTGGTATTTTAATACTATATCGTTAGAGCGGTCATCAAATGGCAGTTGACTCAACAGCTGAATCACTCCATAATCATCCACCTCTCCCACAACAAAAATATCAATGCAGTCTTGCTGCAGCATCCGTTGAAATTCTTGATAAGCCGAGTAAGGTGTCTCGTTATCAATGCTGCTAAGCTCACCATAAGGACTGGCTTTCAGGTCATCATCTTGGTAGTAAAGACGTTGTAAATCTAATTGACTGCTATAAAATGTATCCTCTTCTTCAGCTTCCAAATAACGTTTTAAGTTGTTTTTTTCTAGGCTAAACACTTTTTGATTATACTGAAAACTACTGACTAATGGCGCATACAACACCTCTTTTAAGACATTGACGATAGACTCTAAGAGTGGTTCTTTATGAAAAGTATAAATGTCTCTCATAAAACTAATTTCAATATCAACACGGTGCGTCTTTCCTATAGTTGATACATTGGTTGACAGACTAGCTCCATAAAGAGAAGCTAGTTTATTTCTAAATTCTAGGCTCGTTGGGTATTTTTTAGTAGCTGTTGCTAGCATTTGTGCTACTAAGACACGTCTGGTCACTGTTTTTTCAAGATGAGCTCCCGAAAAACGAAAGGTGATATGATTCATTTTGTAACCAGGCTTTTTGATAAAATGGAGATTGACACCTTCTGCAAGTTTCATGATTGGTCCTTTTCTTGAAAATCTTACCTCACATTATACCATTTTTTACCACTTCCTCCTACTGTAAGCGTCACTTTTACAAGCTCGTCAACCTCCTTGGTAGCTAAACATTTCGTTCTTTATCAGCTTATGGTATAATACTACTATCAATACCTGTGAGGAACTTATGCACTATACATTATTTGATGATTATATTACTTTACAATCGCTGTTAAAAGATTTACGCATTATTCAAAGTGGCGGAGCTGTTAAAAGTTTTCTACAAGAGACGACAGTGCTGGTTAATGACGAAAAAGAAACTCGTCGAGGCCGTAAATTGCGACTCTTAGATACTGTTGTCATTCCCGATTTAGACATGACCATCACTATCACAGAGCCAAGTGCCGATGAAATCAAAGAACGAGAAGAACTTCTCAGTGAAAAAGAACGGGTCAAAAAGATTGTGCAAAAAATGAACCAAGACAATAAAGCCCAAAAAGCTCGGGCAAACAAGAAGCAAAAACCCCGTTTTCCAGGAATGTAGGCTATGTGGATAGAGTCAATGACCCTTCAAAACTATCGTAACTACGATACATTAGAAGCTCGCTTTTCACCTACGCTCAATATTTTCATTGGGAAAAATGCACAGGGAAAGACCAATTTTCTAGAAGCTATTTATTTTTTGGCGCTGACAAGAAGTCACAGGACACGCTCAGACAAAGAGTTGATACAGTTTCAAAAAGATTCTCTGCATGTCTCAGGTTCTCTCGTTCGCACAAATGGTAAATTGCCTCTTGACATTCATCTCTCTAAGCATGGACGCATAACCAAACTCAACTACTTGAAACAAGCAAAATTATCTGATTATATCGGAAATATGACCGTCGTCTTATTTGCTCCAGAGGATTTACAGTTGGTCAAGGGAGCGCCTGCACTTAGACGGAAGTTTATTGATATTGATTTGGGGCAGATTAAGCAACTTTATTTGTCTGACTTATCCCAGTACAATCACGTGCTTAAACAGCGAAATAGCTACTTGAAAACGGCTGAGACGGTGGATAAGGAATATCTCCTTGTACTTGATGAGCAACTCATCCACTATGGCAGTCGTGTCATCAAACACCGCTATCAGTTTATCAAAGACTTGTCAAATCAAGCAGATAAGCACCATTTCACGATCTCAAATGGGCTTGAGCACCTGTCTATCCAGTATCTCTCGTCTATTTCATTTACAGCTGTTAACGAGATTGAAGAGCAATTCATAAAACAACTGGAAGTATCTAGGAAGCGTGACCTGTTCAAAAAAAATACAGGTGTTGGTCCGCACCGAGATGACTTAGCTTTTTTCATCAATGAACTGAATGCTTCCTTTGGTAGCCAAGGTCAGCAGCGTAGTCTTATCCTCTCACTAAAGCTAGCAGAGATCGATCTGATTAAGGCGTCAACTAAGGAATCGCCTATCTTGCTGCTTGATGATGTTATGAGTGAGCTCGACTATACTCGTCAAGAAAAACTCCTACAAGCCATCAAAGATAATAATGTTCAAACCTTTATGACCACAACAAGCATTGATCATTTCAAAGACTTGCCACATGAGCTGAAACTCTTTACAATTGAAGCTGGTCATTTACTTGATGAAAAAGAGTGATCGTTTACAGTTGTGTTTACATATATTTTACACACATTTACAAGAAAACAAGCTCAATTGAGCTTGTTTTCTGTTTTTATTTTACACTGGCGTTGACAAATTATTTACAATAATAAAAAGAGGTTGACACCTCTTTTTATTATTGTACGGAGTAGTTAGGAGCTTCGTTTGTGATTTGAACATCATGTGGGTGGCTTTCTTTCAAACCAGCACCAGACATTTCAATAAATTGGGCATTTTCTCTGAGAGAGTGTAAGTCAGAAGCACCGACATAACCCATACCTGAGCGGATACCACCAAGCATTTGGAAGACGATATCTGCGACTGCGCCTTTATAAGCCACACGTCCTTCGATTCCTTCTGGAACGAGTTTGTTAGCTTCATTGACAGAACCTTGGAAGTAACGGTCGCTTGAGCCTTTTTTCATGGCTGCAATTGAGCCCATACCACGGTATGTTTTAAACTTACGTCCTTGGAAGATTTCTGTTTCACCAGGTGCTTCATCGGTTCCTGCAAACATAGAACCTAGCATTACTGCATTGCCACCTGCTGCTAGAGCTTTAACAATATCTCCAGAGTACTTGATACCTCCATCTGCGATGATTGTCTTGCCATACTCACGAGCCACACCTGCTGCATCGTAAATCGCTGTGATTTGTGGAACACCGACACCAGCAACGACACGTGTCGTACAGATAGAACCTGGTCCAATACCAACCTTAACAACATCAACACCAGCTTCATAAAGGGCACGTGTACCTTCAGCTGTTGCAACGTTACCAGCAATAAGTGTCTTATCTGGGAAGTGCTCGCGAATTTCTGCAATTTTACGAAGAACACCAGCAGAGTGACCATGCGCTGTATCGATAACAATAGCATCTGCACCTGCATCAAAGAGGGCTTCTGCACGCTCAAAAGTATCTGATGTCACACCGACCGCAGCTGCAACCAAAAGACGTCCAAACTCATCTTTGGCAGCATTTGGAAACTCAATAACCTTTTCAATATCCTTGATAGTAATAAGCCCTGACAAGCGCCCTTCTTCATCAACTAGTGGTAATTTCTCAATACGGTGCTCGTGCAAGATACGCTCAGCTGTCTCAAGATCTGTACCGACAGGAGCTGTGACAAGATCTTTACTTGTCATATGTGCTGAGATAGGTTGGTTATAGTCTGAAATAAAGCGCATATCACGGTTTGTGATGATACCAATCAATTGACGGTTTTCAAGGGTTTCAACGATAGGCACACCGCTGATACGGTAGCGTTGCATAAGGTCTTCAGCTTCTGAGACAGTATTGTCTGGAGTTAGGAAGAATGGGTCGATGATAACACCATTTTCTGAACGTTTTACCTTACGGACTTCTTCAGCTTGTGCCTTGATAGACATGTTTTTGTGGATGATACCAAGTCCACCAGCACGTGCAATCGCAATTGCCATTTGACTTTCAGTAACAGTGTCCATGGCTGCTGTAATAATAGGAATATTCAATGTCAAATTTTTAGCAAGTTTGGTTTGCATATTGACTTCATTTGGAAGTACATGACTTTCCGCAGGGATGAGCAAGACATCATCAAAAGTAAATCCTTTTTTCAAAAATTTAGTGTCCCAATTTGACATTTACAGTTCCTCTTTTCTATTTAGTAACAAGACCTTACAAGCCCTGTCCTAAGGGTTATTGTTACTATCATATCACGCTAAAATCATTTGTCAACTACTTCTATTTTATTTTTTAAAATGATACTCCTTCCACCATTTGTCAGAAAATTTGCAGAAATAAAAACTCTGCTAACAAGTCTCGTTAGCAGAATCTCTAAAATGCTTAGAAGTAATTGATACCCATGGAAGCTTTGACTTCAGATAGAGTTTGCGCTGCTGTTTCACGTGCCTTGTCACTTCCTTTTTGCAGCATATTGAACACTTCACCCATGTCTTTGGCATACTCCAGGCGACGCTCACGAATAGGGCTCAACTCACGCTCCAAAATCTCAAGAAGATAGCGTTTGGTCTTAACATCGCCAAGTCCACCACGTTGATAGTGCTCTTTCATGGCTGCAATTTCTGCCTTGTCTTCCTCACGTCCAAAGATATCAAGGTAGTGAAAGACCATGTTGCCTTCGATTTGCCCTGGGTCTTCGATACGAATGTGGTTAGGGTCAGTGTACATGGACATGACTTTTTTACGAACGGTATCCGCATCATCTGAGAGGTAAATCCCATTTCCTAGAGATTTTGACATTTTGGCGTTGCCATCAAGCCCAGGAAGACGTCCAGCAGCTTCATTTTGCGGAAAGATCCCTTCAGGCTCCACCAAGACATCTGTTTTATAGGTGTGGTTAAAGGTGCGCACCACTTCACGAGTTTGCTCAATCATAGGCTTTTGGTCATTACCAACTGGGACAAAATTCGCTTTAAAGGCTGTGATATCCGCTGCCTGTGACACAGGATAGACCAAAAAACCAGACGGGATAGACTCGCCAAAACCTTTTTGAGCAATCTCCGTTTTAACCGTTGGATTGCGCTCTAATCTCGCTACAGAAACGAGATTGAGGTAGTACATGGTCAACTCTGCTAGCTCTGGAATCTGGCTCTGAATGAAAATGGTCACCTTCTCTGGGTCAAGACCTACAGACAGATAGTCTAGAGCGACATTTCCGATAGACTCTTTGATGATCGCTGATTCTTTGGCGTGGTCTGTTAGGGCTTGCTGATCTGCTAAAAAGACAAACATTTTGTATTTATCTTCATTTTGCAGAAGCACACGATTTTTTAAGCTTCCTACATAATGCCCCAAATGCAATTTTCCTGTCGGGCGATCGCCTGTCAAAATAACTGGTTTTATCATAATTACTCCATTCTTTTTTTATCATATTTATCAAAAAAACTCGCACAGCTAGCTGTGCGAGGACGTCTCTATAACGTGGTACCACCTCGATTAAGTAGTGTAACTACTCATCTCACTCTTCAAAGAAGAAGCACGCTAAGGGGTGCTAGTCCTGAAACTTATGTATTTGTTTCACGTCAAACATCAGCCCAAAGTCATCTTGTAATTGCTGGCTTGCAGCACCGCCAACTCTCTATAAATCACTTGTGATAACCCTTCTGAATAACACCTTTATTCTATGTTATTTCCCCTTGTTTGTCAAGTTAGAATAAGGTTCTTGACGTCTTCTAAAGCTTTTGTGATAATAGAGTCATAAGTAAGAAAGAGGACGCAATGACTAAAAAACTTTTTGATTTCTTTTTGGTGACTGTTGGATCACTCATTTCAGCTGTCGGCTTTAACGTCATGTTTTTACACAACCATATCGCCTCAGGTGGGGTTGGGGGATTAGCGGTCAGTTTTGAAAAACTTTTTGGCTGGACTCCTGCGACCTTTGTTATGGCAAGTAACATCCCACTGCTAGTGCTCTGCCTTGTTTTCTTGGGGAGAGGGGTCTTTCTTAAAACCATTTATGGCTCACTGATTTATCCCATTTTTATCCAGATGACGGCTAACTTTCCAAATGTTACTGACAATCAATTACTAGCAGCTCTTTTTGGTGGGGTTATCGTTGGAGCTGGACTTGGACTTGTTTTTCTTGGCAATTCTTCTACTGGAGGGACAGGTATCATCGTACAAATTCTTCACAAGTACACACCACTGCCTTTTGGCGTTGTCCTTGTGCTCATTGACGGTCTTGTGGTGGGGATTAGTCTTGTTGCCTTTGATGCGGATACCGTGATGTACTCTATTATAGCTCTGATTACTATCTCCTATGTGGTAGAGATTATCAGTACTGGCTTTAATGCGTCTAAAAATATTATGATTATTACCAAAGAAACCAAGCAAGTTCGAGATTATATCACAAACACGCTTGACCGTGGTGTTAGCCAGTGGCCAATCATCGGAGGATTTACAGGTGGGACAAAGGAAATGCTGATGACCACTGTCTCTAGTATCGAGTTTCCCCGCTTGCAAAAAGAAATCCTTAAATACGACGAAACAGCCTTTATCATTGCCATGCCTGCTAGTCAAGTTATGGGGCGTGGCTTTAGTCTGACAAAGCAGTACCATAAAGCAACAGACGACATTCTTCCGCCGATGTAGTCCGTTGAAAAATCAACACTTTTTAGGTAAAATGAAGATGCAATAAAAAATGAGGTGAAAGAATTTGCTAACAGTTTCTGACGTGTCGCTACGCTTTAGTGACCGAAAATTATTTGATGATGTCAACATTAACTTTACAGCAGGCAATACCTACGGTCTCATAGGTGCCAACGGTGCAGGAAAATCAACTTTTTTAAAAATCTTAGCAGGTGATATTGAGCCTACAACTGGGCATGTGTCACTAGGACCAGATGAGCGTCTCTCGGTTTTGCGTCAAAATCACTTTGACTACGAGGAAGAGCGTGTCATTGATGTTGTCATCATGGGAAATGAAAAACTCTACAACATCATGAAAGAAAAAAATGCCATCTACATGAAAGAGGACTTTTCAGATGAAGATGGCGTGCGTGCTGCTGAGCTTGAGGGTATCTTTGCTGAGCTTGGTGGTTGGGAAGCTGAGAGTGAGGCTTCACAACTCCTCCAAAACCTCAATATCCCAGAAGATCTCCACTACCAAAACATGAGTGAGCTAGCAAATGGGGACAAGGTCAAAGTCCTCCTTGCAAAAGCACTCTTTGGTCAGCCTGATGTGCTACTCCTTGACGAGCCGACCAACGGTCTTGACATCCAGTCTATCACTTGGCTTGAGGATTTCCTCATTGACTTTGAAAATACCGTTATCGTCATTTCTCACGACCGTCACTTTTTAAATAAAGTCTGCACCCACATGGCAGACCTTGACTTTGGAAAAATCAAGCTCTACGTTGGTAACTACGACTTCTGGAAACAATCAAGTGAACTCGCTGCTAAATTGCAAGCAGACCGCAACGCTAAAGCCGAAGAAAAAATCAAGGAACTGCAAGAGTTCGTCGCTCGTTTCTCCGCTAACGCTTCTAAATCTAAACAAGCAACCTCTCGTAAGAAAATGCTGGATAAGATTGAACTCGAAGAAATCGTGCCATCTAGTCGCAAGTACCCATTTATCAAGTTTGTCTCTGAGCGTGAAACTGGAAAAGACTTACTCACGGTGGAAAACCTCTCTGTGACCATCGATGGCGAAAAGATTTTGGACAATATCAGCTTTATCCTACGTCCAGGGGATAAAACAGCCTTTATCGGACAAAATGACATCCAAACGACTGCTCTTATTCGTGCGCTTATGGATGATATTGATTACGAAGGCACTATCAAATGGGGGGTAACCACAAGCCGTTCTTACCTTCCAAAAGATAACTCTAAAGATTTTGTAACAGATGAGTCTATTCTTGAGTGGCTACGCCAATTTGCAAGCAAAGAAGAAGACGACAATACTTTCTTGCGTGGCTTCTTGGGACGTATGCTTTTCTCAGGTGATGAGGTTAACAAGTCTGTCAACGTCCTCTCAGGAGGTGAGAAGGTGCGTGTCATGCTCTCAAAACTCATGCTCCTCAAGTCAAACGTTCTCATCCTTGATGACCCAACCAACCACTTAGACTTGGAGTCTATCTCTAGTCTAAACGACGGACTCAAAGACTTTAAAGAATCTATCATCTTTGCTAGTCACGACCACGAATTTATCCAAACCCTAGCTAACCACATCATTGTTATCTCAAAAAATGGTGTCATTGACCGTATTGATGAGACTTATGACGAGTTTTTGGACAATGCAGAGGTTCAATCTAAAGTGGCTGAGCTTTGGAAATCGTAATAAACATTCAGCAAGTCTGGAGCACTAGAGGGCTTCAGACTTGATTCTTTTATAGCCCTAGACAAGGAGTAACTATGGCATTTTTGAAAAAATACCAGAAAACCTTTTATTACCTGTGCAGTTTTCTCCTGCCTGTAGCGATTCTAGCTTTTATCTTACTGACACAAAATATCTATTGGAACAGTCCTACAACTATTCTAGCCAGTGATGGCTTTCACCAATATGTGATTTTTGCTCAAAATTTGCGTAATATCCTCCATGGTCAGGACAGTCTTTTTTACACCTTTACAAGTGGGCTAGGGTTAAATTTCTATGCGCTTATCAGCTACTATCTTGGAAGTTTCTTGTCACCCTTTGTTTATTTCTTTAATCTTGAGACTATGCCTGACGCCATCTATTTGTTTACCTTGATAAAGGTTGGCTTAATGGGGATCTCTAGCTACTACATGCTCACCAAACTCTACACAAAACTGCATAGAGCCCTTGCTCTAGCACTTTCCTTGTCCTATAGTTTGATGAGTTTTGCCATGAGTCAGATTGAGATTAACATGTGGCTGGATGTCTTTATACTAGCGCCTCTGATTATTTTAGGGCTAGATCGTCTCATCAAAAACCGAAAAGTCCTCCTCTATTATCTGGCGCTCTCTCTTTTATTCATCCAAAACTATTATTTTGGATTTATGATGGCGATTTTTCTGGTGCTCTACAGCATTACCTTACTCAGTCGATTGACGGCTTGGAAAGAACGTCTCCTTAGCTTCGTGCGGTTTGGTTTCATATCACTACTTGCTGCACTGACCAGCTGTGTCATGCTACTTCCGACATATCTTGACTTGTCAACGCACGGTGAGGAGTTGACAAAGTTGACAACTCTCTTTACAGAAGATAGTTGGTATCTTGACTTCTTTGTTAAAAATCTAGTGGGAAGCTATGACACCACTAAATTTGGAGCGCTTCCCATGATTTATGTGGGACTGTTTCCTCTCTTTTTGACACTCATCTTCTTTACTCTAAAGCAAATCAACTGGAAAATACGACTAGCTTATGCTTGCTTATTTGCTTTCTTGATCGCTAGTTTTTATCTGCAGCCACTTGACTTATTTTGGCAAGGCATGCATGCACCAAATATGTTTTTACATCGCTATGCCTGGGTCTTTTCGCTCCTTATGATTGTGGTAGCTGGAGAGACATTGACCTACCTAAAAGAAAATCAACTGAGACGCTCTCTTCTAGGTATAGCTATCCCTAGTCTTGGTTTTATCGCTACTTTTATCGCAAGAAAACACTATCCTTTCTTGACAGACTACCTCTTTATCTTTACGCTAATCTTTACACTGGTTTACATAGTGCTCATCATCAGCTGGAAAAAAGGCTGGTTTACAAAGACCATCTTTGTTAGTTTTATCCTACTGTTCACCGTCTTAGAGGTGACCTTCAACACACATGCTCAGATTACTGGTGTCAAAGACGAATGGGTTTTTCCAACAAGAGAAGGCTACGAACGGCAGCTAACAGAGATTAGTAAACTCGTCGCTCTGAGTAAAGAGAGAACCAAGACCTTTTTCCGAACGGAGCGTAATCTTCCTCAGACAGGAAATGACAGTATGAAGTTTGGCTACAATGGGATTTCACAATTCTCATCTATCCGTAACAGGCTCTCTAGTAGCATGCTTGACCGTTTGGGGTACAAGTCTACCGGTACCAACCTCAACCTGCGCTATCAAAATAATACCTTGATTGCTGATAGTTTGTTTGGTATCAAGTATGTGCTTGCTTCAGAGGATGTTCCTACTAAGTATGGCTTCTCTCTAGTTGCATCTGAAGATGCTGTCAGTCTATATGAAAATAGCAATGCTAGCCAACTCGCCATCCTAACAAACGGTGTTTACAAAGATGTCAAGTTCACTGTTAACACACTGGACAATCAAACTGCCCTTCTCAATCAGCTCACTGGGCTTCATGACAGCTATTTTTCCCGCTTATCATCTCAATTGGTCAGTGGAGCTAGTCAGCTTGACAAGACAGTAACAACGCAACAAGTAGACAATGGCACTGCTTCTGTCACTTACAGCTTTAAAACAACAGAGAAAAGCCAAGTCTACCTCAGCATGCCAAATATCCTATTTTCAAATACCAATCAAGAAAATGTTGCTATCGCCATCAACGGTAAAACAGTTCATTACACCACAGACGATGCCTATACCTTCTTTGATTTGGGAGAATTTGACGCCAATGAGGACGTCACAACTACCATCACCTTCCCAGAAAATCAGCGTGTCAGTTTCCAAGAACCACACTTCTATGGTCTGAATATTGCCAGTTACCAAAAAGCAATGACGATTATAAACCAAAAGGATGTCTCTGTTAGCACCCACAGCAATCACGTCACCGCTCACTATCAAGCAGACAAAGCAAGTTCTCTCTTCTTTATACTGCCATATGATAGTGGCTGGTCTGCTAAAGTCGACGGAAAAAAAGCGACCATACGCAAAGGGCAAAGCGGTTTTATGGTGGTTGATGTTCCTAAAGGAAAACACACAGTAACACTTACCTTTGTGCCAAACGGGCTCACAGCAGGAGTCGGTCTTTCTCTCCTTGGTATCAGTGGTTTTCTTGGCTATCTCTACGTCCAAAAGAAAAGAGCAAAACACTAAAAGAGACAGGAATCCTGTCTCTTTTTTGATAGCTCATTTTTAAAGCTAAAAAAGAGACGTTATAAAACGTCTCTTAGTTGCCTTATCACTCCGGCAGCAGGACTCGAACCTGCGACATCATGATTAACAGTCATGCGCTACTACCAACTGAGCTATGCCGGATAAATAAAAAACTGCTAAGCAGTTTTACTATAGTCCGTACGGGATTCGAACCCGTGTTACCGCCGTGAAAAGGCGGTGTCTTAACCCCTTGACCAACGGACCAGAAAAGGAACTGTCCTTATCACTCTTACTATTATAGCAGAAAAAAAGTTTTTGTCTAGCACTTTTTTGAAAAAAATTATTTTTTTCATTCTTTTTTCCAATAAGAAAAAAAGAGATGGCACAAATAGAGAGGCCCTAAATGTTTCCACCTTTCTTTTCACCCTGTCAATCCCATTCAAGACTATTATCAGAAAGAACTCGATTTTACTAGTCTCAAGCTCGTTGACACTAGTTGTCCAATTTGTTACAATGACCTTGAAAAAGGAGGACCTCTTATGATTGATCATTTCGGTATTAAAGTCAAAGACTTTACAAAAAGCAAGGATTTTTATCAAAAGGTTTTGCAACCTCTAGGCTATCAACTAGCAGCGGATTTTCCGCAATCTGCTAGCTTTGTAGAGCCTAACGATTGTGACCCCATGGGCGATTTCTGGCTGAACCAAGGGGAAGCTGAGCCTCAGCACATTGCCTTTCATGCGGATACGCATGCTCAGGTCGATGCTTTTTATCAGGCAGGGCTAGCGGCAGGGGCTAAAAGTAATGGTGATCCTGGCTTGCGTGAAAACTACCACCCTAACTACTATGCTGACTATCTTATTGACCCTGATGGTAACAACATAGAAGCTGTCTGCCACAAAGAAGAACATTAAACACTTTAAAAGCACCGATAAGATAGCTCACTGGTGCTTTTTGCTGTCAGCCTATTTAGTTGCAAGCTTATTGACACTAGCGGTCAATTTTGTTAGAATAGTGTTGTCGTGGTTCCATAGCTCAGCTGGATAGAGCATTCGCCTTCTAAGCGAACGGTCGCAGGTTCGAATCCTGCTGGAATCATTTTTTTCTTACCTTTTATTTGTGATAAGGGCTACCTTGCTGAATCATAAAGGCTCGGTAAATCTGCTCAATAAGAACCAGTCGCATCAATTGATGTGGTAGGGTTAACTTGCCAAAGCTCACCAACTGGTGGGCTCTTTTTTTGACCTCAGGAGCTAAGCCAAGACTTCCTCCAATGATAAAAGTGAGGGTCGAGTAGCCGCTTAATGTGGCATTGGCTAATGTTTGACTAAAAGTTTCAGAAGGAAATTGCTGTCCTTCAATCGCAAGTGCCATGACATACTCACACTCAGAGATTTTGGCTAAGATACGCTCTGCCTCTTTTGCCATGATAGCTGTTTTTTCTGCCTCACTCGCATTATCAGGTGTCTTTTCATCTGGCACCTCAATCAGCTCTAACTTGGTAAAGCGACTGAGACGTTTGCTATACTCTGCGATACCTTCTTTGAGGTATTTTTCTTTTAGTTTTCCGACGGTGATGATTTTTACTTTCATATTTTTATTTTACCATATAAACAGAAAATAAACAGCTTTTCCACAAGTGAAAAAGTATTTTTAGAAGCTAGAAATAGCGTAAAAGCGTAAGAAATCTTCAAAGGTCATTTATTATCCACAGCCTGTGGATAACTTTTAAGAGAACCTTTAAGGTCTAATTAAGTCTGCTGATATATTGTTAGTAAAAATGAATTGACTAAGGAGTTTTTTTATGAAGTCTATCGCAACATTTTTCAAAGGTTGGGGAAAATGGTTGGTCGTGATTATCATCGGATTTATCGGTGGTATTCTAGGAGCGCTTATTATCCTGAAAACCCCTCTTGGTTCTAACTCCAGCTCAAACTCAACAACAGTTGCTGGTAAGGTGGTCTATAATAATTCAAATAGCACTACTAAGGCGGTTGAAAAAGTGCAAGGAGCTGTTGTTTCGGTTATCAATTACCAAAAAACACAAAGTTCTAGCTCTGATTTGTACGGGCGACTTTTTGGCGGTGATAGTCAAAATAGCCAAGACAATAGCTCAAGCTCTGATACTACAGATAACGGCTTGTCTGTTTATGGTGAAGGGTCTGGTGTCATCTACAAGAAAGACGGTGATACTGCTTACCTCGTTACCAATAACCACGTTATTGACGGTGCTCAACAAATCGAGATTCAGCTCTCAGATGGCACAAAAGTTGTTGGTGAACTAGTCGGTGCGGATACTTACTCTGACCTTGCTGTCGTTAAGATTAAATCAAGTAAAGTGAAGGATATTACCGTTGCTGAATTTGCTAACTCATCTACTATCAAGGTTGGAGAAACAGCTATCGCTATCGGAAGCCCTCTTGGTACAGACTATGCCAACTCTGTAACGCAAGGTATCGTCTCAAGTCTTAGCCGTACCGTGACAACAACTAATGACAGCGGACAAACCATCTCAACAAACGCTATCCAAACCGATGCTGCTATCAACCCAGGTAACTCTGGTGGTCCTCTCATCAATATCGAAGGACAAGTCATCGGTATCAACTCAAGTAAGATTTCAAGCACGTCATCATCTAGTCTATCAAGTGGGGACTCTGTCGAAGGTATGGGATTTGCCATTCCATCAAACGATGTTGTTAAAATCATCAACCAGCTTGAAAAGAATGGTCAAGTCACACGTCCAGCTCTTGGTATCTCCATGACGGACCTTAGCAGCCTATCGACAAGCGCCATCAGCCAGCTCAATATCCCAACAAGTGTGACAAATGGTGTTGTGGTTGCTTCTGTACAATCTGGTATGCCTGCTAGTGGTAAACTTGAAAAATATGATGTCATCACTGAAATTGACGGTGAAGCCGTTACTTCAACGAGTGATTTACAAAGTCTCCTTTACGACCATAGCATCGGAGATACTATCAAGGCTACCTTCTACCGTGGAACAACTAAGAAAACCGTTGACATTAAACTAACAAAATCAAGTAAAGATTTGACCTCAAGTTCTAGCTCTGCTAGCGAGTGATTTTCTCCTAGTGATTTTGACTCAGATATAGTACAATATTAGCGAGCTCGTCTCGCAAAAAAGGTTGAGCATGCTCAACCTTTTTATCATACTTTAATGACTAGGACAATTTATGACGAAAGACAGATTAACAACGATTGCGATCAAGGATATCAGCCCCAACCCTTACCAACCCAGGCTTCACTTTAAACAAGAAGAGTTAGAAGAACTAGCAGCTTCCATTGGTCAAAATGGGATTATTCAGCCTATTATCGTGCGTCCATCCGATATTTTTGGCTACGAGTTAGTGGCAGGCGAGCGTAGGCTAAGAGCGTCGCAGTTAGCAGGACTAACAGAAATTCCTGCCATCATAAAGCAGCTTGATAACACGCAGAGTATGCAACAAGCCATCATTGAAAATCTACAACGTAGCGATCTTGATCCCATAGAAGAAGCGCTGGCTTACCAGCAGCTGATCAATAAAAAAGAGCTAACCCATGAAGAATTAGCACAATTTATGGGCAAATCACGCCCCTACATCACCAATAGCCTTAGGCTCTTGCAGCTGCCTAAAAGCATCCAAGAAGGCTTAAGAAGGGGTCACATCAGCACAGGGCAAGCCAGACTTCTATTGACACTAGAAAAAGAGGACACTCAGCTTGCATGGTATCAAAGAGTGTTAAAGGAGCAGCTCACTGTCCGTCAGCTGGAAAAGCAACTAAAGGCTAAGGCACCTAGCAAAAAAGAAAGCAAGGATCCCTTTACCAGCCACGAGGAGCGTGCCCTAGCAGAAAAGTTAGGGCTTGACGTGAAAATCCATACCAAAAAAGATGGCTCAGGGACGCTGAGTATCACCTATAAGACCTTAGACGATTTAAACAGAGTTATAAACAGTTTTAAATAAGCTGTTTATAACTTCTTTTTTTATGTTCACTTTTCCACAAGATAAAAACGTGAAAGTCCTAGATAAATCTTAAAAAGAAAGTTTTTCACAACCTGTGGATAAGTCAAGAACACACCTGTTGACTCTCTTTGTCCACAGTTGCAACTAATTAGGCCTTCTTAGGTTACTTTTTGATGACAAATTTAGCCTTCTTTTTGATTGAAAATCTGCTAAACAGTTGATAATACTGATTTTGTGGATAACTTTTTAAGCAAATCTTTTTCTTTTTTGCCTGTGGAAAACTATGTGAACTTATGGTACAATAAAGAAACTGAATTTATCCACAAGAGGACTGCCTATGACCGAAAATGAACAGTTATTTTGGAATCGAGTTCTGGAGTTGGCTCGAGACGAATTAAAACAAGCTGCCTATGATTATTTTGTTGCTGACGCTCGCTTGATTAGTATTGATAACCAAATTGCAACCATCTACCTAGACGAGGTCAAACAAATGTTTTGGCGGCAAAATCTCAAATCTGTCATTCTGACAGCAGGCTTTGAAATTTTTAACGTTGAAATCAAATGCCACTTTACCTTTGAAGAACCAAAAACACCCACCACTTTTGAAGAACAAGGTGAGGGATTAGTCGAGGAAGTGTTGGAAACACCGCATTTAGCGCCTGTTGTCTCTAATATTGATGACAAATACAGTTTTGACAACTTCGTTCAAGGAGAGGGCAATAAATGGGCAAAAGCAGCTGCTATAGCAGTTGCTAGCTCTCCCGGGACCATTTATAACCCGCTCTTTATCTACGGAGGTCCTGGGCTTGGTAAGACTCATCTGCTTAATGCCATTGGTAATGAAATTTTAAAAGACCGTCCCAACGCTAGAATCCGCTACATCTCTGCTGAAACCTTTATCAATGAATTTCTAAAGAGCTTGCAGACAGGGAAAAAAGAGGAGATGAAAGAGAGCTTTCGGACACTTGATGTGCTCCTCATTGACGATATCCAGTCCATGGGCACTTCAAAAATGAAAGCAACGCAAGAGGAATTTTTCAATACCTTTAATGTCCTGCACAGCAATAACAAGCAAATTGTGCTGACGAGTGACCGTATCCCTGATCAATTAAATGGGCTTGAAAAACGCTTGGTTACACGCTTTAGCTGGGGATTGACCGTTGACATCACCCCGCCAGATTATGAAACACGTGTTGCCATTCTCACCAATAAAATCCAAGAATTGCCTTATGACTTTGAGCAAAATACCATTGAATATTTGGCAAATCAATTTAGCGCTAATGTCCGTGATTTAGAAGGGGCTCTCAAGGACATTGACCTTGTGGCACGCTTTAAGCACGTTGATACCGTTACAGTGGAAATCGCAGCAGAAGCCATTCGAGCCCGTAAAAACGACAGCCCTAAGATGAATGTCATCTCTATTGATGATATTCAAGAGCAGGTTGGAAAATTTTACGGCGTCACTGTCAAGGAAATCAAGGCGACTAAGCGCACGCAGGATATTGTTCTCGCTCGCCAAGTAGCCATGTATCTTGCTCGTGAGATGACCGACAACAGTCTGCCTAAAATTGGCAAATCTTTTGGGGGGCGTGACCACTCAACCGTTCTTCACGCTTACAATAAAATCAAAAATATGCTGGCTCAGGATGATAATCTGCGTATTGAGCTTGAAACCATTAAAACGAAAATTCGTTAACATGTGGATAAGTCCTCTCTAAAAGACAGACTTTTCCACAACTTGTGCACAAGTCTTTTGCCTTGGCACGCACTCGTTTGATCTGATTTTCCACCTTATCCACAGTCCCTACTACTACTACTACCTATACTATTTATGAATAAAGGAGTTATTATGCTAAAATTTTCCATCAATAAATCTCTTTTTCTCCAAGCTCTACTAGCCACAAAACGAGCTATCGCTTCTAAAAATGCTATTCCTATTTTGTCTAGTCTCAAACTTGAAGTAAGCTCATCAGCTATTACACTGACAGGTTCTAATGGACAAATCTCTATTGAAAATACCATCCCTACTAGCAATGAAAATGCAGGTCTTCTCATCAGCTCAACAGGTTCTATTCTTCTTGAAGCCAGTTTCTTTATCAATGTTGTCTCTAGTCTTCCAGATGTGAGTGTTGATTTAGAAGAAATTGACCATCATCAAATTGTGCTAAGAAGTGGCAAGTCAGAAATCACGCTTAAAGGAAAAGATGTTGATCAATACCCTCGTCTGCAAGAAGTGGGGACAAGCAATCCTCTAGTTTTAGAGACCAAGTTACTGAAAAACTTGATTGCTGAGACAGCATTTGCAGCTAGCCAACAAGAGAGCCGTCCGATTTTGACTGGTGTGCATATGGTTCTAGCTAATCAAGAGTTTAAGGCGGTAGCGACTGACTCCCACCGTATGAGCCAACGTAAGCTCCACCTAGAGGATAGTACAACAGAGTTTGACGTCGTGCTTCCTAGCCGCTCTCTTCGTGAATTTTCAGCTGTTTTTAGCGATGATATCAAGACAGTTGAGATTTACCTCTCTGATAGTCAAGTCTTGTTTAAGAGCGAGCATATCAGTTTTTACACCCGTATGCTAGAAGGGACTTATCCAGATACAGATCGTCTGTTGACCAATCAATTTGAGACAGAGGTTGTCTTTAAAACCGAATCACTTCGCCATGCTATGGAGCGTGCCTTCTTAATTTCTAATGCCACACAAAATGGTACAGTGCGCCTAGAGATCGAAACTGACAGAGTATCTGCTCACGTCAACTCGCCAGAAGTTGGTAAGGTTAATGAAGAGCTAGAGACGCTCAGTCAGTCTGGAAGCGACTTGACCATTAGCTTTAACCCGACTTATCTGATTGAAGCTCTCAAAGCACTTAAGAGCGAATCTGTGACGGTGCGTTTCATCTCACCAGTTCGTCCTTTTACTCTGACTCCTGCTGATGACGCAGAAAACTTTATTCAATTGATTACCCCTGTTCGTACCAACTAATTGTGGATAAGTAAAAGGCTGAGTTCTTCAGCCTTTTTGAGAATCATTTGTTAGAAGAAGGGGCTTTCTTGTGCTATAATACATGATATGACACTACTTATCATTGCCAACCCCCATGCGGGAAATCGCCAAGCCCTAGCCGTTACCAAAAAGATTAAACAAACTTACCATAAGCCTGTTCAAGTTTTTCTCACACGCTATCCAGATGATGAGAAACGTCAGGTCGAGCGTTTGCTATCGCAGTATCAAGAGGGTGATAAGGTTTTGATTATCGGTGGAGACGGGACGCTATCAAAAACGCTCTATCACCTGCCAAAAACGATTCCTTTTGGCTATTATCCTGTAGGTTCTGGCAATGACTTTGCCCATGCTTTGCATCTGCCGAGCCTCGAAGTGACCCTAGACAGGCTAGATAAAGGGCAAAAAACAGAAATCACAGTTTTTACTTACCAAGGTGGGCTTTTGTTAAACAGCCTAGACTTAGGTTTTGCAGCTTATGTGGTCAAAGAAGCGTCGCAGTCTCGTCTCAAATATTGGTTCAATAAGTGTCATCTAGGTAAACTCACTTATATTTTGATTGCGATTAAGTGTTTATTTAAGCAACCAAGGGCTGATGTGACTCTTACCTATGAGGATGGCAAGAAGCAGTCTTTATCGGACTTGTTTTTGTGCTCTTTAGCTAATAACCGCACTTTTGGTGGTGGTGTTGTCATCTGGCCAGAAGCAAGTGCAACTACTTCACGTTTAGAAATCGTCACAGCACAGGGAAGCTCTTTTTGGGGACGCTTAGCTATTTTATTGACCTTGGTTTTAAAAAGGCACCACAAGTCGTCTCGTCTCTCGCATAGAAGTGTTCGGAGACTTTCTGTTGACTTTGAGGACGATGCTATTATTGAGATTGATGGGGAGATTGTCGCACTAAAACATGTCGATTTGACCCCAGAAAAGCGCTATATTTATCTTTAGGGAGAAAGCTATGTATACTTTAGGTTCGATTGTCGAAATGAAAAAGCCTCATGCCTGTACGATTAAAGCAACAGGTAAAAAAGCGAACGCTTGGGAAGTGGTGCGTCTAGGAGCTGATATCAAGATTCGCTGTACTAATTGCGAGCATGTCGTGATGATGAGCCGTCATGACTTTGAGCGTAAGCTTAAAAAGGTCTTGCAACCAGCAAAAGACTGATAAAACAGTTTTTTGACGCATAGCGCAACGCCTAGTTGCAGCTAAAAGTGCTTGCTAGAACAGGTCATCGCCTGTTATTCTAAAGCTGGAAAAGCAGGATGTTTCCTTTATGACAACATTCTCAACGCAACTGAAAAAACTTCGTCAAGAGCGTCACTTATCCCAAGACGAACTCGCCAAAGACCGCTTTATCTCAAGGCAGGCAATCTCCAAATGGGAAAATGCAGAAGCGACACCAGACTTGGAGCATCTGATAAAGCTTGCTAAGGTCTTGCAAGTGTCTCTAGACGAGCTTATCCTTGCCAAAGCCCCAGAAGTCAAAATAGAGCGGGTCGTTGAAAAAGACAGACCGATGAACATCTGGGAGTTTTTTGCCAATTATTGGTGGGTTGTTTTTCCAGTTGGAGGTCTTTTGGTGTGGTTTTTGTCACAGCTGCGCTCCATTTTTGGCTAAACTGGCTCTAGGGCGAGTTTTTTTGCGCAAACTATGCTATAATGGTTGTGATTGAAAAAATGAACGGAGAAAGATGCAACTATGGCTTTAACAGCAGGTATTGTTGGATTACCAAACGTTGGTAAGTCGACACTTTTTAATGCAATTACCAAGGCAGGTGCGGAGGCTGCCAATTACCCTTTTGCAACCATTGACCCAAACGTTGGTATGGTGGAGGTGCCAGACGAGCGCTTGCAAAAGTTAACTGAGCTTATCACACCGAAAAAAACGGTACCTACGACCTTTGAATTTACAGATATTGCCGGTATCGTAAAGGGGGCTTCGAAAGGTGAGGGTCTTGGAAATAAATTCCTAGCCAATATCCGTGAGGTGGATGCTATTGTTCATGTTGTACGTGCCTTTGATGATGAAAATGTCATGCGTGAGCAAGGGCGTGAGGATGCCTTTGTTGACCCTCTAGCCGATATTGATACCATTAACCTTGAGTTGATTTTAGCAGACCTTGAGTCTATCAATAAACGCTACGCACGTGTTGAGAAGATGGCACGAACACAAAAGGACAAAGATTCTGTTGCTGAGTTTAACGTGCTTCAAAAAATTAAACCTGTCCTTGAAGATGGTAAATCAGCGCGTACGATTGACTTTACAGACGAAGAAAAACAAATCGTCAAAGGACTCTTCTTGCTGACAACTAAGCCTGTTTTGTACGTGGCAAATGTCGATGAGGACAAGGTAGCAGATCCAGATAGTATCGACTATGTGCAGCAAATTCGTGACTTTGCAGCAACGGAAAATGCTGAGGTTGTTGTTATCTCAGCACGTGCCGAGGAGGAAATTTCTGAGTTGGACGACGAGGACAAGGCAGAGTTTCTTGAGGCGATGGGTCTTAGTGAGTCTGGCGTTGATAAATTGACACGTGCTGCTTATCATTTGCTAGGGCTTGGCACTTACTTCACCGCTGGTGAAAAAGAGGTGCGTGCTTGGACCTTTAAGCGTGGTATTAAAGCGCCTCAGGCAGCGGGTATCATTCACTCGGACTTTGAGCGTGGCTTCATCCGAGCGGTTACCATGTCTTATGATGATTTGATTAAGTACGGAAGCGAAAAGGCAGTCAAAGAAGCTGGACGCTTGCGTGAAGAAGGTAAAGATTACGTCGTTCAAGACGGTGATATCATGGAATTTAGATTTAACGTCTAAGCACAAATGAATGAAGCAAAAGGTTAGGAAACTAAGAAGAGTTTCTTAACCGTTTTTGTATTTTGAAAGTGAGAAAAAATATGGTAAAAATGATTGTTGGTCTGGGAAATCCAGGCAGTAAATACGATGGTACACGTCATAATGTGGGCTTTATGGCTGTTGACAAGATTGTCAAAAAACTTGACGTGACCTTTACAGAGGATAAAACCTTTAAAGCAGAAGTAGGGAGTGCCTTTATCAATGGTGAGAAGGTTTACTTTGTTAAACCGACCACCTTTATGAACAATAGTGGTATTGCCGTTAAGGCACTTTTGACCTACTACAATATTGACCTTTCTGATATGGTGGTTATCTATGATGACCTAGATATGGTTGTAGGTAAATTGCGCCTTCGCCAGAAAGGCTCAGCTGGTGGTCACAATGGGATTAAGAGCATTATCGCCCACCTCAATACGCAGGACTTTAATCGTATCAAGATTGGCATTGGGCGTCCTAAAGAGGGGATGAGCGTTATCAATCACGTGCTAGGAACATTTGATACAGATGAGCGTATCACGATTGACAATAGCCTTGACAAGGTTGATAGTGCTGTCAACTTTTATTTACAATCGAATGATTTTGAACAAACAACAAAACGTTTTAACGGGTGATTAAAATGGATATAATTGATTTATTTAGTCGCAACAAGACGATACAAGAGTGGCATAGTCACGTGTCACTACAAAGTAGACAATTAGTGACAGGTTTATCTGGAAGTAGTAAGGCGGTAGCGATAGCTTCTGCCTACCGCTCACAAGGGAAAAAAATCGTTGTGGTAACTGCTAGTCAACACGAAGCTGAGCAATTATCGGCTAACTTGATTGACTTAGTAGGAGAGGACAAGGTTTATTCTTTTTTCATAGATGATATCCTTGCAGCGGAGTTTATTTTTTCTTCTCTTGATAAGGCGGCTTCTCGCTTAGCAGCCCTAGATTTTCTAAGGGATGATAGTCAGTCAGGTATACTTGTGGTGAGTCTGATGGGCTTGCGGGTCTTGCTTCCTTCGCCTGAGGTTTATGATAGCAGCAGGTACACCTTTAGGGTTGGAGTTGAGATGGACCTTGACACACTTGTCAATCACTTGTCGACTATTGGTTACGAAAAAGTATCTCAAGTGACTTCACCGGGGGAATTTAGCCGTCGTGGAGATATTTTAGATATTTTTGAGATGACGCAGGAACAGCCTTATCGTCTAGAGTTTTTTGGAGATGAGCTTGACGGGATTCGCTTATTCGATGTAGAGTCACAAAAATCTCTAGAACAATTGGATGAGGTTAGTGTATCGCCAGCTAGCGATATGATTTTACAGGAGCTTGATTTCGAGCGAGCAAGTAAGCATTTAGAGCGCCAGATAGAGCTTTCTGATGAGCCACTCAAAAGCTATTTGTCTGAAATCTTATCGTCTTGTCAGAAAAAGATGGTACATCAAGAGACACGTAAGTTTCTCAGTCTCTTCTACGAAAAAGAATGGACGCTACTTGATTACCTGCCAGAGGGTACACCACTCTTCTTTGATGATTTTCAAAAGCTGACAGACAAAAATGCCAAGGTAGACTTAGAAGCAGCTAATCTCTTGACAGAAGATTTACAAAGGGGTAAAGCCTTCTCAAGCTTAACCTACCTAGCAGATAGTTATCAAAAGCTAAGAGCTTATCAACCAGCGACTTTCTTTTCAACCTTTCACAAGGGTCTTGGCAATTTACGCTTTTCGCATAGCTATCAGTTGACACAGTATGCCATGCAAGAGTTTTTCAATCAATTTCCGCTCTTGGTTGATGAGATTAACCGTTATCATAAGCAGAAGGCTACTGTTTTGTTGCAGGTCTCTTCTTCGCAGAGTTTAGAGCGTCTGCAAAAGACCTTAGAAGAGTATGATTTAGAGGTCACTATATCAAACAGCGAGGAACTTTTGCCACATCAAGTGCAGTTGATGATTGGTCAGTTGTCCAGTGGTTTTTACTTTGCGGATGAAAAGCTGGTCTTGATAACAGAGCGTGAGATTTTTCATAAGCGTATCAAGCGTAGAAGACGACGCACCAATATCAGCAATGCTGAGCGTTTGAAAGATTATAATGAACTATCAGTGGGCGACTATGTGGTACACAATGTGCACGGTATCGGTCGCTATCTTGGCATTGAAACCATGGAAATCGGTGGGGTTCACAGAGACTATCTGACCGTGCAATACCAAAACGCAGACCGTATCTCGATTCCCGTTGAGCAGATTGAGTTATTATCCAAATACGTCTCTGCTGATGGTAAAGAACCTAAGCTCAATACGCTAAATGACGGTCGCTTTAAAAAGACCAAGCAACGTGTGGCTAAGCAGGTTGAGGATATCGCAGACGACCTCATCAAGCTCTACGCTGAGCGCAGTCAGCAAAAAGGTTTTGCTTTTTCAAAAGACGATGATTTGCAACATGATTTTGACAGTGACTTTGCCTATGTAGAGACAGAAGATCAGCTGCGCTCCATCAAGGAAATCAAGCAGGATATGGAAAGTTCTCATCCGATGGATCGGCTGTTAGTTGGTGATGTCGGCTTTGGTAAGACTGAGGTCGCTATGCGTGCAGCTTTTAAGGCGGTCAAAGACCACAAGCAAGTGGCTATCTTAGTGCCGACAACAGTTCTAGCACAGCAGCATTATGAAAACTTCAGTCAACGTTTTGCTAATTTCCCTGTGACTGTCGATGTGCTAAGCCGTTTTAGGAGTAAAAAAGAGCAAAGTGAAACACTTGAAAAGCTTAGAAAAGGGCAAGTTGACATTATCATCGGAACACATCGTCTGCTCTCAAAAGACGTGACTTTTTCAGATTTGGGCTTGATTGTCATTGATGAGGAGCAGCGTTTTGGCGTTAAGCACAAGGAAACGCTCAAAGAGCTGAAAACCAAGGTGGATGTGCTGACCTTAACAGCGACCCCTATCCCAAGAACGCTTCACATGTCTATGCTTGGTATAAGAGACTTGTCGGTCATTGAAACACCGCCAACCAATCGCTATCCTGTCCAAACCTACGTCATGGAGACCAATCTCGGTACGGTGCGTGAGGCATTGCTTCGTGAGATGGATCGTGGCGGGCAGGCTTTCTATATTTATAATCAAGTCGAGACAATGGAGCAAAAAGTGACTGAACTTCGGGAGCTAGTGCCTGAGGCTAATATCGGATTTGTTCATGGTCAGATGAGCGATATTCAGCTGGAAAATACCCTTCTAGACTTTATCAATGGAGAGTATGACCTGCTGGTTGCAACGACCATCGTTGAGACAGGTGTCGACATTTCAAATGTCAATACGCTCTTTATCGAAAATGCTGACCACATGGGTCTCTCTACGCTCTATCAGCTGCGTGGACGTGTTGGGCGCTCAAACCGCATTGCTTATGCTTATCTCATGTATCGCCCAGACAAGATTTTGACTGAGGTTTCTGAAAAGAGACTAGACGCTATCAAAGGCTTTACAGAGCTGGGTTCTGGTTTTAAGATTGCCATGCGAGATTTGGCGATTCGTGGTGCTGGTAATATCCTAGGCGCTTCACAGAGTGGTTTTATCGACTCTGTCGGGTTTGAGATGTATTCGCAATTGCTCGAGCAGGCTATCGCTCACAAGCAAGGCAAATCTACAGCTAGACAAAAGAGCAATACGGAGATTATGCTTCAGATTGACGCTTACATCCCTAAGGACTACATCACAGATGAGCGTCAAAAGATTGATATCTACAAACGTATCCGTGAGATAGAGAGTCGAGCAGACTATGAGGAGCTGCAGCAAGATTTGATGGATCGCTTCGGCGATTATCCAGACGAGGTTGCCTATCTTTTAGAGATTGGTTTACTGAAAGCCTATCTTGATAGCTGTTTTGCTGAGCGTGTCACACGCAAACAAAACCAAGTAGTCGTTGCCTTTGAAAAAGTATCTCTTCAGCATTTCTTGACGCAAGATTATTTTGAAGCTCTCTCAAAAACCAAGCTAAAAGCCCGTATCAGTGACAATCAAGGTAAGGTCGAGCTCATCTTTGACGTTAGAAATCAAAAAGATTATACGATTTTAGAAGAGCTGATCACTTTTGCAAAGACACTTGCTGCACGAAAAGAAGAGAAAGAAAATCAAGCCAATACATAAAATATAGCCATAAAAGCTCAAAAAATGTTAGAATATAAGCCAAGAGTGAGGTGAAATCATGCGCTTAGATAAATATTTAAAAGTTTCTAGAATTATCAAACGTCGTCCTGTCGCAAAAGAAGTCGCTGACAAAGGACGCATTAAAGTCAATGGTATCCTAGCCAAGTCTTCTACAGACTTAAAAGTAGGAGATGAGATTGAGATTCGCTTTGGCAATAAGCTTTTAACGGTTCGTGTCTTAGAGATGAAAGACAGCACCAAAAAAGAAGACGCCGCTAAAATGTATGAAATCGTAAGCGAAACAAGGATTGAAGGCGATGAGTAAAAAAAATATCGTTCAGCTAAATAATCAATACATACAAGACGAAAACCAAAAAACACGATACGAGGAGGCAGAAGCCAGTAAACGTCACCGTTTGATGGGGATTATCATGCTCTTTGTGATTTTGCTCTTTATCCTGCCTACCTTTAATTTGGTGGAGAGCTACCGCAGCATTCAGTCAAATAAAAAAGAAATCGCAAAGCTCAATAAAGAGTATAAAGCTCTGTCTGAAAAGACAACAAAAGAGCAGGCTCTAGCAAAGAGTTTGCAGGATACAACCTACATTGAGAAGTATGCACGTGCTAAGTACTATCTCTCAAAGGACGGTGAGACCATTTATCTGGTTCCAGGTTTATTACCAAAATAACAATATGGAAAATATAGTCACAATCATTGAGCGTTTTCTTGAGCATTCAGATGACAAGTTAGAAGAACTCTCACAAATGAATCAAGAGCTTTTAGAAACGGTCTATGGCAAAGAGGAGGAGAGATGAAAAAGCTAGCGATTATCCTGCTGTCTACTTTTCTCTTTTTGCCTAGGACGGTGGATAGCACAGAGCGTGACGGAGAGCTCTCAGAAGCTCAAAAAGAGACTTTTTCAAACTCAACAGCGACACAATTACTATACTTTACAGATGTTCCCAAAACGCCTCGTCTTGCAGTTGCTAGCATGACCTATAGCGACCTTGAGCTAACGAGTGAGTCTAGTATGCTTCCAAAAGAAACGCTTTTGGACGTAGAGGCTATTTTGACAAACAGCAAAGGTGTCAAGGTCTTTCAGTTAGCTGATGGGACTTACATTGAGGCAAGTCGTAATCTTATCTTTGACGACAGCATTATCAGTAGTGAGAGTATTGACGAGACGAGATGGCTAAAAAACAGCAGTAGCTTATATAGTGCTCCTTACACTTATGGTGTTGCTAAGCAGGCTAGCACTCTAAGTGCTGGTGATAAGCTTCATCTGGTGGAAAAGGCAGTGACTTACTACGGTACCTACTATAAGCTTGAAAATGGTGGCTGGATTTCTGAGGAAGATACCTCAACGACAGACACACGCATGCTAAAAGTACAGGCATTACTCAACAGCAAGTACAATAAATCCAACTACAGTATCTATGTCAAGCAGCTAACAACTCAGTCTATCGCTGGTATCAATATGGACCAAAACATGTACGCTGCCAGTGTCGCTAAGCTAGCAACGCTTTATATCACTCAGGAAAAAATCAATACAGGTGAGCTGTCCTATTCTCAAAAATGGACTTATGTCGATGCGGTCAATCATTTTAATGGTTCTTATGACCCAAGTGGAAGTGGCAAGCTAAATAAGGAAGCAGACAACAAAGACTATTCTGTTGATGAGCTTTTGCAGCTAATTGCCAAGCATTCTGACAATGTCGCTGCCAATATGCTAGGCTATTACGCTGCAAATCAATTTGATAGCTCTTTTTATCAAACGGTGCGTACCATAGCTGGTCAAAGTTGGGATATGACAGGGCGTCAATTGTCCGCTCACAGTGCAGGAAATCTCATGGAGGCTATTTATTACCAAAATGGTCGCATTATTGATTACCTTTCTCAGACGGACTTTGACACGGAGCGTATCTCAAAGAATATCCCTGTGAAGGTAGCTCACAAAATTGGAGATGCTTACGACTACAAGCATGACGTTGCCATTGTCTATACGAACTCGCCGTTTATCTTGTCTATCTTTACAGACAAGGCGTCCTATGATGACATTAGCCAAATTGCAGATGATATTTACAATATATTGAAATGACCCAGTATAATGATTTATTAGCTTATATTCAAAAAAAGCGCCTCTTTGACAAGCACCAAAAGGTTTTGGTGGCGGTGTCTTCTGGCATTGACTCGATGAATTTGCTGCAGTTTCTCTATAAGCATAGAGAGACTTTAGAAATTGAGCTTGCGATTGCTCATGTCAATCACCAGCAGCGCCAAGCGTCAACAGCAGAAGAAGCGTATTTGCGTCAATGGGCAAAAGAACATGACCTTCCCATTTATGTAGCTCATTTTGAGGGGCTTTTTTCAGAAAAGCGTGCGCGTGATTTTCGCTATGACTTTTTCAAAAAGTGCATGCAAAAGTACAACTACACTGCGCTGACAACGGCTCATCATGCCGATGATCAGGCGGAGACTGTTCTTATGCGGATTATCCGTGGCAGTCGTTTGCGTCATTTAGCAGCTATCAAGGAAGTGCAACATTTTGCAGAGGGGGAGTTGATACGACCTTTTCTGACGCTAAAAAAGGCAGAGCTTCCTGATACAGTGCACTTTGAGGACATGTCTAACCAGTCAGAGCACTATTTTAGAAATCGTGTGAGAAATCGCTATTTGCCGCTCCTTGAGCGTGAGAATGCTCAGTTAAAAACAGCCTTATGTCACCTAGCAGACGACAGTCGTCTAGCTTATCAAGCTTTTCGGGATTTGACAGCGTCTCTCGATATAACCCAGAACGCTGTCTTTCTCAGTCAGTCTGAGGCGGTGCAGTCTCTAGCTTTGGAGGAGTATTTATCGCAATTTTCAGACTTAGAGCTGAGTCGTCGTCAGTTTGAGACGGTGCTTGACTTGCTCCAAAGTCACAAACAGCTCACCTATTCCTTGAAGAACAATTATATCTTGCATAAGGACGAGGAGCGCTTTTGGGTGGATAAAAAAGAAGCCACCTCTTTCTTGTCGTCGCCTTGTCTACTAGCAGCTAGTGAGTCGCTAGTTTATGATGGCTATCGCTTTTCCTATGACAAGGAGCAGCTCTCATTTGCCCTTCCCCTGTATGACAATAGTCCTATCACACTACGTCATAGACAGGCAGGAGACAAGATTTCTTTTGGACATTTTACAAAAAAAGTACGCCGTTTGTTTATCGATGACAAATTATCCCCAAAAGAGCGAGAAGAAGCGATTATTGGTGAGCAAAAGGGTGAGATTATTTTTATTCTAACAAGTCGTAAAACTTATTTGAGAAAAGCCTCTAAACATGATATAATGATAGGCAAATTATACTATCAAAGCGTAAATAAGGGAGATCATATGCTCGAAAACGATATCAAAAAAGTCCTCTACACAGAGGAAGACATTATTCGTAAGACAAAAGAGTTGGGAGCACAACTGACAGAAGATTACAAAGATAAAAATCCATTGTTGGTTGGTGTTTTAAAAGGTTCTGTTCCCTTTATGGCAGAGTTGATGAAGCATATTGATACGCACGTTGAGATTGACTTTATGGTGGTCTCAAGCTATCACGGTGGAACGACCAGTAGCGGTGAAGTAAAAATCTTGAAAGACGTTGATACAAACGTTGAAGGACGAGATATTATCTTCATTGAGGACATTATCGATACTGGACGTACACTCAAGTATCTACGTGATATGTTTAAGTACCGTCAAGCAAAATCCGTTAAAATCGCAACTCTTTTTGACAAACCAGAAGGTCGTGTTGTCGAGATTGATGCGGATTATGTCTGCTATGATGTACCAAATGAATTTATCGTTGGTTTTGGCTTAGACTACGCTGAAAACTATCGCAATCTTCCCTACGTTGGTGTCTTAAAAGAAGAAATTTATTCTAATTAGTAAAGGTTAACAAACTCTATGAAAAACAATAAAAATAATGGCTTCATCCGAAGTTCCTTTATTTACATTCTTGTTATTGTGGCTCTGGTAACCTCTATTCAGTATTATTTTAGAGGTAACAATACACAGAGTCAGCAGATTAGCTACTCAACTTTAGTGAAGCAGCTAAAAAACGGTGAAATCAAGTCTCTGACCTACCAACCTAGCGGTAGTGTCATCGAAATCAGTGGTAAATACAATAAAGCTAAAACAGTCAAAAATACAACTGGGCTTTCTTTTTTAGGTAATTCTACCTCTACAAAAGTAACTTCTTTCACTGCAGTTGCTCTTCCAAGTGATACTTCTATCAAGGATATTACAGACGCAGCTGACAGTGCTGATACAGAAGTAACCGTTAAACCTGAGAGTTCGAGTGGTGCATGGATTTCATTCTTAGCAAGCTTTGTTCCTATTGTCATTATGATTGTCTTTTTCATGATGATGATGAACCAAAGTGGCGGTGGCGCTCGTGGTGCCATGAGTTTTGGCAAAAACAAAGCCCGCTCTGCCAATAAAGGTGAAGTTAAAGTCCGTTTTTCTGACGTTGCCGGTGCAGAAGAAGAAAAACAAGAACTGGTTGAAGTCGTTGACTTCTTGAAAGACCCACAACGCTATAAAGCCCTTGGAGCACGCATTCCTGCCGGTGTTCTTCTTGAAGGACCTCCGGGAACAGGTAAGACCCTTCTTGCCAAAGCCGTTGCTGGTGAAGCTGGTGTGCCATTCTTTAGCATTTCCGGTTCAGACTTTGTTGAAATGTTTGTCGGTGTCGGTGCCAGCCGTGTGCGCTCTCTTTTTGAGGACGCTAAAAAAGCAGGACGTGCTATCATCTTCATCGATGAAATTGATGCTGTCGGTCGTCGCCGTGGCGCTGGTATGGGTGGCGGAAACGACGAGCGTGAGCAAACCCTTAACCAGCTCTTGATTGAGATGGATGGTTTTGAGGGCAATGAAAATATTATTGTTATCGCTGCAACAAACCGTAGTGATGTTCTTGACCCTGCTCTCTTGCGCCCAGGACGCTTTGACCGTAAGGTGTTAGTCGGTCGTCCTGATGTGAAAGGACGTGAGGCTATTCTGCGTGTCCATGCTAAAAACAAACCTTTGGCAGATGATGTTGACTTGAAGGTGGTAGCTCAGCAAACCCCAGGTTTTGTTGGTGCTGACCTTGAAAATGTCCTTAACGAAGCAGCGCTTGTTGCTGCTCGTCGCAACAAAAAAATTATTGATGCTAGCGATATTGATGAAGCAGAAGATCGTGTTATTGCAGGACCTTCTAAGAAAGACCGCACGGTTTCAGAGCATGAGCGCCAAATGGTGGCTTACCACGAAGCAGGACATACTATTGTTGGTCTAACACTTTCAAATGCCCGTGTTGTCCATAAAGTAACTATTGTTCCTCGTGGACGTGCAGGCGGTTATATGATTGCCCTACCTAAAGAAGACCAAATGCTTCTGTCTAAAGAAGATCTTAAAGAACAACTTGCAGGTCTCATGGGTGGACGTGTTGCAGAGGAAATTGTCTTTAATGCCCAAACTTCAGGCGCTTCAAACGACTTTGAACAAGCGACACAAATGGCTCGTGCTATGGTTACAGAGTACGGTATGAGTGATAAGCTTGGTCCTGTTCAGTACGAAGGTAGCCACGCTATGCAACCAGGACAATTTACACCAGAACACTCTTATTCAGACCAAACCGCACAGCTTATTGATGATGAAGTGCGCAATCTTCTTAACGAAGCACGCAATACAGCAGCAGATATCATCAACAATAATCGTGAAACACATCGTCTGATTGCAGAGGCACTTCTGAAATATGAAACCCTCGATGCCGCTCAGATTAAGTCTATCTACGAGACAGGAAAAATGCCAGAAGAAAAAGAAGATAACGAAGAGCATGCTCTTTCTTATGACGAAATCAAAGAAAAGATGGCTCAAGAAAATTCTTCTGACGAAGACTAATCCCGTAAGCCAACCTATGTTGGCTTTTTTCGTTGTTTTCATATATTTTCCGAATAAGTAAGATGAGGAGGACATATGAAACTAAAATACAAAAGCCTACCCGTGGTGCTAGTTGATTTCAAAATATCTCAAATTATAGGCTAGTACGATTTGCTCTATTCTCAATTGTAAGCCTGTTGTCCCTCTGGCTAGAGTTTGCTCCATATTGAAAAGAGCACAAAGTTCTGAAAATCGTGTCTCTATAGTCCTCCTCATAGCCATTAGTTTCCAATGGTTATGTTGCTTAGCTCCTGCCATATTTTGACGCAGAGGAGTCCAAAGATGATAACCTTTCTGCTCCAAATTATCTCTAAGCTCACGACTAAGATAGCCCATATCAGCTAAAATATATGGATGA
>NZ_JBCLSK010000008.1:0-59589 GCF_041225505.1 Streptococcus hyointestinalis | reverse complement strand
TCTAATGAATATGCTTTTTTGACCATAACAAAACACTCCTGTTTCTAGTTTACTAGATTTTCAACAGGAGTGTTTTTCTTGTGTCTCATTTTTGGGGGCTAGTACCGGTCTCTTTTTGTGTTTCTTTTGGATAAGATTAGTCAAAAATGGAGTGTTCTTTGAGGTTTTTGACAACCATCTGCCAGTCTTTTTCCTTGTCCCAGTTTGGTTGGCTGACAATTTGGCTAGATACTCTCCTAGCCTCCTCCAAGATAGCGTAATCTTCGATGATGTCTGCCACTCTAAATTCTGGAATACCAGACTGTCTGGTGCCAAAAATCTCACCTGAGCCTCGCATTTTGAGGTCCGCTTCAGCCAGAACAAAGCCGTCTGTAGTTTCTGTCATGATTTTCATGCGCTCTTTTCCACTGTCTGTCTTGGGATTAGCGACCAAGATGGCATAGGACTGCTTATCGCCACGTCCGACACGTCCTCTGAGCTGGTGCAATTGGCTAAGTCCAAAGCGGTCAGCGTCCATAATAAGCATGATGGTAGCATTGGGCACATTGACCCCCACTTCGATGACCGTTGTGGAGACCAAAACTTGACTTCTTTGCTCCTTAAACGCCTGCATGATGCTGTCTTTTTCCTCAGCTGACATGCGCCCGTGCATGAGGGAAACCTCGGCGCTGTCCTTAAAATAATGACTCAATTCTTCATACAGAGCCGTTGCATTTTTCAAATCAAGCGACTCAGACTCCTCAATCAGTGGCGAGATAACATAGGCTTGTGCTCCTTTTTCCAGCTCTTTTTTGAGCCAAGAAAGAACGGTATCTAACTGCTGATGTTTGACCCAGCGGGTGATGATGGGTTTGCGCCCTGCTGGCAATTCATCAATAATCGACACATCCATCTCACCAAAGGCAGTGATGGCAAGTGTCCGTGGGATGGGGGTCGCTGTCATCATCAAGACATCTGGATTTTCCCCCTTTTCACGCAGAACACGGCGTTGATTGACCCCAAAGCGGTGCTGCTCATCGGTAATGACAAGCCCTAGCTTGTGATAGGCGACATTTTCTTGGATGAGAGCGTGAGTGCCGACAATCATCTGAACGCTACCCTCTCTAATCTGCTCAAGAGCGGTGTCCTTTGCTGCTTTTTTCATCCCAGAAGTCAAAATAGCAATCGAAAGCTCCGGAAAAAGCTGCGTCAAGCTCTCGTAGTGCTGCTCCGCTAAAATTTCCGTTGGAACCATGAGAGCAGACTGAAAACCAGCGCTGTATGCTGCATACATGGCAAGGCTAGCAACAGCAGTCTTGCCCGAACCGACATCTCCCTGCAAGAGACGGTTCATGTGGCTTTGTGAGCGCATATCCTGCAAAATCTCATCTAAACTGCGCTTTTGAGCACCCGTTAGTGAAAAAGGTAGTAACGCTTCTTTAGCCGCTAACTTTTCCTCGTCATAGGCAATAGCCAAGCCGTGCTGGTCGGATTTGCGCCGTGCTTTTAACACTTGCAAGTTCATCTGGAAATAAAAGAGCTCTTCAAACTTGACACGCCTTAGCGCCTGCTTGTACTCTACTAAGTCTTTTGGAAAATGCATGGCAGTGATAGCTTCTTTGCGTGAGAAGAGACGGTATTTGTCGATGAGCACCTGAGGTAGGGTCTCTGGTAAACGCTCCAAAACACCGCTCTCAAAGGCTGTTTTTATAGCCTTCACGAGAATCACCTGCGTGACACCCTGCGTGAGACGATAGACAGGCTGCATATCCTCTTGCACTTGCGCCAATAACTTGATACCCGTCAGCGCCGTCTTTTTACTGTCCCATTTGCCAAAAATAGCCAGCTCGCTGCCTAGCTGTAGCTTGTCCTTGAGGTAGGGTTGATTGAAAAAGCTGACGCTAATCACCACCTCACCCTGCTTTAGCTTAAAACTTAAGCGATTTTTTTGACGTCCATAATATTGGAGATTGGCTGGTGTGACCAAGGTGCCTGTCACCACTGCTTTTTCACCATCTTGAAGCTCAAAAACCGAGCGTGTCTTGTAGTCCTCATAGCGAAAAGGAAAATAAAGCAAGAGATCTGCCACGGTGAAAATCCCCAACTGCTGGAACTTTTCAGCGGACTTAGGTCCAATTCCTTTGAGCTCAGTTAGAGGAGAGTTTTCACTTAACATGAGTCTCACCCTTGTAAAAGCGGGGAATGCGGTCACTCAAAAGACACAGCACCTCATAATTGATGGTCTGACGCTTGTCAGCTACATCTGTAGCTGTGATTTCCTCAGAACCGTTGCGCCCGATAAGCGTCACTGGAGTCCCTAGAGGGTAGGCTTTTGGCAGGCGAATGGTCAGCTGATCCATAGACACACGCCCGACAATCTCGCACCTCTGACCATCTACAAGCACCTCAAAACCCTGCATATCACGTGTCCAGCCATCCGCATAACCAATAGGAATAGTCGCAATTACTTCTTTTTCTTGACTGCGATAGGTCGCCCCATAGCCAACGGCTGCATTTGCCTCAAGCTCCTTGACATGGATGATACTAGAGGTCAACTCGAGTGCTGGCTTCAGGCGATAAGGAAGCTCAAGCTCTCTGCCGCTTGGATTTAGCCCATAGATGACAATACCAAGGCGTACCGCTGAAAAAATCGTCTCGCTATGCCACAGACTAGTCGCTGAATTACTAGCATGCACACGCTTAGGACAATCGCTCAGCTCAGACACTATCTTCTTAAAGGTCGCTAGTTGTTCCTCAAAGTGCTGAGTATCTGCCTCGTCAGCCGTTGCAAAGTGGGTAAAGACACCCTCCACCAAGGCACCTGCTGCTTTTAAGGAACTGATAAGCTGATTAGCGTCCGCACTTGTACGCACACCAATACGCCCCATACCAGAGTCAATCTTGATGTGACAGCGTAAGCCGTCAAGCGCCATACCCTCATGCTCCGCTAGAGCCAGCCAGTCAAGACTGGCTATTGTCAGCACGATGTCGTATTCTTTAGCATAGTCGAGCTGATTGGGCATAACGACACCTAGAACCAAGATTTCCTTTGTGATACCAGCTTGTCTCAACTCCACTGCTTCATCAATATTGGACACGCAAAAACCATCCACACGAGCTTCAACTGAGCGTGCAACAGTCACAGCACCGTGTCCGTAGGCATTTGCCTTGACCACAGCGTAGACAAAGGTTTCACTTGGAATATGCTCTTTAACAGCTGCGATATTATGCTCAATCGCTTCTAAATCAATCAAAGCTTGCGTTGGTCTATGAATACTTGAAATCATTTTACATCCTCCAAAATAACACTTGCTTGTACAAAAGATCCGCTATGCGAAATCGAGAGCCAAGCCTTTCCAGAAAAGGGAGACTTAGCAATATAGGGCGCACCCAAACTGTCATTTAAGACCTCAATGTCCTGAAAGGTCACTTGCCCGATACCTGTCCCCATGGCCTTGGCAAAGGCTTCTTTTGCCGCCCAACGTCCTGCCAAATACTCCGCTTGACGCTTTTGTGAGCTTAGCTGCTTAAAACGCTCCAGCTCTTTTGGGGTCAAAACCTTAGAGGCAAAGCGCCCTCTACGCTCATAGGCCTGCCACACTACGCTAATCTCCTGTAAATCAATACCATGTCCAACTATCATGACATTTACCACCTTTTTATTTGCTACCCAGCAAGCAATAAAGGCTAAATCACCTCTTTACTAGGGGACTTAGCCTTTTCTTATCTCTTACACAAACACTTAGAAAATCAACTCTTCAAAGGAATCATGGCTAAGCGTTGCATGAATTTCACGGATGAGTTTTTCCGTTTTATCCCAGCCTAGACAAGGATCTGTGATGGATTTTCCAAAGACCTCTGGCTGATCTTGACGCCCATCTTCTAGGTAAGACTCAATCATGAAACCACGGACATAGCGATTGATTTTCGCATTCCAGTCACGGTTGATCAGCGTCTGACGCACGATACGGATTTGCTCCAAGTAGTGCTTACCTGAATTGTCATGGTTGGTGTCAATGACGATGAACGGATTTTCTAGCCCCATATCCTCATATTTTGCGATTGCCTTGAGCAAATCATCATAGTAATAGTTTGGAATATTGTCACCGTGCTCATCAAGAGCACCACGCAAGATGACGTGAGCTAGAGGGTTGCCATCTGTTTCGACTTCAGCATTTTGATAAATAAAGTTCTGCGCATTTTGTGCAGCATAGACAGCGTTAAACATGACATTGAGGTTACCAGATGTTGGGTTTTTCATCCCTGTCGGTACATCGATCCCTGACGCCACAAAGCGGTGTTCTTGGTCCTCAACAGAACGTGCCCCAATCGCATGGTAAGACACCAAATCGTCCACAAGACCAAGGTTAGAAGGGTAGAGCATCTCATCAGCCGTTGTCAAGCCAGTCTCTGTGATGACACGGTAGTGCAGATGACGAACAGCAGCCACACCATTGATAAGATCAGGCAGCTTAGACGTATCTGGCTGGTGCATAAGCCCCTTGTAGCCGTCACCATTGGTGCGAGGTTTTGCCGTATAGACACGCATGACGATGAAAATCTTGTCCTTAACTTCGTCTTGCAATTTGGCTAAGCGCTTAGCGTACTCAAGAACAGCTTCTTCATTGTCAGACGAGCATGGTCCAATGACTAAAAGTAAGCGCTCATCTTCGCCTTTGATGATGTTTGCAAGCTCCTTATCACGAGCTTCTTTGCGGACTAAAAATTCCCCTTCAAGTTTTGATAATTCTTTGACTTGTGCGATGTCAATGGTCGCACTTTTTTGATGTATTCCCATTCCTCTACTTGCTTTCTAAGGTTGTGTAAATTTCACGAACCAAGGATTCTGTATTGTCCCAACCAAGGCAAGGGTCTGTGATAGATTTACCAAAGACCTCTGGTTGGTCTTGACGTCCGTCCTCTAGGTAAGACTCAATCATAAAGCCACGAACGTAGCGTCTGATTGTGTCATTCCAGTCACGATTGATAAGGGTTTGACGGACGATACGGATTTGCTCAAGATATTGCTTACCTGAGTTGTCATGATTGGTGTCAATCACGATAAAAGGATTTTCAAGCCCTTGTTTTTCGTACAAATCAATCGCTTCTAAAAGGTTGTCGTAATAATAATTTGGGATATTCTTGCCATTTTCGTCAAGTGCCCCACGTAAAATCGCATGCGCTACGGGGTTTCCGCTGGTTTCAACTTCCTCGTTGTTGTAGAGGAAGGTTTGCTTGTTTTGCGCAGCGTAAATCCCATTATACATCACTTTGAGGTTGCCTGATGTTGGATTTTTCATACCAGTTGGTACGTCAAAACCAGACGCCACAAAGCGGTGCTGTTGATCCTCAACAGAGCGTGCACCGATGGCTACGTAAGACACTAAATCCTCAACCAAAGGCCAGTTTTCTGGATAGAGCATCTCATCAGCAGTCGTCATCCCTGTCTCAGTGATGACACGATAGTGGAGGTTACGCACTGCCTTGATACCGTTAATCAAGCTAGGCGCTGCATCAGTATCTGGCTGGTGCATAAGCCCCTTGTAGCCGTCACCGTTGGTGCGAGGTTTTGCCGTATAGACACGCATAACCATAAAGACACGGTCTTTGACTTCTTCTTGCAGCTTAGCTAGGCGCTTAGCATACTCAAGGACAGCCTCTTCATTATCAGACGAGCATGGTCCAATGACTAAAAGCAAACGGTCGTCTTCGCCTTTGATGATGGCTTCTAACTCACGGTCACGCTGTTCTTTTTTCGCTAAAGCTTCTTGGCTAAGTTTTGAGACGCTACGCACCTCATTGACATCGATTTTAGGACTGAGTGATTTAAATGACATAGAAACTCCTCTAATTATTACTTTTGTAAAGTTTTTTTATTATACCATTTTTAGGAGGAGTTTTGGATAAATTTTCAGAATTTTCTGCAACTCCCTAAAATTGTTTGCGTCCATGACAATTTTTGTATTTTTTCCCTGAACCACATGGACATGGATCATTACGCTTGACGTTAGTAAAATCAAGCTTTTCAACAGGAACATTGGCTGCACCCGGTGCTTTCGCAGCGATATTAGCTGCCGCAGTTGTGGTCGCATGCGCTTCAGCACGCTCACGCTCTTGCTCATGAATTTGTGCTTTCATCATGGTACGTGTCACGTCAAACTCGATTGAGCCAATCATATCTTGGAACATACGGAAACCTTCTGATTGGTATTCGACAATCGGGTTATTTTGAGCATAACCACGCAGACCAACGGCATTACGCAATTGATCCAGCGCATCAATATGCTCTGTCCATTTGTTGTCAACAACCATCAAGATGAGTACTTTTTGGAACTCTAGGATGGCGTCTGGTGTGGAGAGTTTTGAGATTTGTGCATTGTAGACCTTCATCGCACGGTTATAAAGGTTCTTTTTAATATCGTCATCTTTGAGATTACGCAAATCAGAAACGGAAATAGACGTTTCTGGTACCAAGGCAGAGCGGGCAAAGTTGACAATCGCTTCAAGCGCTTCGTTGCGGCTATTACTTGCTCGGCTGTGACTATCAACAGCACGGTTGATGGTACGCTCAATCATAGCTTGAATCTCTGGTGTCAGATCGTGGTCTGCCACGATGACATTGTAGCGGTCACCATAGATAATCTCACGCTGCTCACGCATGACATCATCGTACTGGAGGACTTGCTTACGGGTGTCGTAGTTGTTTCCTTCGACACGTTTTTGAGCAGACTCAACCTGACGTGTTAGCATACGAGACTTGATAACCGTATCGTCGTCGTTCATATTCATGCGCTCAAGGACAGCCTTGATACGGTCAGACCCAAAGCGACGCATGAGTTCATCTTCAAGGGAGAGGTAAAATTGAGACTCACCTGGATCCCCTTGACGCCCAGAACGTCCACGCAGCTGGTTGTCAATACGACGGCTCTCGTGGCGCTCAGTTCCGATAACGCAAAGCCCACCAAGCTCACGCACACCCTCACCAAGTTTAATGTCGGTACCACGTCCTGCCATATTGGTCGCAATGGTCACCGCTCCACGCTGACCAGCATTCATGATGATTTGCGCTTCTTTAAAGTGGTTTTTGGCATTGAGCACTTCGTGTGGCACACCTGCTTGCACCAGCTTTTTAGAAATCAAATCACTGGTTTCAACAGCAACTGTACCAACCAAGACAGGTTGACCTTTTTCGTGACGAGCACGCACATCCTCAACAACGGCATTGAACTTAGCTTGTAAGTTTGGATAGAGAAGGTCTGGATGGTCAATACGAGCTACTGGACGGTTGGTTGGAATGGGAATGACACGCATGTTGTAAATTTCACGGAATTCCTCTTCCTCTGTTTTCCCTGTACCGGTCATCCCTGAGAGCTTGCGGTACATACGGAACATATTTTGATAAGTGATAGAAGCGCTGGTTTTAGACTCCTCTTGGATAGGCACAGCTTCTTTTGCTTCGATGGCTTGGTGAAGCCCATCAGAGAAGCGACGTCCCTCCATGGTACGCCCTGTAAACTGGTCGACAATCAAAATCTCTTGGTCTTCGCTGACAACATAGTCAATATCCAAAAGCATGATATAGTTTGCACGAAGCGCATTGTCAATATAGTGCGTCAAAGCAACATTGTCAATATCATAGAGGTTGTTGAGGTTAAAGTAAGCTTCTGCCTTGTCAATCCCTGAGTCTGATAGACCAATAGTTTTGGTTGGCACATCAATGATGTAGTCATCTTGATTAAGGGTCTTGACAAACTTGTCTGCTCGAATATAGAGCTGATTAGTCTCAGAGCTGACTGGTCCTGAGACGATGAGTGGTGTTCTCGCCTCGTCAATCAAGACAGAATCCACCTCATCGACAAGAGCGTAGTTGAGCGGACGTTGCACCATATCTTCTTGACGAACCACCATGTTGTCACGAAGATAGTCAAAGCCGATTTCTGAGTTGGTTGAGTAAGTGATGTCACAGTTATAAGCTTCACGCTTTTCAAATGGCGACTTGGCTGCAAGGTTAATCCCTACAGATAGACCAAGCCAACTGTAAACCTCACCCATCTCGGTCGCATCACGCTCTGACAGGTATTCATTGACCGTGATAACGTGAACACCCTCACCTGATAGGGCATTGAGATAAACGGGCATGGTCGCTGTTAGTGTTTTCCCTTCTCCTGTACGCATCTCTGGAATGTCTCCGTGGTGAAGAACAATTCCCCCCATAATCTGTACACGATAAGGAAAAAGCCCTAAAACACGCTTAGCTGCCTCACGCACCACCGCAAAAGCTTCTGGTAAGAGGGCATCTAAACTTTCTCCATTTTGATAACGTTCCTTAAATTCTGGCGTTTTTGCTTGTAATTCTTCGTCTGAGAGGGCGCTCATTGCATCCGCATAAGATTCTACTTTCTTAGCTGTTTTTTCGAGTTTACGCAATTCACCCTTGTCATTTTCGACGATACTTCGTAGAAGATTTGCCATTCCTTTTCCTTTCGATAACTATACTTAATCACTCAATTTTATCACAATTTATAAGGCTTTTCAAGAAAGCAATGGGGTTCTTTAGAAAAGAAGGCTAGAGCTTACTCTAACCTTCTCTTCTATTAACGCTTGTATTGTTGTAAAAAGCGTGTGAGTTTTTCCTGCAAGACACTGAGTTCATCTACTCGTGGTAGATAGACGATTCTAAAGTGGTCTGGTGTCGCCATATTAAAGCCTCGACCGTGTGTCAAAAGTACCTTTTCTTGCTTCAAGAAATTAAGCACAAAATCTTCATCGTCCTCGACACGGTACATGTTGGTGTCAATCTTAGGGAAGATATAGAGCCCTGCATTTGGCTTGACAGCCGACAAACCTGGAATATCCTTAATCGCATCGTAAATGAAATTACGTTGCTCATAGAGACGCCCGCCTGGCAGTAACAGCTCATCAGAGGACTGATAACCACCAAGAGAGGTTTGGATGACTTGCTGAGCAAGGACGTTTGAACACAAACGCATGTTTGAGAGCATATTGAGCCCTTCGATGTAACCTTTGACATTGCGCTTAGGACCAGCGAGCACCATCCAGCCGACACGAAAACCACAGATACGGTGCGACTTGGACAAGCCAGACATGGTCACTGTAAAGACATCATCAGCGATAGAGGCAATAGGAATATGCTTCTTACCATCCATGACCAGACGGTCATAGACCTCATCTGAAAAGATAATCAAATCATTTTGATGAGCGATGTCCACAATCTCCTCTAGGAGTTCACGAGGATAGACCGCTCCTGTTGGGTTGTTAGGATTGATGAGGACAATAGCTTTTGTGTTGGATGTGATTTTAGACTTGATGTCCTGAATATCTGGGAACCAACCTGCCTGCTCGTCACAGATATAGTGCACGGCATTGCCTCCTGCTAGACTGATACACGCTGTCCACAAAGGATAGTCAGGCATAGGCACCAAGACCTCATCGCCATTGTCAAGAAGAGCCTGCATGGACATGGAAATCCCTTCACTAACCCCATTGACAACATAAATGTCATCAATGTCCACATGAACATCCTGCAGCTGATAATACTGCATAATCGCCTTACGGGCTGAAAAAATCCCCTTAGAGTCTGAATACCCTTCAGAGTCTCTCGCATTGCGAATCAAATCACGAATGACCTCATCTGGCGCTTCTAAGCCAAACTCGGCAGGATTTCCTGTGTTTAGTCGGAGAATCTTCTCCCCGTTTGCTCGCATGCGGTTAGCTTCTTCAAGCACTGGACCACGGATATCATAGGCAACATGTTCTAATTTAGATGATTTATCAAATTGTTTCATACCTTCACCTCATTTCCCCTATTATAACCTAAATCCTCCAAAAAGAGAATTATTTTTAATAAACTGTCCAACTAAGCATTTTGTCAGACCTTTTAAAAATTTCAGAAATATTGCATAAATCGCTTTCAAGATTTTCCAAAAAGGAGTATAATAAACATACAAAGTAAAGTTAAGGAGAAAAGATTATGTCTCATCATTATCAACATATCATGGTTGCCATTGACGGTTCTTATGAGTCTGAATTGGCATTTGAAAAAGGGGTTAACGTCGCTCTTAGAAACGGCGCTGAGCTGATTTTGACACACGTTGTGGACACACGTGCTCTTCAAAGCGTAGCAACTTTTGACACCTACATTTATGAAAAATTAGAGCAGGAAGCAAAAGACGTTTTGGCGGATTATGAAAAACAAGCACGTGAAAGAGGACTTGACAACATCAAGCAAGTCATCGAGTTTGGTAATCCAAAGACTCTCCTTGCTCGTGACATTCCTGACAAGGAAAATGTCGACCTTATCATGGTCGGAGCAACTGGGCTCAATACCTTTGAGCGCTTGCTTATCGGCTCATCATCTGAGTACATTCTAAGACACGCTAAGGTGGATTTGCTCATCGTGCGTGATAGCGAAAAGACATTCTAATCTATTGTGTTCCCACTTTAAAACCAGCTGCTTGTGAGCAGCTGGTTTCTTTTTTAGGATTGTAGCGCTTTTTCTTTTTGCATTTTCTTGGCGGTTGTCATCATCAAGCGAATGCGGTTGAGTTGGTTGACCTCTGATGAGCCTGGGTCGTAGTCCACAGCAGCGATATTAGCACCGTGATACTGGCGGCGTAGCTCTTTCATCATGCCTTTTCCGACGATATGGTTTGGTAGGCAACCAAACGGTTGCAGACAGACGATATTTTTGACGTCGTTATTGAGCAACTCAATCATCTCACCCGTCAAGAACCAACCCTCACCTGTATGGTTTCCGATAGAGAGGATTTTTGAGGCACCCTCTGCGATGTCATAAATCGATTCAATTCCCTCAAAGCGCTCAGACTTTTCAAGCGCCTTGTTCATCGGTTTTTCTAGAATATTGATGACATCAATGGCGAGTTTGGCAAAGCGTTTGGACTTTTGACTCATGTTGAGCTCATCGGCTTTCCAAATTTGATTGAACAAGGAGTAGTTCATAAAGCCAATCAAGTCTGGTACAACGGCTTCGCCTCCTTCTGCTTCGATGATACCGACGATGTCGTTATTAGCTGTTGGAGCGTATTTGACCAAAATCTCACCGACCACACCGACACGTGGCTTGCTATCAAAGTCAATGGTTGCAAGAGTGTCAAAATCACGGATAATACGCTTCATATTGCGGTTAAACTCAAAGTAAGAACCGTTTTTGACATTGTGTCTTGCTTTTTCCAGCCACTTTTTATACAGAGCGTTGGCAGAGCCTTCTTCCGCCTCATAAGGACGGACACGATAGAGGACACGCTCAAAGAGGTCGCCATAGAGAACACTGATAAAGAGACGTTTGACAAAGCCATAGTTGAGGATAAAGCCTGGGGTTGACTCCGTTCCTTGATTGCCCATAGAAATGGAAACTACAGGAACTTGGGAAAAGCCAGCGTCTTTTAGCGCTTTTCTAAGGAGTGGGATGTAGTTGGTCGCACGACAGCCACCACCAGTCTGTGTCATCATGACGCTGGTATTGTCAAGGTCGTACTCGCCACTCTCAAGCGCCTCAACCAGCTGACCAATAGAGATGATAGCTGGGTAGCAGGCGTCATTGTGGACATACTTGAGCCCGACATCTACAGCGCCCTTGTCCATAGAAGGTAGCACCACCACATTGTAGCCACTTTCTTTGAAGGCTTCTTCGATGAGACCGTTTTGGTGAATAGGAGAGAGCACTGGCATGAGAAGCGTGTGCATTTTTTTCATCTCCTTAGTAAAGACAGGCTCCTGCTTTGTCTTGCTATCTTTTTGGCTATCGTATTGAGGGGCTTGGTTAAAGATATGGTCAAGCTTAGCTTTTTTGAGCTTTTGATCACGCTCTTTCACCGCTGCTTTCAAAGAACGCAGGCGAATGCGAATAGCACCGAGGTTACTACCTTCATCAATCTTGAGAACGGTGTAGAGTTTATTGTGTCCACGCATGATTTCTTCGACTTGGTCTGTCGTTACAGCGTCAAGCCCACAACCAAAGCTGTTGAGTTGCACCAGCTCGAGGTTTGGATTTTTAGCGACAATCTTCGCCGCAGCGTACAAGCGAGAATGGTAAACCCATTGATTGACCACACGCAGACCGCCTACCTCCTCAAGCCCAGACACCATGTCCTCTGTCAAGACATGAAAACCTTCTTGCGTGATGATGTTGGCAATACCGTGATTGATTTCAGGGTCAAGGTGATAAGGACGCCCAGAGAGGACAATGGCCTTTTCACCATTGATAGAAAGACTGGTCAGAAGCTCATCTGCCTTGTCCTGCAAGTCTTTCTTGAAATCAGCAAGCACCTGATAGCCATGCTCAACAGCCTGCGTGATGTCCTCAATCGTCATGTCCTCATAGTCAGCAAAAGATTTGGCTAGGGACTTGACCACACTGTCATGGTCAGCCAGATTGACAAAAGGATGGAAATACTTGACCTCGCCATCACGGATAGGGTCCATATTCTTTTCAATAACTTCTGGATAGGACTGAACGATAGGACAGTTAAAATGGTTAGGCGCTTTGCTATTTTCCACTTGCTCGTAGATGACGCTTGGGTAGAAAATAGCGTCTACCTTGCGGTCAATGAGCGACTGGATGTGCCCGTGCACCATTTTAGCTGGGTAGCAGACCGTGTCACTAGGAATGGTCTCAATCCCTTTTTCATAGAGCTTTTTGTCTGATTTTTGGGAAATCTGAACACGAAAACCAAGGTCAGTCAGCACCGTGTGCCAGAGAGGATAGTTTTCGTACATGTTGAGCACACGTGGCAGACCAATGACACCGTGTTTTGCCTCACGTTTTGAGAGAGATTTGAACTTGAAGAGTTTTTTGTATTTGTAGTCAACCAGATTTTCTTTTTTGTCTTTCTTGTCAAACTTCATCTTGGTGACTTTTTCAGCACCACGTTCACAGCGATTGCCTGTGACAAACTTGGAACCGTCATTGAAAATCGTCACGGTCAGAGCACAATTATTTTCACAAAGCCCACAGCGTGTAAATTCTTTCTCAGAGGTAAAAGCGTCAAGCTCATCTAGCGCCATAAGGCTTGACGGTACTTCGTTTTCCTCGTATTTTTCCTGAGCGATAAGGGCACAGCCGTAAGCTCCCATGAGTCCAGCGATACTTGGACGCACGACCTTGCGACCACTAACCAGCTCAAAAGCACGCAGAACGGCTTCGTTGTAGAAAGTCCCTCCTTGAACAACGATTTTTTCGCCTAGGTCTTCTGGGCGTTTGACCTTGATAACCTTGTAAAGGGCATTTTTGATAACCGAGTAAGACAGCCCTGCTGAGATGTCAGCAACCGTTGCGCCTTCTTTTTGTACCTGCTTGACCTTGGAGTTCATAAAGACAGTACATTTTGAGCCTAGGTCAACAGGATTTTTGGCTAGAAGTGCGACTTGGGCAAAGTCTTTGACGTCGTATTTCAGCGATTTGGCAAAAGTCTCAATGAAAGAGCCACAACCTGAAGAGCAAGCTTCGTTGAGCTGAATACTTGATAGCGCACCATCTTGGATACGCATGGCTTTCATATCCTGACCACCAATATCTAGGATAAAGTCACAGCCTGGGTTAAAATAATTGGCAGCCTTGTAGTGAGCCACGGTCTCAACCTCGCCATTATCCACACGCAGAGCCGCCTTTATCAAGTGCTCACCATAGCCTGTGATACAGGAATTAGCGATAAAAGCTTCTTCTGGCAATTGATGATAGACTTCCTTTAGGATGTCAATGATATTTTCCAAAGGTTGCCCTTGGTTATTGCCATAATGCTCAAAGAGAATGTGACCATCTGGGTCGGTCACAATGACCTTAGACGTGGTAGAGCCAGCGTCGATACCCAAGAAAACAGGTCCACGAGCCTTCTTGATGTCCTCATACTCAGCGCTAGCTGCATTGTGACGTTCTCGCCAAGCGGATAGCTCGTCCTCGTCATGAAAGAGCACATCTAGGGTATTTTTAGGCACAAGGCTGCTTGCGCTATTGTCTTTGAGATTTGTGATAATGTCGCTAAAGGTCAGCTGTGTTTGATTGTCATCAAGTGCCGCTCCCATCGCCACAAAGAGCTGTGGATTCTCTGGGAAGATGACATTTTCTGGCTGAATATCCAAGGTCTCAATGAAACGCTTGCGCAGCTCACTCATGAAATAGAGCGGACCACCAAGAAAGGCGACATTTCCTGTAATCTTGCGCCCTGAAGCTAGTCCTGCGATGGTCTGGTTGACCACCGCTTGAAAGATAGAAGCTGCGATGTCTTCCTTACGTGCCCCTTCGTTGATGAGTGGCTGTACATCCGTTTTGGCAAAGACACCGCAACGACTGGCAATGGGATAGATGGTCTCATAGTTTTTAGTCAGCTCATTGACCCCATTGGCGTCGGTCTTTAACAGCTCTGCCATTTGGTCGATAAAGGCACCTGTACCACCTGCACAGGTCCCATTCATCCGCTGCTCAAGCGCCTCGCCAAAGAAAGTCATCTTGGCATCCTCACCACCCAGCTCAATGACAACATCTGTCTGCGGGATAAACTTTTCAACGGTCGTTGTTGCTGCAATCACTTCTTGGACAAAAGGAATATGCGATGCGTCTGACAGCCCCATCCCACCAGAACCTGTGATGGCAATACTCACCTCATGCTCACCAATCTCATCAATCGCCTCTTGCATGACCTTGATGGTTGCCGCTTTGACATCAGAAAAATGACGCTCATAGCGAGCAAACAACAACTTATAATCTTCATCAAAGACAACAACCTTAACCGTCGTTGAGCCTACATCAATACCTGCTCTATACATAACTTCTCCTCTTCTAGAAAGCAGCTACTTTCTCTTGTGCCTTAGAAGACTAAGACTATCCTATTTTTCATACGAACAACAATCTGTTGCTTATTAAACAACTCGTTTGTTATAATAGTATTATAAAATGATTATCTTCAAAATCAACCGTTAATTTTGACAAAAGTGTTTGTTAAGCAATAGTGACCAACAATGTGTTGCTTATCTTGGAGGCTGTTATGAAAAGGACAGACATTCGCTATTTACGAACTGAAAAAATGATTTTTGATGCACTGACGGATTTATTGAGCGAAAAGCCCTATGACAAAATCACTGTGCAGGACATCGCTGATCGGGCTATGATTAACCGTGCGACTTTTTACGCACATTATGCCGACAAGGACGAGCTCTACCACTTCATCATCACGCACATCCTAGAAGAGCTCTCAGAGATGATTGACAAGGCGCAAGCCACCACACCCAGCTCTGTCGAGGTCAAAAAGGCTGAAAAAATGCTCTACAGCTACTACAATAACCTCAAAAAGCACACCGCCATCGCAAAAATTGTCTCAAAGAGCAGCTCACGTGAGGAGTTGCAACATAACTTTGCTAGGCTCTTGCATGAAAAATACGACGATTTGTTTGACAAGGTGCAGGTGACAGAGTCTGGAATGCCTGTTCCGACAGACTTTATCGTGACTTATCTGGCGAGTATCTTTGTTGGGACTCTTCTTTGGTGGATTGAGTCGGACTTTGCTATAGACTCTAGAGACTTGGCAAGGCTCGTTATCAAGCTCATCAGTAATGGTCATCTCACTGTCATGGGTATCAATATCAATCGTGACTAAGAGGACAAAAAACGCTTCTGCTGCTTGCAGAGGCGTTTTATCATGTTTATTTAGAAGAGCGGTTTTGGCTGCGGTTGAGTGCTTTTTGCAGCTGACGGTCAAGCTCTCGCTTAATCTTAGGCTCTGGCGCAAAGCGCTCTTCCCAGTCGTCTGGTTTTAGGACTTTATGCGTCACAGGGTCAAAGTGAGCTTTGCCATCAGGGAAGATTTTTCCCATATTTGCCTCATGAACGGTGTCAAAAAAGGGCTTAGGGTCAACACCCATGAGGACAAAAGAACCATAAGTCAGATAGAGCAAATCCACCAAGGCGTCCACTTCGCCAACCAAGGGCGTCTCTGGGTGCTCTTTGGCTTGGACTTTGCTAGCTGCCTTATCCACAGCCGCATGCAAGTCTAGAACGGATTGGGTAAAGGTCTTTTTGTCGCCTTGGCTCGCTGCATAGAGAAACTCTACGATTTCTTCTACCTTGAAATCCGCTCTATGCCCAGCTTCCTTAGAAGCGTAGAGCCTTGGTGTTTCATTGGTTTCACCATCCATGAGCTCATGGAAATCTTTGACCTTGTTAAAGTTACTATCTCGACTATCAAAACGAGCTTCATTGTCCAGATGAATGAGTCCGTAGTGCGACAAGGCTTTTGCGATACCGTCGCTGTTGTTGGTCGCTGTAGTGTAATCAGCTGACGCTTTAATCTTGTCATCCGCATTGCCCATAGCAACGCCTAAACCAACACCAGACAACATCTCAAGGTCATTTTCAGAGTCGCCAAATGCCATGACCTCAGACAGGTCAAATCCAAAGTAGCTACCAGCTGTCTCAATCCCCTTTATCTTAGACTGCCCTTGGCTAATCAAGTCCGCAGAGTATGGGCTACTCCTAGTCACTTGAAGGCTTGGAAACTTCGCCTTTATCTTTTCCGTGTCCTCCTCTGTCGCCACCATGACAATCTGATAAATAGGTTCTCTCAAGAGTGTAAAGAGAGCCTTGGTGTTTTGTGGCTTCAACCGCCTAATCAAATGCTTAAAGCTCCGCCCAACCGTTCCTGTCATCCGACGAGGGACAAGGCTGCTCACCCATTGCCCGAAGCGACTCGTCCCAAGCCCAATAATGCCAGAGCCGATAAGCCCAGACGCTGTGCCTAGCGAGATGTCACGGCGTTTCTCACTAGCGTAGCGAATCACACGGTAAACCAGCGCACGAGGAAGCTGCTCCGTTGCTACGACCTTGTCTCTAGTGTAGATATACTGACCGTTGTAGGTGATGGCTATATCAAGCCCTAAATTCTCCAAATACGGATGTACAAAGCTAGGTCCTCGCCCTGTCGCAACCCCCACTACAATCCCTTGCTCCTTTAAACTTGTAATAGCTCGCCGTGTGGACTTTTGTACATTTTTACGGTCATTGAGAAGAGTCCCGTCAATATCAAAAAATACTGCTTTAATTGCCAAAATGTTTACGCTCTTTTCTTATTCTTCAATTCAACACATACCATATCTTTATGCTATTATACCCTCTCCTTGAGCTTTTGTCACCTTTACAAACCTAAAAACCTAGGGGAGTTGACCTAGATTTTTGCTAAATGACAAGTTCTTGCTTTTCATCTGGGATATTGCTAATCTTGGTGATAGCGTGGTAGAAGAGCGCATAGCCAACAGTCGCCAAAATCGCACTGGAGTTTGGAACGTCCTCAAAAGGAGAGTTGAGAACAAAGTGTAAAAAGACTGGAAAGACAAGCCAGAAAATAGCTTGCGCTTTGGAGATAGCCTTGCACCTACCAAGCAGAGATACCAAACCTAGGGCAAACAATGACGCAAAGAGCCAGTGAGATACTGTCGCTGACGCCACACGGTCAATCGCCGTTGCAAAACCAGACTCGTGGAATTGAAAAACAGACTGAAAGACATAGATGACGTCCTCAACAATCTCAAAGCCAACCCCTACAATGATACCAATGGTCAAACCTTGCTTGAGATTAAGACGACGGCAGAGCAAAACAACCAGCAAAACAGCAAAACCTTTTGAGAGCTCCTCAGTAAATGATGCCGTTAGGGCTGCTCCCCAAGCGCTCAAAAAGTCTTTAGACAGCTTCATCTCAATCAGCAGTTTTGAGAGCTGCATATTGCCTAAAATCCCTAGATAAGTCGAGATGAAAGCCCCCGTCAGAGCGCTTAGTATGACCGCTTTTTTAGAGAGCTGCACTTTTTGGACGATTTTTCGGATAATCAGCACAAAAGGTACAAAGTAGATGAGGAGCAAAGAGCTGGCTAAAAGAAAGTTCTGATAGAGGTCATTGGCGCCTTTTTTAACCATGAGCGTCTGGCAGAGATAGCTAATGCCCGCTACGACTAAAAAGACCAGAACCAGCATGACCAGCTTGTCACGAAGTGTTGGGATATCTTTTTTCACGATATGCCTCCTTTTTTAATGGTGTTATCATTATACGCTTGTATTATATAACTAAGTCAATAGTTTGTCAAGATATTTTGACAATCAGAGGACTAAAAAATAAGACGAGGACATTTTTTTGACAAATGAAGGCTCTGCTCATTTTCTTTCTATGATAAAATAGTAGGTACTAGGAAAGGATAAATAATCATGAAACACATTCTCGTCCTCCACACAGGAGGTACTATTTCCATGCAGGCGGACACCAACGGTCATGTCACGCCCGAAAATGACAACCCCATGAACCATGTCTCGGTGGATTTGGAGCATATCACAGTCACGGCAAAAGACTTTCTCAACCTGCCAAGCCCACACATCACACCTAAGCACATGCTAGCACTCTACCACGAAATCAGACAAAATGCTAACAGCTATGACGGTGTGGTCATCACACACGGCACTGACACGCTAGAAGAGACCGCTTATTTTCTAGATACCATGACGCTGCCTGATATTCCTGTCGTTCTCACAGGGGCTATGCGCAGTTCCAATGAACTAGGTAGCGACGGTGTCTACAACTACCTCTCAGCTCTTCGTGTCGCAAGCCACAAGCAGGCTAAAGGCAAGGGCGTCTTGGTTGTGATGAATGATGAGATTCACGCTGCTAAGTACGTCACCAAGACCCACACGACAAACGTCTCTACCTTTCAAACGCCAACTCACGGACCGCTTGGTATCGTCATGAAGCACGAAATCCTCTTTTTCAAAAGAGCTGAAAAGCGTGTGCGCTTTGACCTAGAGGCTATCTATGGAACCGTCCCTATCGTCAAAGCTTACGCAGGGATGGGCGATAGCGGGATCATCAGCTTTTTATCCCCTGACAATATCGACGGGCTGGTCGTTGAAGCGCTCGGCGCTGGCAATATGCCACCAAAAGCAGCTGCAGAGATAGAAGCCCTCACAGCCAAAGGTGTGCCTGTCGTTCTGGTTTCTCGCTGCTTTAACGGTATTGCTGAGCCTGTTTATGCCTATGAGGGTGGTGGTGTGAGACTACAAGAGGCAGGTGTCATGTTTGTCAAGGAGCTAAACGCCCCAAAAGCCAGACTAAAACTCCTCATCGCCCTCAACGCTGGTCTCAAAGGACAAGCGTTGAAGGAGTATATCGAAGGTTAAACGCAAAAAGACTAGGCTACCCTAGTCTTTTTTCTTCTGTTTTGTCACCTTAGCGCTCTGACACTTTTTTTGCGAGTGCAAAGTTACCAAGCGTAGCTGAGCCATTTTCAGCAATAGCCGGTGTTACGATATAGTCACGCACATCTGGCGTAGGAAGGTAGTCATTCATCAAGCCTTCAAACTTCTCACGCACACGGTTAAGCATGTGCTCCTGCGCCATAACGCCACCACCAAAGACGATGACCTGTGGGCGATAGAGAAGCGTTGCTTGAACCGCTGCTTGAGCGATATAGTAAGCTTGGACATCCCAAACCGTTGAATTTTGCTCAATCAACTCACCACGTGTTCCTGTGCGAGCTTCTAGGCTTGGTCCTGCTGCTAGCCCTTCTAGGCAGCCATTATGAAATGGGCAAGTGCCGACAAAGTCATTAGCACGGTCTTGTGGGTGAACCGCCACATAAGTGTGCCCAGCCTCAGTGTGCCCTGTACCGCCGATAAACTCACCACGCTGAATAGCGCCAGCACCGATACCAGTCCCAATCGTGTAATAAACAAGGCTGTCAACACCCGTGCGCACCATAGCCTCACCATAAGCAGAGCTATTGACATCAGTCGTAAAGTAAAACGGCACCTTAAACTCTTTTGAGATCAGACCAACAAGGTCAACATTTGACCAGTGCTCTTTTGGTGTTTTGGTGATGTAGCCATAGGTCGTTGAGTTTTGGTCGATATCAATCGGACCAAAAGACCCGATAGCAACACCTGCCAAGTCCTCCTCAAAACGCTTGAAAAAGGCTACTGTACGCTCAATCGTTTCATAAGGCGTTGTCGTTGGAAACTGCACTTTCTCGACAATTTGAAAATCCTCATCTCCTACAGCACAGACAAACTTTGTCCCACCTGCCTCGACACTACCGTATAATTTTGCCATATTATTCCTCAAATCTTCTAACTTTTTTATTGTCCTTACGCTTATTATAATGAAAATGCAAGCATAAAGCAAGAACTCTCTAGTCCCAAAAAGAGTTTGGGATAAACTATCTCAAACTCTTATCTTTTATCTCATCACAGACGAGATTACTTTACTGAAAGAAGGTCGTCTCCTACAGCGACTTTTCCGTCAGCCACTGGAGTTACTTCTGCATAGTCAGCTGTGTTTGTCACGATAACCATAGTGGTGTCATCAAGTCCAGCCGCCTTAATCTTAGCAGAGTCAAAGGTTCCAAGAACATCACCTTTTTTGACTTTTTGCTCTGCTTTTACTTTTTGATTGAAACCTTCACCGTCCATTGACACCGTATCGATACCAACGTGGATAAGGATTTCAGCACCGTCGTCTGATTTCAAGCCATAAGCATGCCCTGTTTCAAAGGCGATTTGAATAGTACCATCAACAGGAGCGTAAACAGTGTTTCCGCTTGGTTTAATAGCGATTCCTTTACCCATAGCCTCTGATGAAAAGACTGGGTCATTAACAGAAGTAAGAGCAACTGTTTCACCATCAAGTGGGCTGACAATTGTTTCTGCTTTAGCAGGTGTTTTTTCAGCAGAAGCGGCTACAGATTGTTCAGATGTTGTATCTGCTACTGTTGCCTCTGCCGCAGCTGCGTCCGCTGCTTCTGCTGCAAATACGTTAGCAGCTTTTGTTTTACCGTAAGAGTATGTGAACGCAAAGGCAAGAACAAATGTAATCAACTCAGCAACAACATACATTGGAATAGAGCTTGCATTGATAGAAAGGAAACCAAGGAAACCAGCTGAACCGAGGGAAACGGCTGCAACTTTTGTCAAACCTGCAAAGGCTGCACCAACAGCTGAAGCTGCAAGGGCACAGAAGAATGGGAAGCGGTATTTCAAGTTAACCCCAAAGAGGGCAGGTTCTGTAATACCTAGAAGGGCTGATACACCTGAAGATGATGTCAAACCTTTCATCTTCTTGTTCTTTGTCAAGAAGTAAATCGCAAAAGTAGCTGCACCTTGTGCAACGTTTGCCATTGAAGCAACAACAAAGATAAAGTCTCCGTTACCTGTTCCTTCTCTCCAAGCTGATAGCAATTGTGTTTCAATAGCTGGGAACGATTGGTGAAGACCAGTCATGACAATTAGTGAGTAAGTTCCACCAAAAATAGCCATACCGATAAATCCAGTTGTGTTGTACAACCATACAATCGCATCTGTAATACCATTTGAAATAAGCAACATCACAGGTCCGACCACAGTAAAGGTCAAGAAGCCAGTAATCATTACTGATAGCAATGGTGTAAATGTAAAGTCAACAGCTGATGGCAATTTCTTGTGGAAGAATTTCTCAAGATGAGCCAAGATATAAACAGCTGCTAAAACTGGGATAACTTGATAAGCGTAATTTGTTTGACTAACGTGTAATCCAAAGATGTTCCAATATTCGGCAGAAGCACCAAGGTCACGTGTCGTCATAATCATACCAATAGCTGCTCCAAGGAACTGGTTAGCTCCAAAGCGCTTAGCCGCTGAAATACCTACCAACACTGGAAGATAGATAAACGGTGCTGCTGACATGACTTGAATCATATTTGAGATACCCTCAATAGCTGGGTATTGCTCAACAAGAGATTTAGCACCAAACAAACCTGCAGAAGTCAGGAAGTTATTAAGTGCCATCAAAAGACCACCTGCAACAAGGGCAGGGATAATAGGAACAAAGATATCAGACAAAAGTTTGATGAAAGCCATCAACGGATTTGTCTTTTGACCTTCAGCAGCGATTTTTTTCAAATCATCTGTTGAAACTTCTTTAAGACCTGTTTCTTTGATCAACTCAGCATAAACAAAGTTAACATCACCTGGTCCAATGATAACTTGGTACTGGCCATCTGTCTTAAATGTTCCTTTGACATCATCATTTGCATCAAGAGCAGCTTGGTCGACCTTGCTGTCGTCTTTTAGGACAAGACGTAAACGAGTCGCACAGTGTGCTGCTGCAACGAGATTATCCTTACCAACGGCAGCGATAACCTCTTTGGCTACTTTAGGGTAATCCATTTGGTATCTCCTTAAAAATTTTTCCTTTCGCCGTGAAAGCGTTTCACGACTTTACTCTTTTATTTTATCATCTTTTAAGGATATGTCAAGCGTTTTGCAGAAATTTATTTTTTTAGCAGTAAAATGTTGATTTTTTAGGCGAAAACGTTTACTATAGGCATATAAGATTTTGATTTTTTTGGAGAATGACTTATGAATTTACCAACAGAGGTTCGCTATCGTCCTTATGCGGACTGGACAGACGCAGAAATGGCAGCTATAAAGGAAAATATGGCAAAATCACCTTGGCATACCACTTATCATATTGAGCCAAAGACTGGGCTTTTAAACGACCCAAATGGTTTTTCTTACTTTAATGGCAAGTACCATCTTTTCTATCAAAACTGGCCTTATGGCCCTGCTCACGGTCTCAAACAGTGGGTACACACTGAGAGTGACGATTTGGTACACTTTAGAGAAACTGGTGTCACGCTCAAGCCCGACACAGCTCACGATAGTCACGGCGCTTACTCTGGTAGCGCTTATCCTATCGGAGACGAGCTTTTCCTCTTTTATACTGGAAATGTCCGTGACGAAAACTGGGTGCGTGACCCACTTCAAATCGGCGCTTTCATGGATAAAGAGGGCAATATCACCAAATTCCAAGATGTCCTCATCCAGCAGCCTGCTGACGTCACTGAGCACTTCCGTGACCCACAGGTCTTTAACTACAAGGGGCAGCTCTACGCTATCGTTGGCGCTCAAAGCCTTGATAAAAAAGGCTTTATCAAGCTTTACAAGGCAAATAACAACGATGTACATGACTGGGCTTTTGTTGGCAATCTAGACTTTGCTGGTACTGGCAGCGAGTACATGGTTGAGTGTCCAAACCTTGTCTTTGTTGATGATAAGCCTGTGCTTATCTACAGCCCACAAGGACTAGATAAAGCTGAGCTGGCTTATGACAATATCTATCCAAACACTTATAAAATCGCAGATAGCTTTGACCCTGAACAGGCTAAACTCATCAATCCTTCTGCTATCTACAACCTAGACTACGGTTTTGAAGCCTATGCGACACAAGGCTTTAACACACCAGACGGGCGTGCCTTTATCGTTAGCTGGATTGGGCTTCCTGATGTGGATTATCCAAGCGACAAATACGACTATCAAGGGGCTATGAGTCTAGTCAAAGAGCTCACGATCAAAGATGGCAAACTCTACCAATACCCAGTCGCTGCCATGGCGGAGCTTAGACAAAGCAAAGAAGCCTTTGCGGATAAAAAAGCAACCAACAACACCTACGAGCTTGAGCTTGAGGTGGCAGAAAACACGCAAGCTGAAATCGTCCTCTTTGCTGATGACAACAAAAAAGGACTTCGCCTTCATATCGATACAGCAGCTGGCAGCTTTGGGCTTGACCGCTCAGAAGCTGGTGAGCAATACGCTACAGACTTTGGTGTGACACGCACCTGCCCTATCCCTCAAAAGGCATGCACACTTAACATCTTTGTCGATAAATCCATTGTTGAAATCTTTATCAACAAAGGTGAGGAAGTGCTAACCAGCCGTGTCTATCCTTTTGATGGGCAAACAGGTATCGCTCTTACAAAAGGCAATGTTTCTGGAAAATACTTTGAGCTTCACAACTAGAATGGGGCAAACATGGTTGCAAAATTAACTGACGTCGCAAAACTGGCTGGGGTTAGCCCTACGACAGTTTCACGTGTCATCAACAACAAGGGCTATCTCTCTGAAAAGACCATTCAAAAAGTCAGAGCAGCCATGCGAGAGTTAGGCTATAAGCCTAACAATCTCGCTCGTAGCTTGCAAGGAAAGTCCGCCCAGCTGGTGGGGCTTATCTTTCCCAACATCAGCAATATCTTTTATGCAGAGCTGATTGAGCACTTAGAAATCGAGCTCTTTAAGCGAGGCTATAAAACCATTATCTGTAACAGTGAAAGCGACCCTAAAAAAGAGCGTGAGTATTTGGAGATGTTAGAAGCCAATCAAGTAGACGGTATCATCTCAAGTAGCCACAACCTAGGCATTGACGACTACGAAAAGGTCGAAGCGCCTATCGTTGCCTTTGACCGCAACCTTGCGCCAAATGTCCCTATTGTCGCTTCTGACAACTTTGAAGGAGGCATTCTCGCTGCTAAAACCTTACAAAAAAATGGTTGCCAGAAGATTATCATGATTTCTGGAAATGACAACTCCGACTCACCAACAGGGCTGCGTCAGCTAGGCTTTTCCTATCACCTCAAAAAGCAAGCTGAGGTCATTCGTATCCCACGAGATTTATCCACTATCAGACGAGAAATGCAGCTCAAGTCAGCCCTTACAAAATACCAGCCTGACGGTGTCTTTGCCTCAGATGATTTGACCGCTATGGTACTCATCAAGGTCGCAGAACAGCTAGGCTTGAGCATTCCGCAGGACCTGAAAATCATTGGTTACGATGGCACACAGTTCATCCAAGACTACTACCCTAGACTCACAACGATTAAACAACCTATCAAGGAAATCGCAGAACTCTGTGTCGAGGTCTTGCTGAAAAAAATGGCAAAAGAAAAAACAGCCAAAGACTACGTACTGCCTATCACGCTACATGCTGGCTCTAGCAGCTAAAAAACTCGCTACTTGTAAGTAGCGAGTTTTTGTGTGCACAAAAAGACAAGGTTATCCTTGTCTTTATGCTTCATCTGTTACAAATTGGCTGAGAACGCCGTTGATAAACTTGGCGGATGTTTCATCAGCGTATTTTTTAGCAATCTCAATCACTTCATTGACAGCGACACGGTCTGGTGTTTCCTCAAAATAGCTAATTTCAAACAAACCAAGGCGTAAAAGTGTTTTGTCCACAAGGCTCAGGCGCTCAAGCGACCAGCCGGTCTTTAGCTTTTCAGAGATAGCTTGGTCAATCGCTGCACGCTCATCCAAAGTTCCCTTGATGAGATTCATCAAGAAAGCTGGCAAGTTGACCTCAGTCTCCTCGCTAATCGCCTTGTCATAAGTGTAAGCAAAATGAGCTGCTTCTAACATATCACCCTCAAACTCTAAGCTAAAGAGAGCTTGAAAGGCACGCTCACGTAAATCACGTCTTGAATCGATAAATCCATTTTTAGTCATCCAAGAAATCCTCATCAAATAGTGATTTCATGTCAGGTTTTGGTGTCTTTTCTGGGACGATACCTTCAACATGGATATTAACCTCAGCAATCACAACTTCTGCCATATCGTAAACAGCAGATTTGACGGCTTGTTGGATAGCTATTGAGACGGCAGGAACATTGACTCCGTACTGCAGATAGACATAAATATCTGCAACGACATTGCCTGCTTCGTCCGTTGTGAGGTAAACACCTCGGCTGAGGGTTGATTTGCTAAGGCTATCTGCAACGCCTTTGTTACGAAGTGAGTGAACACCGTCAACCTTAGTGGCTGAAATACCTGTTATAACTTCTAAGACACGTGGTGAGATAACAATATCACCGATAGTTTCAGTTGTCATAGCCTATCCTTTCTAAAATGATACTTAGGGTTTAGGCACGTGAAACGTATGTGCCTTCTTGTGTGTTAATAACGAGTTTTTGACCCGCTTCGATAAAGTCTGGGACGTTGACCACAAGACCTGTTTCAAGAGTCGCAGGTTTCCCTGAACCTGTTACTGTAGCGCCTTTGATAGATGGTTGTGTTTCTGTTACAGTCAACTCAACAGTTGTTGGAACAGTCACACCGATAACTTCTGTACCGTAGAATTGGATTTTCACTTCAGCGTTTTCAAGGATGTAGAGCAATTCTTGCTCAACGTTGGCTACTGGAATTTCGTATTGTTCGTAGTTTTCGGTATCCATGAAATAAGCTGTGCCGTCCATTTGGTAAAGGTATTGTGCTGGACGTGTTTCGATGATAGCTTGTTCAAATTTTTCTTCTGGACGGTAAGTTGTATCAAAAGTTGAACCTGTACGCACGTCACGCAATTTCATACGCATAACAGTGTTTCCTTTACCTGGTTTGTGGTGGCTGGCTTCAAGGACTTTAATCAATTTGCCATCAGCTGTTTCAAAAGTCATACCAGCTCTAAGTTTACTTGCTTCAATCATTATTATTACCTCTTTGTTAAATCTTAATCACTTCATTCTATCATAAATAGCCTGTATTCTCAAATATTTTTTGCGCGCTAGAGGCTTATTGCTACTAAAAAATCAAGCCATTTTGGCTTGATTCGTCTCATTGATGATAAGTTCCTACTCCTAACTGTCGTCACCCAAGTGCACATGAGGAACGTCGTGCTGTGTGTAGACGACGCCTTTTTTCTCAAGCAGTTCGATAGCAAAAGGATGAGGACGATAAGCCGTCTTATAGGTTATCTTTGTGATACCAGCCTGCAAGAGCGCCTTGGTGCAGTTGATACAAGGAAAGTGCGTCACGTAGATTTCAGTGTTGTTTGTGGAAATGCCTTCTTTTGCGCACTGGATGAGGGCATTCATCTCAGCGTGAACGGTACGAATGCAGTGCCCATCCTCCATCTCATGCCCCACCTCGCTACAGTTTTCAAGGCTTGACACCCCACCGTTGTAGCCCGTTGCGATGATACGATTGTCCTTGACGAGAACCGCACCGACAAAGGCTCGGTCGCAGGTTGAGCGCTTTGAGATCAGCTCTGCATTTGCCATAAAATAATCTTGCCATGATAGACGATCTGTCATAGTAACCTCCTAGATGATGAGCAGCTCTTTTGGTGCAAGCGTCAACAGCTCACAGCCACCCTCAGTGACCAAAAGGTCATCCTCAATTCGCACACCGTACTTGCCATCAAGATAAATCCCAGGCTCATCTGTAAGCGTCATGCCTGCTTGGAGCTTGTCATCAGACTTGCCAAAGTAAGGAATCTCATGGATGTCTAAGCCAATACCGTGTCCGATACCATGCGTAAAGTAAGCGCCATAGCCCGTCTCATCAAGCACCTGACGAGCGACCCTGTCATAGTCACGGTAGATCATACCTGCCTTAGCCGCGTCCAGCAGCGCTTGATTGCTAGCAAGGACGGTCTCGTAGATGTGCTTTTCCTCGTCACTAGCTGCTCCAACATGAACGGTGCGTGTCATGTCACTAACATAGTGCTGATAATAGCAGCCAAAGTCCATGGTCAACATCTCGTTATCTCTAATAACCTTGTGACTAGCGACACCGTGTGGCATACTAGAGCGCTCACCAGAAGCTACGATAAACTCGAAAGAAGGTCCAGACGCCCCCAGCTCACGCATGCGAAAGTCTAGAAAGTTAGCGACCTCTAGCTCGGTAGTGACATTTGGCTTGATAAAGTCTAAAACATCTAAAAAGGCTTGGTCTGAAATCTGACAGGCTTTCTTGATAATAGCTACCTCATGCGCGTCCTTGACCATGCGCAGGCTCTCGATGGCATTGCTGGTCGCCTGCAGTGTGTAGCCCTCAAAGATCTGTGACAAGGTTTGATAGAGACTGTAGCTGACTTCACTGTCAAAGCCAAGCGTCTCAAGCTTGTCGTCTTTGATACGCTTAGCTATTTCAGACAAAGCATCTCGTGACTCGATAATGTCAAAGCCAGTGATACTCTCCTTGGCAATCAAGCTATATCTAGCATCCGTCACAAATAGACGGTGCTTGGAACTGACAAAAACTGTACCTGCCGTCCCATGAAATCCTGTCAAATAATAGACATTGGTGAGATTGGTCACCAAAAGCCCATCACAGCTAACTTCACCAAGAGCCTCCACCAACTTATCCACACGTTTCTCAAATACCATCGCAATTACCTCCTTAGATGTGCTTGTATAGCCCTATTTTAGCAGAAAAAGTCCTAAATAAAAACTAAAATCTTATAGGAAGAAACACTAAATAAAAAATCATCCTATACTTTTTGCATCAGACTTAAACAGCGTTGGTAAATGGCGTTTTCAAGCATAAAACACAAAAAATCCGAAAACTTCGGATTTTTTACACGTTCAGTTTGTCTTTTAGATACTGTCCTGTGTAGCTGTTTGGATTTTTGGCGACTTCTTCTGGTGTGCCTGTGGCTACAATGGTTCCACCACCGACACCGCCTTCAGGTCCTAGGTCAATCAGATAGTCCGCACTCTTAATCACATCCAAATTGTGCTCGATGACAAGCACGGTATTGCCATCATCGACAAAGCGCTCAAGAACCTTGAGGAGACGAGCGATGTCGTCTGTATGAAGCCCCGTTGTCGGCTCATCAAGGATGTAGAGGCTCTTGCCTGTTGAGCGCTTGTGAAGCTCACTGGCTAACTTCATACGCTGCGCTTCCCCACCAGAGAGCGTGGTGGCTGGCTGACCCAAGGTCACATAGCCAAGTCCAACGTCCTTGATGGTCTGCAGTTTCCTGGCTATCTTTGGAATAGCGCCAAAGAACTCGACTGCGTCATTGACCGTCATATCAAGCACTTGAGCGATATTTTTTTCCTTATAGTGCACTTCTAGAGTCTCGCTGTTGTAGCGTGTGCCGTGACAGACCTCACAAGGCACATAGACGTCTGGCAAAAAGTGCATCTCAATTTTGATAATCCCGTCTCCCGAGCAGGCTTCACAGCGTCCGCCCTTGACGTTAAAGGAGAAACGCCCCTTTTTGTAGCCACGGATTTTGGCTTCATTGGTCTGAGCAAAAAGGTCACGGATGTCGTCAAACACACCAGTGTAAGTGGCTGGATTGGAGCGTGGTGTGCGCCCGATAGGGCTTTGGTCGATGTCAATCAAACGCTCGATGTTTTCAATTCCTGAGATAGACTTGTGCTTGCCGGGCTTGTCAGAGTTGCGGTTGAGCTTTTGCGCCACCGCTTTTTTGAGAATGCTGTTAATCAAGGTTGACTTGCCTGATCCAGATACGCCAGTCACTGCGATGAACTTGCCAAGCGGGAACTTGACGTCAAGGTTCTTGAGGTTGTTTTCCTTAGCGCCCTTGATTTCGATGAAGTTTCCGTTGCCACTGCGGCGTTCTAGCGGCACTGGGATAGACTTTTTACCAGACAGGTATTGTCCCGTGATAGACTTCTTGCTGCGAGCCACTTGCTTTGGTGTTCCTGAGGCGACAATTTCCCCACCAAATGCTCCTGCACCAGGTCCCACATCAATCAGCCAGTCTGCCTGCATCATGGTATCCTCATCATGCTCAACGACAATCAAGGTATTACCGAGGTCACGCATTTTCTTGAGACTGGCGATGAGACGGTCGTTATCTCTCTGATGAAGCCCGATAGACGGCTCGTCAAGAACATAGAGCACACCAGATAGGTTTGAGCCAATCTGTGTCGCAAGGCGTATGCGCTGGCTCTCACCACCAGAAAGGGTGCCAGCGCTACGAGATAGGGTCAAGTAGTTAAGCCCCACATTGTTCAAGAAAGTCAGGCGGTCTTTGATTTCTTTGACAATGGGACTGGCAATTGTTTTTTCATTGTCACTAAGGGTGAGGTGACTCAGCAGCTCGAGGTGGTCAGCGATAGAAAGCTCTGAGAGCTGTCCGATATTGAGCCCATCACTGCCTCCGACACGCACGCTAAGGGCTTGTTCATTGAGGCGGTAGCCGTGGCAGGTCGTACAGGTCAGCTCATTCATGTAGCCACGCATGACATTGCGGGTAAAGTCGCTGCTGGTCTCGTGATAGCGACGGTTGACATTGGTGACAACACCCTCAAATGGAATGTCGATATTGCGCTCTCCGCCAAAGTCATTGACATAGTGAAAATGAAACTCACGCTCACCTGAGCCGTAAAGCACCAGGTCTTTTTCCGCATCGCTAAGGTCCTTGTAAGGCGTATCCATATCCACCCCAAAAGCTTCCATAGCTTGCTCCAGCATGGTTGGATAGTAGTTAGAGGAGATAGGATTCCACGGCGCAAGCGCCCCCTCACGAAGCGTCTTCGTGTCGTCTGGGACAATCATGTCAAGGTCAACCTCTAGGCGACTCCCCAGCCCATCACAGGTCGGACAAGAGCCAAAGGGCGCATTGAAAGAAAAGAGACGAGGCTCAAGCTCTGGCACGGTAAAACCACACACTGGGCAAGAATAGTGCTCAGAAAAGAGCAGTTCATTGCCATCCATAGTGTCAATGATGACATAACCGTCTGCTAGACGCAAAGCTGACTCAACCGAGTCAAAGAGGCGACTGCGAATGCCGTCTTTATTGACCAAACGGTCAACGACAATCTCAATGGTGTGCATCTTGCTCTTTGAAAGCTCTGGCACTTCTGAGATGTCATAGACCTCACCGTCCACACGCACCCGCACATAGCCGTCACGCTGAATCTTCTCAAAAGTGGTCTTGTGCTGCCCTTTTTTTCGACGCACCACTGGCGCTAGGATTTGCATCCGTGTGCGCTCTGGCAAGGCTAGGACACGATCAACGATTTGCTCCACAGACGAGGCTGTGATAGCGCCGTGACCATTTGGACAGTAAGGCACACCGACCCTAGCGTAGAGCAGACGCAGGTAGTCGTTAATTTCGGTAGCGGTTCCCACAGTTGAGCGGGGGTTTTTGCTGGTGGTCTTTTGGTCAATGGAAATAGCTGGGCTTAGCCCATCGATACTATCCACATCTGGCTTTTCCATGTTGCCCAAGAATTGTCTGGCATAAGCCGACAAGCTCTCGACATAGCGCCTTTGCCCTTCGGCGTAAATCGTGTCAAAAGCAAGACTTGATTTTCCAGAACCCGACAAGCCTGTCACCACAACCAGCTTGTCTCGTGGAATTTCCACATCAATATTTTTTAAATTGTGTGCACGTGCACCATGAATGACTAATTTATCTTGCATATTCCTTCCTTTTCAACTTTTTCTGATACTTGTCTACCTATTATAACAAAAAAGCGATAAAAAGGTGCTGTCAAAAACTGACAGCACGCTTTTCTCCCCAAAATCCCCTTAAAAGCATTTCCCAAACGCTCAACTTTTTAGTATAATAGTCTTTGTATGCAAAAAAGGTTAAAGGGGGACGCTATGAAGCAGCTGTTTTTATCAACCGCACTGGATTTCAATGAAATTGATACCTTCGAGCCAGGTGCTTGGATCAATCTGGTGAACCCCTCGCAGGAGGAGTCAGCTCAAGTGGCTGACCGCTTTGGGATTGATATCGCTGACCTTAGAGCCCCTCTTGACGTCGAAGAAACCTCTCGTATTGCTGTTGAGGACGACTACACGCTGATTATCGTGGACGTGCCGACCTATGAGGAGCGCAACAATAAGAGCTACTATGTCACCATTCCTCTAGGTATCATTGTCACGGACAATGCTGTCATTACGACCTGCATTGAAAAGCTGACCTTATTTGACAACTTTTTCAACCATCGTGTGCGTAATTTCTACACGTTTATGAAAACACGCTTTGTTTTTCAAATTCTCTACCGCAATGCAGAGCTCTATCTAACCGCTCTGCGTTCCATTGACCGCCAAAGCGATAAGTTGGAAGCGGAGATGGAAAATGCCACACGTAACGAGCAGCTGATTGACATGATGGAGCTGGAAAAATCCATCGTCTACCTAAAGGCGTCACTCAAGATGAACGAGCGAATCGTCAAAAAACTCTCAGGCAACGCCAGCAGTCTCAAAAAATACATCGAAGACGAGGACTTGCTTGAGGACACCTTGATTGAGACCCAGCAGGCGATTGAGATGGCGACCATTTATGAAAATGTCTTGAATGCCATGACAGAAACCTCTGCTGCTATCATCTCAAACAACCAAAACACCATCATGAAAACCCTAGCTCTGATGACAATGGCGCTGGATATCCCGACCGTTATCTTCTCAGCTTACGGCATGAACTTTCAAAACAACTGGCTGCCACTCAATGACAAGCCCTATGCCTTCTGGTACGTGGTCTTGATTGCGGCTGGGCTTAGCTTGATGGTTGTTGCCTACTTCATCCGCAAAAAATGGTTCTAAACACTATACATATAAGGAGTTCCTATGAATACTGAAAGCTTATCTCAACTCACCAAAAAAAATCAAGAGTTTATCCACATCGCAAGTAAACAACTCACCCAAGACGGCAAATCTCAAGAAGAGATTGACGCTATCTTTGATGAAATTCTACCAAGTATCCTTGACAATCAAGAAAAAGGCATTCCTGCTAGAAGCTTTCTAGGTGCACCGACAGTTTGGGCAGGCAGCTTTACACCAAAAGAAGAGGACAAAAAACAGCAGAAGTCACAAAAAAACACCAATCCTTGGCTCATGTGGCTGGATACTTCTCTTCTTTTCATCGGTATCATCGCCCTTATCAACGGCTTAATGCTTCTTTTCAACTCAAAAGCCACCAACTCAGGTATCTTTTCAATCCTGTCTATCGGCTTTGGGGGTGGGGGTGCGATGTACGCTACTTACTACTTCGTTTATCGCCATCTTGGCAAACCAAAAGGCGAGCGTCCTGGCTGGCTCAAGTCCATCGCCATGATTGCACTTGCTATGTTTGCTTGGATCGTCCTTATCACAGTCATCAATCTCATCATCCCAGCTGGGCTCAATAGCAACCTGCCATCTTGGGCACTCTTTGTCATCTCACTAGCAGCCTTTGGTCTACGCTACTACATGCAAAAGAAATACAATGTCCAAAACAGCTTGGCACCTGTACAAAATTAAATGATTCCCTAAAAGCTAGACTGTGAGCAAGTTGCCCCTAGTTCTAGCTTTTTTATTATCTTGTGTTATAATAATAGTATGAAAAACTCATGGTCAAAAGAAGGACTCACAGCAGCTCAGGTTGAAGAGCAAAAAGCTGCTGGTCATATCAATCAAATTTCAAAACAAGGACAAAATACATACTGGCTTATCTTTAAGCGCAATGTCTTTACATTATTTAATCTCTTAAACCTTTTTATCGTCATTGCACTGCTTGCGGTCAAGGCTTGGTCTGACACGGTCTTTTTCAGTATCATCATCATCAATGCCTGCTCTGGTATCCTCGTTGAGGTACGTGCCAAGTGGATGATTGACAGGCTCAATCTCATCAGTCAAGATCTGGTAGAGGTCATCCGAGACGGCAAAACAGAAAAATTACCACCAGATCAGCTGGTACTGGGGGATTTGATTACCCTCTCAACGGGAGATCAAGTGCCTAGTGACGCAAGAGTCGTTAGTGGCTTTGCCGAGCTCAATGAAGCCATGCTGACTGGAGAGAGCGACCTTGTGTCTAAGACAGCAGATAGCGAGATTCTCGCTGGGAGCTTTCTGGTCAGTGGACACATCATGGCTATCGTCCAAAAGGTTGGCGATGACAACTACGCTAGCAAGCTCATGCTGGAAGCCAAAAAAGACAAGGCTGTCGGCTCTCGTATCATCCAAGCACTCGATCGTGTGGCGTCTTTCACAGGAAAAATCATTCTGCCCTTTGGGATTGGACTGCTCCTAGAAGCCCTCTATCTCAAGAATCTACCAACTAAGATAGCTGTCGTCTACACCTCGACACCACTTCTAGGGATGTTGCCAAAAGGCATTGCTCTCTTGACAATCACAGCTCTGCTGACTGCAGTCATCAAGCTGGGACGCAAGAAGGTCTTGGTACAGGAGATGTACTCTGTTGAGACCCTAGCGCATGTGGACACGCTCTGCCTTGACAAGACAGGTACCATTACCGAGGGAAAAATGCGACTTGAGCGCACCATTCCTCTAGGGGACACGCCAGTCGAACTCTTTGAAAATTACCTGTCCACCTACATCACAGCAAGTGAGGACAGCAATCCCACCGCTCGTGCCATTAGACAAGTCTACGGCAAGGGTGCCAGTCAACATGTCGTCACCACTATTCCCTTTTCCAGCCAGAGAAAATGGGGCGCTATCTCCTTTTCAGACATCGGTTCACTCTATCTAGGAGCACCAGAGCTGTTGATGAGCGAGCAGCCAAGAGCCATGCTAGAAGCGCAAACTCAAGGCTCAAGGACACTGGTCCTCTGCCACAGCAAAAAGCCTTTGCGAACGGATTTTGAACATCCTGCGGATGACTTAGTGCCGCTTGGGCTCTTGATTATCGCAGACCCTATCCGAAAAGGAGTAACCTCAACGCTTGACTACCTCAAGAGCCAAGATGTTGATTTGCGTATCATCTCTGGGGACAACCCCGTCACTGTCTCCAATATCGCTAGAAAAGCAGGCTTTGACAACTATCAGTCCTATATCGACTGCTCTGTCCTATCAGAGACCGAACTGTCTGCCAAAATCCCTGAGACAACCATTTTTGGGCGAGTCTCACCTGAGCAAAAACGCCAAATCGTCCGTGAGTTGAAAGAGCAAGAACGTACCGTCGCTATGACAGGAGATGGGGTCAACGACATCCTAGCGCTACGTGAGGCAGACTGCTCCATTGCTATGGCTGAGGGCGACCCTGCCACTCGCCAAGTCGCAAATCTCGTGCTCTTAGAGTCTGACTTTAACGACGTGCCAGAGATTTTATTTGAAGGGCGCCGTGTCGTCAACAACATCGCTCGTGTAGCCCCTATCTTTCTGGTTAAAACGGTCTACTCCTTTGCTCTGGCTCTCCTTTGCTTGATTAGTCCTTTGTTTGGCGATGTGATTATTTTTCCATTTACACCACTGCAAGTGACTGTTGTCGACCAGTTCATGGAGGGATTACCACCATTTCTTCTCAGCTTTGAGAGAAACAACAAGCTAGTTGAAAAAGATTTCTTACGCTTAGCGGTTCTCAAGGCGATTCCAAGTGGGCTTTTGATTACAGCTGGCCTTTTAGCCAGTCGCATTCTAGGGCACTTCCTTTCTTGGAGCTTGCCAGAGCAATCCGCCCTTGCCTACTACATCCTAGGACTTGTGACACTGCTTTCTGTCTTGCGAGCAAGTCTGCCACTCAACCTCTGGCGTGGTCTGTTGCTCTTTTTCTGGTCTTTCCTAGGCTTTATGATTTCAGCTTACTACCTCAGTCCTTTCTTGCAAATCAAGGTCACAAGCCACATCTTTACACCGCTTATCGTCTTTATGGCGATAGCTAGCCTTATCTTCTTTTGGGCAGATCATTGGCTCAAAAAACACTACACAAGCTAAAAAGCCCTTGACAAGGGCTTTTTTAGGTTATTAAACAAAACGAAAGAGCCCCAGTGCACTAGGACTCTCTCAGGAGATTTATGAAAAAGAAAAGTTTTAGGATGACTATAGTATAGCTACGCTGGCTTAAAAAAACCTTAAAGCATAGATTGACAGTTGTTACTTTTTATGAGACATCTTTCTTGACCTTATTAAAAGTGTGTGGTACTATCGGTATAATATTTCTAAATAGAACTTTTTAGAGAGAGGAAATTGTATGCCAGCCAGTAAAAAAGGCGGTTATCTAACCTTACACATCCAGCTGTTAAATGCTAGGCTCTTCAACTACCTCTTGGCTGCTGACGGGCGAGCGCTCTATTCAGCAGAGCAGGGGAAAATCCTCTCAAGCCTATGGGAAAAAGAGCCTCAGACAGCAACGGAGCTTGCAGGTCATACAGGACTTGCCAATAACACACTAACAGCCATGCTCAAGCGCTTGATAGACCAAAAACTCATCCAATGTCTGTCACATCCACAGGATAAGCGCAAAAAACTCTACACACTCACAACACTTGGAAAAGAACAGGAAATTATCGGCGATAAGGTCAGTCAGCAATTAGCCGACATCTTTTATCAAGGCTTTTCAGAAGAAGAGATTGAGCAGGCAGACGGTTATCTAGAGCGTATCCTCCACAACCTAGAGGACGGACTCAAAAGAAAAAAAGGAAAATAAGTTTCAAAGACTGATAGAAAGAGGATTATATGATTGACTTTTCACACGTAAGTCAACAGTACGGGGAGAGAGTTGTCTTATCGGACATTACACTACATATCAAGCGAGGCGAGTTTTTTGTGCTGGTAGGTCCTAGCGGTAGCGGAAAAACCACGCTTCTCAAAATGCTCAACCGCTTGATTACACCAACTGCTGGCAGTATTTTGCGAAACGGCGTTGCTATTGACACCATCAATCTTAGGCAATTACGGCTTGAGACAGGCTACGTCTTGCAGCAAATCGCACTCTTTCCCAATCTCACCGTGGCAGAAAATATCGAGCTCATCCCGGAGATGAAAGGCTGGGACGCCAAGAGACGCAGGGAAGCGAGCGATACTCTCCTTCAAAAAGTGGGGCTTGCTCCTAGCAAATACCGCCACCGCTACCCAAGCGAGCTCTCTGGAGGCGAGCAACAGCGTATCGGCATTTTACGGGCTATCATCACCAATCCTGAGTTGCTTTTGATGGACGAGCCTTTTTCAGCGCTTGACCCCATCTCACGCAGGCAACTGCAAGACTTGACCAAGAGCCTACAAAAAGAGCTTGGTATGACACTTGTCTTTGTCACCCACGATATGAAAGAAGCCATGCGACTGGCTGATCGCATTTGTATCATCAATCAAGGCAAAATCGTCCAAGTAGACAGCCCGCAGGCTATCAAAGAAGCACCGAAAAACGCCTTTGTTGCCCAGCTTTTTGAGACGGAGGATTAGACCATGGCTGCACTCATTTCAACATTTACCGACCGCTTTGGAGAGTGGACGACGAGCCTCCTTGAGCATTTGCAAATCTCACTGTTGAGCTTGCTCCTTGCCATGCTGATTGCCATTCCGCTAGGCATTGTCACAAGCAATTATAAGCGCCTAAGCAGCCTTATCCTGCAAATCACAGGTATCTTTCAGACCATCCCTTCACTTGCCTTACTCGGACTATTTATCCCATTTATGGGAATTGGGACACTGCCTGCGACAGTCGCCCTTGTCCTCTACGCTATCTTTCCGATTTTGCAAAACACCATCACCGCCATCCGACAGATTGACCCCAATCTGATCGAGGCAGCGACAGCTTTTGGGATGACACGCTGGGAGCGTCTGAAAAAGTTTGAGCTAGCGCTGAGTTTGCCTGTCATCGTCTCTGGTGTGCGCACCTCGACTGTCATGATTATCGGAACTGCAACGCTAGCTAGCCTGGTCGGCGCAGGCGGGCTTGGCTCCTTTATCCTTCTTGGTATCGACCGCAACAACCCCTCGCTCATCCTCATCGGCGCCATCTCATCGGCTCTACTCGCTCTTTTATTTAGCCTTGTCATCGGTCTTTTGGAAAAGGCAAAGCTTAAAACCATTTTGCTATCACTGCTTGTTATGATTGTAGGGCTTGGGGCTTCTTATGCGCCACAGTGGCAGCCGCAGAAAAAACAAGAAACACTAGTCGTCGCTAGGAAAATGGGCGTTGAGCCTGATATTCTCATCCATATGTACAAGCTCCTCATCGAGGACAGCACAGACATCAAAGTCACTACAAAACCGAACTTTGGCAAGACCTCCTTTCTCTACGAAGCGCTCAAAGCAGGTGATATTGACATCTATCCAGAGTTTACCGGCACCATCACCTCAAGCCTCTTAAAAAATCCACCACAGGTCGAAAACGACCCTACATCCGTCTACAAAGCTGCAAAGACAGGCATTTTAAAGCAGGACAAGCTAGCGCTCCTAAAGCCTATGGCTTACCAAAATACCTATGCTATCGCTGTCAAAAAAAGCTACGCCAAAGAGCACAATCTCAAGACCATCAGCGACCTCAAAAAGGTCGAAACGACCGCAAAAGCTGGCTTTACACTGGAGTTTAACGACCGTGAGGATGGCAATCTAGGACTCAAAAACCGCTACGGCTTAAACCTTTCGGTCTCCACTATGGAGCCCTCACTCAGATACCAAGCCATCAATGCTAGTAAGGTCCAGATTATCGACGCCTACTCAACAGATAGCGAATTGATGCAGTATGACCTGACCACGCTAAAAGACGATAAACAGCTCTTTCCGCCCTACCAAGGAGCTCCGCTCATGACAGAGGAAACCCGAAAGAAATACCCACAGGTCGAAAAAGCCCTCAACAAACTGGCAGGAAAAATTTCCGAAAAAGACATGCAAGAGATGAACTACGCTGTCGCTGTCAAAGGCAAATCTGCCTCTACCGTCGCTAAAAACTACCTCACCAAGCACCAACTACTAAGCAAAAACTAAAGGAGACCACTATGAAGGCTACACAACTATCCATTGACACGCTAGAGCGTGCTAGAGAGCGTTTCTTAGAGACGTTAGAAGAGATGACACTGGACAAGGCAAACACCATGCCACAGCCCCTTATCAAGTCGGTTACTTGGCTCATCTGGCACACCAGTCGCACCATTGACTATCAAATCTCAAACTTGGCGGGTCTTTCTCCTGTCTGGTTTGACGGGCACAAAGAAGCCTTTCGACTTGATTTGCCTGATGATACAGGGGACTGGAGGCACACACCACAAGAAGCTGCCAAAGTCATCGCACCTAGTAAAGAAGTCTTGATAAACTACCTCAACGCCGCTATCACACGTGCTCACAGCTATCTGGAAAATCTGCCCGAAGAAAGCTTATCAGACATCATTGATACCAGCTGGACACCCGCTGTTACACGACAAGTCCGCATCGTCTCTACCATTGATGACGCCGTCATGCACTCTGGACAAGCCGTCTACAGCAAACGACTGGTTTTAGGGCATTAAAAGAGCTCTTCCCTTTAGAAAGAGCTCTCCTTGCAAGCTCATTGAGCTTGTTTTTTTATCCCCAAAACTGTTGGGCAATGGCTTGACCTTGCTTGATTTTAGCCCATTGCTGATTGATAGAGAGCTCATTGCCACTATCACATGAGGCAAAGCCACACTGATGAGATAGATAAAGACGCTCTTTTGGCAAAATGCTGGCTGCTTTTTCAAGGCTATCTAGGACACGCTTCTCATCATCAAGTCCTGATGTCTTACTAGAGAGAAGCCCTAGCACCACTTCTGCATCCTTATCCTTGAGAACGGAGAGCGCTTCTAGGTCACCTGCACGCTCATCATCCCACTCAAGGAAGAAACGGTCATAGTGCTGGTCACGCAGGAACTTCTCTGCGATAGCTTCATAAGTCCCACCAGAGGCTGAGCGACTCTCGTAGTTACCACGGCAATTGTGTGTCCAGACCGTCAGACCAAGCTCATGCGCAAAGTCGACCACTTCATTATTGATAGCGATAAAGGCATCCGCCAAGTCCGCAAGGTCACTGTTGCCTTCTTTAAAGAAACTGTCTGGGTTGTTCTCATCAAAGAGCTCCCAAAGGCAATCATCAAACTGAACAATCTCACCGCCAGCTGCCCTGTAATCGGTCAAAAACTCTTTGTAAGCGTCAATCACGCCAGCACGAAGCTCCTCTTGTGTCTTGTAGACCTCATCCTCTCCGTAGAGCCCATCAAAAACAGATAGCTCGGTAAAGGCGTGTGCAGGTCCCCAAACCGTAATCTTGCTCGTCGTATCGCCTGCTTGCTCCTTAACATCCTTGTAAATCTCTAGGAAATGGTGGTTTTTACCAGACAAGGGCTCTGTAATGCGCAGTCCGATGTCTTTACGGGTTTCGTATTGACCTCCGTCATGGTCTTTAAAAGTATAGCCGTTTTCTGCGATGTAGCGTTCAATACCTGTAAAGCCCCAAAGAAAATCAAGGTGCCACATGGATTTCGAGTACTCACCATCTGTCACCACATCAATGCCATTTGCCTTTTGGTCAGCGATAATCTGGCGAATCGCTTTTTCTTCTGTGTCCTTGTAGCCGTCAAAGTCCTCATAGAAAGGATAGCGGATGTCGTCACGGTGTTCGATTTGTGTTTTATAAGCTTTTAGCTCCTCTGGGCGCAACAGTGAGCCCACCAATTGAAATCTTGATCTTGTCATATCTATTCCCTCTTTAACTTTATTATGCTTGCTATTCTAACAAAGATAGAGTCACTTGAAAAATAGTTATTTTCAAGATTTTCATATAGATATGAACTATACCCATAATATATAAAAATTTTATATAAAACCTATTGACATTTCTTATATATAAAAATATAATATATATAAAGATATGATATATCAAAAATTTACATACTACTCAGGAGGTTGACATGGCGCATTTTCCAACATCTGCTGTGGTGATTGAGTTTTTGATTCTAGCCATTGTCGATGAGCAGGACTCCTATGGCTATGAGATTAGCAGGACCATAAAACTCATCGCAGACATCAAAGAGTCCTCACTCTACCCCATTTTAAAAAAGCTGGAAAAAGCGGGTTTTGTGACGACTTATTCGCAAGAACATCAAGGACGCAAACGCAAATACTATCGCATCACAGACTCAGGCAAAGACGAGCTGACCTTTCTCAAGAAAGAATGGCAGACTTACACAGAAACGATTTTAGGCATTATCGAAGGGAGTATAAGACATGAAAAAGACTGAATACCTAGCGGAGCTAGACCGCCATCTGCGTAAACTACCAGAAGCCGACTACAAGGAGGCGATGGAATATTTTACAGAATATTTCGACGAATCAGGCGAGGACAAGGAAGAAGAGGTCATCCGTGAGCTGGGCACACCAAAAGAGGCAGCCAGCGAGATTATCCACAATATCCTTGGAAAGACCCTTGCTGAGGATAAACCACGCTCCTACAAGCAAACACTCACGATAGCAGTTTTAGCCATTCTAGCAGCACCTATCGGACTGCCTCTTGCTATTGCTTTATTGGGCTTTCTTTTAGGAGTTGCTCTCTTTATCCTTGGTATCATGTTAATTGGTGTGATATTACTGCTTGCGCTCTTTGCTGTAGGTATCTTTTACATGGTTGATGCGGTCAATCTCTGGCAGCAAGTCTCGCTGTCAGCAGCCAGTATCAGCTTTGGCGGAGGAATGTTAGCTGTTGGGATTGGGCTGTTAGCTTGTCTCATCCTCTACCAGCTCATCAAACTGTGTGGACGTGGGTTGTTACTGCTCATTCACACATTGACTAAAAAAGGAGAAAAAGCATGAAAACAGGAACAAAAGTGGTATTAGGGATTGCACTGAGCTTTAGTTTATTGGGCATTTTCTTTGGCGTCTTTGGTTACTACACTGGAGGCATTGATGATATTAGAGCCAAAGCAGAAGCTACTACCCAAAAGTATACTAAGACTTTTGATAATCTTGACTCGCTTACGGTCTCTGGAGAGAATTATCTGATTGTGACATCTGGTAATGTCACCAAACCAACGCTGACTTATACCAAAGTCAAAGCCCAAAATTCAATTTATACGACAGACTACAGCTTCAAAAATGGGGAGCTAAGCCTTACTAGTAAAGCCAGCTATGCAACAAGTAGACATATTTCTGGTGGATTATTAGACCTTGCTAGAGAGGGTTTTAGCTTTGATAATCAAATCACACTCACCTTACCTAAGAATAGCAACCTAAAGACTATCTCAGTAAGCAATATCAGCGGATTCATTCTTAAAAATCTAAGACTTAAAGACACCACCATTGAGACAAGCAGCTACTTTGAAACGACAAATGTTAACCTCGATAGCACCAAACTATCAGTCAACTACAACACCATCGATATGAAGCAAACTACATTGATAAACACAAATATCACTATTCAAGACGGGGACTTTGAAGGCAATGGTCTGACCTTTAAGCAAAAAAATAGCATCATCGCAGATGGCATAGACATTTCCCTCAATGACTATAACCTCACCGTCACGCACAACGCTGAAGAAGACGATGACATCACAAAGCGCCTAACAGCTTCTAGCGAAAACACACTCAACCTCGTAGCTAGAGACGATGATATTACCGTTCAATAAAAAAACGAACCTTACAGGTTCGTTTTTTTAAAAGAGTAAACTCAAGAGCGCTAAAATAGCAAGCCCTGCTTGTTTTAAGATGATTTTCTTATCAACAGTGATGGCACCGTAAGCGGCAACTGCAACCACGTTAATCAAAAAGACCGTTACCAACTCCACGCTGTGCGCCCCAAAAAGACCGTAGAGCAAGAAAACACCGATTAAACCATTGTAGACCCCTTGGTTTTTAAAGAGGTTATCAACCGACGGACGGCTGAGTTCTTCTTTGTCCGTACTGAAAACACGACTCGTTGCGTCTGACTGAGTCGCAAAAGTCTCCAAGTACATGATGTAAAAATGCTCTAAAGCAACCAATGTTGCCAAAATAACAGTAATAAGTGACATGCTTTTTCTCCTTCAATATAACAAATGTAACATAGTCAAGGACAAGTATATCCTAGCTCACTCAAAAAAGCAACTGACTTGCTCATTTATCAAGACAAAACGAAAGAGCCCCAGTGCACTAGGACTCTCTCAGGAGATTTATGAAAAAGAAAAGTTTTAGGATGACTATAGTATAGCTAGACTCGCTTAAAGAAACCTTAAACAAGCTTAAACTTTAGAGAGTCGCCAGAAATTTTTCCCGCTTTTTGGCTGTTGACTTACTTATACCACCCAAATGTTTCCAAGAAAAGTGCTGGACACCGATTTGTTTGAGGGTGGATTTGACCGAGCCATTGATACAATTTCCCGCAAAATAACGCAGATAAAAGGTCGGCGACGTCGATGTGGTCACTACCTCAGCTGATGTAATATTGGTCAATAGTCCCTTAACACCAGTCTTGGTTGGACAGTAGGCAAAGTTCATCTCTAGCACCTTGTCAAAAAAGCCTTTAAGGATAGCAGGAATATTGTTCCACCAAATGGGGTTTACAATGATGAGTTTATCCGTCTTTATCAGTTGCTCTTGATAGTGGCGCACTAGTGGGTCTAGCGTTTCTCCCGTCTTAAAGAGAGCCAGCTCCTCACTGGTATAGATAGGATTAAAGCCATCCTTGTACAAGTCAACGACAGCTAGGTCTTCTGTAGCATATTTTGCTAGAAGTTTCTCCAAGATAGCGTGGTTAAAGCTTTTGTCATAAGGATGGGCATAGATGATGGTCGTTTGCATATTAGTCTCCTTCCCCAAAGTAAATGCTAATCATTTGTGCGATATTGTGCTCAATCTGAAATTGGCTGATATCCATAAGGTCATCTCGAGACACGAGCAGAGTAAGCCCTGTAATATAGCTCCACAGGTGAATGAGCGCTTGCTGCGTCTCTCTTTTTGCTTCGTGATTGAGCGCTGTGATGGCTTTTTGAAAATAGCTAAGAGCGGGCAGGTGAGCACTTTTGTCTGATTTTAAGTCAGCTAAGCTGACTGGCACCAAGGTGCTGTCTAAAAAGAGAGCGTTAAAATAGTGAGGATGGCAAGTAGCAAAAGCAACAAAGTTGGTCCCCATTTGTAGCAAACGCTGACGGTCACTAGCAGCCTCAGTAATGCCCTGCAGTAAAGCCTCAGCAAAAATAGCCCGAATCTCAGCAAGTACAGTATCAAGATAGTCCTGCTTATTTTTAAAATACTTGTAGGGACTACCATGACTAACCTGACATTTTTCTGCAATCAGGCGCAGAGAAATAGTCTCTACACCATGTTGTTCAATATAATCTAGCCCAGTTTGAATCAGCTTTTCTCGCAGTTGTGTTGGTTTTCTTGGCATAAGCTCTCCTTTCACATAATAAGTAGACACTGTAAACTTATTTTAGTAAAAACCTATCTAGATGTCAAGAAACAAAACACCCCTTTAAAACCTTTGCCTTCACCTATAATCGTGATATAATGAATAAGGGCTTTAGAGACACCTTAACTTAGGAAAACAATAAGGCGAAATCAGGCAACAACAAACAAGGTCTACCCCTTGCTACGAAAGGAACTTATAATCTTATGATGAATATGCAGAACATGATGAAGCAAGCACAAAAGCTTCAAAAGCAAATGGAAAAAAAGCAAGCGGAGCTTGCTAGTACAACTTTTGTGGGCAAGTCCTCCCAAGATTTAGTGACTGCGACCTTTACAGGCGATAAAAAGCTGGTCTCTATTGACTACAAGGAAGCCATTGTCGATCCTGACGATATCGAGACACTCCAAGATATGACAACGCAAGCTATCAACGATGCACTTGCGCAAGTGGATGCGGCAACGCAAAAGACTATGGGCGCTTTTGCTGGTAAATTGCCCTTCTAAGCGAAAAACCTTCTGCGATCAAGCAGAAGGTTCTTTTTATTTGGCTTCATCTGCTCTTGCAATCTCAAGGCAGTAGGACTTGTAATGGCAATGTGGACAGGTGAGACATCTCGTTTTTGGAGTGTGTGCCGCCAAGCTAAAAGCCTTGAAAGTCGGCACAAAGGGCTTGTGACAATGCGGACAGAGATAAGCCACCTTTTGATAATAGCGATAAACCATCCAGATAAGCACAAGGAGAAACAGTAAAGCTAAACTAACGCCAAGTACCTGCGCCCATAATTGTCCCTCAAAATAGTAACCAAGCACATACACCACTCCTATAAAGAGAAAGGTTAGAAGAGCAAGCTTTACCCAGCTAGATACAAAGTTTTTACGCCAAAGACTATGATTTTTCATAACTAAGGAGAGATCTGTCCATTGCTCTAAAGGCATATCAGGCTGTTTTTTAAGACTGTCAAGTAAGTTGACAGCCATGTCAACCTGCTCCTTTTTATGATGAATATCCTGGTTTAGGTGAGTGATATGGTCCACCAGTAACAACTGCAAAGTCTCAGTAGCATTATCCTCTGCGAGCAGCCTCTTGATTTGCTCAATAGAGAAATCAAGCTCTCGTAAAAAGCAAATTTGCTTTAACACATGCAGGTCAGACTCAGTGTAAATCCTGCGCCCACCATCACTAAGAGAAGTTGGTGGCAGGATACCACACTTATCATAATACTGCACAGTTCTAACAGAAACCTTAGCCAGCCTTGCCAGCTCACCTGTCGAGTAAGTGACAGACACTCTCTTCACCTCACTTTCATTGTAGAATAGTTGTCAAGATAAGGAGGCCTCGTCTCACTCCCTAGGAGTGCTCTTATCTTGTAAGTCTATCATAGCTCATGACCTTAGGTCACATGCAAGCCCTAACCTTAGAGGATTTTTTACTATTCATCAAAAAAATGGGAAAGACCGCTGAGACTGGCAAATGGATTAGTCGTATCTTGTGATTCTTGCTGCGTGAGAAAGGCTTTATTATCATCAAACTCGAGAAATCTCTCGTAGACAAGAGCTGTCATACGAGCGTCCTCTAGACTGTCATGGCTTTTGCCGTCAATCTCTAAAAACTTAGCCACAGTGTGCAACTTCAGATTGGCAATGCCATTTAAGTCACTACTTCTACGCTCATAAGCTTCATCAAAAACATCAAGGGCATATTGGCTTGACAAATCCAGCCCATAACTGTCAAGAAGTGGTAAATCACTCTTTAGCGCATTATAGCCTATCAAAGGGCTATCGCCAACAAAAGCTTTAAAGTCAGCAAGCACCTGTTCCAGCTTAGGCGCATCACGTAGCTTGTCAGCGGTAATACCTGTCAATCCGTTGATAAAGGACTGTAAGGGCACATCGCTGTAAACATAAGTGTCAAAGCTGTCAACCTCCTTGTGGTCACAAAACTTAACGGCAGAGACCTGTATGATATGACTGACATCCTTGAACGTATTAAACTCCAAATCAAAGGCAATGTAGTTGCTTAGTGCTTTCATTTTCTCCTCCTAACAAAACAAAAAAAGAGGGCAAGTTGCAGTCTCCTCCCTCTTAGCTATTTACTCGTTGCCACCAAAAAGTCGAGCAAAGAAGCCTTTTTTGACCTCGCTTTTTGTCTCTTGCTCTTCATCTTGTTTGGTTTGAATTTCTTCAACCTCAGCTTTAGCCTCGTCTAGCTCCAATTGCAGACGCTTAGTGTCTTCCATAGCGGCTAGAGTCAACTGCTGTTGCTGGTCTAGTTGCTTGTCTTTTTCTGCAATTTGCACATCCTTGACACGCAACTGCTCATCTTTAGAGTTGAGCTGAACATCTTTTGCTTTTAGTTGCTCATAGAGACGTGTAATTTCTGTGTTTTTTTCATCAACAAGAATTTCTAATAACTCACGTTTTTGTGTTTCTTCATCGATGGGGTCATCTTCAAAAATCGTCTTTTTATAGATTTCTTCTAGTTTTTCTAATCCTTCACGATTGACAACGGTCACACCCTTTTCATTTTTAGAGACAAACTCCTCTGGAAATGACTTGACACGATTGTTAACCGCTTGACGACTGACACCCAAGATTTCAGCGATTTCGCTGACTGTCTTTTCTATTGCCATATCGATCCTCTTTTTGTGATATCGTTCTTAAAAATAGTATCACATTACGTCCATTCTGTCAATGAATGCTAGATATCACAAGCCACAACTACCAAATTGACAGGCTTTGTGCTATGATAAGATTATGACTTATTTTGACACTATTATCATTGGAGGCGGTCCTGCTGGTATGATGGCAGCCATCTCCTCTTCCTTTTACGGGCAAAAGACCCTACTCATCGAGAAAAATCGCAGACTGGGTAAAAAATTAGCTGGAACTGGCGGTGGGCGCTGCAATGTCACAAACAGCGGGACACTGGAAGATGTGATGGCAGGTATCCCAGGCAACGGGCGCTTTCTCTACAGCGTCTTTTCTCAGTTTGATAACCATGATATTATCGCTTTTTTTGAGGACAATGGCGTTGCACTCAAAGAAGAAGACCACGGTAGAATTTTTCCAAAAACTGACAAATCCAAAACCATCATCCAAGCACTAGAGAAAAAAATTGCAGAGCTCGGCGGACAAGTTCTCACACAGACTGAGGTCGTCTCCGTCAAAAAAAGAGACGGTCTCTTTGACGTCAAGTCACAAACAGATAGCTTTACAACAGCAAAACTCATCGTTACAACTGGCGGAAAGTCCTATCCCTCAACAGGCTCTACAGGCTTTGGCTACGAGATTGCTAGACACTTCAAGCTCCATGTCACAGACCTAGAAGCGGCTGAAAGCCCACTGCTGACGGACTTTCCCCACAAGGCACTTCAAGGTATCTCGCTGACAGATGTCACCTTGTCTTGTGGCAAACATCATATCACGCATGATTTACTTTTTACGCACTTTGGTCTGTCTGGACCTGCTGCTCTTAGGATGTCGAGTTTTGTTTCTGGTGGTGAGGTGATTGAGCTTGATCTCTTGCCAGAGCTGTCTCGTGATGAATTGCTTGTTCTTTTTGAAGAAAATCGTGACAAGGCCATCAAAAATGTCCTCAAGACACTCATGCCAGAGCGCTTGGCAGACTTTATCGCACAGCCATTTCCACAAAAAATCAAACAAGTCCCTAAGCACCAAATCACAGAACTCATCGAAAGAGTCAAGGCAATGCCAATCCCAGTGACTGGGAAAATGTCGCTGGCAAAATCATTTGTCACAAAGGGCGGTGTCGACCTCAAGGAAATCAATACCAAGACGCTCGAGAGTAAGAAAGTGAGCGGTCTTCACTTTGCTGGCGAGGTGCTAGACATCAATGCCCACACAGGTGGCTTTAACATCACATCCGCACTTTGCACGGGCTGGGTAGCTGGAGCAGTTCATTATTAAGACAAAAAGCTGGTTACCCAGCTTTTTTGACTTTATAAAATCGCTTTTAGTGCGTCAATGTCCTCTTGTGTGGTTGACCAGCTGACGGCTAGACGGATGACGGTGTGATTGTCGTCGTACTTTTCCCAAAAGCTATAGGCGACTTGCTTAGCTAAGCTTTCTAGCTTGTGGTTTTCGATGATGATGAACTGTTGATTGGTTGGAGACTCCAAATAAAAGCGGTAGCCTTTTTCTTTTAGGATGGCTTTTAATTGCTCGGCAAGTGCCAAGGTCTCACGTCCAATCTCTAAATACAAATCATCTGTAAAGAAAGCGTCAAACTGCACACCACACAGGCGTCCTTTAGCTAGCAGAGCACCGTGCTGCTTGACAATGGTGGTAAAGTGCTTAGGCTGATTGGACTTGGTAAAGACAACTGCCTCTCCCATAAGAGCACCTAGCTTTGTCCCTCCGATGTAAAAAACGTCTGTCAGCTCTGCTATTGCCTTCAAATCAAGGTCGCTCTCCTTGCTGGCTAAACCATAGCCTAAGCGTGCGCCGTCCAAAAAGAGAGGAATGGAGTAGGCACGACACACCTTAGAAAGAGCTTCCAGCTCAGCCTTGCTGTAGAGCATGCCGTACTCTGTCGGATGAGAGATGTAAACCATGCCTGGAAAGACCATATGCTCATGATTGCCATCCGCATAAAAATCACTCAGATAGCGCTCAAGCTGGCTGCTATCAATCTTGCCATCCTCTGTCGGAAGCGTCAAGACCTTGTGTCCTGTAAACTCAATGGCACCTGCCTCATGCACCGCCACATGCCCACTCTCTGCTGCGATGACCCCCTCATAAGAGGACAGCATGCTGTCAATCACCACTTGATTGGTCTGGGTGCCGCCAGTTAGGAAAGTTACCTCAGCTTGCGGACAAGCACAGGTTTGCTTGATTTTCTCCGCAGCCTGTTGGCTGTACTCGTCCATGCCATAGCCTGCTTGGGCTTGGTTATTGGTCTCAACTAAGGCTTGTAGTAATTTAGGATGGGCTCCTTTATTATAGTCATTTTCAAAATGTAGCATGGCTCTCTCCTTTTGTTGTATTTACAATATATCATAACATATTTTATTGCAAAAGCAATCTTTTTTTGATAAACTAAAGGAAAAAGGAGGACTTATGTTTACAACCATTCGTACTATAGGGGCAATTACACGCACCATCCAGATGGACTCCAATCGCTATTTTAAAGAAATGGGGCTCAATAACAATCTCTTCATCTACATCATCCGTATCTGTGAAACACCAGGGCTCTTTTTAAATGAGCTAGCAGATAGCATTCAAATTGACCGAACAACCAGCTTTCGTGCCGTGCAAAAATTGGTCAAGCAGGGATATTTGACCCTTGAAAAGGACGCTCACAATCAGAAAATCAAGCGTATCTATCCCACACAAAAGAGCCTAGACATCTATCCAAAGCTCCACGCCTATGAACAGCAGCAGTCTGATAAACTGCTCAGCCATTTAACAGATAAGGAAAAAAAAGCCCTCGAGCTTCTCCTTGCAAAGTTAACCTATTAACCGCAAAAGCGCCATGGCAAGCACGCCGACAAGGACGGATAAGAGGATATTTTTATAGCGAACCGCCACCCACAAGGTGGGAATAACCGCTAGAAAAGTCAGTATATCAAGACTAGGCAGTTGCCCGACTTTTTCGGTCATGACACTTGAGAGCAGCAAGGCAAAGATGATGGAAATCGGTAGATAATCCAGAAAACGAATAAGGCTATCTGGCAGCTTTTGATACTTGGTCAATAAAAAGGGTGCTACTCTTGGCAACCACGTGACCACTGCTGATAAGAGAATAACGACTAAAACCTCACTTGACACGCTCATGATAAGACACCCCCACAAAACAACCGATCAAGGTCGCTAAAAGAACAGCCATGGACTCAGACACCAGACTGGCTAAGACAAAGTAAGACAAGCTAACAGCTCCTAAAACAGCTACAATCTTTTTGACAGTTGTCGTGATGACGATAGCTTCAAACTGTGCAGCAAAGATTGCCACAAACATGGCAACCAAGGCAAAGTCTAGCCCAAACTGCTCTGGATTTGGGATGTATTGACCCAAAATCGTGCTGATAAAAACAGATAGAACCCAAGTGATGTAGCCCGTCACATTGTTGCCGTGCATCCAGATAGGCGCTATTCGTTTTTGGTGCGTGTAGGTATTGAGCAGAACCCCGTAGCTCTCATCGGTTATCAAAGAACCGATAAAGATACCGTCTAGTAGCGAAGCTTTCTCAAAAATCGTCGTCGCATGCAGGCTCATGAGAAAATTGCGCAGATTAACCAAGAAAACGGTCAAGACGATAGAGGACACCGGTGCATGTGCCGCAAGCAGTGCGCACATGATGAACTGCGCACTCCCTCCATAGACGAGAGCACTCATCAACCCCATCTCAAGCGGGCTTATGCCAGAGCTGGCACCCACAACACCGCAGGCTATCCCGATACTCACATAGCCTAAAGCCGTTGGAAGAGAGGCTTTCACACCTTGACTGAACGTTAATGCTTCCATTTCTTTCCTTTCTCAGAATATTCCGTCTATTATAACATAGAGTATTACTGATGTAAACACGCTAAAAGCCCTTTCACCTAAATATGAAGGGCTTTTGAATTTAATCTAGGCGCTCAAAGGTTAAACTTGGTTTAGCATTGATAGAAAGGGGGGCAACATTTGCCTGCTTGTACTCGATGGCGGCTGCTAGGGCAATCATACCAGCATTGTCTCCACAGAGTCGCAGCGGAGGAATGACAACATCAACGTCTGTCATCTCCTGCGCTAAGCGCTCTCTCAAGCCTTGATTGGCAGCGACACCACCAGCAACCACTAAGGTTTTAACAGGATAATCCTGCAGTGCTTTCTTAGTTTTTGCCATCAAAATATCAAGCACAGCTGCTTGAAAAGAAGCTGCCAAGTCTTCTTTAGAGAGCTCCTCACCTTTTTGAGCAGCATTGTGATGGAGATTGATAAAGGCTGACTTGAGCCCAGAAAAGGAAAAGTCAAGATTATTTTCTTTAAGCATAGCACGTGGAAAATCATACCTGTCTACGCCTTGATGAGCCAGCTGGTCAATCTCACGTCCTGCTGGATAAGTCAACCCCATGACGCGACCAACCTTGTCATAAGCCTCACCAACCGCATCGTCACGTGTCTCACCGACAATCTTGTAATCCCCCTCACGCTCAACATAGACAAGCTCGGTGTGCCCACCACTTACAAGCAGCGCTAGCAGCGGATAGCTAAGCTCTTTTTCGACTCTTGCTGCCATGAGGTGTCCAGCCATGTGATTGACAGGAATCAGTGGCAGATGATTTGCCCAAGCAAAAGCCTTGGCGGCTGACAAGCCCACAAGGAGAGCTCCCACAAGCCCCGGTCCATAGGTCACAGCAACCGCATCCAAGTCACAAGCTCTAAGCCCAGCCTCACTCAAAGCGTCTTGAAAGCAAGTGGTGATGACCTCGACATGATGGCGACTCGCCACCTCAGGCACGACCCCACCAAAGCGCTTGTGACTCTCCACTTGACTGGCGATAATGTTACTTAACAACTCAGTATCGTTTTTGATAACCGCAACGCTAGTCTCGTCACAAGAACTCTCAACAGCTAAAATATAGCGATCTTTACGCATGTTTTCTCCTCATCGTTTCATAATAATAGCGTCTTCTACTGGATTGTGATAATAGTTACGACGCTTGCCAATCACCTCAAAACCTGCCTTCTGGTACAAGGCTTGTGCACGGGTATTCGACGCACGCACTTCTAAAAAGATAGGACAGGCAACATCATCTAGTTTTGCCAGCAAGAGCTTACCATAGCCCTTTTTTTGATAGGCTTTTTTAATGGCAATATTGGTTAACTCGCACTCACCTACCAACTGCTGCAGCGACAAAAAGCCAACGATTGCCTTGTCGTCATAGACAAAAAAGTAATCCGTATCAGGTTTTGTCATATCTGCTAGAACCTGCTTATAAGTCCAAGGTGAGCTGTCGTAAACGTCTGTAAGCACCTCAAAGACAGCTCTAGCTCTTTCTTCCCTATACACGTTTGACATAGTGGGTGTTCTCTGATTCAGTGTGGTCTTTGAGCCAATTTTCCTCAGCTTCGACACGTTTCAGGTACTGTGGGACAAAGGCATCCACATCAACGGGTGAGAGCTGTGTGCCTAAGCGCCCAATCAAAACAGCTGATGGCAAAGTCTCTGTTATTTGCGCTTCTGGAAGAGCTTTTTCTATCTGCTCTCTAAAAGCGTCAACTTCCCCTACAAAGTGCACTTTTTCCTCATCATGTAGACTTGAGAGCACATCGCTAAAGGACAGATAAGCATCTTCTCTTTGCGCTTTGCCGTTGCGGTAAAAGCCTGCATAGACATGCTGACGTCTCGCATCTATGATAGGCACGATAAGCTCATCTGCCTTCCCACAAGCCGTAAGCGCATAAAGACTAGATACCCCAACTAACTCAATACCTAAGGTATAAGCTAGCGTCTTAGCAGTCGCAACAGCCACACGTAAGCCCGTATAAGATCCAGGCCCCTCTGCCACAACGATACGCTCCAAATCTTGCGGCTCTAATCCTACAGACGCCATTAAAAAATCGATGGTCGGCATGAGGCTGATGCTATGATTTTTTTTGATGTTGATAGTCGTCTCTGCCAGCATGGACTCATTGTCCAAAATAGCGACAGATAAAGCTTTATTAGAGCTATCAAAGGATAAAACTTTCATGATTAACTTCCCTTACACTTGATTGTCTCTATTATTTTATGATATAATTGGGATAATTGCAACGAATCAAGGTGAAATCAACTACTCCATTTCTTTATTTTATAGATAGCTATCAAGTCCCTCTTGGGGCTTGATAGATTTGTAGTAGCTTGATAAACCGTTTTGATATTAGAAAGGATTGACATGATTTACAAAGTTTTTTATCAAGAGTCAAAAGACCGCAGCCCACGTCGTGAGCAAACAAAAGCCCTTTACTTGGACATTGATGCTTCAAGCGAACTTGAAGGACGTATCATCGCTCGCAAACGTATCGAAGAAAACACTTCTTACAACGTCGAGTTTATCGAATTATTGTCTGACAAACATTTAGAATACGAAAAAGAAACCGGCGTTTTTCAAATAACGGAGCTCTAATATGTCACAAATACATTTAAAACCAGAGGAGGTCGGAGTCTACGCCATTGGTGGTCTAGGGGAAATCGGTAAAAACACCTACGGCATTGAGTATCAAGATGAGATTATCATCGTAGACGCTGGTATCAAATTCCCAGAAGATGACCTCCTTGGGATTGACTATGTCATCCCTGATTACTCATATATTGTTGAAAACCAAGACCGTATCAAGGCTCTTGTCATCACACACGGTCACGAGGACCACATCGGTGGTATCCCATTTTTACTCAAGCAAGCCAATATCCCTGTCTATGCTGGACCGCTAGCGCTAGCGCTTATCCGTGGTAAGCTAGAAGAGCATGGGCTTTTGCGTGACGCTAAGCTCTATGAGATTAACGCCAATACTGAGTTGACCTTTAAAAACTTGAGCGTTACTTTCTTTAGGACGACCCACTCTATCCCAGAGCCTTTAGGTATCGTGATTGACACGCCTCAAGGAAAAATCGTCTGTACAGGTGACTTCAAGTTTGACTTTACACCCGTTGGTGAGCCAGCTGACCTGCACAAAATGGCTGCGCTGGGTGAGGAAGGTGTCCTCTGTCTCCTATCAGACTCAACCAACGCTGAGATTCCAACCTTTACCAATTCGGAAAAAGTCGTTGGACAGTCCATTATGAAAATTATCGAGGGTATCCACGGACGTATCATCTTTGCCTCTTTTGCGTCAAACATCTTCCGCTTGCAGCAAGCGGCTGACGCTGCGGTCAAGACAGGACGTAAAATCGCTGTCTTTGGACGCTCTATGGAAAAGGCGATTGTCAATGGTATTGAGCTTGGTTACATCAAAGTGCCAAAAGGGACTTTCATCGAGCCAAGTGAGCTTAAAAATTACCATGCCAGCGAAGTGATGATTATGTGTACCGGTAGCCAAGGGGAGCCGATGGCAGCCCTTGCTCGTATCGCAAACGGCATGCACCGTCAGGTCTCTCTACAGCCTGGTGACACGGTCATCTTCTCATCTAGCCCTATTCCTGGAAATACCACAAGTGTCAACAAACTTATCAACACCATCCAAGAAGCAGGTGTTGAGGTTATCCACGGTAAGATTAACAACATCCACACCTCTGGACACGGTGGTCAGCAAGAGCAAAAACTCATGTTGCGCTTGATTAAGCCAAAATACTTCATGCCTGTTCACGGTGAGTACCGCATGCAAAAGATTCACGCCAGCCTCGCTCAGGACGTTGGTGTGCCAAAGGATAATATCTTTATCATGGAAAATGGTGACGTGCTTGCCCTCACAAAGGATAGCGCACGTCGTGCTGGGCATTTCAACGCCCAAGACATCTACGTCGATGGTAATGGTATCGGTGATATCGGAGCTGCTGTCTTGCGTGATCGCCGTGATTTATCAGAAGATGGTGTTGTCCTAGCGGTTGCTACTGTCGACTTCAAATCTAAGATGATTTTAGCAGGTCCTGACATTCTCAGCCGCGGTTTCATCTACATGCGTGAGTCTGGAAGTCTCATCAGAGAAAGCCAACGCATTCTTTTTAACGCCATTCGGATTGCGCTTAAAAACAAAGAAGCCAGCATCCAATCAGTCAACGGTGCCATTGTCAATGCTCTACGTCCTTTCCTTTACGAACGTACAGAGCGTGAGCCTATTATCATCCCTATGGTATTGACACCAGATAAATCACAACCACAAAAAAAGACCTCAAAACCACATAAAAAAGCAAATAAGAAGAAACAAAAATAGCAAGGATTACTTGCTATTTTTTACTTTCTCTAAATGGTTTAACAAAAAAGATTGAAGCCTTTGCTTCAATCTTTTGTATTTTAATACAAGTCTAAATAGTTATCGATTTCCCATTGTGAGACAAAGGCAGCGTAGCTTGCCCACTCGATACGTTTGGCTTCTAGGAAGTTGGTTGTGATGTGGTTACCAAGTGCAGCTTTAACCACTTCATCTTCCTCAAGAGCTTTAAGAGCGTTGTGAAGTGTAGATGGGAGGTCTACGACACCAGCAGCTTTACGCTCAGCAGGTGACATCACGTAGATGTTAGACTCAACTGGAGCTGGCGCTTCAATTTTATTTTTAATACCATCTAGTCCAGCTTCAAGCAAAACAGCAAGCGCTAGGTATGGGTTAGCCGTTGGGTCAACTGAGCGCAACTCAAGACGTGTTCCCATGCCACGAGAAGCAGGTACTCGGATAAGTGGTGAACGGTTACGTCCTGCCCAAGCAATGTAAACAGGAGCTTCATAGCCAGGAACCAAACGTTTGTAAGAGTTAACCGTTGGGTTCATGATAGCTGTAAAGCTGTAAGCATGCGCCATCAAACCACCCAAGAAAGCGTAAGCCGTCTCAGACAATTGCATACCACGAGGATCCTCAGGATCGTAAAAAGCATTGTTGCCTTCTTGGTCAAAGAGAGACATGTTACAGTGCATACCTGAACCGTTGATACCAAATTTTGGTTTTGCCATGAAGGTTGCATACAAACCATGCTTACGAGCGATAGTCTTAACAACCAGCTTAAAGATTTGGATATTGTCACAAGCCTTCAAAACATCAGCATATTTAAAGTCAATCTCGTGTTGACCAACAGCCACTTCGTGGTGACTCGCTTCCACTTCAAAGCCCATTTCTGTCAAGACATTAACAATCTCACGACGTGTGTTGTCCGCAAGGTCAGTTGGTGCCAAGTCAAAGTAACCACCTCTGTCGTTCACTTCAAGCGTTGGCTCACCTTTTTCATCCAATTTGAAAAGGAAAAACTCTGGCTCTGGACCAAGGTTAAAGGATTTGAAACCAACTTCTTCCATGTGTTTAAGGGCACATTTGAGGTTTCCACGAGGGTCTCCTGCAAATGGTTCACCCTCTGCTGTGTAAATATCACAAATCAGGCCTGCCACAGCACCATTTTCACCACCCCAAGGAAAGACTGTCCATGTGTCCAAGTCAGGGTAGAGGTACATGTCAGATTCGTTGATACGAACGAATCCTTCGATGGAAGAGCCGTCAAACATAGCCTTGTTTGACAAGACCTTATCTAGTTGCTCTTGTGTTGCTGGAATTTCAACATTTTTAAGTGTTCCTGCAATATCTGAAAACATCAAACGCAAAAAAGTTACGTTTTTTTCTTTTACTTCACGACGAATGTCTGCTGCTGTGATTGCCATCTTCTCTCCTTAGATTTACTGCACTAACGCCTAAAAGCGGCCTTTACCAATGGTTTGTGAAGGAGTCGCAAAGCGACCTTGATTTTGGAGTTCATCACGTAAGATACGTCTGACGTCCTCGTCTGTCAGAGCCTGTTGCTTTTGCAAATTGCGATCCTTACGGTCAGCATACTCCCGCTTGATTGCTGCAATATTAAGCCCCTCATCCAGAAAGTCTTTGATCTCTAGCAGACGATCCATGTCATTTAATGAGAACATGCGGCGATTTCCAGACGTTCTCTCTGGGGAAATCAAGCCCTGATCCTCATAGTAACGAATCTGCCTAGCTGATAAATCTGTCAACTTCATGACAGCACCTATGGAAAAAACTGCCATACTACGACGTAATTCCTTACCTTTCATGATGTCCTCCTTTCACTACTTCATTATAAAACCTTTATGGCATTCTGTCAAGACTTTATGTTATATTTTATAACATCATTTTTCTTTAGTTTTCTTTTTGAGAAATCGCTGGCGCAACCAGTCCACATCGGTATTGACCAAAGTAGCGATAAAAACCCCACAGAAGGTCTCAAAAACCCTCGCAAACACGTATAAAATGGTATTGCCCGTAGGAATAGAAAGTGTGATGATGAGTAGAGCAGCTACTGCTCCAATGACACCAGATTTATTGTCGATAGCGACATTGATCATGATACAGAGCATGGTTAGTATTGGGACAAAAAAGAGCGTCACCCAAAAGGCTTCGTGAAACCAAATCTTGAGGAGAAAAAAGATTAAAGCTAAAAGACCACCAATGCTATTACCAACGATACGGGACACCCCAAAGTGAATGCTCTTATCAAAATTTTCACGCAAGCTAAAAACAGCCGTCAAAGCACCAATTTGCAAGCCCTCCCAATAAAAGAGATGAAAGACCAACAGAACAATAAAAACAGCAAGTCCAGTCTTGACCGTCCGCATGCCTAGATGAAACTTATCAGGAGAAAACTTGTATTTTTTTAACATAAATAATCCTAACCTTTTTGATTAGTTCTATTCTAACATAACTTGACCAAAACAAAAAGGCTATTTCCCACAAGAAAAAGAGTTGCATTAAGCAACTCTTTTAACTTATTTTATTTGTCTGTAAGGGCAGCAAGACCTGGAAGTTCTTTACCTTCAAGGAGTTCCATAGAAGCACCACCACCAGTAGAGATCCATGAGAACTTGTCTGCACGACCAAGGTTGATAGCAGCTGCAGCTGAGTCACCACCACCGATGATTGATTTCACGCCTGGTTGTTTAACGATAGCGTCCATTACACCGATAGTACCAGCTTGGAAGTCAGGGTTTTCAAAGACACCCATAGGACCATTCCAAACAACTGTTTTAGCACCAGTCAATTCTTGGTCAAATTTAGCGATTGATTTTGGACCGATGTCAAGACCAAGGAAACCTGGGTCAACAGCTTCACCTTCAGTATCTTTCACTTCAGTATAGTCTGCAAAAGCGTTTGCTTCTTTAGAGTCTACTGGCAAGATCAATTTACCGTTTGCTTTTTCAAGAAGAGACTTAGCCACATCAAGTTTGTCTTCTTCAACAAGAGAGTTACCGATTTCGATTCCTTGTGCTTTGAAGAAAGTATAAGTCATACCACCACCGATAAGGACTTTATCAGCTTTTTCAAGTAAGTTTTCGATAACACCAATCTTGTCTGAAACTTTTGAACCACCAAGGATAGCGATAAATGGACGAACTGGGTTTTCAACAGCTTCTTTGATGTATGCAATTTCGTTTTCAAGAAGGAAACCAGCCACTGCTTTGTCAACGTTAGCTGAGATACCTACGTTTGAAGCGTGTGCACGGTGAGCTGTACCAAATGCGTCGTTAACAAAGATACCATCACCAAGGCTTGCCCAGTATTTACCAAGTTCTGGGTCGTTCTTAGATTCTTTCTTGCCATCAACATCTTCAAAACGAGTGTTTTCAACAAGAAGAACGTCGCCATCTTTCATGTCAGCGATAGCAGCTTCTAATTTTTCACCACGTGTAACACCTGGGAAGATAACTTCTTGGCCAAGCTTTTCTGACAAGTCAGCAGCTACAGGCGCCAAAGATTTACCTTCTTTGTCTGCTTCTTCTTTAACACGTCCAAGGTGTGAGAAAAGAATAGCACGTCCACCATGCTCAACAATGTATTTGATTGTTGGAAGAGCAGCTGTGATACGGTTATCGTTAGTAATAACGCCATCTTTCAAAGGAACGTTAAAGTCAACACGAACGAGGACTTTTTTACCTTTCAAATCCACGTCTTTAACAGTTAATTTAGCCATTAGTAAAGACTCCTTATAATTTTTTCTACCGTTTTATTATACCATATTTTTCACAAAGTTTCTAAAAAGAATATAGAATAAAAAAAGAAACCAGAGAAAATCTCTGGCTTCTGCTACTAGCAAAAATTATTTAGCGATTTTTGCGAAGTATTCAAGTGTACGAACAAGTTGTGAAGTGTATGACATTTCGTTGTCGTACCATGAAACAACTTTAACCAATTGGTGTCCGTCAACTGTTTGAACTTTAGTTTGAGTAGCGTCAAACAATGAACCGTATGAAATACCAACGATATCAGAAGATACGATTTGGTCTTCGTTGTAACCGTAAGATTCGTTTGAAGCTGCTTTCATAGCTGCATTCACTTCTTCAGCAGTAACTTCTTTGTCAAGAACTGCTACCAATTCAGTAACTGATCCAGATGGAACAGGAACACGTTGTGCAGCACCGTCAAGTTTACCGTTCAATTCTGGGATAACAAGACCGATAGCTTTAGCAGCACCTGTTGAGTTAGGTACGATGTTTTCTGCAGCAGCACGTGCACGACGAAGGTCACCACCACGGTGTGGACCGTCAAGAGTCATTTGGTCACCAGTGTAAGCGTGGATAGTAGTCATCAAACCTTGTTTGATACCAAATGCATCGTTCAAAGCTTTAGCCATTGGTGCAAGACAGTTTGTAGTACATGAAGCACCTGAGATTACTGTTTCAGTACCATCAAGGATGTCGTGGTTAGTGTTGAAAACGATAGTTTTAACATCGTTACCACCTGGTGCTGTAATAACAACTTTTTTAGCACCGTTTGCGTGCAAATGTTTTTCAGCTTTTTCTTTAGAAGCAAAGAAACCTGTAGCTTCAAGAACGATTTCTACACCGTCAGTTGCCCAGTCGATTTGTTCTGGATCACGTTCAGCAGAAACTTTAACGAATTTACCGTTAACTTCGAATCCACCTTCTTTAACTTCAACAGTACCGTCGAAACGACCTTGAGTTGTATCGTATTTCAACAAGTGTGCAAGCATTGCTGGATCTGTAAGGTCGTTGATACGAGTTACTTCAACACCTTCAACGTTTTGGATACGACGGAAAGCAAGACGACCGATACGACCGAAACCGTTAATACCAACTTTAACTACCATTAGTGATTTCCTCCTTATGAAAATCAATTAAATAATATTTTTAAGAGAGACAAGCTCTCAGACAATGTGAAAAGATTAACTTGACTGGTTATGCAAGTCCTTTCAACAATTCATATTATATACTTATTTCGCTGAAATTGCAATCTTTTTGCTGATATAAGTGAAAAAAGTAAGTCCTGCTATTTTGATTAAAAGTTCTAAAATGAAGTTAGCCACTTAAAAGTATGAAAAAACACCTCAGAGAGATATAATTGTAATCACCAC